>CAZNSZ010000024.1:43925-51647 GCA_964575865.1 uncultured Bacteroides sp. | reverse complement strand
GAGGAGAAAGAAAAACCGGCACTGATCGTGGTGGACCAGTCCAAATCGATGTTTTTCGGGTCGGTCAAACGGACGAAATCGGTGGTAGCAGCGGAACTGGCAGCCCTGGTGGCCTTCAGGGTGCTCAAGCAGGGAGATCGTGTGGGAGGAGTGGTGTTTGCCGATCAGGGGACCGATGTGATCCTTCCCAAGCGTGACCGCAGAAATATCCTCAGGCTGCTGGAGCGGATCGTCAGCCGGAACCGGGAACTGGAGCGTTCCCAACCGGTGGATTTCGAGCGGGCATTGCATGATACCATCCTGAAGATCAGGAATATGGTGACCCACGATTTCCTGGTGGTCATCATCAGCGATTTTCACAGGTATTCACCGGATGTGATTAAGAACATCGCTCAGATCTCGCAGCACAACGATGTCATTCTGGCCAAAATCACCGATCCCATGGAGCAGGATATTCCTCACACCAGGTTCATCGCCGGCGATCATGAAACCCAGATCAGGGTGGATGGGACCAGTGAAAAACTGAGGAACCGTTTTCATAAGGGATTTGATACAGATTATCAGTCGTTTAAGGACCAGATGAAGAAACACCGGATCCCTGTATTCATGATCCATACGACAGCACCGCTCGATCAGCAGATCAAAGACATTTTCAAGGGAGGAAAACGATGATCCTTCAAAGCACTTCCCCAGTACAGTTACATGACCTGTACGAACCTCCGCCTGTGCCGTTCAGTTTTGGAGCACCGGGCTGGTATGTGCTGGGAGGAATCGTGCTTGTTGCAGCGATCCTGGTTGCCATTTTCCGGATCAGAAAATATGTAAGGAACCGGTACCGCCGCGATGCGCTGCGTGAACTGGACGTGATGAATCACGCCACTGACCTGTTCCCCCAATTGTTCGTGGTGCTGAAGAAGACCGCCATTCATGCTTTTGGACGGGAAGAGGTTGCCCCTCTCTATGGGAAAGGGTGGATCGCCTTTCTGGACAGTACAGGTGTGAAAGTGCACCTGACAGATTACCAGGAAGCGATCCTTCCTGCACTGTATACAGGAAAGACCATTGAACCTGAGATCATGGAAAAAATTTTGTTGAACGCTAAACAATGGGTGAAGACGCATGCCGGCTAACTTCGAATTGGCAACTCCCTGGGTATTGTTTCTGCTACCCCTGCCTTTGCTGGTCTACCTGTTTCTGCCGGCATTGAAGATGAGGAGTGCATCGCTGACGCTGCCCTCCATGAATAAAGCCGTTGAATACACCGGTCAGAAGCCGAAAAGAGCGGCGCTGATCAAAAGAAGGAGATGGTTCAGGTGGATCATCCTGATGCTCGGATGGGTGCTGACCCTGGCCGCGCTTTCCTCCCCCCGGCTGACGGGGGAACCGGAAATGAAGGTGAAAACCTCCCGCAATTTTCTGATTGTGGCCGATATCTCATTCAGTATGGCCACACAGGACTGGGAGATCGACGGGGAAAGGGCGAGGCGGTGGGATGCCGTCAGGGAAGTGATGCACGAGTTCATCGGGAAGCGGGAAGGGGACAGGATGGGACTGATATTCTTCGGATCAAGTGCCTACATCCAGGCACCCTTTACCCCCGATCTGGAGACGGTAGGAAAGTTGCTCGACGGGGCGGACGTGGGTATGGCGGGGCAAATGACGAATATTGGTAAGGCACTGGTGAAAGGTGGCGAAATGTTCAGAAGGGACACCATAGAGACAAAGGTGATGCTGCTGCTGACAGACGGGGTGGATGCCGGACAGGATATCCTGCCCCTGGATGCAGCCGAAATGGCCAAAAACGATTCGGTCATCGTTTATACCATCGGGATCGGGACACCCGGGAACCGTGGTTCCGATCTGGATGAGCGCACCCTGCAGGAAATTGCGGAGCTGACCGGAGGACAATACTTCCTGGCCCGGGACAGGGAGAGGCTGCAGGAGATCTACGCAGAACTTGACAAACTGGAACCCATCGAATATGAGGAAGCAGAGTATCAGCCGGTGACTTTGTTGTATCCCTATCCCCTGGGAGCCGCCCTGGGACTTCTGCTGATCGTGGCACTGGTTTCGGGGATGATCAATGTGTTTACTACCATAACCAGGAAAACGCCGGGCGATGGTTAAAGATCTTTTTCCCATAGACTGGAGCCTGTTCCATTTTCTTCGGCCGCAATTTCTATGGTTGATGATCCCGGTATTCCTGGCAGCTGTGATCGGCATCCTTTCCATCCGGCAGGAAGTGCGATGGACGAAATTCATACCGGCGCACCTGCGGCCCTATGTGATCCGGAAGGGGAATGACCGGGTGAAGATTTTTATGAACGCCGTCCTGTTCTTTGCACTGGGTTTCGGTGTGCTGGCACTTTCCGGTCCCGCATGGAAAAAGGTGGAGACGCCGGGTCAGGACCTGGAAACGCCCATGGTGATCATCCTGGATCTGTCGCAGAGCATGATGGCCACCGACCTGCAGCCCAGCCGCCTCGAACGAGCCAAGTTCAAGGTCCACGATCTGCTCAAAGAGAATCCCCGGGCTCGGGCTGCACTGATCGTTTTTGCGGGAACGGCCCATACGGTGATTCCGTTAACAAAAGACTATGAGATCATTCGCAATCACCTGGACGGACTTTCACCCGCCATCATGCCATTTCCCGGATCGAACCTGGAGGCCGCTCTGCAGCTTGCAGACACGGTGACCAGTGTGACGACTGCCCCGGGAACGGTGCTCGTCTTTTCCGACGACTTTGAGGATGGCCATCTGGATCTCCTGCAGCGGTTCACTGAAGGTTCCGGCCACCAGGTGATGCTTGTTCCCGTAAATACCCGGCAGGGAAGCGAAGTGCCCAGGGAGAGCGGAACCGGCGCTGTTACGGATGCGGACGGGCATGTGGTTTTTTCATCGCTGGACGAAGAGGTCCTCTCCCGTCTCGCCTCTCTGGAAAAGGTAAGGGTACAGCCGCTCACCCTTGATGACAGCGATATGGAACTGATCAGCACGGAGATCAGCCGGAACCTGGTCTTTAAGACCCGGCCTGAAGAGAAAAAGGATGACTGGCGGGATGCAGGGCTATTACTGGCCCTCCCCATGGCACTGCTGCTCCTGTTCTGGTTCAGGAAAGGCTGGGTGATTTACCTTTTTCCGCTTGTGATGATCACCTCCTGTTCGGGCGTACCCGGTTTTAGCGGTCTCTGGTTCACACCGGACTACCAGGGGCAGCGATTGATGAACAGAGGGGATTATGCCGGGGCTGCAGACCATTTTGAAGATCCCATGCGCAAAGGAGTGGCTTACTTCAAAGCGGGGGACTATCAAGATGCCATCAGCGCCTTTAAACAGGATACCACCGCCATGGGAGCATATAACCTGGGCCTGGCCTATTTCAATAACGGGGATACCGCCGCTGCCCTTGCCGCCTTCGGGGCAGCTGCAGAAATGGATCCCGGTTTTGCCCCGGCCAGGGAGGCCCAGCAACAGCTGGGGCAGTTGAAGGGAGGGGAATCAGAGGTCAATCCGGAAGATGCACAGGAGGCCCAGCCACGGATGACGACGGAAAATGAGCAGAACAAAGACATGGAGGACCTGAGCGGGGGCGGTCAGGAAGCCACCAAGGAAGATATGGAAAAAGAGCGGAAAGAGGAGACCGTGGCCACCGATATCCGGAAAGGAAAAGAGCTGGATGAAGTGCCGGAAGAGATGGAGGGGGGAGCGCAACAAACGGATAACAGCCAGATCCTGATGCGTAAAGTGGATGATGATCCCGCCCTGTTTCTGAAAAGGAAATTTGAATACCAGGTAAAAAAGGAGAATTTAAAACCGGGACCTGATGGGAAGACATGGTAAACGGACAGGGCTCCTGACGGTGCTGCTGACGGCTGTATGCATCCACCCGGTGGTTTCGCAGCAACTCCTGAGCGAGGTCAGCCTGAACAAATCCCCGGTCTATGTGGGTGAACCTGTCGAGGTGACCATCACGGTCTATACGTCCACCTGGTTCACCAGGGGCATCGATCCCGGCAACATCAAAGTGGATGGGGCCTTTACTACCTTTTTCAGGCCTGTCTCGACCTCGATACGGAAAGACGGACAAACCTATGCCGGTGTGCAGCTTATTTACAATGTTTTCCCCTACAGTGAAAAGGATATTCTGTTTCCCTCCCTTGAAATTACCGTTGAAACCCCTCCGGAAGGGGATTTCAAGGGGGTCAGCCACGTGATCACGAGCGATGAAAAGCGGATCAGGGTGACCCCGGTACCTGCCGGATTTGACAGGGATGAGTGGCTGGTCACCACGGGGCTGGGGATCTCGGATCAGTGGCAGGGGGACCTGCAACAGGTGAAAGTGGGGGATGTGCTGGTACGCCGGATAACGAGGACCGCCGAGTCTACGGTATCCGAATTGATCCCGCCTGTGATATGGGACTCCATTCCGGATGTCAGTATGTATAAGGCCCGGAGCTCTGTTCAGAACAACAGGACCACCACCTCCATCAGCGCAGTGAGATCTGATGCAATGCGTTATCTTTTTGAGAAGGAGGGGGAGGTCACCCTCCCTGCAATGACGTTCAGCTGGTATGATCCTTCCCGGAAGCAGCTGTTTAAAAGAACCCTCGAAGAAATAACCATCCGGGTCCGGCCCAATCCTGACCTGGGGGTGCTGGCCAGCGTGCGTGATTCTTTGCAGGCAGAGCAGGCCAGTATGATGGACGAAGAAGGTGTTGACAATGTGAAGACTATTCTGGGCCTTTCTCCAGGGCGATTTGTTGTTTTCTGTTTGCTGGCTGTTGTTCTGGCTGTTGCCATGTTTCTCTTGACAAGGCGTTTCATCCGGTGGATGAAGAAAAGGCGCAGGCGGTTCAGAAATTCAGAGGCGTATTATTTCAGGGAATACACGATTGCCGTCAGAAAGAAGGATGCCGGGGAAGCCCTCCGCCTCCTTTACCGGTGGGTGGACATGTTGCATCTTTCGGAACCCAGCATCGGGTACTTTACCGGCAGGTATGGCAACAGGAGGCTGCAAGAGGCCATCTGGAAACCGGGACATGGCAGGCTATCCCATGAAGCCCTTTCCGGTGGATATCTGAAAGACTGGAAAGCAGCGAGAATCAATTATAAGAGGGGAATAGTAAATACTGGTGTCGGGGACCAATTCGAATGGATCAACCCGGTTCACCCAGGCACCACCTGATCAGCCGGTTTCCGCTGCCGGACTGCCGTACGAGTCCCACTGCCTCAGGCAACGGTTTGAATCTCCTCCAGGTTGCCGGGGGTGATGGGCCGTTTTTTCTCCTCGATCTCCCTGACCATCTCCAGCAGCCTGCGGTTGACCGGGGTGTTGACATGGAGCAGTTCTCCGTGCTTCACGATGTAGCCGTTCAGGTATTCGATCTCGGTGATCCCTCCCCGTTCCAGGGACTGCAGGTTGGTGGATTTCAGTTTCCGGTACCGGATCCCGATGATCCGGATGGCCAGGTGCCGGACCGGTGCGGGTGACCTCAGGATGGAACGGAACCGGATCCGTCCGTTGTAAGGAGGAACATCCAGCCCCATTGCATCTGCGACCCGGATCGCCTCTTCCCCAACCTTAAGAAACAGCAGCCGGGCTTTTCGCTTCTTCAGGATGTTCCCCAGCTCCATTCCCGTGATGACCCCCAGGGTGGAGGTGCAGGAATTGATGATCAGCTTGGCATACCGGATGGGCAGGATGCCGTCCACCGTACTGGTGGGGGCCACATGCCGGAGGATATTCCGGACCTCCTTCAGCCTTCCGTCCGCTTTCCCTTCGGGGTATCCCAGCCACATTTCCCCGTCCGAGGTGAGTTCAATATGGCCGTAGGCATGCATGGTGGCCCCGAATCCCACCACGCACCCCACCGTCCGCTCTTTCCCGACGATTTTTTCCAGTTCCGGCTCCATGATCCCGTTCTGCATGGAAATCACCATGCTGCCGGCATGCAGCAGAGGGAGGATGTCACGGGCGGCCGGGGCCATGTCCTGTGCTTTGGTGGCCAGCAGGACCAGGTCGGCCTGCCCGGTGATCTCTGCCGGGGTGGCCACTGCCGGAATGGGAATCTTCATTTCCTTTCCCATGCCATGCAACCGCAGTCCCTCACCGCTGATCTGCCTGGCCACTTCAGGATATTTGCAGACAAGGGTCACCCGGTAGCCCTGCCTGTGCAGCAGGGCGGCTGTGGCCCCACCTACGGCTCCGGCACCCACCACCACTATGCTGGAATTCCTGTCCATCAGTCCATCAGTCCATCAGCGGCCAGTCGATCCGCCCGAAGTGAAAATCAAACATTTTATCAATCTGGTACCTGGTATTCCGCGGCGTGGAAAGCTCGGGTAAAGCGTCCTGGCCGAAGAATCCCACATCCAGGGTCTCCATTCCCGTGGAGATCTCCAGGGTTTCCGGAATGCACTCCACGAAAATCTTATAGGAATAGAAAAGGTCTTCGGGATGGTCATGCATTTTCTTGTCGAAAATGGCCAGCACCCGGCGGGCCTTCACACGGATCCCCGCTTCTTCATAGGCCTCTTTTTCAGCAACCTCGCTTGGAGTGTATCCCACATCGCACCATCCTCCCGGCAATGACCAGCGGGAATCGATCCGTTCCTTCACCATCAGGATCTCGTCCTTCCCGTTGAATATGATGCAGCGGACATCGATCTTGGGGGTGCGGTAGCCGTTCTTTTCCGGGGTGGCCACACGGATGGTATCCTCGGAAAGGTTGGAGATCAGCGCGAGCATTCGTGCTGCGATCTCCTCCAGGTCATGGTAACGGTCCAGGTCATAATCGCCTTCCGAATAGTGCAACCCGTTCTCGGCAATGGCCTGAACCCGCTTGGCCAGCATCAGCAATTCGCTGCGGTCTTTCATGGATCTGTTTTGGCCCTCAAAATTAACAAAAATGCTAACTTGATGTTGTTTAGTTATAGGATCCAAAAAACTGTGGCATGAAAGCAAGACAACAACACATCCGCATGACCGGGGCTGTGATCCTCATGGTGCTGATGGTCAGCTCCTGCAGTGACAGGTCGCCGGAAATGAAACTTTCGGGAGATCCCGGCAACGGAGGGCTCACCCTGCCCTCCGGATTCACCGCACTGAAAGTGGCAGAGGACCTGGGACCCGCCAGGCACCTCGATGTGGCGGGCAACGGTGACATTTACGTTGCCCTGAACAACATGAGCAAGGGCTCGGGAGCCGTGGCCCTGCGGGATACCACCGGGGACGGCCGGGCCGATCTGATCCGCTATTTCGGGACGGTGTCCGGAACCGGGATCAGGCTAAGGGGGAACCACCTCTATTTCGGGGCCGATACGGCCATTGTCCGTTATCCGCTGCCCGGGGGCCAGCTGGTCCCGGACCAGGATTATGAAGTGGTGGCAGCTGGTTTCCCGGATGAGCGGCAGCATGCGGCCAAGCCCTTTGACTTTGATGCTGAGGGACACATGTATGTGACAGTGGGCGCCCCTTCCAATGCCTGCATGGAGCAGATGCGGACCAGGGGATCGCCGGGCATGGATCCCTGCCCGATCCTTGAATGGGCCGGGGGGATCTGGCGGTTCGATGCGGACCGGCTGAACCAGGACCAGCTCACAGACGGCTACCGCTACAGCACCGGGATCAGGCATGCGGTGGCCCTCCGTTGGAACAGGACGGAGGAAAAGCTCTACGCCGTCCAGCACGGAAGGGACCAGCTGCACCAGTTTTTCCCGGA
>CAZNSZ010000024.1:0-43825 GCA_964575865.1 uncultured Bacteroides sp. | reverse complement strand
AGGGACGCACTGTTCAATCCGGGCGATGCGGAACACCGGCCCATGGGACTGGCCCAGGGAGCGGACGGTTCGCTCTATATTTCCGATTCCAGGAAAGGAACCATCTGGAGGGTGATCTATACCGGGGAGGATCCGGTGGCGGAGGAAGCAAAGGCTGAAGCGGCACCCGGACCGCAATCGATGGCCGATCACCCCGGCAGGAAGGTCTATAACATGGCGTGCCTTCCGTGTCACCAGGCCGACGGGAACGGGGTTCCCGGCATGCATCCGCCCATCCGCGAATCGGAATGGGTTACGGGGGACAAGGAGCGGCTGATCCGGATCGTGTGGGAAGGCATGGAAGGGGAGATCGTGGTGCACGGGGAGACTTACAATTCGGTCATGGCACCGCTGAATTACCTTGAACCGCAGCAGGTGGCCGATGTACTCACCTACGTGAGGAATTCCTTCGGGAACCAGGCTTCGGAGGTCACCCTGGCGGAGGTGCAGGAGGTGTTGAACAACCTGTAGGCCCGGTCCCAATTTACACTATCTTCGCAGGATGGAAAGGGAGATGACGGGAAACAAAGAGCGGGGAAAAGGAAGAAAACGGCTGCCGGCATGGATGCGGATGCAGATGCCGGGTGGGACACATTACATGCGGGTAAAGGAGCAGGTGGAACGCCACCGGCTGCATACCATCTGTTCCAGCGGAAATTGCCCCAATATAGGCGAATGCTGGGGAGCGGGGACCGCCACCTTCATGATCCTGGGCGAAATCTGCACCAGGGCCTGCAAGTTCTGCGCGGTAAAAACCGGACGTCCGCTCCCCGTGGACGAACAGGAGCCCTACCGGCTGGCGGAGTCGATCCGCACCATGAAGATCCGCCATGCGGTGATCACCTCGGTGGACCGGGATGACCTGCCGGACAAGGGGGCCGGATTCTGGGCGGAGACCATCCGGGTGCTGAAGCGGGAGGTTCCCGGGCTCACCATGGAAACGCTGATCCCTGATTTTGATGCCATACCGCAGCTGGTCAGTCAGGTCATCGATGCCGGGCCGGAGGTGATCTCTCACAACCTGGAAACCGTGGACCGGCTCACCCCGCTCATCCGCAGCCGTGCCCGTTACGCCAGGAGCCTGGAGGTGGTGGCCATGATCGCCCGGTCCGGGGTGGTCTCCAAATCGGGTATCATGCTGGGCCTGGGCGAACGGGAGGAGGAGGTGGTCCGCACCATGGAGGACCTGCGCAGTGCCGGGTGCGAGGTCCTTACCCTGGGCCAGTACCTCCAGCCGACCATGCAGCACATGCCGGTGGTGGAATATATTCACCCGGACCGCTTCGAAGCCTACCGGGAGAAGGGCCTGGCCATGGGGTTCCATGCCGTGGAATCGAGTCCGCTTGTCCGTTCCTCTTACCACGCTGAGAGACATGCAGGGATCGGAAAGACAGGGGATCATGGATAAAGCCGTTCCTCATATTGTATACAGGGACCTGGGGCTGATGGATTACCAGGAGGCATGGGATCTCCAGGAGGAACTGTTCAACCGGCTGGTGGATTACAAAAGAGAGCCCCGGGGGGGATCCCCGGACCAGTACCTGCTTTTCTGTGAACACCCCCATGTGTATACGCTGGGAAAGAGCGGAAACGAGAGCAACCTTTTGATCCATAAAGACTTTCTTAAGAAAATAGGGGCCACCTATTACAAAACCAACCGGGGAGGGGACATCACCTACCACGGTCCGGGGCAGATCGTGGGATACCCCATCCTGGACCTGGAATCGCTGGGCATGGGATTGAAGCAGTACGTGCACCTGCTGGAGGATGCCATCATCAGCCTCCTGGCCGGGGAGGGGATCGGAGCCACCCGGATGGAAGGGGCCACAGGGGTCTGGCTGGATGCGGATCATCCGGTGAAGGCCAGGAAGATCTGTGCCATCGGGGTCAGGTCCAGCAGGCATGTCACCATGCACGGGTTTGCGCTCAATGTGAACACCAACCTGGATTATTTCACCTATATCAATCCCTGTGGCCTCGACACCAGGGGGGTCACGTCCATGGAGAAGGAACTGAACAGGACCATGGATCACGAAGGGGTGAAAGGCAAACTGAAGGGGATCCTCATGGACCGGTTCCTGTCTCCAGCGAACTCAGCAGGTGCATAGCCTCCTCCCGGCTGCTGCCGCAGACCTCGGGATCTGCCATGAATTGTGCGCATACAGCAGGGCGTGCGGGATCCAGATAGATCCCGCAGCGGTCATCTTCAGTGAGGTGGATGCACCTGACCCCTGCGGGCTTTCCGTCCGGCATGCCCGGGATGGGAGATGAGATGGATGGTGCGATACAGCACGCCCCGCATTGTTCCCTGCATTCCATTTCTGTTCTGCATCTTTGATGCCGGTCCGAAAGTAGGGAAAAAAGCGGTGGGTTCCTATTTCCTGAACTTCCGGGGATAAAAGTCAGGTGAATAGTCCTTCAGCTTCTGCTTCCGCTCTTTGACCTTGGCGTCGTTCTCATAGAAGAGGGTTTCGTCGTGCTGGCTCATGTCCAGTCCCACATCCTCATACACACTGGGTACCCGCATGGGAACGATCTTGCTGGTCAGCCAGTACAACAGCAGGGAACCACCGAAGGCAAAGGCAGTGACCAGGACCAGGGCCAGCAGGTGGAACAGGAAGGTGGTGAGTTCTCCGTGGATCAGTCCCACCTCTTCTGCGAATACCCCGGTGAGGAACATACCGACCATGCCGCCGATGCCGTGGGCGGGGAACACATCCAGCGTGTCATCCACGCCGCGGCGTGAGAAATAGTAGATCATCAGGTTGCTGGCGATGGCGGCGAATCCACCGATGAAAAGGCTGGCGCCCACATTGACGAATCCTGCCGCCGGGGTAATGGCCACCAGCCCGACCACCGCCCCCACGCAGGCCCCGAGCGCAGAAGGTTTCCTTCCCCGGATCCCGTCAAAGAAGATGTATACGAGCATGGCAGAGGCCGAAGCGGTGTTGGTATTCAGGAGCGCCTTCACCGCCACATCGGACGATTCCAGTGCGGACCCTGCATTGAACCCGAACCAGCCGAACCAGAGCAGACCCGTCCCCAGCAGCACGAAGGGGATGTTGGCAGGGTAGGAGGGCCTGGCATAATCCCTGCGGGGACCGAAAAAGAAGGCCCCGGCCAGGGCGGCCATACCCGCGGACATATGGACGACGGTCCCTCCCGCGAAATCGAGCACCCCCCAGTTGCGGAGGAATCCGTTGGGATGCCACGTCCAGTGAGCCAGCGGACAGTAGATAAAGATCATAAAGAGCACCATAAAGATCATCAGGGCGGTAAAGCGGACCCTTCCGGCAAAAGAGCCGGTGAACAGGGCGGGGGTGATGATGGCAAATTTCAGCTGGAAAAGCGCGAAGAGGGCCAGGGGGATGGTGGCTGCAAAATTGGGATCCGGTGCACCGCCGACGCCCCTGAACATGAAAAAGGTGGCGGGATTTCCGAACAGGCCGTATCCCTCGCCTCCCACGCTCTCCCCGAATGCCAGGCTGAAGCCGAACACCACCCAGAGGACGCTGATCAGCCCCATGGCGATGAAGCTCTGCAGGATGGTGGAGATCACATTCTTCGGTTTGACCATCCCCCCGTAGAAGAAACCGAGGCCGGGGGTCATCAGGAACACCAGCGCGGTGGAAGCCAGCATCCAGGCCACATCACCGGAATCGAGGGCCGAGGTATCGCCGGTATTGAAACTGAAGGGAAAGATGATTCCCAGCAGGGAGATCAGTGCAAATGCCAACAGGGCAAACAGCCATTGCTTTTTCATGAGGTAGGTCTTTTCGGATTTCATGCAAATATATGAATATCGAAAAAGACCCCCTTCTTTTTATGGGGTGTATTTTGAATATTTTATCAAAAAAATATCAAACACCCATCTGATTCATGGGTATAGGTAAGAAAAAGTCAGAAAAAATATGAATTACCCCTTTCCGAGAAGATAATCATCGATCCGTTTGGCCGTTCTCCTTCCGGAGGCGATGGCAGTGACCACCAGGCTGGCTCCGTTCACGGCATCGCCCGTGGCGAACACTTTGTCCACACTGGTGGCCATGGTGGAACGGTTCACCCCGATGTTCTTCCTGTGATCGAGCTCCAGATTCAATTCTCCCACCAGGCCTTCCAGCACAGGGTGCACAAATCCCATGGCCAGCAGGATCAGGTCCGCCCCGATCTGCTGGCGGGTACCGGGAACGGGCTTCATGGCGTAGCGCCCGTTCTCCTTCTCCCAGGCCACCTCTTCCACTTCGGCGTGGGTGACCCGTTGCTGCATGCCATGGAACTTCACGGTGGAAAGCGACCAGCGCCGCTCGCACCCTTCTTCGTGCGAGGTGGAAGTTTTGAGAATCTTTCCCCAGTAGGGCCAGGGGTTGTCTTCGGCCCGCTTATCCGGGGGTTTTGGCAGGATCTCAATCTGTGTGACGCTCCTGGCACCCTGCCGGATGGCAGTCCCGACACAGTCCGATCCCGTGTCGCCTCCCCCGATGACCAGCACGTCCCTGCCCTCCGCGGTGATGCGGTTGTCGTACGCCACATACACCCCGTCGTTCACCCTGTTCTGCTGGGTGAGGTATTCCATGGCAAAATGGATCCCGTCCAGATCCCTGCCCTCCACAGGCAGGTCCCGCGGGACCATGGCACCGATGGCCAGGCACACCGCATCATAGCGCTCAAGGATCTCTCCTGCGGAGATGTCTTTCCCGACTTCCACGCCGGTCCTGACCTCAAGGCCCTCGGCCACCATGATTTCCAGCCTCCTGTCGATGGTCCGTTTGTTCAGTTTGAAATCGGGGATGCCGAAACGAAGAAGGCCCCCGATCTTTTCATCCTTTTCGAAGAGGGTGACATGGTGCCCGGCCCTGTTGAGCTGATCGGCTGCGGCCATCCCGGCGGGGCCGCTTCCGATGACCGCCACCCGTTTGCCGGTGCGCACCGCGGGGGGCGAAGGCTGAATGTACCCTTCTGCGAAAGCACGTTCGACGATGGCCACCTCATTTTCCCTGATGGTGACCGGTTCCTCGCCGATGTTCAGCACGCAGCTGTGTTCACAGGGAGCCGGGCAGATCCTGCCCGTGAACTCGGGAAAATTATTGGTGGCATGCAGCCGTTCGATGGCCCCTTTCCAGTCACCCCGGAAGAGCAGGTCGTTCCACTCGGGGATCAGGTTATCCACCGGACATCCCCAGTGGCAGAAGGGGATGCCGCAATCCATGCAACGGGAAGCCTGCAGCCTCCGGTCCTCCGAATTGAGGGTCTGTTCCACCTCGCTGAAATCCCTGATCCGTTCATGAACCGGCCTGTTTCCGGCCGGTTTCATGGATATCTTCATAAATCCTTTAGGATCGCCCATGGTCGCAAAAGTTTAAACGTCACCGATCATTTCCACATCCTTCTCCACTTTGGCCAGCTTCTTCCTGATCTCTTCCAGTTGAATTTCCTGAAGGACCTTCTTGTACTCATAAGGAATCACTTTGATGAAGCGGTCCATGTACCGGTCCGGATCGGCCAGGATGTTCTCGGCCACCCTGCTCCCTGTCAGTTCAAAGTGCCTGCTGATCAGGTCAGTGAGTTCCTTTTTGTCGTTCAGGTCCTCCACCAGGGAGAGTTCAACCATCCCCATGTTGCAGTAGTAGTCGAAATCGCCCTCCTCGTCGAGCACGTAGGCAATGCCACCGCTCATCCCCGCGGCAAAATTCCTTCCGGTTTTTCCCAGGACCACCACGCGCCCGCCGGTCATGTATTCGCAGCAGTGGTCGCCCACTCCTTCGATGACTGCGGTGGCTCCGCTGTTCCTCACGGCGAACCGCTCTCCTGCCACCCCGCTGACGAAGATCTCGCCGCTGGTGGCCCCGTAGAGCACCGTGTTCCCTATGATGATGTTCTGATCCGATTCAAAGGTGGAACCGGGGGGAGGGACCACGATGATCCGCCCGCCTGCCAGTCCCTTGCCCAGATAGTCGTTTGAATCCCCTTCCAAATAAAATTCGATCCCGGGTACCAGGAATGCCCCGAAACTCTGGCCCGCCGAACCTGCAAAACGCGCCCTGATGGTTCCTTCGGGCAATCCGGTACTTCCGTACTTCCTGGCGATCCTGCCGGAGAGCATGGCCCCCGCGGTCCTGTCCGTATTCCTGATGGGGAGGTGAATGGTCACCGGTTTTTGTTCCCCAATGGCCCCGGAGGCCCGTTCGATCAGCTCGTGGTCAAGCACCCCTTCAATTTTGTGGTGCTGTGGCTCCACCCTGCGCAATGCATTTTTCCCTGCAGCCGGCAGGAAGGCGGTCAGGTCGCTCAGATCAAGGTTCCTGATCTTCCAGTGGGTCACGTTTTCATCCCTGACCAGCAGGTCAGCCCGGCCCACCATTTCATCGAAGGTCCTGAACCCCAGTTCTGCCATATGCTCCCGCACCTCCTGTGCGACAAACCGGAAATAATTCTCCACATAATCGGCCCTGCCGCGGAAACGCCTGCGCAGCTCCGGATCCTGGGTCGCCACCCCCACGGGGCAGGTGTTCAGATGGCATTTGCGCATCATCACGCAACCCAGCACCACCAGTGCGCTGGTGGCAAATCCGAATTCTTCCGCCCCGAGCAGGGCGGCCATGATCACATCCCGGCCCGTTTTCATCTGTCCGTCGGCCTGCAGCACCACCTTCCTCCTCAGGTCATTCATGACCAGGGTTTGCTGGGTCTCGGCCAGCCCCATTTCCAGGGGCAGCCCCGCATGCTTGATGGAGGAGGTGGGGCTGGCCCCCGTACCGCCCTCCGTTCCGCTGATGGTGATCAGGTCGGCCGATGCTTTGGCCACTCCCGCTGCAATGGTCCCCACGCCCGTTTCCGAGACCAGTTTCACGGAGATCTTGGCTTCGGGATTCACGTTTTTCAGGTCAAAGATCAGCTGGGCCAGGTCTTCGATGGAGTAGATGTCATGGTGGGGCGGGGGAGAGATCAGGGTGATTCCCGGTATGGAGTAGCGGGTCCGGGCAATGATCTTGTCCACTTTATGTCCGGGCAGCTGCCCCCCTTCGCCCGGCTTGGCCCCCTGGGCGATCTTGATCTGGATCTCGTCGGCGTTGACCAGGTATTCGGTGGTCACGCCGAACCTCCCGCTGGCCACCTGCTTGATGGAACTGCGCCTCGAGTCCCCGTTTTCCATGGGGAGGAAACGTTCCGGATCCTCGCCCCCTTCTCCCGTGTTGCTTCTGCCGCCGATGCGGTTCATGGCGATGGCCAGGGCCTCGTGTGCTTCCCTGCTGATGGAACCGTAGGACATGGCTCCGGTCACGAACCGCCTGAGGATCTGCTCCACCGGTTCCACTTCATCCAGGGGGATCGGATTTCTTTTATAGGTGAGCAGGCCCCTCAGGAATCCGGGCCTGGCGGTTTCGCAGTCCACAAGGGAGGCGTACTCCTTGTATTTATTGTAATCGTTGTTGCGGGTGCTCCACTGGAGCAGGGCCACCGACTCCGGATTCCACGCATGGTGCTCCCCGTATTTCCGGTAGGCATACACCCCTTCGGTGAGGGTCCATGCATGCACATCCTCTGTATAGGCCTTGCGGTGAGGGATCAGCACCTCTTCGGCGATCTCCTCCATTCCGATACCGCCGATCCGGGAAACCGTTCCCTCGAAATACCGGTCGGTCACTTTGGGATCGATCCCCACGGCTTCAAAGATCTGGGCCGCCCTGTAGCTTCTCAGGGTACTGATCCCCATCTTGGAAAGGATCTTCAGCAACCCCTTGTTGACTGCCTGGATGTAATTCTCCTGTGCCTTGTCGAAATCCTGCTGAATGATCCGTTCCTTCACCAGCTGTTCGATGATGGCAAAGCTCATATAGGGATTGATGATGCTGGCTCCGTAGCCGAACAGCAGGGCAAAATGCATGACCTCCCTGGGTTCGGCGGATTCGATCACCAGGTCGATCTGCATCCGCTTGCGCCGGTTGATCAGGTGGTGGTGAACCGCCGAGACAGCCATGAGGGAAGGGATGGGTGCCTTCTCCGGGGAGATCCCCCGGTCGGTAAGGATGATGTAATTGTTGTTCTGGTCCACCGCCTCCTCGGCCTGCCGGCAGATCTCTTCCAGGGCCTCTTCCAGTCCTGCGGCTCCCCGTTCCGCGTCAAAATGAATGGGGATCACCCGGTTGGAAAATCCCTTGTAGCGCAGGTTTTTCACCACCTGGAAATAGGTGTTGTTGATGACGGGGCTGGTGAACATCACCATTTTGACGTGATCCGGGTTTTCATCCAGCAGGTTGGTCTGCAGCGAACCCAGGTAACCGGTGAGGGTCATGACCAGTTCTTCACGGATGGGATCGATGGCCGGATTGGTGACCTGGGCAAAAAGCTGCTTGAAATAGTTGAATAGCCTGTAAGGTTTCCTGCTCAGGACGGTGGTGGGCACATCATTTCCCATGGACCCGATGGGTTCCTTGGCTGTGGCGGCCATGGGTTTGATGATGCTCTCGATATCCTCGCGGCTGTAATTGAAGGAGGTCAGGTACCTGGGGTACTCCTCCCCGAGGCCCGGGGGGATCACATTGCCTGCCTGGATCTTCTCCAGGTCCACCATGTTCTTGCGGATCCAGTTCCGGTAGGGATGGGCGGCGGCCAGTTGTGCCTTCAGTTCTTCGTCCCTGTAGAGCCTTCCTTCCTGGATGTCCACCAGGATGATCTTACCGGGCTTCAGCCTGCCCTTCTCCCGGATCTCCTCGGGCGGGAAAGTCTGTACGCCCACTTCGGAACCCATGACCATCAGATCGTCCTTTGTAATGATGTAGCGCGAGGGCCTCAGACCGTTCCGGTCGAGCATTCCCCCGATGTACCTGCCATCACTGAAAATGAGGGAGGCGGGACCGTCCCAGGGCTCCATAAAGGTGCTGTGGTACTGGTAGAACGCCTTCAGATCGGGTGAGATCGGATTCTTCTCATTCCAGGATTCCGGGATCAGGATGGACATGGCGTAGGGAAGCGATTTTCCGCTCATCACCAGGAATTCAAGGGCATTGTCCAGGGAGGCACTGTCGCTTTTGTCCGGTTCGATAATGGGGTAGATCCGTTCCAGGTCGCCCAGGACCTCCGATTTCAGGATCGACTCCCTGGCCTTCATCCAGAACCTGTTCCCCTTCACGGTGTTGATCTCCCCGTTGTGGGCGAGCATCCGGAAAGGCTGTGCCAGGTCCCAGCTGGGAAAGGTATTGGTGCTGAACCTGGAATGGACCAGGGCGATGGCGCTCTGCATCCTTTTATCCTGAAGATCGAGATAGTACTCACCCAGCTGTTCCGAGGTGAACATTCCCTTGTAGATGAGCACCCTGGTGGAGAGGCTGGGCAGGTAGAAGGAACCCTTCTGCTTCAGCTTGGAGGCAGCCACATATTTCTCCGCCCTTTTCCGTATGATATAGAGTTTTCTTTCCAGCTGATCCTGGGGAAGATCCGATCCCAGCAATATCTGCCTGATCTGGGGTTCCGCACCCCGGGCGATCTCCCCGATGGTGCTGTTGTCCCGGGGAACTTCCCGGAAACCGATGAATTCGACCCCCTCGTCGCTGACAATCTGTACCAGGATCTCCTCGCATTTCTTCGCCTCCGCAGGATCCTGCGGGAGGAACACCAGACCTGTGCCGAACTGTCCTTCCGGGGGAAGGGAGTATCCCTGGATCAGATAGAAATCCCTGGGAATCTGGATCATCACACCGGCACCGTCGCCGGTTTTGCTGTCAGCGCCCTCCGCTCCCCGGTGGGTCATATTGACCAGGGTCTCCAGTCCCCGCCTGATGATATCGTGGGATTTCTTTCCCTTCAGGTGGACCACGAAACCAATACCGCAGTTGTCGTGCTCAAATACATTCCGGTATAATCCTTCTTTATCTGGTTGTTGATGCTTCATTTCCGCCGACTTTGTGGATGCATAGTTACAAAAAAACCGTTCTTCAGGGGGGGTGAGAACGGTTTTTTTCCAAGTCTTAGACCAGCCCATTCTCACCCGGATCTCACCTTCCTCTTCTGATTCAACCGCTTAACCGTGCTTGAATGTGATTTCATGTTCTTCGCGCAGGCAAATATACGTATTTAAATTACGAATCAAAAGACGCCAAAGGCATTTACAATGTTTTTAGCAAGTAAAGTGTGTTAATAACTTATAAAATGAAAGTGGGGCTCCGTTTCCCGGAACCCCACTTGCTGACTGGTTGTGAACGCAGTGATTTGGCTGCGCCTGCTATGAAGGGTCAGTTATATGCGGACTCTCCGTGTTCATAAACGTCCAGGCCCTCTTCTTCGATCCTGCGGGAGACCCTCAGCCCAACAGTGGCCTTAAGCGTAAAGAAGAGAATGAAACCGAGGCCCAGGGCCCAGGCTGCTATGGCGAGGACCCCGATCAGCTGTGATCCCAGCTGAGCGGCACCGCCACCGTAGAACAGCCCGTTGGAGGTATCGAACAAACCCACCAGGATGGTTCCCAGCGCACCATTCAGTCCGTGCACCGAAATGGCACCTACCGGGTCGTCCACCTTCAGTACCTGATCGATGAAGGCGACCCCGAAGACAAGGACGATCCCCGCCAGGATCCCGATGATCACCGCGCCACCGGGACTGACCACGTCGCAACCTGCAGTGATGGCCACCAGACCGGCCAGTGCACCGTTCAGGGTGATGGAGAGCCCCGGCCGCTTGTACTTCATCCAGGTGACCGCCATGGCGGTGACCGCACCGGCAGCTGCTGCCAGGTTGGTGGTGATAAAAATATGGGCAATGGCCGATGCATTCTCAGTGCCCGCGGCTGCCAGCTGTGATCCGGGATTGAACCCGAACCATCCGAACCAGAGGATAAAAACACCCAGGGCCCCCAGGGCCAGGTTCTGGCCCGGAATGGCCCTCGCCTTTCCGTCAGCGGTATATTTGCCGAGCCTTGGCCCGATGACGGTGGCGCCGGCGAGACCCACCCAGGCACCCACCGAGTGCACCACGGTGGACCCGGCGAAATCGTGGAAGGGCGTATTCAGGTTCGACAGCCACCCTCCGCCCCAGACCCAGTGCCCGGAGATGGGGTAGATCACCGCTGTGATGGCGATACTGAATATCAGGTAGGCGGAGAAGCGGGTTCTTTCCGCCATGGCACCCGAAACGATGGTGGCTGCTGTGGCTGCAAAAACGGTCTGGAACATCAGGGAGGCTTTGTCGGGTACCCCGTTGACCTCACTGCTGCTGTAAAACAGGGATATCTTCCCGACGAATCCGCCCACATCCTCACCGTACATGAGGGTATACCCCAGTAACCAGAAGATCAGGGAACCGATGGAAAAGTCCATCAGGTTTTTCATCAGGATATTCGCAGTATTCTTGGACCTGGTAAAACCGGCTTCCACCAGGGCAAATCCCGGCTGCATGAACATGACCAGGACGGCGGCTACCAGGATCCATATGGTATCGATGGAAATGGTGAATTCGGAAACTGCAGTTGCTAAATTTTCCATGGGATATTGTATTAAAAGTTGTACAATGGGGGATCAGTCTTTGATGTAGAGTGATTCGTCCCCTTTTTCTCCGGTTCGGATCCGGATGCTCTCATCGACGGTGGAGATGAAGATCTTCCCGTCGCCCACCTCGCCGGTCCTGGCCGATCTCAGCAGGGCGTCAATGGTCTTTTCCAGGTTCACATCGCGCACAACAATTTGGAGATAAAGCCTCTCGATAGTGCTGGTATCATAGGCGATGCCCCTGTATACCCGGCTTTCCCGGGCCATACCCACTCCCCTGGCCTCCCAGAAGGAGAAGAATTCAATGCCATTTTCATGAAGGGCCTCCTTGACCTCTTCAAACTTGGTCTTTCTGACAATTGCTTCAATTTTTTTCATGGAATCTGTATTTAAAATGATATGCCAACTACTACATGGAACTGCTCGGTATCGGGGTTCAGGATCAGCGATCCGCTGACGGGCAGGGAGAATTTTTCGGTGACCGGGATCTCCCTGGAGGCGGTGATCCCGATGTTGCAGACCATGAAATCCGATTCGTCCGCATCCGTTTCCACCGTGTGCCAGCCGTTTCCGCCACCCACGAACACACCGAAATGTTCAAAGGAGTACCCGAGTTCGAAATACATGTCGCCGCCTTCCGTACCAGCGCCTCCGGCCTCATTGATGAAGTAGTTGGCGCCAATGGAGAGGCCTCCGATTTCATAACCGAGGTTCACCTCAAATGCATGGGCCCCCGATTCCCTGGAGTAGTCGAAATACTGTGTTCCGGGGAAGTAATAATCGGTAAGGCCGATGCTGAGTCCGAAGTCAAATCCGTAGGAGAGATAGAGGTCGGCCTCGGGTGCCTCATTGGTGGTAAAGCAGTAGGATCCCCAGCCTCCGATGGTGAAATTACCAAGGGCCAGTTCCAGGTAGGGCTGGATGGCCGGACCGGACCCGAACTTGGTCCCCCTCCAGAGGTAACTGCTCACCAGGTCTCCCCCCACACTGAAAGGGGAATCTGAATCCTGTGCCTGGATCTGAACGGGAGTGATTATGGAGGTTGCTGCGAAAAGTGTCAAAATCGCACCGAATAGTCTGTTCCTTTTCATAACTGTAAAATTTAGGGTTGGTTAATTATTAATTCGAAGCAAAACTATGAATAAAATTTTCATACCCCCAAAAAAAAGGAGGTAAAAAATAAAAAATAGATAAAATATAAATTAGACCCCCATAAAAATAGGGGTGTAAGAAATAAATAATACATAAATTGAAGCAGACCCCCCCTCTATGTAAATTACCGGCCTTCGGGAGCCTCCTTGATTGATTAGGGCCAATTCCGTAAATTGGCAGCACGACCAACCCCAAAACGCAACACCCATGAAGAAAGGCATCAGGCAACTTGCCGCTGCGATACTCATGCTCTTCCTTGTGCTGCCGCTGCCGGGCCAGCGGACCGCATTGCTGATCATCGATATCCAGGAGTTCTATTTCCCCGGGGGTGATATGCAGCTGGAGGGACCGGAGGAGGCAGGAATGAATGCAGGGCTGGTGCTGGACCAGTTCAGGAAGCACGGGTACCCTGTCTACCACATCAGGCACCAGTACGAGCCGGGCGGTAACATCCATTCCTTTGTGGAACCGGCCGAAGGGGAAACGGTCATCACCAAACATCAGGTCAATGCCTTTCTTGACACCGGCCTCCTGACCGGGCTGCGCTCCGATTCTGTCGGGCAGCTGGTTATCTGCGGCATGCAGACCCACATGTGCGTGGAGGCCGCGGTGAGGGCCGCCCACGACCTGGGCTTCGCCTGCATCCTGGTGGAAGATGCCTGCGCCACCAGGGCACTGCAGTACGAGGAACACATTGTTCCGGCAAGGTATGTGCACTATTCCACCATTCAAACGCTGCAGGGCACCTATGCCACTGTTGTTACCACCGAATCCCTGCTGAGGGACTTTTCCGAATACATCCGTTAGCCCGGAGGGTTGTCCGCATTTATATTATCTTTGACTTCTGATCAAATTCAGCACCATGAATGCGCTTGAGCAATTGAAGAAGTTTACGGAGGTAGTGGCCGATACGGGTGATTTCGAAAGCATGAAAAGGTTCCGGCCCGTGGACGCCACCACCAACCCTTCGCTGATCTATGCAGCAGCCCAGAAAGAGGCCTATATTCCGCTGGTAGACCGCGCCATTGAAGCAGGCCGCCGTGCCGGCGGTACAGGGCAGGAGATGGTGGAAGAGGTTCTGGACAGGCTGGCGGTGATCTTCGGGACCGAGATCCTCAACATTGTCCCCAGGCGGGTCTCCACGGAGGTGGATGCCCGGCTCTCCTTCGATACGGAAGGCACCGTCAGGAAGGCGGAGAAGCTGATCCGGCTCTATGAGGAGGAGGGGATCGACCGCGGGAAAATCCTGATCAAGGTCGCTTCCACCTGGGAAGGGATCCGGGCGGCAAGGATCCTTGAAGGCAAAGGGATCCACTGCAACCTGACCCTGCTGTTCAGCATGGCCCAGGCAGTGGCCTGCGCCGAGGCCGGGGTTCAGCTTATCTCCCCGTTCGTGGGCAGGATCTATGACTGGCACCGGAAGGAGCGTGGCGTCGATCACATCCCGGGTGCCGAGGATCCCGGGGTCCTTTCTGTCCGGTCCATTTACACCTATTACAAAAAGTTCGGGTACGGGACCGAGGTCATGGGGGCCTCCTTCCGCAATACGGAAGAGATCCTGGAACTGGCCGGATGTGACCTGCTGACCATCTCCCCCTCATTGCTCCTTGAACTGGAAAATATGGAAACCACCGTCCACCGCAGACTGGACCGGGAGGATGCCCGTTCGGCGGACATTCAAAAAATCAACCTGGATGAGAAATCATTCCGGTGGATGCACAACCAGGATGCCATGGCCGTGGAAAAGCTTTCGGACGGGATCAGGCGTTTTACAGCGGACCTGCTGAAACTGGAGACCTTTGTCACACAACGGATGAATGATACCAACCATTGAACAGATACTGGAGCAGGAAGCCCGCGCAATTCGCTCCATTCCGGTCACCGGGGCCTACTCGCGGGTGATCGACATGATCCATGAACGGGTGCATACCAGGGGGGGCAAGGTGATCGCCAGCGGGATGGGCAAAGCGGGTCATGTGGCCAACCATGTGGCCACCACGCTCAGCTCCACCGGGACCCCCGCCCTCTTTTTGCACCCCAGTGAAGCACAGCACGGCGACCTGGGAGTGATCCGGGAGAACGACATGCTGCTGGTGCTTTCCAATTCGGGGAAAACCAGGGAGATCCTTGAACTGGTGGAACTGACCCATGCCCTGCATCCGGGGATCCCTGTGGTGATCATCACCGGCAATCCCGAAGGACCGCTGGCCAGGAAATCGGACCTGGTCCTTTTCACCGGCAACCCGAAGGAGGTTTGTCCCCTGGGGCTGACACCCACCACCTCGGCCACCACCATGGCGGTGATCGGGGATGTACTGGTCGTTCTGATGATGCAGCGCATCGGGTTCACCCCCCTTGATTATGCAAGGAGGCACCACGGGGGATACCTGGGTGAAAAGTCGAGGAACCATGCCAACGGGAACAAACCATGAGGATTCAGAGAACAGCCTGCACCGGACTGATCATCGATATGCAGGAACGGTTGTTCCCGCACATGGACCAGGGTGATGTACTGCTCAGGAAATGCATCATGCTCATCGAAGGGCTGAAGATCCTTGAGGTTCCGGTATTATTTACAGAACAGTATCCAAAGGGTCTGGGTCCCACCCTTGATCCGGTGCTCAGGGCGCTCACCCCGGCCGTCGCGGTGCAAAAAACGGCGTTCTCCTGCTGCGATGAACCGGCTTTTCAGCAGGCCATGGGGGAGACGGAGAGGAAGACATGGATCATTGCAGGCATTGAAGCCCATGTCTGCGTCCTTCAGACGGTGATCGACCTGGCCGAAAAGGGGCACCTGCCCGTTGTCGTGGCAGATGCCACCTCCTCGAGAAACGGGGAGGACCGGCGTGTTGCCCTTGAGCGGATGAGGCAGGAGGGTGCCGTGGTCACCACCTGTGAATCGGTCCTTTTCGAACTGGCGCGGGTATCGGGTACACAGGAGTTCAAATCCATTTCAAAACTGGTGAAGTGATGCGGGGGTCTCCGGCGGAAAGGCATATTTACGCGGTGGGAGAGACCATTCTGGATATTATTTTCAGGGATGGTCAGCCCATGGCGGCCAGCCCTGGAGGTTCCGCGTTCAATGCGGCCATTACCCTGGGAAGACTGGGAGCACCGGTCACCATGATCAGTGAGATGGGGAACGACAGGGTGGGCGATCTGATCGCCGGTTTCATGGAGCAAAACGGCGTGGATACCGGTTCGCTGTCCAGGTACGAACAGGGGCAGTCGGCCATCGCCCTGGCGTTTCTGAACGACAGCAGCGATGCGGAATATCAGTTTTACAAGGACTATCCCCACCAGCGGCTTAATGTGGCGTTTCCCGAGTTCGGCAAAAAGGACCTGCTGCTCTTCGGATCGTTCTATGCACTCAATCCCGGGATCAGGCCAAGGGTCAAGGCGTTGCTTCAGAAGGCGGCCGGTGCGGATGTGCTGGTCCTTTATGATCCCAATTTCCGCAGCAGTCACCTCAAGGAAAGGGATGCCCTGCTCGGCATGATCAGGGAAAACATGGAGATGGCCAGCCTGGTCAGGGCCTCGGACGAGGACCTTCTGAACATTTTCGGGGCGGGAAATGCGGACGAGGCATGGGAAGCGGTTCGCCCCCACTGCGGTGTGCTCATCTACACGGCCAATGCCCACGGGGTGTATCTGAGGACCGAATCCCTGAATATCCACATGGAAGTGGAGGTGATCGAACCGGTAAGCACCATCGGAGCAGGGGATACCTTCAATGCGGGCATCATTTACGGGCTTTACAGACGGGGATACGGAAAGGCGGATGTGGGCGCAATCGGGAAGGAGGAGTGGAGGGAGATCCTGCAGGGAGCCATGGCGTTTTCCAGGGAGGTTTGCCTCAGTTACGACAATTACCTGCCGGTGGAAGTGGCAGAAGAAATCAGAAAAGAATCCGGCAAATGAAAAAGAGAAAACTAGGAAAATCGGACGTGGAGGTTACCCCCCTGACCCTGGGGGCCTGGGCCATCGGCGGATGGATGTGGGGCGGCTCGGAAAGGAAGGAGAGCCTCAGGGCCATACAGGCGAGCCATGATCACGGGATCACCACCATCGATACGGCACCCATCTATGGGTTCGGCCTGTCGGAGGAGATCGTGGGGGAGGCCGTCCGCGGCAAAAGGGATCAGTTTGAGATCCTTACCAAGTGCGGGATGCGCTGGGAAGGGACCCAGGGGGAATACTATTTCACCACCGAGGACAACGACGGAAAGATCAGGGATGTGTATAAGTTTTCGGGAAAGGAGAGCCTGATCAGGGAGTGCGAGGAGAGCCTTGCTCGGCTGGGGACCGATTACATCGATCTCTACCAGATCCACTGGCCCGACCATACCACCCCCATCGAGGAGGCCATGGAAGCCTTCGATGTGTTGCTCCGGCAGGGCAAGATCAGGGCAGCGGGAGTCAGCAATTACTCCCTGGATCAGATGAAGCGGGCCGCCGCCTCCGTGGAGCTGGCCTCCAATCAGGTCCCCTACAGCATGGTCCGCAGGGAAATCGAGGAGGATATCGTGCCATGGTGCCTGGAAAACCAGTGCAGTATATTGGCATACAGTCCTTTACAGCGCGGGCTGCTGACGGGGAAGATCACCCCTGATTATCCGTTCGCCCCGGGTGATACCCGCCCCGAAACACCCCATTTCCGCATCAACAACCTGATCAGGGTCAACCAGTTCCTGGACGAGGTCAGGCCCCTGGCCGAATCCAGGGGAGCGACCCTCTCGCAGCTGGTGATCCAGTGGACACTCAGGCAGCCGGGCATCACCGTGGCCCTGGTGGGTGCCAGGAATGACAGCCAGGTCAGAGAGAATGTGGGGGCCCTGGAGGTTCAGCTGACCGAAGAGGAGATGGCTTTCATCGGCCGGCGCCTGGATGCCCTTGAACTGGAGGTGAGCTGAGTATTCACCGGGTCGCGGGTCTTGCAGGCGCACCGGGGATCAGGTCATCAGGATGTTGTCTATTGATGCCAGCTCATCCTGGGTGAATGACAGGTTACGGAGGGTTCCCACATTGTTTTCCAGCTGGGCAACGCTGCTGGCCCCTATCAGGACCGAAGTGACCTGCCTGCGGCTCAGGATCCATGCAAGGGCCATCTGGGCGAGGGATTGACCCCGCTGTTCCGCCTCCTGGTTGAGCGCCTTCAGTTTGACCATCAGCTCAGGGCTCAGGTCCTCCTCCTTCAGAAAAATACTCTCACCGGCTATCCTTGATCCTTCGGGAATTCCACCCAGGTAGCGGTCGGTCAGCAATCCCTGGGCGAGGGGACTGAAGGGGATGCATCCCACCCCGTGTTTTTCCAGGACCTCCAGCAGCCCGTCCTCCACCCACCGGTTCAGCATGTTGTATTTGGGCTGGTGGATCAGGCAGGGGGTTCCCAGGCTGTTCAGGATGGCCACGGCCTCCCCGGTCTGTTCGGCATCATAGTTGGAGATCCCCACGTAGAGCGCTTTTCCCTGCTGCACCGCCGTGTGCAGCGCCATCATGGTCTCCTCGAACGGGGTTTCCGGATCGGGTCGGTGGGAATAGAAGATATCCACATACTCCAGTCCCATCCGTTTCAGGCTCTGGTCGAGGCTGGCCAGCAGGTATTTCCTGCTGCCCCATTCTCCGTAAGGACCATCCCACATCAGATACCCCGCCTTGGTCGAAATGATCAGCTCGTCCCTGTGGCCGGCCAGTTCGGCCTTCAGGATGTTTTTCAGGTTCGACTCGGCGCTCCCCGGAGGGGGGCCGTAGTTGTTGGCCAGGTCAAAATGGGTGATCCCCAGGTCAAATGCCCTGAGGAGGATCTCTTTCATCTGCTGGAAGTCTGCCATGCCTCCGAAGTTGTGCCACAGACCCAGTGAAATGGCCGGGAGCAGGAGACCGCTCTTCCCGCAACGGTTGTACTTCATTTCCCGGTAGCGTTGTTTCGATGCAAAATATGCCATATGTATGTGGTTGATTTGGGTTATTTTTTCAACAGAGGGATGGTGTACAGGACGGAATAGGTGAACCCGATGGTCCTGTTCTGCGCCCCGCGTCCGTATCCGGGAACGATCAGGGGGGTGAACAGCGGATCCATGTCCTGGTTGAGCAGGAACTTGTAGCGGAAACTCCACCCCAGGAAAAAATTGGGCAGGATCTCTGCCCTGACAGCCGCCACCAGCTCCAGCCAGTGTCCGGTGAGGCTGTATTCGTGCTGCCGGAGCAGGTAATCCCCCCAGTATCCGCTGGGTATGGTCACGTTCTCGGCCCGGTGCTCGAAGCGTGCGATCCCGTAGCGGACACCTGCGGTCAGTGTGTGGTGGACCGACCTGTCTTTCTGCTCCAGGACGTTATAATCGGCTCCCAGCCTTCCGTAGGCGCCCGCCATGGAGTAATCGAACTGGTCCTCAGTCTCCCGGAGACTGCTGAAGCCGATCTCCAGAACCGGATAGAGGTTCCGGTACACTTCCGCATCAAGCGAAAGCTCTGCCCCGGTTTCTGCAGGATCAGAAAAGAGGTAGGCGAAGCGTGCCAGATCGATCCCCACCCTCGGCCCGAACGTGCGCAGGGTGTCCTGGCCTGCGGCGGAAACTCCCGGCCACAGGAAGAGGGCGATACTAAAAATACAGCCAGATATGTTCCTCATCCTGTTCAAGTTTGGCATCCACAACCCCGTTAATGACCTCTGTCTTCCGGATGGCACCGCCCGTATGGTTCAGTGTTTCCAGTGTGAAAAGGGCAGCAAATCCGCAGGTATATGAAATCAGGTAGTATTCAGTCCGGTGACCGATCCGCAGGGTATCCCGGCGGCCATCCGCCTCGATCACAAAGGAGGAATACACCTCGTTGGGATTAAGGGGAAGCACAAGCCGGGCGGCAGGTACATCGCGGTAGATCAGGCTGTCCGGTTGGCCGGGCCGGATCCCGTGCACGGTGACGGAAGAGAGTACCGTATCGGCCGGAGGTTCTGTCCCTGCTATCTTGAAGCGGGCAACCATTTCCGACTGGTTATCGGCATCACAGATTTCCCGGGTGGCACATGCAGCGATCAACAGAAGGACCGGAATGAGGAATACCGCTTTTTTCATGCAGACCAATTACAGGCAAAGATGACAAAAGAGGAATCAAGAAGCAAGAAAATTGTGCAGTACTCCGGGCAGGTTCCCTATTAAACTGATGTAAACGTCCTCCAAATCCCTTTGGATTTACTAAATTGTGGTCTCAACCACACCTGCGGGAATTGAAAGAGATTCAGCTTGATACCAGAATTCCGCTGACCCGTTCCGTGCAATTGGTCCTGGAGGGCTGGGTCAGCAGGCTTGACCTGGACCGGGCCATTGAAAGGGATCCGCACGAAGCCATCCATGAAACCCGCAAGACCATTAAGCGCATCCGGGCACTTCTGAGGATGGTAAGGGACGAGACCGGCTACAGCTATTACCTGAGGGAGAACCGCCGGTTCCGGGACCTGTCAAGAGGGATCAGCAGGGCAAGGGACCTGCGTGTGCTATCGGAAAGCCTTGAAGCCATGGAACAGGGCCGGTCAGCCCGGTTCGATCCGCAGCTTCTGGCGGGATTGAAGTCGTCTGTGAACGAACGGCTGGATGCAGAATTGCAGGTGCTTGTTTCACCGGAAGGTCCCCTGGACAACCTGCCCACAGCATTCGGGAATGCCGTCGGACAGCTGCAGGGCAGCCTTTCCCTCCGGGATAGCTTCCAATCCGTCCGGAAAGGGATCAGAAGGACCTATCGCAGGGCAAGGAGGCTCATGGGAAGGATGGAAGAGGCACCCGGAATGGCCCTATCCCACGAATTCAGGAAAAATTGCAGGTACCTGCAGTTTCAGATGGAACTGCTCAGGGGGCTGTACCCCGAACTCCTGAAGGGGTATGCCGCCAGCATTGACAGGCTCACTGAAACACTCGGCCGGATAAGGGACCGGCAGAGGCTGGAGATATTCATCCGCGAGGAAGGAAAAAACCAAGGTTCCATAAAAGATGAGGATTCCCTCCTGGATGCGGTCAGGTCGGATTACCGGCGTGCAACCCGCAAAGTCCGCAGTTGCGCGCCCCTGGTCTTTGCTGAAAAACCGGGCCGTTTTGCCGGCCGCCTGCAGCGGTACTGGGAGATCCATCGCAATCCGAAACCATTATCCACCATATGATCATGAAAGCAAAGCAACAGAAACAACTCACCGTTCAGCAGGAAGTACTTCGTGTGATGGAGCAGCATGTGGCACACTGGCAGTCAGTGGCCGCAATGAAAGCCCAGTACGACCGTTTCGTGAGGAACATGAAGAAGATCGGGGACCACCTGAAGGTCCTGGAAACCGACCTGGCATCGGTCAAAGCAGTGATCCCGGAGCGCAAGAGCCGGCTTGTTGCACAACTCTTTCCGGTGACCAGCGCCCTTGGCGTGTATGCGGCGGAGGAGGGTGACCGCCGGCTGCTGAAGAGGATGAAGGTGACCCTTCCTGACCTTGAACGCATGAAAGCGGATGACCTGGTCAGGTTCTCCTCCAGGGTCATCCGGACGGGAAATGACCTGCTCGCTGCCGCTGCCGGATCAGCAAAGAAGGCGCCACGGTTTCACATCTCCGATTACGGCCTGACCGAACAGCACCTCGGGAAACTGAAGCTGGAACTGGGAGGCTATGTGGATGCGCTTTCCACCTACAGGGAGGCCAGGCTGCAGAGGAAAAAAAGCAAGGTGAAGCTCACCAACCGGATCAATGAAAATGAACTGATCCTGCGCCGTAAAATCGACCGGATGATGCACCTGTTCAGGGACATTCATCCAACGTTTTATACCGCGTACATCCGGTCGAGGGTTCCGGCAGATTCCCGGGCCGGAGCCAAACCGGAGGCACAGAGAGCCACCCCTTCCGGAGAGGACACTGCAGCAGAGAAACCCGGTGAGCCCCTGCCTGAAAGAGGCGGGACGGCAGCGCAAAAAAGCGGGACGGCGGCACAAAAAAGCGGAGCTGCGGCGCAGAAACGCGGTGCTGCACAGAAAAAAGGGGGAGCTTCACCGAAGCCCCGCTCTGCCCCCGGGCCCCGCAAAAGCCAGGCCGGGGGAGGGAACAGGTAACCTCCGGCCAGACCGTGCCCGAAGGATCCGGGGGAGCTGACAAATTTCCCTTTACTGCTTCAGGTTCTCCTCCAGCCAGTTCAGGTATTCCTGGTAGAGGAAGAACTGGCTGTGCATGTCGTAGGCTACCCCGTGCGCCCCGGGGGGGTAAATTTTCAGGTCGAACTCCTTTCCCTGGTCGATGAGGGCGCGCACCAGCTGGAAGGTATTCTGGGGATGGACGTTATCGTCCATGAGCGAATGGACCAGCATCATGCGTCCCTTCAGGTTCCCGGCCAGCGTGGCCATGGAGCTGTTCCGGTAGCCCTCTTCATTCTCATCCACCAGCCCCATATACCGTTCCGTGAGGATGCAGTCGTAGTTCATGTGGTCCGAGATGGCCGCCGTCACGATCCCTGCGGTGAAGACATCCGGGTGCCGGAGAAGGGACATCCCTGCGGAGAATCCACCGAAGCTGTGGCCCATGATCCCCACCCGGTTGCCGTCGATCCATGCATGCTTCGACAGGAATCGGGCGGCTTCAGCAAAGTCATGGGTTTCCCATTTACCCAGCTGCAGGTGCACGATCTTTTCAAAATCGCGGCCGTAGCCGCCGTTCCCCCGGTTGTTGATGTTGGCCACCACATATCCTTTCTGCGCCAGGTACTGGTGCCAGCCGCTGGTTTCAAAGCGGTTGTAGACGCCCTGTGAGCCCGGTCCCCCGTACACCGCCAGCAGCAGGGGATATTGTTTCTCCGGATCGAAATCCATGGGCCTGATGAGGTACCCGTCGATCTGCTGCCCGTCGGAGGTGGTGAAGGTGAAAAGCTCTCTTTCCGCATAATGGTATTTTTCCAGGTGGTCGAGTGCCTGCCGGTGTCCTGCCAGGTTCTCAACCAGCCTTCCCTTACCATCCCTCAGGTCCACCGTTGAGGGTGTCGCGGTATCGGAATAGGAATCGATGAATGCCTCCCCGTCGGGAGCCACATTGACATCGTGGTTCCCGGGTGCGGAGGTGATCCGTTCCTTGCCTTTTCCGTTGAATCTGATGCGGAACAGGTTCTGCTCCAGGGGGGAGATCTCGCAGGAGAGGTAGGTGAGGCTTTTCTTTGCCGGATCGATGGATTTGATGGCCACCACATCATACGGACCTTCGGTCACCTGTCCCAGCAGGGTGCCCCCGTAATCGTAATGATAGATGTGGGAGTAGCCATCCCTGTCCGAGATCCAGAAAAACGACTCCGTTTCCTCCGGAAAATAGAAAAGGTGCAGTTCTCCGGCAAAAAAATCGAAGATGTCGATCCAGGTATCGGATTGCTCTTCCAGCACCAGTGTCCCTGATCCGTCCCTGACATCGAACAGATAGACCTTCAGGTGGTTCTGGGCCCTGTTCATCCAGACCAGTGCCAGGGTGTGGGGTCTGGCGGTCCAGTAGATCCGGGGCATGTACCCCCCTTTTGGATCGAAATCGAGCCATTTCTGTGTTCCCTGTTCCAGGTCCAGGATCCCGATCCTCTCAACGGGAGGAGGATCACCCGCCTTGGGGTAGGGGATCTCCGTATATTCGGGGTGCTGACCCGAAAAATCGGTCAGCCTGTAGACGGGTACCTGGCGCTCATCGGTCTGCCAGTAGGCCATGTAACGGCTGTCGTGTGACCATTCCCACGCCTGCACCAGGCCGAATTCCTCCTCGTTGGCCCATCCGAAGCGGCCGTTGTAGAATTTCTCCGCTCCGTCGAAGGTCAGCTGGGTGTGGGTCCCCGTCGCGAGGTCGAAGACAAACAGGTTGCCCCCTTTCCCGTACCCCACTTTCCTTCCGTCCGGTGAAACTTCCGCCGTGAACGCCGCCTCCACGATCAGCTTCATGCCCTGATCTTCCAGGGAGTAGTAGTAGTAGTCCGCATCGCCCGAATAGCGCCAGATGGGCCGGAAATTGGTCTGGAACAGGAGGTACCTGTAATCCCTTGTCCAGCTGAAGGATCGGAACCGGAATGGGGTTTCGGTGCCCGGAAAGGTGTGCCCGGATGTCTGGAACACCATCTCTTCGGTCCCCTCTTTCACGTTCCTGATCCAGATCTGCTGGTCCATTCCGTCGCGTTTGCTGAAGGAGTACCGGTCACCCGATCCCATCCATTCCACCCCGGACGGACCAGAATCACCCCGCAGCGCACGTCCGGCCACCAGGGCTTCCCTGATCGATTCGTAATATTTTTTCTGGCTGATCCCCGGAAGGGTTACCAGGATCACCCACAGGATAACGGTCATTCTTTTCATAGGTATCGGATTGCTGTTGAAACCGGCAAATCTAATAAAAAATGGCTCCGGGTGCTCACACCCCCATGACCCGGAGTGCATTTCCGTGCAGGATGCGCTGCATGGTTTCCTCCCCCAGCTTCATGGAATGGAGGAGCTCCATCAAGGGCAGGCGGGTGTTGTCTGTCCCGTACAGGACCCTGGTTGCATGTTTTTGAAGAAAGAGGCGTGCCTTGCCGGGATCGCGCTTCAGTGCATTGAATCCGCTGTGGCCCGATATGTCGCAAAACAGGTTCTCATGCCGCTCCAGCAGCCTGTCGATGATTCCGAATTCCCGGAAGCGACCTTTCTGGTGGATGTAGCGCGGGCTGGTTTCATTGCCGATGTGGTTCCAGAAATCGGGTCCGTGGGCGATGAACCGGATCCCGGCGAACTGCTGCAGCCTGGCCTCCAGCCCGTCGAAGTCATACAGGATACCGGGGAAAGGTACCTGGTTCCTGCGGATCTTCTTTTTCAGGATGCCGGTGGAGGCGGCCATGCGGGTCAGGTAGTAGCGGGGGATCCCGTTGTACTTGTCATTCATCAGCCGCTCCAGGATCCATTCGCCAAATCCGTCACCCTCACGGAGGTATTGCATCCTGGGCTCCTCCATATGGAAGATCAGGGGCCACCGGTATGCGTCGACCAGCTCCAGGTAGGGGGTCAGCAGGGGATCGGACCACCGCCTTGAGACCTTCAGCTCGCCGCACCCCCTGATCCCTCGTTCCCTGAATTGTCTGAACCATTCTCCCAGACCGGGGCGGGAGGGATCGGGTGCATACAGGGGCACCAGCCTGTCCGGATAGGCAGCGCATGCATCCAGGAGCGGTTCCGGTCCCAGCTCCATGTGAAGCGAGGTGACCGGCGGTTCCAGTTCCTCCCAGGTGAGGAGCCAGGACTGATTGATCCCTTTTTCGTCCATGGACCGGATCAGTGTCGGGACGTCGAATCCGGACAATCCCACATGCATATGTGCGTCAATGATTCTCATGGCTCATGGTTCAGGAGGATCTTCTCAAGGATCGCATTGATCTCCTCTGCCCGGGTCACCATCATCATGTGCGACCCCCCTTCCACAATATAATCAGCCTCCAGGTTTTTAACCGGGATGGTGTGGTCATTATTGCCGTGGATATGAACAATCTTTTCCGAATGGATGGTCCGGTCCCAGCGTGTGATCATCTGGGCAGTGCGTTTCAGATAGCGTGCATCCTTTTCCCTGAGCATCGATTTGAACGTCTCCTTGTCATGTTTCCGGTCCGGCTCCACAATCCCCTGCAGGATCCGGCCGCTCGCCTTCACCACTCCCCTGGGGATGATTTTGTCCAGGGGAACCCGCCTCATAAAGGTATACCTCCCGGGCAGTTCATGCTGCGTTTTTGCGCTGGATACCAGTACGACAGCTTCCGGATCCAGGGTGTCGGCCAGTTCGGTGCAGATCATTCCCCCCAGGGATACTCCCAGCAACACAAAGGGCTGGGCAGTATCGATCAGGCTGGCGAACCGCATGGCATAGTGCTTCAGGTCCTCTCCCTTATCCGGCACCGGGTAAGAGACATGGGTGGTATCGTACCCTTCCGGAAGCCGCAGGTGTTTGAACAGCCGTTCATCGGAACCCTGGCCCGGGAACAGATAGACCTGTACCTGTTGTCCGCTCGCTCCCCGGAAAATTCCCAGGAGCAATCCGGCAACCAGGAGCGGTATGTGGGTCCATCGCTTCATCACTTGTTCGCATCATCCGGGCATGCGGTCATTTTCAGGGTCTCCCTCCGCCAGTTCAGCAGCATTCCGGATCCACGTTGCAAGCAGCGCTTCATCCGTTCGCTCTTTCCACCCGGCGGAATCCCTGAAGCGGAGCTTCTGACCCAGGGAGACCGGGTCTTCACGGGCCAGCTCCCCCGCGGACCGGATCCCTGCCCGGTAGAGTTCCCGGACCACCGCGGGGGTGGTGCCCTGTACCCTTGCCAGGTCGCACAGTGCACGCAGCTCTTCCAGGCGGCGGGAAGGGACCCCTGTGGCCCTGGCCAGCCGGCCGAGGGCGTCCCGGTGCCGCAGGGCCTGCAGCAATTCCCCGCTGTGCAGGATGCCCCTGCTTTTCAGGACCTCCGCGTATTCCAGCGGAATGCCGGGAAAATCCCTGAGGGGAACATGCCCCCGGTTGCGCCCTGCCGGTTCTTCTTTCACGGTGCGGTGGTTATCTCCCCCAGAAGCACCAGCGGCATCCCTGAGCGGAGCGTCACCCGGCCTTTCCTGACCGTTACCATGGTCTCCGAATAATAGTCATAGAGCCTGGTCCCGTCGGGGAAGACCGTTCCCACCTCCAGCTGCATGGTCCCGGATTCCAGGTCCAGTCCCACCACCACCCGGTCTTTGAATCCCTCTTTCTCCAGTGTTCTGGAGAATAGATAGGGGGTGTCGGACAGCTTGCTGTGTCTCCCTGCACCCACCGCCGGGTGGTCCCTGCGAAACCGGCCCAGCTTCCCGGCATGCTCCATCACCCTGGCAACCTCCGTTCCGTTCACCCGCCCCCCGGAGGCGATCACGTCCCAGTTCATGGGACTGCGCAGATTGGCATCTCCCACGGCATCCGGGACCTGCAGCGGCCGGCAGCTTTCATCCCCGTAATAGAGCTGGGATGCCCCCGGGGTGAGCAGCAGTTTGGTCAGTGCCTCCACGGGGATTTTCCTTTCCCCGTCGAAGGGCCCCGCATCGTCGTGGGAGGAGATGTAATTCAGGACGCCATGTCCATCCAGTTCCCCGTTCAGCTTCTCCGAATAGAGTGAAAAGAGGGCCTCGTAGCCCAGGCTGGCATGCTGTTTGAATTCAAAGTTGATGAGGCTGTGGATCTGCTGGGCAAAGAAATCCACTTCCCGGTCGCCGAACCAGTAGTTCCTGCCAGAAGAGATCCCGTATCCGTACACCTCGCCCACCATAAAGAAGTCATTGCCGTCCAGCACCAGTTCGGGATGATTGTGCTTCCACTCGTCGAAGGCGGCCTGTGCTTCCCCGTAAAGCTCTGCCCATACCCACTCCTCGATATGTTTGGCGGTATCGAGGCGGTATCCGTCGATCCCCAGTTCCCTGACCAGATCGGTGAGCCATTTAATGAGGAAGTACCTGGGGGCCCTTGGAAAACCCGTGCGTTCAAAGAAGGCCTCCAGGGACGCCAGTTCCTCTTCGAGCCTGCCTTCCGATTCCCATTTCTGAAGCAGTTCCGGGGGCAGTTCCACCGGATCGTCCGATCCGGTCCGTATGTCCGGAAGGTTCTCCACCAGCGTGCAGTGGACGGTGGTCCCGTAGCTGGAGAATGCACAGGGGGGGAAGGTCCTGACCCAATCAGCCGGCCAGACCGGATCGAGACCGGTGACCGGCCCGGTATGGTTCATGACCACGTCCATGAGGATCCGGATCCCCTGGCTGTGGGCGAGCCTGACCAGTTCTTCCAGATCAGCCATGGTCCCGAAATTGGGATCCAGCCGGGTCCAGTCCCGGGTCCAGTACCCGTGGTACCCGTAGGTCATCCCGGTAGACTCGTCGGTGGGACCGTGGTTCTGTTCAAAGAAGGGGGTGAGCCAGAGTGCCGTGATCCCCAGTTGCCGGAAATAACCCTCCTCCAGTTTCCGGATGACCCCTCTCAGGTCCCCCCCTTCGAAGCCCCTCATGGGGGCGGTGGGGGTGGTCCTGTCAAAATTCAGATCGTTGGAGGGATCGCCGTTGAGAAACCGGTCGGTGAGAAGGAAATAAACATGGGCGTTTTCCCACAGAAAGGGAGCCTCCGTAGCTCCTTCCCGGTCGGGATGAGACAGCCGGCAACCTGTGAGTATCATCAGGAAAGCCAGTGTGAAGGCCGGTAACCTGGTTCCTCTGCGGTTTTTCCCGGCGGCGGGGCGGTGATGGGTCTCTTTCTTCATAACACGGGTTTTATTGGTTACTGTGAGGGTGGTTCCCGGCAATGCGCAGGATGGTCTTCCCGGCGGACATTTGCCGGTGGTAAGTGTCCACAGCGTGCCCGGCCATATCAAGGGGCAGTGTGCGGTGGATCCTTGAACTGAGGAGGTCCGGAAGCGCCTTCCTGACATTGCGTAACAGCCGGAGTTTGCCGGTCAGCGGCTGGTCCCGCAACCAGTTTCCCAGCAGGAAGCCCTCCATTGTTTTTTCTTCCTTGATCAGCCATCCCGGATCGATGCGGATGGGATCCCCCGACAGGCGTGCGTAACAGATGAGCCTGGATCCCTTCGGTGCGGCCTCCATCAGGAGGGAGGTCTGTTCCCCGCCGATGGCATCCAGCAGGAGGGTAGCGCCAAGATCCCGGGCCGCCCGCCGCAGTTGTTCACCAAAACCGGGATCTCCCGAGCAGAGCACGATGTGTGCTCCCCCTTCCATGAGTTCGCTTACCTGTTCCTTCCGCCTGACAATATTGATCAGCGGGAGCTGCTGCCGGCCGGTCAGCCTGATCAGCATCCTTCCCAGTTCGCTGCCCGCAGCATTGTTGACCAGGGCCCGGTGTTTCCCTTTCCCGGCGATCTCCATAAAAGCCATGGCAGTCATGGGATTGACCAGCATCATGGAACCCTGTTCAAAGGAGGCCTCACCGGGAAGGGGAGCCGTTCTGCTGGCAGGGGTCACCATGTATTCGGCCCATGTTCCGTCTCCCGAAGGAGCGGGGGTGCAGGCCACCCTTTTCCCTTTCCGGAGCAGGGCCAGCAATCCCCTGCCGGAAGCAACCACCAGCCCGCTGCCCTCCAGTCCGGGTGTAAAGGGGTATTGCCTCTCCATGTAGCCCCCTTTCAGCAGGGCCAGGTCGGAAGGATTGACAGGGGCGGCATGCATGCGGACAAGCACTTCCCCTTTGCCCGGAGCGGGAAGGGGAACCATTTCGGTGACCAGTGCCCCGCCGGGCTCTTTCTGGCGGACCGCTTTCATTGTCGCGGGAAGCTTCCCGCCCGGCTGTTCCTGTTGGGTCATTTTATGCATCTGATAGTGCCCTGCTGGCATCTCCGATCACCTCCAGGGCCTGTTCCACATCATTCCTTGTCACATAGGTCTGCCCGATCACCATCCGGCAGGTGTGCATCCCGCCGATGCGGGTGTGGGTCAGGAATAGCCTGCCGCCTGCGTTGATCTTTGCAAGGAACTCCTCGTTTGTCTTGCTCCTCAGGTCCGGACCGGCATGCGGATCCGGATCATACCTGAAGCAGGTCACATTGAGGAAGGGTTCCGTGGCCACCACCATTCCGGGGATCTTCTGTACCTCCCCGGCAAAAAAGCGGTTCAGTTCCAGGTGGTGTTCCAGCTTTTCCAGGATCCCTTCCAGTCCGAATCCGCGCAGGACGAACCAGAGCTTCAGTGCCCTGAACCTTCTTCCCAGGGGTACCCCCCAGTCCCTGTAATCATTCACCTTCCCCCTGGTGCCAGTCTTCAGGTATTCCGGCAGGATCTCGAAGGTCCGGATCAGCAGATCCGCATTTTTCACATAGTAAGCCGAACAGTCAAAATTGGTGAACATCCATTTGTGCGGGTTGAACACAAAACTGTCCACCTGTTCCGAACCCCTGATCATCCAGCGGAACCGTGGCATCATCAGGGCTGTCCCGGCATAGGCCGCATCCACGTGGAGCCAGCATCCGTATTTCCTGCAGATTCCTGCGATCTCCTCCAGGGGGTCCACCGCCAGGGTGCCGGTTGTTCCGATGGTGGCGACCACCGCACAGGGGACCAGTCCATGCTGCAGGTCCCTTCGTATGGCCTCTTCCAGCGCTGCCGGATCCATCCTGAGGCGATGGTCCGTTCCCACCTTTACGAAATTTTTTCTTCCAATTCCTGCCACACCCACCGCTTTCTCAATGGATGAATGGGTTTCGGAGGAGCCATATACCCGAAGGTTTCCGGGGACCCCGTTGTCGTTGGAAGTAAAGCCGGTTTTCACCTCCCGGGCCGTGATCAGCGCCACCAGGGTGGCGGAGGAGGCACTGTCCTGGATCACCCCTTCCCATCCGCGGGGAAGTCCCATGGCATCGCGGAGCCACTCCAGCATGCGCTGCTCCAGTTCAGCTGCTGCCGGTGAGGTTTCCCAGATCATGCACTGGGCCCCCATGGCGGCAGTGATGAATTCTGCCAGGAGCGATTCCACGGAATGGTTGGCGGGAAAATAGGCATGAAAACCGGGGTGCTGCCAGTGGGTCATCCCCGGCAGGATCACACGCTCCAGGTCTTCCAGAATGGTTTCCAGGGATTCCGGTGTTCCGGGGGCCTGATCCGGGATCTTCCGGTAGATCTCCCCCGGGGTGGCCCTCGATTTGACAGGCAGTGAGCGGAGGTTGTTCAGGTAGCGGTCGATCCACCGGATCACCGGTTCCGCATGTTGTTCAAATTCTCTGGGATCAAGCATAGGGCAATGGCTAAGGTTTTGAGTTGATATGATCCGAAATGGCCCCTGCAAACGTTTCTGCCGCTTCGTTGTGGAACCTGAACCAGAGCTCAGGTTCGATGAGCTCCAGCTCCGAGACCAGCAGGCTGCCGCTGTGATCCCGGATGGCATCCACCCTGGCATAGACCGGCAGAGGGTTACAGCATTCCACCACCCGTTCGGCCCATGCGATCTCTTCAGGGGTGGCGTCGTATGTGGAAACCGTTCCCCCGAAATCGTCCTGTACCCTGAAATCCCCTTCCCGGGCTTTTTTCAGGATGGCATGGGTGAATGTTCCCCCGAAAAGCATGAAGGCCACTTCTCCGTGGGACAGCACCAGAGGCTGGAATTCCTGGATCATCATGGCTTCCTCTGAAATGAGCTGCCTGAAAACAGCTTCGTGAGCGGGGGCCTGATGCGACAGGAAGCGGTAGGTGTGCCGTGCCGCCCCCGAAACCACCGGTTTCAGGATCACCTCGTTCCAGCCTGCCTGTTCCACCAGGGAGGCCAGGGTTCGCCGGTCGCCCTGTTCAATGAACCGGGTGGGAGGGATCGGAATTCCCTGCTGCTCCAGGTCACGCAGGTAATGTTTGTCCAGGTTCCAGCGGATCAGTTCGTAGGGGTTGATCATCCCGGTCTGCCGGCTCACCTGCTGCAGCCAGGCCCGGAATTCGGGAAAACGCTCGAAATAGTCCCATGTACTGCGGAAGAGCACGAACCGGGTGGTCCGCCAGTCCATTCCGGGATGGTCCCAGCTGAGCCGCCCCACGGTGAGCCCCCTTCTTTCCAGCGCCTGTCCCACGAGCCTCTCCTCCAGCAGGATGTTGTTCACGTAGGGATCGTCCGTCCGGGGGTGCACATAACGGGCATCGGTCAGGATGGTGATGTCGGTGGCTGGTTCCATCATGTTCCCCGTGTAAAAAAGGCAATGCTCTGGTAGACCATATCGGCTGCAAAATACACAAAAGCGCCGGCAAACAACTTGAAGAGTACCGGAAAAACCCGGGGACCTGAAAGGAGTGTCCTGAACCTGGAAAACAGCAGCACCAGCAGCAGGGTGGAGATCAGCCACCCCAGCTGTACCAGTCCCATAAAGAGGTATGCCCCCAGGTGAAGTGTCTGTCCCAGAAGGATCGCTTTGGGGATGCAGACGGTGAGCCAGTAGGTCCACAGCACCCCGTTGGTCAGGATCATGACCACGATCTTTGGTGTGCTGAAGCTCACTTTCTGTCCCGTGTCGGGTCCCTTCACCCTGAAGATGGAGACAGCGATCCACAGGAGCACGGCTGCTCCCGCCAGTGAAACAATCCTGAAAAACCCTTCATGCATCTGAAGGGCTTCCATCAGCAGAAGGCTCATCACCGCCACCAGCGTCTCCGTTACCAGGGCGATCAGAACGATCCTCAGGCTCCTGGCGGTGCCTGATTGCAGGATCTCGGTGAACACGGCCGTGATCACGGGCCCCGGGATGACCCCTCCGATCAGTCCCAGCATGAAGGCTATGATAAGCTCCCGGGTCATGGAGCCCGAATTTAGCTAAAATGAACCGATTTCGTATATTCGCAGGATAAGTTCAATCCTGAAAAAAAAATCCCATGAAAAGATGGTTCATTCTATGGCTGGCGCTGGGGACCACCCTGAGCGCACAGGAGGAAAACACCCTGTATGCACCGGATACCTATTCGGGGCTTGAATTGAGGAACATCGGCCCCGCATTTGCTTCGGGCCGCATCGCGGATGTTGCCATCCATCCTGAAAACGAGCATTGCTGGGTCGTGGCTGTGGGCTCGGGGGGGGTGTGGAAGACCGTGAACAGCGGGGTGACCTGGACACCGCTTTTTGACCAGCAGCCCAGCTATTCCATCGGCTGTGTCACCATCGATCCCAACAATCCCCATACCCTCTGGGTGGGGACAGGCGAGAATGTGGGCGGCAGGCATGTGGGGTTCGGCGACGGGGTCTATAAAAGCACCGACGGAGGAAAGAGCTGGAAAAACATGGGATTGAAACAATCGGAACACATTTCAAAGATCGTGGTGCACCCTTCCGATCCGGATGTGGTCTGGGTGGCGGCCCAGGGTCCGCTCTGGAGCCAGGGAGGGGAGCGCGGACTTTATAAAACCAGCGACGGGGGCGCAACCTGGAAGCGGGTGCTCGGCGACGAGACCTGGACAGGGGTCACCGACCTGGTTCTGGATCCGGTGGATCCCGACTGGATCTATGCGGCCACCTGGCAGCGACACCGCAATGTGGCCGCCTACATGGGCGGCGGGCCGGGTTCCGGGATCCACAGGAGCACAGACGGCGGGGAAACCTGGGAGAAACTCACCGTCGGAATCCCCGCATCCAACCTGGGAAAGATCGGGCTGGCCATTTCCCCCTTCGACAGGGATGTGGTCTATGCCGCCATCGAGCTGGACCGGAGAAAAGGGGGGGTGTTCATCTCGGAGGACCGCGGTGCCAGCTGGAAAAAGCAGTCCGAGGCGGTCTCGGGAGCGACCGGACCCCATTATTACCAGGAGCTGTACGCCTCGCCCCATCATCCGGGCACCCTCTACCTGGTGGATGTCTATGTGCAGGTCTCCCATGACCACGGGAAAACTTTCAGCAGGCTGAAGGAGGAAGAGAAGCATTCGGATACCCATTCCATCAATTTCCGGAAGAGTGATCCCGATTACCTGCTCCTGGGCACCGACGGGGGGATCTACGAGAGTTTTGACGGGGCGGAGAACTGGCGCTTCATCGACAACCTGCCGGTCACCCAGTATTACAAACTGGCTGTGGACGACAGCACGCCATTCTACACCATATACGGGGGAACGCAGGACAACGGTTCCCACGGCGGGCCCTCGCGCACCGACAACGTGCATGGGATCAGGAATGCGGACTGGTTCAAGATATACGGGGCCGACGGGCACCAGACGGCCACCGAACCCGGAAATCCATCCATCGTTTACGCAGAGGCCCAGGAGGGCGTCATCCAGCGGATCGACCGCACCACCGGTGAAGCGGTACTCATTCAGCCCCAGGCCGGCGTGGGGGAGCCCCACGAGCGGTTTAACTGGGATACCCCCATTCTGGTGAGCCCCCACAATCCTGCCAGGATCTACACCGCTTCCTACCGGGTGTGGAGATCCGACAACCGGGGGGACAGCTGGGGGGTGGTTTCTCCCGACCTGACCAGGGGGGAGGAACGGATGGAACTACCCATCATGGGGAAACCCCAGAGCTGGGATAACGCCTGGGACCTGTATGCCATGTCCAATTACAACACCATCACCTCCCTGGCTGAATCGCCCCTGGAGGAGGGACTGCTCTATGCCGGAACGGACGACGGATTGTTCCATGTGTCGGGGGACGGGGGGCAGAACTGGGAAACCAAGGAGGTGGGCAGCATCAGCGGTATCCCTTCCACCGCCTTCGTCAACAACATCGTGGCCGACCTTTTCGATGCGAATACCGTGTACATGGCGCTGGACAACCATAAATTCGGCGATTTCAAACCTTACCTGCTCAGGAGCACCAACCGGGGCAGGAGCTGGGAATCCATCTCGGGGGACCTGCCTGACCGGTTGCCGGTATGGCGGCTGGTACAGGACCATGAAAACAGCCAGCTGCTGTTTGCAGCCACGGAGTTCGGCATCTTCTTCACGGTGGACGGGGGCACGCACTGGACCGAACTGACGGGAGGGGTTCCCACCATCTCTTTCCGTGACATCACCATCCAGCGCAGGGAGAATGACCTGGTGGCCGCCTCCTTCGGCAGGGGATTCTTTGTCCTGGACGATTACACCCCGCTGAGAAAGATTTCCGCCGGGCTGCTGGAACAGGAAGGGGTCCTGTTTCCGGTGAAGGACGCCTGGTGGTTTGTCCCCCGGACGGTGGTCAGCTCCCAGGGCGCCTCGGACTATGCGGCGGAGAACCCGCCCTTCGGCGCGGTGTTCACCTACTACCTGAAGGATGACCATCCCACGCTGGCCGAGCAACGAGCGAAAGAGGAGAAGGAGCTTGCCCGGGAGGGGGAGGGGATCCCATTCCCCGGATGGCAGGCCCTGGAGATGGAGAGCATGGAGGAGAAACCGAGCCTGGTATTCACCATCCGGGATGGGGAGGGACAGGTGGTCAACCATGTGATGACCCCGCCGAAAAAGGGGATCCACCGGGTGAGCTGGAACCTCAGGCATGCATCCAAACGCCCCATCCGCCCGGGTGAGGAACAGGGATGGTCCACCTCCGGTTATCCGGTTACCCCCGGCCACTACACCGTCACCATGACCCTGGTGAGGGAGGGCAAACGGCAGGAGCTTTCCGGGGAGGTTCCCTTTGAGGTGGTCCCCCTGCACAAGGGAGCACTGGAAGGCCCCGGGTATGCCCTCACGGATCAGTTCCGCAAGGAACTGGAAGCTGCACAGGAGGAGCTGGACAGGACCCGGATGGGGCTGGAGCGGGCGGCCGCCCGCATCGGGGCCATGAAACGGGCCTATTACAGCATGGACGAGGAGCCTCCCGGATTGCTTGAAAGCATTTATGCCGCCGAAGCTTCCCTGAGGATGCTGAACCGCTCCATGAACGGATATGCCACCCGCGGGGAGGTGGGTGAAAAACAGCCGCCCACACCGGGTGAACGGATCTCGGTGGCCCGGCGGGGACTCTCCACCACCTACGGTCCCACGGAATTGCACCGCGAATCGCTGGACAAGGGAATGGCAGAGCTGAAACCGGTACAGGCGGAGCTGATAAGGCTGCTGGAATCGGAGCTTCCAGGGCTGGAGAACGAGCTTCGGGGAGCAGGAGCACCCTGGATCGAGGGAATTGCCAATGACGTCCCATAAATGACATACTGCAAAAAAAACAGGCAAACCATGAAACGATGGACAATGACCGCCGGCCTGGCCATGGCCGGCCTGCTGACCCTGTGGTCACAGGAAACACGGCTGCTGAGGCAGCCGGCACTCAGTGAAACCCACATCGCCTTTACATACGGGGGGGATCTGTGGGCATGGGCACTGGACGGGGAGACCCGGCCGCTCAGGCTGACCAGTACACCCGCGGTGGAGAGTGATCCCCATTTCTCGCCCGACGGGAACTGGATCGCCTTCTCTTCGAACCGTTCCGGGAACACCGACGTATACATCGTCCCTGTGGAGGGAGGCGATCCGGTCCGTCTGACCTGGTATCCCGCCTCCGCCTATGCCCGGGGGTGGACGCCGGACGGTACCCGGGTCCTGTTCGCCACTTCACGGGAGACTGCTCCGGTGGGATTCAACAGGCTGTGGACGGTATCCGTGAAAGGAGGACCGGCCACGCTGCTGACCCCCCAGTGGGGAAATGACGGATCATATGCGCCGGACGGGAAGCGGATCGTGCTGGACCGGATGAGCAGGTGGGACGTGGAATGGCGGGCTTACCGCGGCGGGCAGAACACCCCGCTGGTGATCCTCGACCTGACCGATACCACCGAGGTGTTTCTGCCCCACGAATCCTCCACCGATATCCTGCCCCTCTGGATGGGAGGCAACATCTATTTTCTTTCCGACAGGGACTGGACGGCCAACATCTGGTCCTATTCACCGGAAAACGGTGAACTCCGGCAGGTCACCCGCTTTACCGGTACGGATGTGAAATGGCTGACGGGAAACGGGCGGCTGCTTGCCTATGAACGGGAGGGGTTTCTCCATACCCTTGATCCGGAAAGCGGTGAGGGGCGTCAGCTGGAGATCCACGTACAGGGAGATTTCCCGTGGGCTGCCACCCGCTGGGTGGATGTGGGCGAAAGCATCCGGGCGATCTCCCTGTCCGCCACAGGGAAGAGGGCCATCCTGGAGACCCGGGGAGAGGTATTCACGGTGCCTGTGGAGCACGGGGATCCCAGGAACATCACCCGTTCGCCGGGGGTGGCCGACCGGTTCCCCGTCTGGTCGCCCAGAGGGGACAGCATCGCCTGGTTCTCTGACGCGGGAGGCCAGGGCTACGGGCTCATGATCGGCGACCAGGAAGGCCTGGGCACGCCCCGCAGGATCTCCATCGGAAACTCCAAACTGGGATGGGAACCTGCCTGGTCACCCGACGGAAAGTGGATCGCCTTTACCGATGACAATGCCCTGGTGCGGCTGGTGGAGGTGGCTTCCGGAGCGGTATCCACCGTGGACACCGCAGGGACCAACCTGGAACGGGGTGACATGGGACTCACCTGGTCACCCGATTCCAGGTGGCTGGCCTATGCCAAAGCAGGCAGCAACTACCTCCGGCGGATCATCCTCTGGTCGGTGGAGGAGAAGCGCGGACAGGCCGTCACCAATGAACTGGCGGATTCGCACCATCCGGTGTGGGACCTGGACCTGAAGCACCTCTATTTCATGGCCAGTACCAGCGTGGCCCTCGGTTCGGGATGGGCCAATACCAGTGCCATGACCTCCGATCCTGAGTATGCCGTATACCTGGTGAACCTCAGGGAGGAGGATCCGTCGCCTTTCAGTCTCCGCAGCGACGAGGAGGAAGGAAAGAAGGAAAAACCGGAAGAGAACGGAGACGACCAGGAGGCTGCCGGGGAAAAGGAAAAGAAGCGATCTTCCAAAAAAGAGGAGGACACATCCACGGATAAGGAGGAAGAGAAGCTGGTGACCATCGATTTTGATGGGATCGAACGCCGGATCATCCCGCTGCCGATGCCCGAAAGGGACTATGGACAGCTGATCAGCGGGCCGGAGGGAAACCTGTTTATTACCGAAAGGGTTCCCAACAGCAGCGGCATGACGCTGCATAAATTCTCCCTGGAGGACCGGGAAGCCAAGGAATTTGCTTCGGGAGTGGGGTCGGTCTCCGCTTCCGCCGACGGAAAGAAACTTCTTTCCCGGATGGGCGGAAGCTGGAAGGTGATGGACGCCACCAAGCCCAAATCGAGCGACGAAAAGACCCTGAAGACCGATCTGAAGGTGAACCTGGACAGGCAGGCCGAATGGAAGCAGATATTTGAGGAGGCGTGGAGGTATGAGCGCGACTATTTTTACGCCCCCAACCTGCACGGAAGGGACTGGGACCAGGTCTACCACCGGTATGCCCCGCTCATTCCCTATGTCAGGCACCGGGCCGATCTGACCTACATCCTGGATCAGATGAACGGGGAGTTGTCGGTGGGCCACAGCTTTGTGGGCGGAGGTGATTACCCCGAGGTGGCCTCTTCGGTCATGGGCCTTCTGGGGGCTGACCTGGTCAGTGAAAACGGCCGCTGGAGGATCGGGAGGATCTATACCACTGAGAGCTGGAACCCGGGCCTTTCCAGTCCCCTGGATCAACCGGGCCTTGACATCGGCGAAGGAGACTACCTGGTGGGAATCAACGGCAGGGAGCTGACGGAGGAGGACAATCCCTATGAGCTGCTGGACGGGACGGCCGGCCGGCAGACCGTTCTGCACCTCAGCGACAGGCCCTCATTTGAAGGAGCCCGCAGGGAGACCATAGAGCCCATCCGGAGCGAATCGGCGCTGCGCCAGCGTGCCTGGGTGGAGGACAACCGCCGGATGGTGGATTCCCTTTCCGGGGGAAGGCTCGGTTATGTATGGGTCCCCAATACCGGAACGCCCGGACTGGTCTCTTTTGACCGCTATTTCTTTGCCCAGCAGGACAGGGAAGGAGCGGTGATCGACGAGCGCTTCAACGGGGGCGGATTGCTGGACGATTACATGGTGGACCTGATGACCCGGAGTCTCCGTGCTGCCATCACCAACGAAGTTCCTGGCGGTGCCCCCATGCTGCTGCCGGCAGGGATCCTGGGACCGAAGGCGCTGCTGATCAATGAACGAGCAGGTTCCGGAGGGGATTTCTTCCCATGGGTGTTCAGGCAGCAGCAGGCGGGCCCGCTGATCGGAAAAAGGACCTGGGGAGGCCTGGTGGCCAGCTCGGTCCATTACCCGATGATCGATGGCGGATACCTGACCGCCCCGAACAATGCGGTGTACGATCCGGTGAACCAGAAATGGGTCGCCGAGAATGAAGGAGTCCCGCCCGATATCGAGGTCTACCAGGATGCCCGGTCACTTTCCCAGGGGAAGGATCCCCAGCTGGAGCGGGCCGTGAAAGAGCTGCTGAACAGGCTGGAGGAACAGGAACCCCTGAAAACCGGTCATCCCGCCTATTCCACTCCTGCGGTTCAACCCGGCGCCAACTGAATCCCGGAACGGGGGCCGGCAGTAAAAAAATGAAGAGGGTGCCTCCGTCAGGGGGCACCCTCTCAGCTTTCGGGAAAGCTGGTAGTTAGAGTTTAATGCTAATCCCGAGGTTTACGTAAGCAATGCTGTATCCCAGCTGAAGGAATGCAGCAAATTTTTCGGTGAAATAGTAACGTCCTCCGATGTAGGCGGCAAACTGGAATCCTCCTGACGAACCCGAGTATTCGGTGCCAGGAATGTCACCGACCTCCTTGGTGGTCAGTATCCGGTATCCGAGCCCGATTCCCGCGTAGGTGTCCAGCCTGTCCAGCAACGGGTAATGGAAAGACCCGAGGGCGCCGAAATAGATGGTGGAGTAGTTCCAGCCCCAGGTGCCACCGAAATAGTCATACCTGTATTTATAGGAGGTATAGCCCAGGGCTCCCCCCACGCCGATGACCCCTTTCTCCAGGATGTCATCCACAATGGCCTGCTCGTAGGAGATGGAGATCGGCGGCACGCCACTCGAATAATAGACACCCGAGTAGAGGGATGAGCCAAATCCGATCCCCAGGCTCACCACTTTATCGCCCATTTCGAAGGAGGGTTCCTGGGCCTGCAGCACAGGAACAGAGAGCATTACAACCAGTAAGATTGCGCATAGTTTTTTCATACGGTGTGATTTAAGGATGAATAGATGATTTAGCCGTTAGGTCGTTTAAATATATAGCATTTGCATCGAATCATCCATGGACACGCCCGTTAATTTTGTTAAAAGTGTGAAATTGTTGATCAATTCAGGGTAAGGCTCCGGCATACGGCACCGGTTCAGATCCAGCCTGCCCACCTGAAGAGCAGGAGCAGGATCAGCACCAGGGATATGAGAAACCAAACCCGGTACAGGCGCCGGTTGTTCTTCCAGTTCTGGATCACATCCATGGAGCTGTCCACTTCCGCCCTGAGCAGCAATGTCCCGTAAAACAGGAGCAGGTAGAGCAGCAGCGGGAAGCCCGTATAGTAAAACAGCGGCAGTTCGGCTGTGAATCCCTCAGACAGCACCTCGGTCAGGTGCAGGGCAATGGTAAGGGAGAGGAGGAAGCCAAAAACCGACTTGAACGCCTCAAGGCGCACCTCATTCACATAGGCCGTATCATTCCTTTCTCTTGAAAATGCTGTGATCAGCAGACCGGCGTAGAGCATCAGCTGGTAATCCGGATCCAGGAACAACAGCAGGATAAGCCCTGCCAGTGCGAGCAGCCACCCCAGGTATTTCACCGGATGGGGCGACAGCGGGAAGTAAGATATCTTTTTCATGGAGACGGTTTGACCTGAAGATATAAAGAATTATCCGATTTGGCGGCCTACTGCTTGAGTTCCTCATTGGTTCCGACGGAGAATACCGTGGCAGTGACAATGGAACCCACCGGACCGAAGACCAGTCCCAGGATCCCGCCGATGCCGTCATTGATGATGACCCAGGAGCTGTCCTTCAGCTGAATCCCTTTCAGCGATCCCTGCTCCCTTTTTCCCCAGTAGGCGTAGGATCCGTTGAAGATATCGATGAACAGCTGCTGTGCTTCCCTGTCCTTCGGTTCGTTGAAGGGTACCCCCGAGAAGGTGTGGTTCACATAATCCCGGATCTCCTGTTTGCCTTTCTTCTTTTCAGCAAGATCGAGGATCTCCTGGATCTCACCGATGAATCCCGCGCTGTAGAGCCCGGTGGCGGTGAGCTGTTCCGCAAAGGTGGAGGGATCGGTGCAGAATCCCTGTTTCCCGGAGCCCTTCAGGGGAGTGGGGGCGTACTGTTCCTCCACCTCCCGGCGGATCTCCTGCAGGGAAACCTGGTCATATCCCTCTCCGGCAAGGAAGCGGAAGGAGAGCTCCATCACTTCCTCGAACATCGTTTCCGGTCCGGGCTCGGGGACACTCCTGTGGGCATAATAGTAGCCCACCATCCGGTTGTGCATCTCTCCGGGATCGGCAATCATCTCCACATTTTCGGAGGATTCAGGAAGGGATCCGGGCCCCTTCTGGCAGGCAGCCAGAAGCAGTGCGAGGGAAATGACGAGCCCGGTCACGGGCATGTGAGGCAACGTGCTGTTGTTTTTCATGGTTCGATAATTTTTTGGTTGATGGTTTACACTCCTTCATGTGCCCAACAGAAAAAAATAGCCCATCCGCTGGAATAATTCCTATCTTTAGAACGGATCAATGCAAAGGAAATGGAGATTGCAGAAAGCAGATTCGGAACCCTCCCCGGCGGGGAAGAGATCCGGAAATTCACCCTCAGGAATGACCGGGGCATGGAAGTGGAAGTGATCGATTACGGAGCCATTGTTACGGCAGTCCGGGTACCGGACCGGAACCATGTGCCTGCGGATGTTGTCCTCGGTTTCGATACCCTGGAAGGATACCTGGGCGACCAGCCTTACCTGGGGGCGATGATCGGAAGGGTCTGCAACCGGATCGGAAAAGCCAGGTTCGAGATCGACGGAAAACTCTACCGGCTGACGCCCAATGAAGGGTTGAACCAGCTCCACGGGGGGCGGGCCGGTTTCGACAAGAAGCGGTGGACCGCAGTTTCCGGAAGAAGGGAGGAGGAGGTGTTCGTTACGCTGGGACTGGAGAGCGGGGACGGAGAGGAGGGGTATCCCGGGAACGCCTGGATCGAAGTGGAGTATACGCTCAACAACAGGCAGGAGCTGGGGATTGCCTGCCGGGCCAAGAGTGACAAACCCACCCACCTGAACCTGACCAACCACAGCTATTTCAATCTGAACGGATGCCGCGGAACCATCCTGGATCATGAACTGTTCATCGATGCCGCCCGCATCACGGAGCTGGACGGGGAGAATATTCCCACCGGAAGGATCCTCCCGGTGGAAGGAACCCCCTATGACTTCAGGATAAGCCGCCCGGTTGGGGAACGGATCGGGGAAGTGGAGCCGGGTTACGATATCAATTATGTCCTGGCGACGGAATCCAGGGAACTGACCCCGGTCGCTTCGGTCCATGATCCGTCATCGGGAAGGATCATGCAGGTGCTGACCACCCTTCCGGGGGTGCAGCTCTATACCTCCAATTACATGACACCGCTGCCCGGTAAGGAAGGGATCACCTATGACAAACACAGCGCCCTCTGCCTGGAAACCCAGTATTTCCCTGACAGTGCCAACCAGCCCGGTTTCCCTTCCACATTGCTGCGGCCGGGTGAGACGTACCATGCGACCACTGTTTACCGATTCACCACCACCCATGGCTAGGATACTGTTTTTCATATGGGTGTTTGCCCTGGCAGCCGGGGCAAAGGCCCAGCTGACGCACCGCTGCCCGGTGCACCTGCCGGGAAACGAAGGTTATGAAAACCCCCTGGAGGCCAGGTGGCTGTCGGCCTTTGATATGAAGTACTACCGGTTTGACCTGACCGTGTCCAATCTTTCCACCAGGGTGGAGGGGAGCGCCACCCTGCTGGCGGAGGCGACCAGGGAGATGGACACCCTGGTCCTGGAACTTCAGGATGCCATGACAGTGAGCAGTGTGGAGCTGGGAGCAGGAGCAGGGGAGGAGGACTGGATTCCGGTGGAGGAGTTTTCGCACTCCGGCAATGCGCTGTTCATCCCGCTGGGCGAAACCAGGCTTCCGGGGAACAGGATTATGGCCCGGATCACATACGTCGGTGAAGCGGGGCAGGGCGGGGGCTTTTTTGCCGGTGTGAGCAGCAGAAAGGATGCCACTTACGGGTTCGATGTGACCTATACCCTCTCGGAACCCCTCAATGCTAAGGACTGGTTCCCGGTGAAACAGGTGCTCACCGACAAGATCGATTCGGTGGACATGAACCTGCGGTGCGGCGATCACCTGATGGCTGCATCCAACGGACTGCTGCAGGAGGTGGAGCCGGAAGCAGGCCAGATGCACACCTTCAGGTGGCGCACCCGTTATCCCATGGCCTACTACCTGATCTCATTTGCCGTGGCCGATTACCGTGATTTCTCCTTTCAGGCGCCGCTTTCGGGGGAAGGTGACTCGGTGCTGGTCCAGAACTATATCTATAACGATGACCGGGTGCTGGTGGACTGGGAGGATCAGATCCGCAGGACCGGCCCCATGATCACCTCATTCTCCCGTTTGCTGATGGATTATCCTTTCTCGGAGGAGAAGTACGGACATGCCATGGCCCCCATGGGGGGAGGGATGGAGCATCAGACCATGACCACCCTGCAGGACTTTGGCTTTTTCCTGGTGGCGCATGAACTGGCCCACCAGTGGTTCGGCGACCACATCACCTGCGGCAACTGGCAGGATATCTGGATCAACGAAGGGTTCGCTTCCTACATGGAGTATGTGGCGGCACAGGAACTGCTGGGACAGGAGGCAGCCGACGGCTGGATGGCCAATGCCATGTCGGTGGCAAAGAGCAGGACCCGGGGATCGGTTTTCGTGCCGGAGGAAGGGGTGGAGGACGAATACAGGCTGTTCGATTACGCCCTCAGCTATAAAAAGGGAGCGATCCTGCTGCATATGATCCGATATGAACTGGACGACGACGACCTCTTTTTTGGTGCACTGAGACAGTACCTCGGCCTTTACGGCAACGGCCTGGCCACGGGGGAGGAATTCAGGGAAGTGCTGGAAAGCCACACCGGGCATGATTTTTCCTGTTTCTTCGAGCAGTGGTATTACGGAGAGGGATTTCCCATGTTCCAGGTCCAGTGGACCCAGGAAGGGGATTCCCTGTTGATCCGGAGTGAACAGACCACCACCTCCGGTGCGACCCCCTTCTTCAGGACCCCGTTCGACCTGGAACTCAGTTTCGTGGAAGGTGGAGTCCAACGGCTCAGGCTGATGCAGGTGACGCCCGTGCTGGATACCGCCATCCGGACAGGGGGTGTGGTGGAGTCCGTTCAGTTTGATCCGGATAACTGGCTGCTCAAAACGGTCAGCGTACTGAATGTGATCCCCGAATTCAGCGAAAAGAAGCAATATGTGATCGGTCCCAATCCGGTGGCGCGCGAGCTCCGGATCCAGTTTCTGAACAATTACCTGATCGACAGGATCGTTGTCACCAATATGGCGGGGCAGGAGGTGCGCAGCCTGGAGGGCGTTGTCAACCCGGTACGGATCGACCTCACCGGGCTTGCCACCGGCCCTTACCTGCTGGTCCTGTACCAGGGGAGCCACTCCTACCGCGAACCCTTCATCAAAATCAACGACTAACGACTAACGACTAACGACTAACGACTAACGACTAACGACTAACGACTAAC
>CAZNSZ010000023.1:51784-53821 GCA_964575865.1 uncultured Bacteroides sp. | reverse complement strand
CCTGACGGGGAAGGAGGGGTGGCTGTGGCACTGAACCAGCCTGGATTTCTGGACAGGGCTGATGACAGGTTCATCCTTCAGACACTGGTGCGGGGCAGGGAAAACACGGCCATGCCTGCCTGGGACCTTCTGGGGGAAGAGGCGCTGGTCGGCCTGGTGGCCCATATCCGCTCCTGGGGCGGGCACAGCGCCGGGTCCGGGGAACTGGCGCTTTCCGGAAATGATCCGGAAGAGGGGGCGCTGAAGTACCATTTTCTCTGCTCCCGGTGTCACGGAGAATTCGGGGAAGGGGAGACCGGCCCAGCCATCATCAACCGGGATTTCCTTTCAGCGGCCGGAGACAGGTTCCTTTATGAGACCATTGCTGAAGGCAGGGCCCATACCGCCATGTTCGGATGGTCTTCGGACGTCTACAACCAGGAACGGCTCACCCGGGAGGACATCGGGAACGTGGTGGCATTCATGCGCGCTTCGGCACACAGGCCCCTGACTTACATCCACCAGGGGAGCAATCCCGGGGACAGGGTATCGGGGGCATCGCTCTACAAGGAAAAATGTGCGGCGTGCCATGGCGGCGGAGGTGAGGGGGTGAAAGCCCCGGCCCTGAACAACCAGGAGTTCCTCAGCGCCGCTTCCAACGGGTACCTCATGGCCACCCTCACCCTCGGCAGGCAGGGGACAGCCATGCCCCGCTGGGGGTACGGACAGGAAGGGTACCCCGCCCTTTCTGCCACCGAGCGCCAGGACCTGGTGGCCTTTATCCGGTCCTGGCAGCGCATCCGCATCAGGTTCTGACGGAACCCGGTTTCCTTTGCGGAAGCGGAGAAAGGAGCACCCTTCATCCGGAAAATCCAATGAATTGTCCACCGGAGGGTAACTATTTTTTCTCTTTCACGTAAATGGTGATAAACCTAAATGCTCCCGGAACCAGATGAGTTATAAAGTATTTGTCCTCTATTCCTACCCCCATGATAAGCTGTATGTGGGCTACACCACCAGCCTCACAGATTACATGATCACCATGAACGTGATGGAATCCGACAATCCCCTTTACCAGTACCGTCCCTGGACCCTCATCCACATGGAGCTGTTTGTCTCGGAGGACGAGGCGATGGTGAGGGAGGGCTTTCTAAAGAAAGAGATGGGACAGGATTATGTCCGCAGGGAGATCCTACCCATGTTCGATTTTCACTGATCCCGGCCTCCGCACCGGTCCCGGGGAAACCGGCGCCATTATCTCCTTCAACCAATCCCTTTTCTTGTTATCTTTGTGCCGTCACGGCAACCCCATTTCATGAGTAAGAAGTCCGAAAGGAAAGCCCGGAAGTTTCTGCAGAAGCTCACCCACAAGTACCGGATGGTCCTCCTGAACGAGGATACCTTTGAGGAGGTGGGGAACATGAGGCTGACCAGGCTGAACCTGATCGCCCTGGTGGGGGTGATCCTGATCCTGCTGGTGGCTGTCATTTATTCCCTCATTGCCTATACCAATATCCGGGAGCTGATTCCCGGCTACCCCGATGCGGCCATGCGGCAGCACATCCGGGAGAACGCCATGAAGGTCGACTCCCTGGAATATGAGCAGGCCATCAGGGACCAGTATTTTGAAAATCTGAGAAGGATCATCTCGGGGGAGGCCCCTGAAAATTACATGAACGACACCACCGGGATGATCAATCCTTTGGAGATTACCTTCATGCGTTCGTCCAACGATTCCCTGCTCAGGCAGCAGGTGGAAGCGGAGGAGCAGTTCCGCCTCAGTGTGCAGGAGGAGAACCAGGTGAGCAAAAACCTTTATGAGCTTCACTTTTTTACCCCGGTCACCGGGATTGTCACCCGGTCGTTCAATCCCCGTGAAGGCCATTTCGGGATCGACCTGGTGGCCGAGCCCAACGAAGTGGTCAAGGCAGCACTGGACGGTACGGTCACCATGTCCACATGGACACTGGAGACCGGGTACGTCATTCAGATTCAGCATGACCACGAACTCATTTCGGTCTACAAGCACAATGCGACCCTTTTCAAATCGGTAGGGCA
>CAZNSZ010000023.1:41334-51684 GCA_964575865.1 uncultured Bacteroides sp. | reverse complement strand
CCCAATGTGGTGGTGATCGGGAACGAAGCCCGTTATGCAGCGGTCAAAGAAGCCCTTTCCCGTTATCCCATCAAGGTTTATGGCGGTGAAGAGGCCATCGCACAGGTGGTGGCGTTTGAATCGGTCGATATGGTCCTGACGGCCATGGTGGGATTCAGCGGGCTCAGGCCGACCCTGGAAGCGATCAGGGCAGGGAAGACCATCGCACTGGCCAACAAGGAGACCCTGGTGGTGGCCGGAGAGATGATCATGGAAGAAGCCCTCAGGCACAGGGCAAGGATCATACCGGTGGATTCGGAACATTCCGCCATCTTCCAGTGCCTGACAGGAGAGCTGGGCAATCCCATCGAAAAGATCATTCTCACCGCCTCCGGGGGACCTTTCAGGGGTAAGGGCAGGGATTTTCTGGAGCGGGTGACCCCGGAAGAGGCCCTCTGTCATCCCAACTGGTGCATGGGGCCCAAGATCACCATCGACTCTGCCACCCTGATGAACAAGGGACTGGAAGTCATCGAGGCGAGGTGGCTTTTCGGTGTGGGTGCCGGTCAGATCGAAGTGGTGGTCCACCCCCAGTCCATCATCCATTCCATGGTGCAGTTTATAGACGGATCGATCAAGGCCCAGATGGGACTTCCCGACATGCGCCTGCCCATCCAGTATGCCTTCACCTTTCCGCAGCGTTCTCCCAGCAGGTTTGAGCGGTTCAGTTTCACGGAATTCCCGGAACTCACTTTCGAAAAGCCGGATACAAAAATTTTTCGTAATCTTGCAGTCTCTTTTGAGGCTTTGGAAAAAGGGGGTAACTGGCCCTGCATCTTAAATGCGGCCAATGAAGTGGCTGTGGATGCCTTCCTGTCGAAGAGGATCGGTTTTCTCGATATCCCGGATGTGATCGAAAAATCACTGGAAAAGTCCGATTATATCAGGGCACCGGTACTGGAAGATTACTTTGAGTCGGACCGGCAGGCCAGGGAAGTTGCCCGCGCAATAATTGAATAAGCAATGGATGTACTGGTAAAAATAGCCCAGCTGCTGGTCAGCCTTTCAATCCTGATCGTCATGCACGAACTGGGACATTACACCCTGGCCCGGATCTTCAAGGTGAGGGTGGAGAAGTTTTTCCTGTTTTTCGATGCCGGCTTCGCGCTGTTCAGAAAGAAAATTGGAGATACGGTATACGGCATCGGCTGGCTGCCCCTGGGGGGGTATGTGAAGATCAGCGGAATGATCGACGAATCCATGGACAGGGAGCAGATGAAAAAACCGCCGCAGCCCCATGAGTTCAGGTCAAAAAAGGCCTGGCAGCGCCTTCTGATCATGCTGGGAGGAGTGATGGTGAACTTTCTGCTGGCACTGCTCATTTATATCCTCGTTTTCTTCCGGTGGGGAGAATCCTATGTGCCGGTCGACCGCCTGGAGTACGGGATGATGTATGACAGCACGTTCGTGGACATGGGACTGCAGAACGGGGACAGGATCCTGGGCCTCGACGGGGTAAAGGTGGAGAAATGGCGCTCCATTCACCACGACATTGTGGTCAATGAGACAAAGGTCATGCAGGTGGAGCGCGAAGGAAGGCTGATGGACATCACCGTTCCTCCGGGGATGACCTCCAGGTTGCTGAAAACGGAATATGCCATGGAGCCCAGGGTTCCCGTGGCCATTGCTGCAGTAGTGGAGGGAGGCGGACTGGAGAAGGCGGGTGCCCGGGAAGGGGACCGGTTCATTGCCGTTGACGGGGAGCCGGTGCGGTTCTACGATGAATTCATGCACAAAACAGGGGGCGTGCCCCATACCAGTTTCCAGCTGACTGCACTCCGGGGGAGCGATACCGTCCGCATGGAGGTGACCACCGACGGTGACGGGAAGTTCGGCTTCTACAACAAAACCTACCTGGACTATTTTGAACCGGTGGTGGTCAAGTACTCCTTTTTCCAGTCCATCCCGGCCGGGATCCAGCGGGGGATCGACATCACCAAGAGTTACCTGAAACAGCTGAAGATGCTGTTCAAACCCGAGACCAGGGCTTACGAGGAACTGGGCGGATTCATCAAGATCGGGAGTATTTTTCCTTCCACGTGGGACTGGCAGAGTTTCTGGAACATGACCGCGTTCCTTTCCATCATTCTGGCCATCATGAACATTCTGCCCATCCCCGCCCTTGACGGGGGACATGTGATGTTCCTCCTGTTCGAGATGGTCACGGGAAGGAAACCGGGGGACAAGTTCCTGGAATATGCGCAGATCGTAGGAATGGTCATCCTCCTCAGCCTGCTGCTCTATGCCAATTTGAACGACATCATCGGCCTGTTTAATAAATAGACCAATTATTTCGCTATTTTTGTATTTCAAACCTTACAATCGAACGAAATGGAAGCTTTTATCACCCTCGCCATAGGAGTCTGGCAAATTGTTGTGATCGTGCTGCTCGTCCTGCTGCTCTTCGGCGGACGCAAGATCCCCGAACTGATGCGCGGTGTGGGACAGGGTATGAAGGAATTCAAAAAAGCCACTTCCGAGGATTCGGACGACGACGTGGTTGACGATACCACCGAAACGAAAAAAATCAAGAATGGGAGTAAGTAACAGATCCCCGAAAATACAAGCCTGTCTGAGTTTTTTGACAGGCTTTTTTGTCTTCGTATCACTGGGATTGGTGATGGGTTCCTGCGACACCAGCAAGCAGCAGGGAGGAGCCGCCGGCAAAATCATGCCCAATATTACGGGGGGTGCCGGCGAGGTGCTGGTGGTGATGGACAACTTCAACTGGGACAATTCCACGGGGGAGGTGCTGAAGGATATCCTCATGGAGGAGGTTCCCGGCCTGCCCCAGTCGGAGCCCCTGTTCGATGTCATTCAGATTACAGTCGCCTCATTCGAAGGGTTTTACCAGTTTCACCGCTCCATCGTTCTGACCACGGTGGAATCGGGTCTGGAACCAAGGATCCGGTTCCGGGAGAACGTTTATGCCAGGCCGCAGATCATGGTACAGCTGGAGGCTCCCAGTGCCGGAGCCCTGAAGGACCTGATTTCGGAGAATGAAGAGCGGATACAGGGTTTCCTGGTCCAGTACGACCGCAACAGGCTGATGGATATTTACAGGGAGACGAAGGATCCTGCCATCCAGAAGGAGATCGCGGACCACCACCAGATCCGGCTGGCCATTCCCAGGGGGTACAACCTGGATTTCACCACCGAGGAGTATACCTCGGTATCCATTGAAAGCCCCGACCTTTCACAGGTGATCCAGATCTATGATTTCCCTGCAACCGGACCGGAGGACCTGAATACGGACAACCTGATCTCCCAGAGGAACCAGTTCACAAGGAAGTACGTTCACGGTCCCCGGGAGGACTCCTACATGATCATCGCCCCCATTTACCGGCCCATTGTTTTCGATCTGGAGAACAACAACATGGAAGTGGTCGAGTTGCGGGGTTTGTGGGAACTGGAGAACGGTTACATGGGCGGGCCTTTTATCAGCCATTCCGTGTATGACTCCAGGCGGAACCGCATTATCTGCGTGGACGGGTACGTCTACTATCCCAATCAGAAGAAAAGGGTAAAGATCAAACAGCTGGAGGCCATCATCTACTCCATGGAGATCATCTGACCACCGCCTGCTGCTTACCTGGCATAAAAAAGATTCGGCTTTTCAAATTCGAACAGGGTGGGGTAATCCTCATCGAACCGTTTGAGAATCTCCGTCATGATGGTTTCCCGCATGAACCTGGACCTGTTCGTGATGCTGTATTTTTCACAGTAGAGATTGATCGCCTCGCGTTCTCTCTGATTGAAAAGAATGGAGGCCCTGTGGCTTCTCCTTAATTTATCGTCTTTTTTTTGCTCCACTGTCGTGCAGGATTGATTCTGGCCCCAAAATAGTGATTGCCCCACGAATAACGGGCAACAGCGCCCAGTTTCCATGAACATTTTCCTAACAGACCGGAATCGCGCGATCCGCCCGGGGCTGTTGCGTGGCGCCTCCGGCCGCGTTCACGATTCCCTGAGAATGCTGCGGATCTCAGAGGTCCTGATCAGGCCAAGCAGCCATGCCGAGAGGGGACAGAGGGCCAGAAGGATCAGCAATCCGTACAGCTGGCCGGGGATCCACCGGGTAAGGAAGCCCGCAAGGATGATCAGGGCCAGGAATCCCGCCAGCCTCAGCAGGATATCCCCATTCAGGGGAAGGCGGAGGAGGCGGACCGCCAGGACCACCTGGACCAGCGCGTAAAAACCCTGTGAAACCAGGCTGGAGACCGCAGCCCCGCGTGCCTGCATGCGGGGAATGAGGATCAGGTTCAGGGTGATGTTGAGCAGGACCGTGGATGCGGCCAGCCAGTTGAGCTGACGCAGGTTGTTGTTGGCGGTCAGCAATGTCCCGTAGAGGTAACTGGCCGATACAAACAGGAACCCGGTGATCAGGATCCCGAAGATCCCCGAACTGTAAGCGGTATGGGAATGGTACAGCAGCCCGATGATCTCCTTGCTGTAAAAGTTACCGGCCACGGCCACCGAGAGCCCGGCAGCCAGGAGGAGGGGAAGGGCCACGCGGATCAGATCATTCACATCCTCCTTCAGCCTCAGCATCCTTGAAAACATGGGAAGCAGCAGCATGGCGAACAGGTAGGAGAACTGGGAAGCCGCGTCGTAGATGCGGAAGGATTGCGCATAGATGCCCGCCTGTTCCTTCCCGTTTTCCAGCAACCGCTCCAGCATCACCGAGTCGACCCTGTTGAACAGCGACATGAGCAGGATCAGAAGGGCAAAGGGATAGCTAAGTCTGAGAATGCGAAGCGATCCGGCAAAATCCACCCTGCTTACCAGCCTGCCTGCCCGGTAGCGGACGATGGCCGCACTGGTGATCAGGGTGAGCAGGTAGGAAACGGACTGGGCGTAGACGAACCACTCGATACGAAAGGGTTCACGGGTGAAGTTCCCCCAGAGCAGCAACCCGGTGAAGACGATCATCAGGAACCGGTCCATGACCGATAGCAGGCTGTCGGTCCGGTAATACTGCAGCCCGCTGATGTTGGTCCTGAAATAGAGGATGAATGATGCCAGGAACTGGTTCAGCACCAGCACCCAGAGCATACGGAACTGTTCCGCTGAGTATCCGATGATCCTGCCGGAAATGAGCACCACAAGGGCATACACCACTGCCAACATCCACTTCAGGGGAACGATGGCGGAAAGGTGGCTCCGGACCAGGTCGTGATCCCTGGCAATGGCCCTGTTGTTGAAATTGTTGATCCCCAGGTCCAGCAGGATGTTGAGGATAAACGCGAAGTTGAACAGGGAAAAATAGAATCCGTAGATCTCTTCCCCCACCCGGTTCTGCACCCCTACTTCGATCCCGAAAAACCAGAATGGTTTGATCAGCAGGTTCAGAAAAATCAGCAGGGCCAGGTTGGTGAGGAAGCGCTTTTTCAAACTCGGTCTAATTAAGGGGGCGGACTGGGCCGTCCTCCAAAAATATTTTTTAATTCACTACAAATGTAATAAGTTCGCTCCAGAATTATTCGAGGGCTGCATTGAACCAGGAGCGTCAACAGAAAATCATCGCAGTGAACACCCGGTTGCTGATGCCGGGAAAGCTCGATGGCATCGGCTGGTTCACCTTTGAAACCCTGAAGAGGATCACCCTGTCCCATCCCGAGGTCCGGTTCCTTTTTCTGTTCGACCGGAAATACAGCAGGGAGGTGATCTTCGGGGATAATGTGACCCCGGTCATCCTGCGTCCCCCCACCCGTCATCCCCTGCTCTGGTACATCTGGTTCGAATGGAGGGTGGCCGCCTTTCTCAGGAGGAAAAAACCGGACCTTTTTCTCAGCACGGACGGATTCCTGCCCCTGTGCAGTTCCACCCCCTCCGTATCGGTGATCCACGATATTAACTTTGAGCACCGGCCCGGGGACCTGCCCTGGCTGGTAAGGAGCTATTACCGCTATTTTTTTCCGCGGTTTGCCCGCAAGGCTACCCGCCTTGTCACGGTCTCGGAATACTCCAGGCGCGATATCATCAATTATTACGATGTGCCGGAGGAAAAGGTGGACCTGGCCTATAACGGGGCCAACGAGAGGTACCACCCGATCCCGCCTGAGCGCATCGAGGAGATCCGGTCGGAATACACCGGTGGAGCCCCTTATTTCATTTTCGTGGGAAGCCTCCATCCAAGGAAAAACATCACCAACCTGCTCAAGGCATTCCAGTTGTTCAAGGACGAATACAGGGGGAATTACAAACTGGTCCTGGTGGGGGAGAAATTCTTCCTGACCCGTTCCATGGAAGAGCAACTGGAGAAAATGAACAACCGGAGCGATGTGATTTTTACCGGCCGGAGAACCCCGGAACAGTTGAATGACCTGCTTGGGGCTGCCTACGCCATGACCTTCGTGCCTTATTTCGAGGGATTCGGGATCCCCATTCTGGAAGCCATGAAGTGTGACATTCCGGTCATTGCATCGAAAGTGACCAGTCTTCCGGAAATTGCAGGGGATGCAGCCATTTTTGTCTCACCCGAAAGTCCCGGGAGCATCCGCGACGGGATGATCCGGATGGTGAAGGAGAAGGGACTGCGGCAACAGCTCATTGAGAAGGGGCAGGCCCGGCGGTCGTTGTTCAGCTGGGATCACACAGCCGAAAAACTCTGGAACTCGGTTGAGAAGGTACTGGAATCCCATGCTTAAGGCATACCATATCAGGGGCAGGATCGAGGCGGGATGCGATGAGGCCGGCCGGGGCTGTATTGCTGGTCCCGTGTTTGCGGCTGCAGTGATCCTGCCGGAGGGATTCAGCCATCCGCTGCTGAATGACAGCAAGAAACTGACCGGTAAGATCCGGGAGGAGCTCAGGGCCATCATCGAACGGGATGCCGTTGCCTTCGGGGTTTCCATGGTGACAGAGGCTGAGATCGACCGGATCAACATCCTGAATGCATCGCTGCTGGCCATGCACAGGGCGCTGGATATGCTTGGCACCATCCCGGAGCACCTGCTGATCGACGGCAACCGGTTTCGCCCGTACCGGACCATTTCGCATACCTGCATTGTCAGGGGGGACAGCCAGTACAGTTCCATAGCGGCCGCCTCGGTCCTGGCCAAGACCCACCGGGACGCCCACATGGAAGAGCTGCACCGCCGCCACCCGCAGTACGGTTGGAACAGAAACAGGGGTTATCCAACAGAAGCCCACAGGGAGGCGCTGAGGATCCACGGGGTAACCGGTTTCCACCGCCGTTCCTTCCGGCTGTTCAATGAGCAAATACGGCTTGACTTTTCTTAAACATAGGGGAAGATTGAAACATATTTGCAATCTTTACGGTTTGTGAAAACCAATCAATACGGACTTATCAGATTGAAATTATGAGGAGAGGAATCTTTTTCCTGGCCATGCTGACCATGGTGTTTCCCACCAGGGTGCACGCCGATGAGGGCATGTGGCTTTTAAACCTGATTGAACAGGTCAACATGGATGAAATGACTGCACTGGGGATCGAAATGACCGCCGAGCAGATTTACAGCATTAACCAGGCCAGTCTCAAGGATGCGGTGGGAGCCCTGGACGGGGGATCATGCACGGCCGAGCTGGTCTCGCCGGACGGGTTGCTGCTCACCAACCACCATTGCGGGTTCGATGAGATCCAGTACCACAGTTCGGTGGAGCATGACTACCTGAAGAACGGCTTCTGGGCCATGACCCGCGAGGAGGAGCTGCCCAACGAGGGAAAGACCATCACCTTCCTGGTGCGGGTGGAGGAGGTTACCGATCAGATCGTCCCTGAGCTGGGGAATACACTGGGTGAAGGCGAACGCAATTCCAGGATCAGGATGCTTTCCGGGGCCATCACATCTGCGGCCACCGAAGGGACCCACTACGAGGCGAGGGTCAGGAGTCTGTTCAACGGGAACCGGTTCTTTCTGTTTGTGACCGAGACCTACCTGGATGTGAGGCTGGTGGGGGCACCGCCCGAATCGATCGGAAAATTCGGGGGGGATACCGATAACTGGATGTGGCCCAGGCATACCGGTGACTTTTCCATGTTCAGGGTCTACACCGGACCGGACGGCAAACCGGCGGAGTACAGCCCGGACAATGTTCCGTTGAAATCGAAACATTTCCTTCCCGTTTCGCTGAAGGGATATGAGAAAGGAGATTTTGCCATGGTGCTGGGATACCCAGGCCGCACCGACCGGTACATGACCTCCTGGGAGGTGCAGGAGCTGCTTGATGTGGTTCATCCCGACAGGATTCTGATCCGGGGAATGAAACAGGATCTGATGATGCAGGATATGCAGGCCGATGAGCGTGTCCGCATCCAGTATGCGGCCAAGTATTACAGTTCAACCAATTACTACAAATATTCCATCGGGCAGAGCAGGGGTTTGAAGCAGCTCAGGGTGGTGGAAAAGAAACAGGAACAGGAGCGTGCCTTCACCGAATGGATCGATGACAGCCCGCTCCGGCAGAAGGAATACGGGGAGGCGCTTCCCCTGATCAGGGAGGCTGTGGCGGGCCGCAGGGAACTGGTCAATGCTGCACAGTACCTGGAGGAGACCATCCTCAGGGCCGGCAACGACGGGGGCATGGAAGCGGTGAATTTCGCCAGGAGGCTGCAATTGCTCGAGCGGGCCATGGCAAGCACCGAGCCGGTGCCGGAGGAGATCAACCAGGTGGTGAGCTGGCTGAGGGACGTTTCGGCTGACTTTTACAAGGATTACAATCCCGCCACCGACCAGAAGGTGACCGGGGCAATGATCGATCTGCTGATAACCGACCTGGATGAGGCATATCTGCCGGATAATATTGTGGAGGTGAAACAGAAGTACAAGGGAAACACCAGCAAATATGTGGCAGATCTGTTCAAAAAATCCTTTGTGACCGACCAGCAGAAGTTCCTGGCCTTCCTGGAGGATCCCTCCCTGAAAGCACTCCGTAAAGACCCGGTTTACAGGGCCGGCGTGGCAGCTTCCAAGTATATGGAGATCAGGGGTATGCTTTCCGAATATGAGGATGCGTATGACCAGGGCAGCAGGTTGTATCTGAAAGGGTTGATGGAGATGTACCCGGAAAGGGATTTTTACTCGGATGCCAATTCCACCCTTCGGATGAATTACGGGACCGTGGGGGAGTACTCCCCCAGGGATGCGGTCCTGTACCTGCATGAAACCACCCTGAAGGGGGTGATGGAAAAGGAGGACCCGGAGAATTTCGAGTTCATAGTGCCCGGAAGGCTGAAGGAACTCTACCAGGAAAAGGATTATGGCCGGTATGGAGAGGACGGGGAACTGGTGGTCTGTTTCACCACGGACAATGACATCACGGGGGGGAATTCCGGAAGCCCGGTTATCAACAGCCGGGGGGAACTGATCGGGATCGCCTTCGACGGGAACTGGGAATCCATGAGCGGGGATATCGCATTCGTGGACGGATTGCAGAAATGCATCAGTGTGGATATCCGGTATGTGCTTTTCATCATCGATAAATTTGCGGGAGCGGGGCACCTGGTCAGGGAAATGACGCTGGTGGAGTAAAACGGACATGGAGCCCGGAGATATCATTATCTACACCGACGGATCAGCCAGGGGAAATCCTGGCCCGGGAGGATTGGGTGTAGTATTGAAATTCGGAAGCCACCGGAAGGAGATTTCCGAAGGCTACAGGCGGACGACCAACAACCGCATGGAGCTGCTGGGGGTGATCAGGGGGCTGGAGGCATTGAAAAGAAAGGACCTGAAAGTGAAGGTCTTTACCGATTCAAAGTATGTTTCCGAGGCGGTCAACCAGGGATGGGTGTTTCAGTGGGAGAGCAAACGGTTCAAAAAGAAGAAAAACGCCGACCTCTGGCAGCGCTTTCTGGAACTTTACCGGGTTTATGACCTCTCCTTTATCTGGGTCAAGGGCCATGCGGACATCCCGGAGAACGAACGGTGCGACCGGCTTGCCGTGGAGGCGAGTTTTGGAGAGGATTTGCCGGAGGATGAGGGATATGTGGATAACAATGGCGAATCGTTGATGAGTTTTTCATAAATTTCAGGGTCCAACCAATCCGGGTTGATCATGGGGAGAAAAGCCATCCTGTCCTACCAGGGTCCGCTCACATTCAGTACCATTGCATGGCTCGTGTCCGAGTTTAAAATGGCGGCTCAGGATAACGCCCTCTCCTACAGGTCCTATAAAAAAATGATCTCCGTAATGATCGAGGCCCTGGAAAATGTATCCCGGTATTGCAGCAGGCCCGACCACGACACCCGGGTGATGGAGACCTACCCTCCCTCCTTTCAGATCAGCCTCATTGACGGAATGGTGGAACTTTTTACACGAAATCCGGTGAGAAAAAAGGATGGGGGA
>CAZNSZ010000023.1:18065-41234 GCA_964575865.1 uncultured Bacteroides sp. | reverse complement strand
ATTTTAAATCTCTCCAGGAGAAATCATTAAACTTTGTGGCACGGTACATGTTTAACAAAGGCATACACAGTTGCCATGTGGAGAAATTTCTTTGCTGTTGCTGTCAGGAACATCAGAAAACACAAGGTATTTACCCTGATCAATATGTCCGGGCTGGCCATCGGTATGGCCAGCTCCATTCTCATCTTCCTGTTCATACATAAGGAACTCAGTTATGACCGGTTCCATGAGAACAGCGACCGCATCTACCGGCTCTATATTGACGGACTCATGGGTGAGCAGAGTTTTCGTGGGGCATGGACCTCCATGGTCATGGCCCCTACATTCAAGGAGGAGATACCCGAGATCACCCATTTTGTCCGGATGGATGTGTATAACCAGCAGCTGATCTGGTATGACGGTGAACGATACATCGAGGATCATTTTCTGTTCGCCGATTCGACCCTGTTCGACATCTTTACATTCACGTTTGTACGGGGGGATCCCGCCACTGCCCTGACTGAGCCCCATTCCATGGTCATTACCGAGGAGAAGGCACGGCTCTACTTCGGGGACAGGGATCCGTTGGGAGAGGCGCTCAGTGTCAACAGTGACAGCAACTACTATATAATCACCGGAGTGGTGGAAGCGCTGCCCGAGAACTCCCATTTTTTCGCAGATTTCATTGCATCCATGGGATCACTGGGCCAGGATGAACGGCAGACCTGGTTCCAGAATTCAATTTTCAGCTACGTGATGCTCAGTCCCGGGGCAGATCCGCGGAAGGTGGAGGAGCAAATGGCCGGGGTGCTGAGGGAGCACATTGCCAGAGAGCTGAAGACCATCCTCGGGGTAAGCCCTGAGGAATGGGTGGCCGGTGGGAACCGTTATGGCATCTTTCTGCAGGCCCTCACAGATATCCACCTGCAACCTGATATTGAGGTGGGGATCGAGATCTGTTTCAGACCGGTGAACGACCGGCTCTATATCCATATATTCGGGCTGGTGGCACTATTTATCCTGGCCATTGCCTCCATCAATTTCATGAACCTCTCCACCGCCAGGTCCACCACCCGCTCCAGGGAGATCGCCCTCCGCAAGGCAGCCGGATCGGACCGGAGGCTGCTGATCCGGCAGTTCCTTACCGAGTCGGTGATCCTCAGTGTACTGGCCATGGTCTTTGCCCTGATTCTGGTGGAACTTTCCCTTCCGTGGTTCAACAGGACCATGGGATTGAACCTCAGGCTGGAGTCATTGCAGTACACGGTCCTGGTCCCCCTGGTGCTGCTCCTGGCATTGCTGGTCGGGATCCTGAGCGGTCTTTATCCCGCATTCTTTCTGTCCGGCTTCAAGCCGGTGGAAGGTATCAAAGGCGAATTTACCGGCGTGCGACGGGCCGGATATTTCAGAAGCCTGCTGGTAGTCGTTCAGTTCACCATCTCAGTGGCCATAATCGTCGGGACACTGATCGTTTCGAACCAGCTGAATTACCTGCTCAGCAAGGACCTGGGCTTCAACAAGGACCAGTTGCTTGTCCTGAAAAGGATCCATCCCCTGGGGAACAGCATCCAGACCTTCTGCCGGGAAGTGGAGAAGATCCCCGGCGTGGAGGCTGCATCCAATTCCACCACTTACCTGGGGTTCAACAACAGCACCGAATCCTACCAGATCAAGGGGAGGGATGCATCCAAGAATTACCTGTTTGCCACCAACTATGTGGATGATCATTTCATGAGGACCTACCAGTTCAGGCTGGCGGACGATAAGGGACGCTTTTTCGATCCCTCTTCCGGTTCTGACACATCGGCCATCCTTGTCAACCGGGCCGCGGTGACCGAATACGGGATGGATGATCCCTACAGCACAGTTATTCTGGAACCCACCCTGGACGGCGATACAAGCATGTTGCAGATCATCGGGATCCTGGAGGATTTCAACCACAACACCCTCCGGGAACCGGTGGACCCCTATATGATCCGGTTCAAATCCCCGAACCTGTCATGGGCAGGGTATATCACCATCAGGCTGGGGGTGGCCGGAGAAGGGCTGCCGGTGACCATACAGAAAATCAGGGAGACCTGGAGTACCCTCTCCGGACAGGCCCCTTTCCAGTATTTTTTCCTGGATGAGGAGCTGGAGAATTATTACAAGGAGGAGCGGCGCACCGGCAGGCTATCCATGCTTTTTGCCATCCTGGCCACATTCATTGCCTGCCTGGGATTGTTCGGGCTGACCCTCCACAAAACCCACAGGAAAACAAGAGAGATCGGGATCAGGAAGGCCATGGGTGCCGGTATCACCAGGGTTGTTTTGGATATCTCCAGCCAGATCCTGCTGCTGATGGGGATCTCGATCCTGCTGGCCTGGATCGTCGCCTTTTATGTGATGCAGAACTGGCTCATGGAGTTTCCTTTCAACATCGGGTTTCAGCCCTGGATCTACGGGGCGGGAGCGGCAGCTGCGCTCTTTATCTCCATGGCCACTGTTACATACCTTTCATACCGCGCGGCCAGTGCCAATCCGGCCACTACCCTGCACCATGAGTGAGACCGGAACCTCTAAACCTCTGCCTGCAGGGCATCCAGGTCCTCCGGGGTGTCGACGCCCCGCGATTGGTGGGGGGTGACCGCTGTCTGGATGGTATAGCCATGTTCAAGCCAGCGGAGCTGTTCCAGAGATTCGGCCTTTTCAAGGGGAGAGGGAGCAAGCCTGACCACCTCCTCCAGCACCTGGGTGCGGTATCCGTACAGCCCCAGGTGGGCATACCGGGGGGTGCCCTGACCGTCCTCCCCGCCGCCCCTCACATAGGGGATCGGGGCCCTTGAAAAATAGAGAGCCCTGAAGTTTTTGTCCACCACCACCTTCACCACATGGGGGCTCTCCAGATCCGCCTGCCGTTCCAGGTTTCGGATAAGGGTGGCGATATCGGATCCTGAATCGGTGAGGCATTCTGCCAGCAGGGTAAGCTGTTCCTCCCTGATCAGCGGTTCATCCCCCTGGATATTGACCACATGGCTGAAGGACTGCCCGGTGTCCTCCCGGTAAAGCCTCAGGGCTTCCGCGCACCGGTCGGTTCCGCTGGGATGGGTGGCCGAGGTCATCACGGCCCTGCCGCCGAACGACTCCACGGCCTCCATGATCCGGCGGTCATCGGTGGCCACCACCAGGTGCTGAAATACCCTGGATGCGGTCTCATACACCCACCTGATCATAGGCCTGCCTCCCAGCGGGGCAAGGGGTTTACCCGGGAACCTTGAGGAGGCATATCGGGCGGGAATAATTCCCAGGAATTGCGGCGGCATCATGATTCAAAAATAACAAAGTATGGAGACATATCTTTTTGAATCCACCTAAAGTTGTAATTTTGTCATACTTCAGGTTATTTTGTCATAGCGTGCCATGGAGATACAACAGATCAAACAGCGGTTTGGAATCATAGGGACCTATCCGGGGCTGGACCGGGCCATAGACATTGCCAGGCAGGTGGCCGCCACCGATCTGAGCGTGCTCATTACAGGAGAGAGCGGGACGGGTAAGGAGGTTTTCCCGCAGATTATCCATTCCCTGGGCGGAAGGAAACACGGACCCTATATCGCAGTTAACTGCGGTGCCATTCCTGACGGTACCATCGATTCAGAGCTTTTCGGACATGAAAAGGGAGCGTTTACAGGCGCCCATGACACCAGGAAGGGTTATTTTGAAGTGGTCAACGGGGGAACCATCTTTCTGGATGAAGTCGCGGAACTTCCCCTCTCCACACAGGTCCGGCTGCTGAGGGTGCTGGAAACGGGAGAATTTATCCGGGTGGGATCATCCAGGGTGATCAAAACCGACGTGCGGGTGGTCGCCGCCACCAACATCGACATTACCACCGCGGTCCGGAAGGGCAAATTCCGGGAGGACCTCTACTACCGGCTCAATACGGTCCCCATCCACGTACCCTCCCTGAAACAGCGGGGCAATGACATCCTGCTGCTGTTCAGGAAATTCGCATCGGATTTTTCTGAACGTTACCGGATGCCGGCCATCAGGCTGGACGAGGAGTCCAGGCAGGTACTGGTCAATTATGAGTGGCCGGGGAATGTCAGGCAGCTCAAGAACATCACCGAACAGTTATCGATCATCGAACAGGAACGCGAGATCACCGCTTCCGTACTGATCAATTACCTGCCCAATTACCACAAGACCAGGTTACCCGCCCTGGTCCGGGGGGACCATGTCAGCGAGGAGGCCTTCAATTCCGAGCGGGAGATCCTCTACAAGATCCTGTTCGATATGAAGAACGACATCAACGACCTCAAGAAACTGGTGGCGCAGATCATGGAAAAGGGACCCGTGAGCAGGGAGATTCAGCGCGACAATGAAGGGATCATCAAAAAGCTTTACGCCACGGTGGACGACCTGCCTGCCGGTGCAGAGGACCTGATCTCGCACCACGGCCAGATGCAGGCCACAAAGAACATGGAAGAGGAGGACATTACCGATACGGAGGAGATCGTAGAAGAATCGCTCTCCCTTGAAGAGAAGGAGATCGAACTGATCAACAAGGCCCTCGAGAAGCATCACGGCAAAAGAAAATATGCCGCCCAGGACCTTGGAATCTCCGAAAGGACGTTATATAGAAAGATCAAGGAGTACAACATTGAGCAGTGACAGGAACAATCATGTGGCAGGAACCATGAAGTTGATTGCTGCCGTGGTGCTGATGGCCCTTGGACTGGTGGTGTCCGGGTGCAAGGTGACCTATTCATTCAGTGGTGTCAACATCTCTCCGGAGGTGCAGACCTATACCGTGGAATACTTCCCGAACCGCGCACCCATTGTGCAGGCACAGCTGAGCCAGCTGTTCACGGAGGCATTGATGGACAAGATACAGGGCTCCACCAGCCTGGATCTGGCGACCGATGGCGGGGATGTGCAGTTCAGCGGCGAAATCACCGGGTATGAGACCAGGCCCACTGCCATCACGGGTGAGGAAACTGCCGCGCGGAACAGGCTGACCATCACGGTCCGGGTGAAATATACCAACCTGGTGGAGCCGGAACTCGATTATGATGCCAGTTTCTCCCGCTACGAAGATTACGATGCTTCCAGGAACCTCACGGATGTGGAGGGTGAGCTGATCGATTTGATCGTTGAAAACCTGATCGAAGATATTTTTAACCGTGCATTCGTTTCCTGGTAACTGAACCGCTGATGGACGCCACCGATATCATCCGCCTGCTGAACACCGATCATTATTCCCCGGCCAACCTGGAGGAAGTCAATGACCTGTGCCGCAACTATCCCATGTTCAACCTGGCCCACCTCCTGAAAGTGCGCATCGGAACCGCACTGGGCAGATCCATGGAAGAAGAGCTGAAGGTAGCCGCCATCTACGCCGCTGACCGAGGCCGGCTTTTCCGGCTGGTGCGCGAGGTGATGCCCGATTCCGGAGAGAAGGAGGAAGGTCCGGAACAGGAAGGCGGGGAGGATATCCAGTTTGCCGAGGAGTCCGCTCAGCAGGCCGATGTGATCATTGTACAGCATGCCCCCTACGCGGCCCCGGAGCCCGATGAATACCTGCTGGAGCTGGATGAGGATGGGGATGAGGATGGGAACGAAGATGAGGAACCGGAGCTCACTTCCGAGGACCTGGTGGGGGTGATGGTCAAAGACGAAGCCGATATGGAGGAGCCCATGCCCGGAAGATCGGATGTGCCTGTCATTGACATGGTGGATGAAGAGGAGGGGCAGGAGGAATCCTCCCCCGGGCAGGAGGTGAAGGAACAGGCCCCCGCTGAACAGAAAAGGGATGCAGGGGTGCACATATCGGAGAGCCGGAGGCTGATCGAGCTGTTCATCCGGGGAGAAGCCGGCCCCATCCGGGCAGACACTGAAACCACCCTGAAGGGGGATGTGTCGGTGTCATCGATCCGGGAACACGACGGATTTATCACCGACACCCTTGCCAAGATCTACGTCAAGCAGGGGCTTTATGCCAAAGCGATCTATGCATACGAGAAATTAAGTTTGAAATATCCGGAAAAAAGTGCTTATTTTGCAGCTCAAATTGAGAAAATTAAGAATATAACCCAATCATAAAGAGCGCATCACATGTTCGTAGTATTTACGGTTCTGATTGTAGTCACCTGCATCTTTACCATTTTGATCGTCCTTGTGCAGAATTCCAAAGGTGGTGGACTGGCTTCCAACTTTTCAGCCTCCAACCAGTACATGGGGGTACGTAAAACGGCCGACTTCCTCGAGAAGGCCACCTGGACACTCGGGGCTGCACTGATTGTATTCAGTCTCCTGGCCGGGATCACCGGACCCAAGGCGAACCAGGACCAGGATTCCAGGCTGCAGGGCCAGTTCGATGAGACCATGATGAACCAGCCTGCACAGACCATTGATCTTCCTGAATCATTCGGAGAAGAACCTGCCGATAACGGCGGCGAATAAGCCAATTGTACATATTTCCACATGCCGGAGTGTCAGTATGTCATAATACTGACACTTTTTTTTTGTTTCGCCCCTTTGGCACAAAATGTGATAACAGGAAACCGATTTTGATAATGTCGAACTTATTAAACAATCAAACAATGGCAGAACTTAAAGGTAAAATCCTTGCGGGCAAGGTTCTCGTGAAGCCTTCCGAGGCAGAAGCGAAGACCGCCAGTGGTATTATTATTCCGGATACAGCGAAGGAAAAGCCACAGCATGGAACAGTGGTAATGGTTGGCGCCGACAAAAAGGACGAACCCATGGAACTCAAGGTGGGGGACAAGGTCCTTTATGGCAAATTTGCCGGTCAGGAACTCACCATCAATGAGGAGGATTACCTGCTCATTTCACAGGGTGACGTATTATTCATTACAAAGTAACTAACCAAAAAAAGAGCAATACAATGGCAAAACAGATCAAATTTGACATCGATGCCCGCGATCACCTGAAAAGCGGAATAGATCAGCTGGCAAATGCTGTCAAGGTTACACTGGGCCCCAAGGGTCGGAATGTGATTATTGAGAAAAAATTCGGCGCGCCCCAGGTGACCAAGGATGGTGTGACTGTGGCCAAAGAGGTAGAACTTGAAGATCCCTTCGAGAACATCGGCGCACAGATGGTCAAAGAGGTGGCTTCCAAAACCAATGACGATGCCGGAGACGGCACCACCACTGCCACCGTGCTGGCACAATCCATCGTACAGGTCGGGCTGAAGAACGTGACCGCCGGAGCCAATCCCATGGACCTGAAAAGGGGGATTGACAAAGCTGTCGCAGAGGTGGTCAAGAGCCTGCAGGCACAATCCACCGAGGTGGGTGATGACAACCGCAAGATCGAACAGGTGGCTTCCATTTCTGCCAACAACGAGGCCTCCATCGGCGCCCTGATCGCCGAAGCAATGTCCAAGGTCAAGAAAGAGGGTGTGATCACCATTGAAGAATCCAAATCTTCAGACACCTACGTGGATGTGGTCGAGGGGATGCAGTTCGACAGGGGATATATTTCTCCCTATTTCGTGACCGATACCGAAAAAATGGAAGCGGTCCTGGAGAACCCCTTCATCCTGATCCATGACAAGAAGATTTCCACCATGAAGGATATGCTTCCCATCCTGGAAGCCACTGCCCAGAATGGCCGGCCCTTGCTGATCATTGCCGAGGATGTGGACGGTGAAGCGCTGGCCACCCTGGTGGTGAACAAGCTGCGCGGATCCCTGAAGATCGCCGCGGTGAAAGCCCCCGGATTCGGTGACAGGAGGAAAGAGATGCTGGAGGATATCGCCATCCTGACCGGCGGTACCGTGATCTCAGAAGAGAAGGGCCTGAAACTGGACGGTGCTGAGCTGGATATGCTCGGGCAGGCCGAGAAGATCTCCATCGACAAGGAAAATACCACCATTGTCAATGGCGCCGGCGAGAAGAAAATGATCGAAGCCAGGGTGGGACAGATCAAGAAGCAGATCGAGAATACCACCTCGGACTATGACCGTGAGAAGCTGCAGGAGCGCCTGGCCAAGCTGGCCGGCGGGGTTGCCGTGATTTACGTGGGTGCCGCTTCCGAAGTGGAGATGAAATCCAAGAAGGACCTGTTCGAAGATGCACTCAGCGCCACCAGGGCCGCTGTGGAAGAGGGCATCATCCCCGGAGGAGGGGTAGCCTACATCCGTGCACTGGAGAAACTGGCCAAGTTCAAGGCTTCCAACGAGGATGAGAATACCGGCGTTGCCATCGTCAGAAGGGCACTGGAAGAGCCCCTCCGTCAGATCGTTGAGAACGCCGGACTGGAAGGTTCCGTGGTGGTGAAGGCCATCAAGGACGGTAAGGGTGACTACGGATACAATGCCCAGGCTGACAGGTTCGAGAACCTGCTCGACGCCGGTGTCATCGATCCTACCAAGGTGGCACGCATTGCCCTTGAGAATGCCGCTTCCATCGCAGGAATGTTCCTGACCACCGAGGCTGCGATCACGGAAATTCCTGAACCGGAGCCCCCCATGCCTGCCGGCGGACCCGGTGGCGGAATGGGAATGATGTAAGTTTCGGTCACGACCAGCATACAGCAGAGCGTTGGAGATTTCCTCCAACGCTCTTTTTTTGTGGGGATCACAGGGAGACAGGGAAAATCGTTGCTGAATTTATTCCTGCGAAATGAATATAGGCAGCTCTCTCCCTGTCTCCCTGTTGTATCCCCCCTCACTTTGTATTCTCTAGATTGCTATCTTTGTGCTCGAATCAGGGGAGCTTCCAGATGGACCATATCCGTAATTTCTGCATCATTGCCCACATTGACCACGGGAAAAGCACCCTGGCGGACCGGTTGTTGTTGAAGACGAAAACATTGACCGAAAGGGAGTTCAAGGACCAGGTACTCGACAGCATGGATCTGGAACGCGAGCGGGGCATCACCATCAAGAGCCACGCCATCCAGATGAAATACGAGCACGGGAACCGGACCTATGTGCTTAACCTGATCGATACCCCGGGACATGTGGATTTCTCCTACGAGGTGAGCCGGTCCATCGCTGCGTGTGAAGGTGCCCTGCTGGTGGTGGATGCCACCCAGGGGATCCAGGCACAGACCATTTCAAACCTGTACCAGGCCATTGACCACGATTTGGAGATCATTCCCGTACTCAACAAAATGGATTCAGAGAGTGCCATGCCCGAAGAGGTGAAGGACCAGATCGTGGACCTGATCGGGTGCACCCGGGAGGAGATCATCGAAGCCAGCGGGAAAACCGGTTTTGGGGTGGACGAGGTGCTGGAGGCGATCATCGGGCGGATCCCGCCTCCCAAGGGGGATCCTGAGGCACCCCTGCAGGCGCTGATCTTCGATTCGGTCTTCAACTCATTCCGGGGCATTTTTGCCTACTTCCGGGTTTTCAACGGGACCATCCGGACCGGCGAGCTGGTCAAGTTCGTCAACACCGGGAAAGAGTACAACGCGGACGAGATCGGGGTCCTCCGGCTGGGGCCCGATCCCAGGCAGGTGCTTTCCGCGGGGGATGTGGGGTATATCATCTCCGGGATCAAAACCTCCAGGGAGGTGAAGGTTGGGGATACCATCACCCATGTGGACCGGCCGTGTCAGAAAGCCATTTCAGGATTCGAAGATGTGAAACCGATGGTCTTTGCCGGCATCTACCCTGTGGATGCGGACGATTACGAGGACCTGAGGGCGTCCATCGAAAAACTGCAGCTGAACGACGCCTCGCTTACGTTCGTTCCGGAATCATCAGCGGCCCTCGGGTTCGGATTCAGGTGCGGTTTCCTGGGACTGCTGCATATGGAGATTATCCAGGAACGGCTTGACCGGGAATTCGATATGGATGTGATCACCACGGTACCCAACGTCTCCTTCAGGGTGGTGACTACAAAGGGTGAGATGGTGGAGGTCCACAATCCGTCGGGATTGCCGGCGGTAACGAGCATTGATCATATCGAGGAACCCTATATCCATGCCCAGGTGATTTCCAAGGCCGAGTATGTGGGCCCGATCATGAAACTCTGCCTGGATAAAAGGGGGGTGCTGAAAAACCAGGTCTATCTTACCAGCAACCGGGTGGAGCTCACCTTCGATATGCCCCTGGCAGAAATCGTATTCGATTTTTATGACAAGCTCAAGAGCATCTCCAAGGGGTATGCTTCCTTCGATTACCACCCCCACGGGTACCAGAAGGCCGACCTTGTGAAACTGGATATCCTGCTGAACGGGGAGATGGTCGATGCGCTGTCCACATTGATCCACCGGGCCAATGCCTACGATTTCGGGCGCAGGATCTGTGTCAAACTGAAGGAGCTGATCCCCAGACAGCAGTACGAGGTGGCCATTCAGGCGGCCATCGGGGCGAAGGTGATCGCCCGTGAGACGGTCAAGGCCCTGCGGAAGGATGTGACCGCCAAATGTTACGGCGGGGACATCACCAGGAAGAGAAAGCTGCTGGAGAAACAGAAGAAAGGCAAAAAGCGGATGCGCCAGGTGGGAAACATCGAGGTCCCCCAGTCCGCCTTCCTGGCCGTGCTGAAACTCGATTAACAGGGGTCAGGATTCATCCACCACCAGTTTGTAGCCCTTGCCGTGTACGTTGATAATTTGCACGTTGGAATCTGATTTCAGGTATTTCCTCAATTTGGTGATGTACACATCCATGCTGCGTGCATTGAAGTAATTGTCGTCGATCCAGATGGCCTTCAGGGCAAAGTTGCGTTCCAGCACCTGGTTCATGTTGTTGCAAAGAAGCTTCAGTAATTCCGACTCCTTGGTTGTCAGCTTCTGCTGCGATCCTGGCCGGCTCAGCAACTGCTTCTGCGCGTCGAAGGTAAAGATCCCGATGGTCCACTGGTGCTTGTCACCTCCCCTTGCCCCCTTGGTCCTTCTGAGGATCGCCTCGATGCGGAACAGCAGCTCTTCCATGCTGAAAGGCTTGGTAATGTAGTCGTCTGCGCCAAGGGAGAACCCCTCCAGCACATCCTCCTTCATCGATTTGGCTGTCAGGAAGATGATCGGTATGTCGCTGTTGAGCATCCGGATCTCGGAGGCCAGGGTGAAGCCATCCTTGACCGGCATCATCACATCCAGCAGACAGAGGTCGTAATGGAATTGTTCAAAATAGCGGAATGCCTTTTCACCGTTGGTGACCCAATCGGCTTCATAGTTCTTGGCCTGGAGGTATTCCTGGAGCAATGACCCCAGGTTCTCATCGTCCTCCGCCAGCAGGATCCTGTGCTTTACCTCATTCATGGGGGTGTTGTTTCACTTTTTGTAAAGGTAGCCTAATATCGAACCTGGAACCTTTTCCGGGTTCACTTTTTACCTGAATAGACCCGCCATGGTGTTCAACGATCAACTTCACGTAGCTGAGTCCCAGGCCGAATCCTTTCACATTGTGAATGTTGCCGGTGGGAACACGATAGAATTTCTCAAAAACCCGTTTCTGGTCCTCTTTGCTGATCCCGATGCCGTTATCGGTCACTGAAACGACCAGCTGCCCGGTCTCATTTTCCGTGCTGATAGAGATTTCAGGGGTCCTCCGGGTATACTTCATGGCGTTTTCGATCAGGTTGGAGATCACGTTGGTCATGTGCATCGCATCCCCTCTGATAACCGCATCCTCCGCTTCCGGCAGGAACTCCAGTTTACCTTCCCGTTTATCCATCTGCAGAAGGAAGTTCTGGGCCACCGTCTCTATCAGGTCGTGCAGGTCGATCTCCTGCAGCTTCAGTTTCAGCTGCCCGTGGTCAAATATGGCCATTTGCAGCACCCGCTCCACCTGAAATCCCAGCTGTTTGCTTTCGGCCTGTATGATGCGTGAGATCTGCGTCAGGTTTTTCTGCTCATCCGGGATGGAGCGGTCGCTCAGCATCTGGGAGGCCAGGCTGATGGTGGAAATGGGTGTTTTCAGCTCATGGGTCATGTTGTTCACGAAGTCGTTTTTCATTTCCGAGAGCCGTTTCTGTTTGAAAATAATATAGAGGGCCAGCGTGAAGAGCATGAGCAGCAGCAGGGTGATCAGCAGCGAGGAGCCCCCGATGACTCCCATTGATTTTCTGAAATGTGCTTTTTCGCCGGGAAAATATACGCTGATCAGCGTGGGCTTGTGGAACACCCCCCCGGGAAAGAGTGAGGCGCGGAAATACCTGTACGCTTCAAATTCGTTGAATTGTTCCGACTGAAAGATCGGTTTCTCCCCTTCATGGTACACCGCATACTCAAACGGCATATCCACTCCCTTTTCGTTCAGCCTGGTCTGAATCATCTTTTCGATCTGAGATCCGGAGATCCTGTCGGTGAAATCCTGCTCCTCCACCAGCATCCTGCGGATCACCCTGTCAAGGAATATCTCCTGTTCCAGCCAGTCCTGTTCAAGTTCTGAAAGAACCTGCCCCTGGTCCATGGCCGAGATCAGGACGGTGTCCTGCATCTGTTCGTCCTCTCCGACGATCACCAGGACTGAGTCGTCGATCAGTTCAACTTTTCGGTTCACCAGTGGGCGAGGAGCTGACGCATATACATAATACTCTTCGTCCACCTGGAGGGTGGCCGAATCGCTGCCAAGATTGCTCCGGGCATCGTAGTGAAAGTTCCAGACCGCCCTGCTCTGGTGCTGGATGACCGGCGGCTGTATTTCCTCGATGATGCTGATGGCGGTTTCATTCCGCACCAGTTCGTCGGATACCTCGGAAAGGACCTGGTTGATCAGCAAACCCAGCTGGTTCTCCTCCGACTGAATGGAATGCCTGATCCAGTAAGCCTGCACGGCCACCAGCGCCAGCATGGCCAGGCTCAGGAAAACCGTCATGATCCAAAGTAAGGTCCGGCTCATGATTCAAAGATAATCCTCCCGAATGGTTCAGTCAGAGCGTTTTAACAATCTTTAACATCCTTTAAGCGAATGTAACGGTTTTCTGAAATAGCTTTGTTCAAACAAACAATCCTCTGTCAAATGAAGAGAACATTACACGTCCTTCCGGCCCTTCTTCCGGCTCTCTTTTTCACGGTTGCCATGGTGCATGCACAGGAGCAGACCGAAGTATCCGTCAGGATCGAAAAAGGGGGACAGGTGGTTCAGGATACCACCATCCAATTCGACAATGAGGCAGATGCCATGAATGCATTGAAAATGATGGAGGTTCTCAGCGGGGAAGGCACCGGGGAAATGGAGTTCAATTATACCATGGCCCATACCGGAGCGCACGATGGGAAAGCGATGGTATTTATCTCACAAGACGGGGAGACCACTCACCTCCATGGAGACTCCCTGGTGTGGATTGAAGAGGAGGAGGGAACGGATGGTCCGGCCAAAGTGATGAAATACAAGATCAAAAAGGAGGACGGGTCCGAAGGGGAACATGTGGTGGTGGTCACCTCAGGGGATGGTGAAACGTTCGATGTGCTGATCGATGAGGAGATCGAAGAGGGGAAACCTGTGGTGAAGGAGAAACGTGTGAAGGTGGTGGTGAAGGAAAGCGAAGACGGAACCGTTCACATTACCGAGGAGGAAACAATTTCCACTGATGAGGAAGTGATCGTGATCACCGGGGAGGATTCCGATGAGGAGTTGAAGAAGGTCATGGAGAAGGTGAAAAGTGAGGAGGGGGAAGAGACTGAGGTGAAGGTGATCGTCATTAAGAAAAAAGAAAAAAGCAAGCAATAGCAGGCAGTTTGGTTTAGTTTTAGGGTTAATTGGTGTAAACTGCCCGTCCTCCCGGCGGGCAGTTTTTTTGCGCCCTATCGCCGGAATGAATAAATTGCAGCAAAACCTCCGCTGTGAATCCCCGCGAATGTTACCGGATACTGGGTCTTCACCCGGGCGCCACCGAACGGCAGATTAAAAGCGCCTACCGGAAGCTGGCCCTGCGGTATCATCCCGACCGGAACAGCGATCCCGGAGCAGAGGCTAAATTCGGTGAGATCCATGAAGCATACAGCCGGCTGATGGGATTGAGGGAGCAGCAGGCCGAAGATTCCACAGGCCGTGAAGAGTGGATGGCCGGCGAGGTCATGCGGATGGAGCGGGAGCGCATGCAGCGCAGGGCCAGGGCCAGGGCTGAGAAGATCAGGAAGGAGCGGGAGTATTTCAACAGGCCCGAATGGCACGATCCGATCCTTCTGCTCCGCTACATGCTCCACGCGGTTGCCCTGGTATTCGCTGCTGCCGCCCTGGTTGTTCCGGTGGTATACGCCATCACTGTTGATCCGGCGAGCCTGGCCGGTTCCTTTTTCTTTATGGTGGCGGGAGGATTTCTGATGGTTTACATTATTCAGCACCGGAAAACATGGTTCAGGCTGGGCCGCTTTTACACCACCTGGTCAGACCTCCGGCGGTTCTTTCGTCCTGAGCCCTCGGCCGAAGCCACCGAGCAGTGCTGCTATGCGAAGGGCGCCAGGGCGAACGGAAAGCCATACCGGATCGAACTGGTGAAAACCATGAACATCAGTACCCGGTCCTTCGGTGCCATGGACCATCAGACAAGCTACCAGAACAGGATCAGGCGTGTGGTGGTCCCCAGGAGCATCAGGGCCCAGGTCACCCATCGGATCGCTTCCCTGATCAAACTCTTTTCCATCCTGCTTGCCCTGTTTCTTTTTCCCGTGGACAGTATCCTCTGGAGGTTCCTGGCAGGCGTTCTGGCAGGATTGCTGCTCTCCTCCCTGGTACTCCGGGTGGCCGGTGTGCGTTCCAGGGTAAGTTACCTGCTCACCCCGGGACTGCTGATCAAGGTGCTGATCTGGGTCGGGGCGCTGTTGCTGATCAGCGAGACCGGGCCGGGATTCAATATCAGGACCAGCGGTCTGGTCTATATCGTCGTGGCCGGGCTGCTCTTCCTGCTGGACATGGTATTTGACCTGGTCATGGGCTTCTTCCCTTTCTACAGGGGGCTGTTTCGCCCGGTTGTGAAGCAGGGAACCGTACTGGACCGTCTCTACCGGGAGGGATACCAGAATTACCTGGAGCTCCCGGTATATTCCGTACTCTATCCCCTGTTCAGATGGATCTTCTGAGGGTCACCGCGGCGACAGGGGATCATTGTGCTTGACCACCTGAGGATCACCACAGCATCAGCCGCTCTTTGTCTTTGATTTTCTGAAGGTTGACGGGGACGCACATCCTGATGGCATCGATGGACCCTGCAGCCTGGACAAAGGAACGGAGCTGGTCCGGGAAGATCTCCCCCTGGATGTGGATCAGGTAATCCAGGTTTCTCAGGTCATCCAGGAAATATCCGATATCCGCACGGTTCCGTATGATCCGGTAGGTCACCATGGCATCCTCATCTTCAAACATGAACATGGAAATGAGCTGCTTTTCATCAAATCTGCGGTGGTTCAGGAGCAGGTCCTCCGTTTTCTGGAATGCCATGCCCAGTTGCGTGTTCATCATCCAGCATAGCCTGTAGTCAGGCTCATCCGAAACCACGCCCAGGAGGCAGAAATCCTCCTCCATGGCCACTTCGAGCCTATGTTTCTTCAAAGCCAAGGCAGATGCTTTTTGTCTGAGCATAAAATTAGGAAAAAAAGCGGGTTCCGTTATCCCCGGTCCAACAGGGAAAGGGCCTCCCTGGCTGCCCGCTGCTCGGCCTCTTTTTTGGAATTGCCGCGCCCGTTGCCCCGGTTCTCCCCGTTCAGGTAGAGGGAGGAGGTGAAAGTTGGGGAGGTGCTTGCGGAACCTCCCTGGACCCCGGTTTCGAAACGAACCTCCACACGGTGCTTCTGTGCCCATTCGATGAGCCTGCTTTTATGGTCCGGATCCTTTCGGATCAGCTGATCCAGGTCCTCATGTTTGTTGAGGATCCGACGGATAAAAAACCGTTTCGCTTTCCGGTATCCCCTGTCCAGGTAAATGGCGCCCACAAGTGCTTCAAGGGCATTGCCGTACAGGTGTTTGGATTTATCCGGGGGGTGGACCGGTGTGGGGATCATCCCCGGGATGCCTACCTGGAGGGCAAGCTGATCGAGTGTCTTCCTTTTTACGATACGCGAACGGACCTGTGACATGAATCCTTCGTCACCACCGGGATATTTCCGGAACAGGAAGTCCGCCACGATGGCATCGAGTACCGCATCTCCAAGGTATTCCAGACGTTCATTGTTTACAGCACCCCCTTTGAGCTGTTTCCTTGCCAGGGCACGGGGCAGGAACGCCATGCGGTACAGCGACAGCCTGATAGGAATGAATCCGAGAATGTTGATCAGTGAAAGGAAAAACCGCAGGTCATTCACCGGGTTACTGAAATTTCCGGAAGACGGCCGATGTATTGTGTCCCCCGAATCCGAAGGTGTTGCTCATACCGGTATGGACCTCCCGCACCTCTGCCTTGTTGGGGGTCAGGTTCAACTGGGGGTCAACTTCCGGATCCAGTGTTTTCAGGTGAACCGTGGGAGGGACGATACCGTTGACGATGGCCATGATCACAGCGATGGACTCAATGGCCCCCGCAGCACCCAGCAGGTGACCGGTCATGGACTTGGTGGAACTGATATTAAGTTTGAAGGCTTGCTCCCCGAATACCCTTTTGATCGCTTTGGCCTCGGAGATATCTCCCAGCGGGGTGGCTGTGCCGTGCACATTGATATAGTCCACTTCGGAAGGATCGATTTTGGCGTCCCTGAGGGCGTTGGTCATGACCAGCCTGGCGCCTTCACCCTCCGGGTGCGGAGCGGTCAGGTGGTGGGCGTCGGCCGACAGACCGCCGCCGATCAGCTCGGCATAGATCTTCGCTCCGCGTTTCAGGGCATGCCCCAGTTCCTCGAGGATCAGGGCTCCGCCTCCTTCACCCATGACAAAACCGTCGCGGGTCACATCAAAGGGACGGGAAGCGGACTTGTACTCATCGTTGTTGGTGGAAAGGGCCTGCATGGAATTGAATCCTCCCACACCCGGCTCGTTGATGGCAGCTTCAGATCCCCCTGTGATGAACAGGTCGGCCATATCGAGCCTGATCAGGTTGAAGGCATCGATGATGGCATTGGTGGAGGAGGCACACGCCGAAACTGTGGCGTAGTTGGGGCCCCTGTACCCGTATTTCATGGAGAGCTGGCCGGCCGCAATATCCGAAATCATTTTGGGGATGAAGAAGGGGCTGAACCTGGGAATATGGTCTCCCGCCACATAATTCTCCATCTCCTGCCTGAAAGTATCGATCCCTCCGATTCCGGAAGCCCATATGACACCTGCCCTGTCCTTATCGATCTCAGCAGTGTCCAGCCCTGCATCCAGGTAAGCTTCCTGGGCCGAAATGAGGGCAAACTGGGCATAAAGGTCCAGTTTGCGCGCCTCTTTGCGGTCAAAATAGTTCTCCGGCTGGTAATCCTTTATCTCACAGGCAAATTTGGTTTTGAACCTTTCCGTGTCGAACCGGGTGATCCAGTCACTGCCACTCACGCCATTCACAAGGGCACTCCAGTACTCCTGCAAATTTTTTCCAATGGGAGTAAGCGCTCCCAATCCAGTGACAACGACCCGTCTCATGAGAAAGATTCTTTCAGGGAACCCGGGGATTATCCGGCGTTCTCTTCAATATATTTAATGGCCTCGCCCACGGTGGAGATACTCTCGGCCTGATCGTCGGGAATGCCCATATTGAATTCTTTCTCGAATTCCATGATCAGCTCAACCGTATCAAGAGAGTCAGCTCCCAGGTCGTTGGTGAAGCTGGCTTCCGGGGTAACTTCGTTTTCATCAACGCCCAGTTTATCTACGATGATGGCTTTCACTCTTGCGGCAATGTCGGACATGACTTTAAGTTTTAATGAATAATAATGGTTATTTTTAACGGTGCAAAGAAATGCAAAATTCGACTATTTTCAAAAAATAGCACTTTTTTTGGACTTTTTTTTGGGATAATCAGCCCTTTTTTTCATTTTTTTTCACCGCTCTGTTTTTTGTAAATAAAAGTAAATGAAGAATATAGCTATCTTTGCCTCCGGTTCGGGTACCAACGCGGAGCACCTGATCCGCTTTTTTCGAACGCACCCCTCCGGGAGGGTCAGACTGGTCCTTTCGAACCGCCCCGGAGCCAGGGTGCTTGACAGGGCTCAATCGCATGATATAGAGACGGTTGTGTTCGACAGGGAGGCCCTGTATCATTCGGGTAAAGTGGCCGCCATTCTGGAGGAAAAAGAGATCGGTTTCATCGTACTGGCCGGGTTTCTCTGGCTGGTGCCCGAGGATATACTTGAACGATATGATAATAAGATAGTTAACATACATCCCGCCCTGCTCCCCCGTTTCGGGGGAAAAGGGATGTACGGAAGGCATGTGCATGAGGCGGTCATCGCCAGTGGTGACAAGGTCTCGGGGATCACCATCCACCGGGTGAATGCACGTTACGATGAGGGGGATATCGTGTTTCAGGCCACCTGCCCGGTGGAGCCCGGTGAGACCCCGGAAAGCCTGGCAGAAAAAATTCACGAACTGGAATATGCCCACTTCCCCAGGGTGGTGGAGCAACTACTGGATCAGGCGTAACGCCTGCATGGTAAAGGCCCGGACGGCTCCGAAAGCGGCCATGTTCTTTTCTTCCACCGGCTCGACCGGCGGTGCCTCCACGGTCAACGGATTCACGGCGCTTCCGTTCCTGTAAAACCGGAAGTCCAGGTGGGGGCCTGAAGAGAGCCCCGTACTCCCCACGTAACCGATCACATCGCCCTGTTTGACGTACACACCCCCCCGGATCCCGCTGCCGAACCGGCTCAGGTGCATGTAGGTGGTGGAATAGACACTGTTGTGTTTGATCTTGACATAATTGCCTCCTCCGTTCCGCTGGTAGCCCACCTCCGTCACCACCCCGTCGCCCACGGTCTGCACAGGAGTTCCGGAAGGTGCTGCATAATCAACGCCGTGGTGGGGCCTCCGGATCTTCAGGATGGGATGGAGCCTGGAACTGGAAAACCCGGAACTGATCCGGGAATACCTGAGCGGAGCCTTGAGGAACGCCTTGCGGAGGCTGTTCCCCTCTTCGTCAAAAAAGCTGCGCTCCCCGTTCTGAACAAAGGGGATCGCCCAGAACTCCGTGTTATTGTGCAGAAACCATGCTCCGGAAATCCGGCTGATCCCGATGGACTGGGAGTCCACGTAGGATTCCTGGTAAATGACCCGGTAGCGGTCCCCCCTCTGGATCCCGAAGAAATCGATGGACCATGCAAAAACCTCGCTCAGCTCCACGGCAAGCATGGGGTTGACCCCGGTTTCAACCATGGACTCCCAGAGTGAGGTTTCGATGGTGCCCGAAGCGACCTGCCACCTGGTGTCTACAGGCTTGGTTCCGTTGTCCGCCCAGACCGAATCGGAAGAGATCCCCACCCTCACATATCGCAGGGGATCTTTTTCATATACAAAAAAGGAGTGACCGGGGAGGTCCCCCCCAACTGCGGGAGAGAAATAGGCATAACGGTTTCCCCGTTTCATTTTTCGCTCATCAAGCAGACTGTCAGGAAGCTGCGAAATGTTGTATATGTCGTTCATGGAGACCCCGTAGCGAAGCAGGATGTCGGCCAGGGTCTCATTGCGTCCCACCACCCCTGTTTCCATCTGGTATGCATCCAGGGCGATCCCGTAGTAGAGCGGGGTTTCTTCCTCGGGCAGCGGGGAAACCACAATCTCCTCCGGTACCTCTTCCGGCAGTGCAGGAGCGTTGCAGCGTACCAGAAGGAGCAAAATGATCACCAGCCCCAGGGCCGGCAGGAACATCATGGTCAGGCCTCTCCGGATCTTCATCACACCACGATATTGATGATTTTTTTGGGAACGTGAATGAACCTTCTGGGGGGCTTCCCCGAAGTCCATTTCTGTGCGGTCTCATGGGCCAGTACCTGGTCCTTCACCTTCTCCTCCGGCAGATCCAGCGGAAGGGTGATCCTGAATCTCAGCTTGCCGTTGATCATTACAGGATACTCGTGGCTCTCCTCCTGCAGCAGGGCTTCATCGTAGCCGGGCCACCGGCTCAGCGCAACGGAGTCCCCGTGTCCCAGGATGTTCCAGATCTCCTCTGCCAGGTGGGGTGCAAAGGGTGCCAGCACCCGAATGAATGCCTCCGCACTGGTGCGGTTGATCCTCCCTTTTTTGAGACAGAGGTTGGTAAAGATCATCATCTGCGAGATGGCCGTATTGAAGTGGAGGGCCTCGATATCCCCGCCCACTTTTTTGATGGTGGCATGAAGGCTTTTCAATGTCTCTGTATCTTCCACCCCGTCATGCAACCGTGCCGGATCGGTGAAGAACTTGTGCACACGCTGCAGGAATCCGTATACCCCTTTCACACCGCGCTCATCCCAGGGTTTGGCCGCATCCAGCGGCCCCAGGAACATTTCATACAACCGCAGGGAATCCGCACCGTAGGCTTCCACCACATCATCTGGATTTACCACGTTTTTCAGGGACTTGGACATTTTGGCCACGATCTGTTCCAGGCGTTCACCGGTCTGGGTGTGGTAATGGGCACCGTCCCTCTCTTCCACCAGGTCGGAGGAGACCTTGGCCCCGGTTGCAGTTTCATAGGCAAACGCCAGGATCATCCCCTGGTTGAAGAGCTTGCTGTAGGGTTCGTCGGTGGAAACGATCCCCAGGTCGAACAGCACCTTGTGCCAGAACCGGCTGTAAAGCAGGTGAAGCACCGCATGCTCGGTCCCCCCGATGTACAGGTCCACCGGCATCCAGTAACGCTCTTTTTCTGGCGAGAAGGGAAGTGAATCGTTTTTTGGATCGATGTAACGGAGGTAATACCAGCAGGATCCCGCCCACTGCGGCATGGTATTGGTCTCCCGGCGCCCTTTCCTCCCGTTCTCATCGGACACCGTCAGCCATTTTCCGGCATTGGCCAGCGGGGATTCCCCTTCACTCCCGGGTTCATATTTTTCCAGTTCGGGAAGCTTCAGCGGCAATTCGGATTCATCGAGCAGGGTGATCTCCCCGTCCTCCCAGTGAATCACCGGGAAGGGTTCTCCCCAGTACCTCTGCCTGGAGAATAGCCAGTCCCTGATCTTGTAGTTCACCGCCGCCTTTCCCAATCCCCTGCTTTCGAGCCATTGAATGGTGCGCCCGATCCCGGCTTTCTTGGAAAGCCCGTTGATATCCAGACCCGTTTCCGGGTGTGAGGACCGGATGTACGATCCGTCCTCGGTCCAGCAGGCCTCTCCTGCCAGTACCTGTTTGCGCACTTCCTCATCCTCCACCGCCGGGTCCATGATGCAGACCACCGGAAGTGAGAAGGTCCTTGCGAATTCAAAATCACGGGTGTCATGGCCCGGAACAGCCATGATGGCACCGGTTCCGTACCCCATGAGCACATAATCGGCCACCCATACCGGGATCTGCTGGTTGTTCACCGGATTGATGGCGTAACTCCCGGTGAAAACCCCGGTTTTCTCCCGTGACAGGTCCGAACGGTCCATTTCAGATTTCAGGCCGGCCTGTTCCACATAAGCGTTCACTTTGGTCCGCTGCGCAGCGGTGACCAGTTGTTCCACCAGGGGGTGCTCCGGGGCAATGACCATATAGGTGGCACCGAAGAGGGTATCCGGACGGGTGGTGAATACGGTAAGGGTTTGATCGGATGCTGCGATCCGGAAGGTTACCTCCGCCCCGGTTGAGCGTCCGATCCAGTTTCGCTGCATATCCTTGACCCCTTCGGGCCAGTCCACGCTCTCCAGGCCTTCCAGCAGCCGTTCCGCATAATGGGGGATCCTCAGGAGCCACTGCTTCAGGCTCTTTTTCTCAACCAGTTGGCCGCATTTTTCATGGGTTCCGTCATTGAGCACCTCCTCATTGGCGCAGACGATCCGGCAGTGGGGGCACCACCATACCGATGCGTCGTCATAATAGGCCAGCCGGCGGGCATCGCGGTACTGCCTGACAGCCTCCTCCCCCTGGCTGCGCACGAGATCCGGAATTACCAGTTCTTCGATGGGCCTGCCTTTCTGCAGCCCGGGATCGAACCAGGTCTGGTACAGCCTGATGAAGATCCACTGGGTCCATTTGTAATAGGCCGGATCGGTGGTGTTCACCTCCCGTTCCCAGTCATAGGCCAGCCCCAGCGATTTGATCTGGCGGCGGAAATTGTCGCAGTTTTTCTTCGTGGTCACCGAAGGATGGGTCCCGGTTTCGATGGCATATTGTTCTGCAGGTAGTCCGAAGGCGTCCCAGCCCATGGGATGAAGGACGTTGTAGCCGTTCATCCGCTTGTACCTGGCGACAATGTCAGTGGCGGTATACCCCTCGGGGTGCCCCACATGGAGCCCGGACCCCGAAGGATAGGGAAACATGTCCAGCACGTAGAATTTCCTGGGATTGGAGAAGTCATCTTCCGTGCGGAAGGTCCTGTTTTCTTCCCAGTACTGCTGCCAGCGTTTCTCGATATCCTTGTAATTGTAAGCCATGCCAATCTCTTCGGGTACAGTCTGCGAAATTAGGATTTTTTACGGACAGGTTACCCGGAATGGTTGACTTCAAAAGGTTTTTTTATGAATTTTGTGTGTTTGACCAAACGCAGCAAAGCATGAAATTAACCATACAGCACCAGTCATCCTATTCCCGTGGAGAGCTGCTTCTGAGAACTTTCCTGGGATGGTTGTACATCTACATTCCCCACGGTTTCCTGCTGCTTTTCCTCGGGCTGTGGGGCGCCTTCCTGCATTTCGTAGCCTTCTGGGTGATCCTGATCACGGGCACCTACCCGGAGCCCATGTTCCGTTACCAGGTGAAACTTCTCCGCTGGAACCTGAGGGTGAACGCAAGGATCTATAACCTGGTGGACGGGTATCCGGTTTTCGGGCTTGACGGGGAAGAGGAGCGCACCGGGCTGGAAATTCCCTACCCCGATAAGGTCAACCGTGGCCTCACCCTGCTGCGGTTCCTGTTCGGTCTCCTCTACGTGGGCATTCCCCACGGATTCATCCTGATCTTCCGGGGGCTGTTCGTGGGGATCCTGCAGTTCCTTGCCTGGTGGATGGTGCTGATCACCGCGGAATATCCAAGGGGATTTCATGACTGGTCGGTGGGACTGATCCGGTGGGAGTTGCGGGTGAACCTCTATTTGCTGTTCATGACCGATACCTACCCTCCGTTCACCGGAGATGAACTTCCTGGAGAAGCGGAGCATTAGGAAAAAGTATTAACTTTGCACTCCATATCCGGCCTCATAGTTTAACTGGATAGAACGTGGGATTCCGGTTCCCATGGTCGGGGTTCGAGTCCTCGTGAGGTCACAA
>CAZNSZ010000023.1:0-17965 GCA_964575865.1 uncultured Bacteroides sp. | reverse complement strand
AGTCGAAAGTCGAAAGTCTGGGGAGTTCGCAGGGTCCTGGCATTCAGGGGGAGGCGGACAGGTAATTTTCTTCAACAGATCCCATGAAAGAGCAAATCGAGCAGTTTTTTGACCGGTGGACCCTCACGGCGGATACCGAATTATCAGGCTGGATCACAGCCCTCTCCATTCTGCTCGGCACACTGTTGCTTTTTTTCACCTTTTCATTCCTCATGAAGAGGTTCAGCAGGAGAACCGAACAATCAGGGGTACAGATGGGATGGAACAAATTCAGGTCACCCGTACTGGTTACCCTGCTGCTCATTGACTTCGTGATCATCAAGGAGTTGTTTACCATCGGCGAACAGACCACCATCTCCCTGAACCATGTGATCAAGGTGGCCATTATATTCTGCGTCACCTGGCTCGTGATCAAAGGGATTCACCTCACCAGGGAGCTGATCCTCCGCCAGTATGATATCGAGGACGAGGACAACCTGAAGGCCCGCAAGGTGTACACACAATTCAGGGTGCTGGAGAGGATCCTGATCTTCCTTGTGATCCTCATCGCCATAGCGGTGGCGCTGATGACCTTCGACGGGATCAGAAGGATCGGGATCAGCCTGTTTGCCTCGGCGGGTGTGGCGGGGATCGTGATCGGTTTTGCCGCCCAGAAACTGCTGGGGAACATCCTGGCAGGCTTCCAGATCGCACTGACCCAGCCCATCCGGCTGGATGATGTGGTGATCGTGGAGAATGAATGGGGGTGGATCGAGGAGATCAACCTCACCTACGTGGTGGTCCGCATCTGGGACAAGCGCAGGCTCATCGTACCCACCACCTATTTTATCGAAAAACCATTCCAGAACTGGACCAGGGTATCGGCTGATATCCTGGGGACGGTTTACCTCTATACCGATTATCAGATGCCGGTGGAGCGGCTGAGGGAAGGCTTCATGGAGATCCTCAGGTCCACGAAATTGTGGGACGGAAAGGTGGGGGTTCTGCAGGTGACCGATGCCACCGACCGGGCCATGGAGATCAGGGCCCTGATGAGTGCGCCCAATTCACCCACTGCCTGGGACCTCCGCGTGTATGTGCGAGAGAAGCTGATCCAGTACCTTCAGGAGCACTTTCCTGAAAGCCTGCCCCGGACGCGCGTGGAACTGACGCCGCAACCTACCTCAGCTGGTTCCTGATGCGCTCCAGTTTCTCCTTTCGTGCCTCCAGCTTCGATTCTGCCAGTTCAAGCCTGTTCTGGTTCGCCTGAAGTTCGAGATTCCTTTGCTCGATCTCGTCCTCCAGTTCTTTGATTTTTTCCGTGTTCCTGGCGATCTCCTTTTTCAGATCTTCCCGCTCGCCGGCCAGCTCAACCAGCCTCTTTTCCGCATCCTTCACCCTTCCGTGGTAATAGGTGGGAAGGTAGGCTGCAAGAAAATCCTCCAGGATGCCCCTCAGCGCCCTGAACGCAGGTGCATGGCCGGTGCGGTCGGCATAATCTCCCGGATTAACCTCTGCAAACAGCTTCAGTTCAGAGCCGTTCAGATCTTCCACAATATGGGTATACAGGTGAATGGGTTCGGGGGAGACCGGTCCGATCACCGCCTCCTCGGCTGAAAGAAGGTCCTTGTTCGCCAGAAATCCGAAACCCTTCATCGATACATCGAAGTCGTCTTTGATATACTCCTTCCAGGCTTTTTTCAGGGTTTTGGGCTCGGGATCCAGCTGGACCACCCAGCAGGCCCTGGGGGCATCAGCATGAACAATGATTCCCTCGCGGGGTGTCACTTCCTGGGCCTGCATGGCCGGAGTGAGGAAGAATGAGAAAATAATGCCGCATATAACTTTGTCTTTCATGGGTTTACCTTGTTTTTATTTTTTAATGTGCACTGTACTGACTGATCGGGTGAGAATATGGTGCCAAAACCATAAAGAGCCCCTATCACAGGGATTCCGACCAGGGATGGCGCTGGCAGATGTGGCGGTATTCAGCCACAGTTGAGGGCAAAAATCCACACCCGGGTTCACGTGAGATCCGGCATTCATTGATCATCCCGGGGAGTGATCATCGGTCCTGTACTCGCTGAATGGCTCTCTCACTGCAGGATGAAACAGGGTGCCACATCAATGCAGATGGAAAAACCGTGGTGGGGAATCATTGGAACGGTTTTGTCTTTATTCAATGAAACTGCAGGTATGCATGGAAAAGAGCCCATTTATGACCTGAATCTTCCCCGGTCCGGGCATCCGAGGGTTGTAGTGGTCGGAGGAGGTTTCGGAGGGATCAACCTGGTAAAGCACCTGGATCCTGATCGCTTCCAGGTGGTTTTGCTGGACCGGTTCAATTACCACACCTTTCAGCCACTGCTCTATCAGGTGGCCACTGCCGGTCTGGAGCCTGATTCCATTGCGGGACCTCTCAGGAAAATCCTGCGGCGCACTCCCGTATTTCATTTCAGAATGTTAAAAGTGCACAGGGTGGATCCGGATAAAAGACAGGTAATCACCACTGCTGGACCGGTATCATATGACTTCCTGGTCATCGCCACAGGGTCCAGGGTGGACTTTTTCGGGAATGAAAGCATCGCAACACATGCCTATCCGGTGAAACAACTGACCCATGCCCTGGATCTGAGAAGCGAAATTTTCCACCAGCTGGAGAAGCTGACCATCCTCAGGCAGGGTAAAGAGGAGGAGGCCCGCTATACGTTCGTGGTGGTGGGTGCCGGCCCTACCGGTGTGGAGATCTGCGGAGCGCTCTCGGAGCTGCGAAGGAAAGTATTGCCGGCGGATTACAGGGATGTGGATATGGATTCGATCCGGATCTGCCTCGTGGAGGGTCTGGGTCAGGTGCTGCCGCAAATGTCGGAGGAATCGGGAATGAGGGCCAGAAAATACCTGGAGAAGATGGGGGTGGAAGTAATATTGAATACCCTGACGGAAGCCTACGACGGCAGCATGGTGAAACTCAATAATGGAATGGAGATCCGAAGTAAGACCGTCATCTGGGCCGCGGGTGTGAAAGGGAATTCCATTGCCGGACTGCCGGCGAAAGTATACAGGAATGGGAAGGTAAGGGTCAACGGCTTCAACCAGGTACTGAAGAGTGGTTCATCCGGTTCTTCCTTCAGCAGGATTTTCGCCATCGGCGATGCGGCACATATGGAGTCGGAACAGCATCCGGAGGGGCTTCCGGGACTTGCCCCGGTGGCCATTCAGCAGGGCAAACAGCTGGCCAGGAACCTGTCTGCCCTGGACCAGCACCGGAGCATGCGCCCGTTCCGTTACAGGGATAAGGGGGTTATGGCCACCATTGGCAGGAACAAGGCAGTCGGGGACCTCCCATGGAACCTCAGGCTGGCCGGATTCGCAGGCTGGTTCGCCTGGATGGCCTCACACCTGGTCTTTCTGATCGGATTCAGGAACAGAGCCGTAGTACTGATCAACTGGATCTGGAACTACTTTACATACGACCGGGGGATCCGCATTATTCTGAGGCCTTCGCCCAAAGAGAAAGATCCCATCAGCAGAGAGATGACCCGGGAAATGAATGAAAACGGATCAATGCCAACAAGATAAATATGATGATCATGAACAGAGAGAAGAAGCCGATGAATGTGACTGAAAAGCTGATCAGCGGACATCTGCTGGAAGGTGATATGGTCCCGGGGAATGAGATCGCGATCCAGGTGGATCAAATATTGCAGCAGGATGCCACCGGAACCCTGGTGATGCTGGAACTGGAGAATTCAGGCTTGGACCGGGCCAGGGCCGACGTGGCTGTTCAGTATGTGGATCACAACCTGCTCCAGACCGATTATAAAAATGCGGATGACCACCGCTTCCTGCAATCTGCAGCGGCCAGGTTTGGATACTGGTTCAGCAGGGCCGGGAACGGAATCAGTCATGTGGTCCACATGGAGAGGTTCGGGAAACCCGGGAAAACCATGCTGGGATCGGACAGCCACACCTGTTCGGCCGGAAGCATGGGGATGCTTGCCATAGGGAGCGGCGGCCTTGATATTGCAGCAGTGGCTGCAGGAGATCCCTATTACCTGAAGATGCCGGAGGTCATGGGTGTGGAGCTCACGGGGAACCTTCCGGAATGGGTCAGTGCCAAAGATGTCATACTGGAGTTGTTGCGCAGGCATGACGTGAAGGGGGGAGTGGGGTACATCCTGGAATATTACGGAGAGGGTGTCCGGACCCTGAGTGCCTGGGACCGGCATGTGATTGCCAACATGGGGGCTGAACTGGGAGCCACCACCACAGTGTTCCCATCCGATCAGGCCACCCGTCTGTGTCTGAGGCAGGAGGGAAGGGAAGAAGACTGGGTGGAACTGAGCCCGGATAAGGGGGCGGCCTATGATACGTATGAACATATTGAACTGGGGGAACTGGTCCCGCTCGTTGCACTGCCCTCCAGTCCCGGCAATGTGGTTCCGGTGAAGGAGGTGGCCGGCAGGCCGATTTCCCAGGTGGTCATCGGCTCTTCCGCCAATCCCGGACTCCGTGATTTCTGGATGGCCAGCCAGATCGTCCGGGGTGAATCCGTTCCCCCGGAGGTATCCTTCGACATCAATCCCTCTTCCCGTCAGAAGATTGAGGAGCTGGGCAGGATGGGGGCACTCAACGACCTGATCCAGGCCGGTGCCAGGTTTCATCAGACCGGCTGTATGGGCTGCATCGGGATGGGCCAGGCTCCTTCGACAGGGACCATCAGTCTGCGAACAATGCCCAGGAATTTTCCAGGCAGATCCGGCACAGCGGATGACCAGGTCTACCTTTGCAGTCCGGAAACGGCCTCCGTATCCGCATTGAATGGTGAGCTCACGGATCCCATGGAGTATGGCGCATCGCACACCTATCCGCAGTACAATGAACCGGACCGGATTTCATTCAATCCCATGATGCTGATTGCTCCGCCGGAAAAGGGCGGGGAAGTACAGCTGAAGAAAGGCCCCAACATCCGTTCATTACCCGATTTCGATGCTGTGGAGGATGCCTTCCAGGTCCCGGTCCTGTTGAAAATGGGGGATAACATCTCCACCGATGAGATCCTGAAGGCAGGGGCAGCGGTCCTGCCCCTCAGAAGCAATATTGAAGCGATCAGCCGGTACTGCTATGCTCCCATCAGGGAAGAATACCCCGAATCTGCCCTGGCTGCCAGGGAAAAATACGGGGGGCATCTGGTGATCGCAGGGGAAAATTATGCCCAGGGCTCCTCCAGGGAGCATGCCGCCATGGCTCCGCGTTATCTGGGACAGCAGGCGGTGATCGCAAAAAGCTATGCACGTATCGGATTCCAGAACCTGGTGAACTACGGCATCATCCCTTTCCAGTTTGAGGATCCCGGGGATTGGGACCTGCTGGAGGAGGGCGATGTGCTCTCCTTTGAACAGGTCAGGGAGTCCATCAGGGATGAGCTTTCGTTGAACGTTGCAGATTCCTCCGGGGATAAACATTTCAGGGTGCATGCATTACTGACCGGCAGGCAGCGGGAGGTGTTGCTGGCCGGGGGATTGATCAATGTGCTCCGGAAGCAGGTCTCGAGCCGGTGGCGTGGCTGAACTTGATGAACGCCACGAACACCACACCCCCGATGATGTTTCCCAGGGTGGCCCAGAGCTGCACGGTCAGGTAATCGGTCAGGGTGATGGATTTGCTGGTCAGGGCTGCGGCAAACACCTCGATGGATCCTACGATGGAATGATGCAGCCCTCCGATCCCGATCACAGTGGTAATCAGGCCCACCAGCAGGATCCGGGAGATGGTCTCCCTGGCGGAAGTGATCAGCCATGAAAGCAGTCCCATGAGCCAGCCGGCGAGGATGCCGCTTCCAAGGATGATGTTCCAGGGGTGGTCGGTCAGCTTCCGCGCAAGGATTTCGAATGACGCTTGGTCCAGGATTTCCATCCTGCCGGGGAGGATGCTGAGGATGTATCCGAATGCGTACCCTCCAAGAAGATTCCCCCCGTAAACGATTCCCCAGAGTACCATGAGCTTTTTTACGGAGACGTTCCCGTTCAGTACGGGGATCACAGCCAGGGTGGTATGCTCGGTGAACAGTTCCGATTTCCCGATGATCACGAAAACAAAACCGAGGGGATAGGCCATGGCCAGTAAAACATGGAGAAGCGAAGGGTGAACCACACCGTAGAACAGGCTGTGAATGGCCGCCATCAGGAAGATGGAGAACCCGATCTCAAGTCCGGCCGAGATGGAAGAGAGAAAAAGGTTCAGGTTGGGCCGGTCGTGTTCATGCATGGCCGTCCTGATCTGTTCATTCAGGATCTCGTCAATGGTCTTGGGCCGGTTCAGGGCGTATTTCAGCTTATCGGCTTTCCTGGACATGGGAATGCTGGTTATATGGTATAACCTTATATAGTATAACCCCAATACCCCTCATATGTTTGGACAGAATGTGTAATCAGGGGACATGATGGTGAGGGTTTTCCCCACCCACTGGCAGGCATGCCCGTCACACCCTCTGGTGCCGGGACCCTCACTATCCCCGGGGAATGCCGGAAATTTGCAATGATGCGGTATCCGGGGAACCGGGCCCGGCGATCTGGCACGGATTTTTTAGCACAGAGAAGTGAAACAAGACAAAGCATATGAAAAGAAAGATCAAACTACAGGACATGGAAACGGTGGTCCTCGTTCTTAAAAGGCTGCCGGTAAAGGGAGGGCAGGTCCTGGAATGGATCAGCCAGGTCCCCAAGATCATATTCATCCACGACCGCAACTGGCAGAAACCGGAACATTTTCCTGATCCGGGTGAGATTGATGAGATCCCGCTGATTCTCAATGAAGAGGGTCTGATCAGGATGAAGAAAATATTCCGCGGGCTTCCTGTCAATTTCAACCGTTCCGTCCTCCTCACCGATGACCCCCTTTCCATGGATGCGGCCCGGTCCCTTGGCTGGGCCATCAAAATAGGGCTGAGGCAGGAGCCTGGCACCCGGCGGTCGTTTTATCATGCCGGAGCGGACCTGGTCCAGAATGATCCTGCTGAGGTCCAGTTTGTGAAGGGGATTTCAGACCGGCCGGCGTTTGTGCAAACCCTGCCCAGTATTTTCTCCAGGATCGATAAGTTTCATCATGCATTCAACACGGAGGAAACCATCTTTTTTTTCGATTATGACGGAACACTTTCCCGCATAGTCAGCGATCCTTCTGAAGCGGTGATCGATGAACGAATGCGCAACCTGTTGTTCCAGCTCTCCGAGAAACACCGGGTGGCCATCGTCAGTGGCCGGGACATGGATGACTTGAGGAATTTCATACAACTGGACAACCTGATCTATGCCGGAAGCCATGGTTTCCGGATAAAGGGTCCCGGCGGCATTCAGATGGAGAATAAGGAGGCGGTGGAACTGCTTCCCGGCCTGGATGAGATGGAGCGCAGGCTTCGCCGCTCGCTGGAGCCCGCATTCAAAGGGGTCGAGGTGGAACGGAAGCTGTACGCCATAGCCGTCCACTACCGGAATGCCCCCTATGGAACTGTGGGACACATCAAACACCGGGTGAAGGAGCTGACCAGCGGGACGAGGGAGTTTACAACCGGATCCGGAAAGAAAATTATTGAGGTCAAACCCACTGTGGAGTGGCACAAAGGGAAAGCCATTGAGTGGATCCTGGAAGCACTGGGGCATCCGCTGGGAGCTCAGGGAGTGATGCCCGTTTACGTTGGCGATGACATCACCGATGAGGATGCATTCAGAACCCTGTCAGACGACGGGATCGGGATCCTGGTGGGAAGCCACCACAGCCCTTCCGCAGCCAATTACAGGCTTGAGGATGTTTCGCAGGTGTCCAAGTTTATTCACTACCTGGTGCAGGGGAGTTAGCATCCGCCGGGTATGGTTCCATCTGCTCCTCTTTTTTCTGTTCAAGATGAATCTCGCCCAGTTGTTCCGTATCGATAAATCCGTGATCCAGTGCATGCCTGGCTGCTTCGACAGTGGTCCGGACCAGTACCATTTCCGTCCCCAGCATGGCTGCCTCCTCCTTCAGGGCCTTTAAGCGCCTGTTCCTTCTTCCGCTTCCGATGGTCCGTATATAGATCGCTTTCACCCTGGAGGGGTACATCCCGGCCATTTTCAGATAGATCTCCGGGTCCTTCTGGCCGCTGTCACCAATCAGGACAAAGGGTTGCCGGTAGTACAATTCAAACAATTCCTGGATCCGGTTGATCTTCTGCCGGAATTTGTTCCCTGACCTGAACATGGAAAAGATCCTGAGTTTGGTCTCGCTCAGGAGGAATGTTCCCCGGGGGATGTTCTTGGATTCGAAGAAATCAACCAGCAGGTCAAACAGGTTCCACTCACTTCCGGATACATAAAAGATCGATCGTGTTATTCCGTTCCCGGGTTGATGCAGCGCCCTGTAAAACTCTGATACGCCTTCAAACGGGGAACGTGTGAGTGCATTTTTTGACAGCATCAGCCGCAATTTCCGGAGAGCCCGGGTGGAGTGGGATACCATCACCGTGTCATCCACATCCGAAACCACGATGAAATCGGCGGCAGGATCGTTGATGTGGACCCTGCCTTCCGCGGTCACGGTTCCCTGGTCCTCCGTAAGCCTGTCCAGCAGGGTCACCCTGACAGGCTGCCACTCCTCTTCGCCCGGGGATGGTTCCTCGTTGGGCAGCACGGTGTGGAACAGTCCCCGCTCGTTGGTCATCACCACCTCGGACCTTCCCCCGTATTCGATCCGCACCCTCACCCCTGAAATCTCGTCCCCTGCGTACCTTTTAATCATGTTGAGGATGTTTTTCCACACTTTTTGCCCGGGAGCGGGGGGCTGGATCCCCTTATCCTCCACAACAGCTCCGGTGATCATCACCTTGTCCCGGTCACCGTAGGCCGTATAGGGAACAATCTGCGGAGTGCCCAGCCATCCCAGTCTTCTTTTGATGTATAGTTTTATGCCAAGTGCCATGGGGACTTTGCATTGTATTTGTTCATGGATTCCTGTATTCCATTTAGAAATCAAAGAACAGACCAAAGTGAACAAGCGGAGGCGGATCTTATTTTTTATCAATCCCGGAGCAGGAAGGGGGGATCCCGGCGGATTGGAGCAGCTGATCGAACGGCAGTTTGAAGGATCAGAGACGGCATTTGGCATCCATTACCTGGAAAAGGAGAATACACGATCCCGGGTCCGTCACACCATCGGACAATCCGATCCGGATATGGTGGTGGCGGCCGGTGGCGACGGAACGATCAACCTGGTGGCTGCAGCCATTGAAGGCAGGGAGATCAGCCTGGGTATCATACCGTCGGGTTCCTCCAACGGTCTGGCATATGAGCTGGGAATCCCCGAAAGCCCCGGCGAAGCCCTGGAGGTTATCGCAAGGGGAAACCTGCGGGCGATCGATGCGCTGCGGATCAATGACCGCCACCTGTGCCTCCACCTGGGCGATCTCGGACTGAATGCACGGGTAATCAGGCGGTACGATGATGAAAATATCCGGGGATTCTACGGTTACGCCAGGCAGTATTTCAGGGAACTATGGAACCGGAAAAAATTCAGGTGTGAAGTGGAGGCGGAAGGAAAGGTACATCATTCCAAGAGCGTGATGATCGTCCTTGCGAACGGATCCTACTACGGGACAGGAGCGAGTCTTACCCCGGACGGGACCCCGGACGATGGACGGTTCGAGGTGATCCTTATTTTTGCCTATCCCTTCTGGTTCCTCTTTTACATGTTCATTTCCATCTTTTCCCGCCATTTCAATGACAGCAGGTTCCGCAGGGTCATCCGGTGCCGGAACGCAACCATCCGGGTTCATCCCCGGCAGGAACTGCAGATAGACGGTGAGCACGTGGGCCCGGAGGAGCGGGTGACCGTGCAAATGCTTCAAAGCAGGTTCAGGATCGCAGTCCCCGGTTGAAAACGGCCTTACAATATATTAATATTCATAATCCCTCACATCCAGATAACTGCCGGAAGGTTCGTCCCTGGCATGTCCCAGCACCCTGATCATCAGTCCGGCTGCTTTTTCCGGAGTGTACATCTCCCCTGCTTCCCTCATTTCCCTCAGCCGTTTCTGGGTGGCGAACCTGGGATCATCCGGCAGTGAGGCAATGACCCCCTGCATTCCGGTATCCACCACACCCGGTGCGATGGCCGAGAAATGGGTATCCGGCATCTCCCTGGCATACAGGCTCACCATCATGTTCAGGGCTGCTTTGGAGATGGAATAGGCGTTCCATCCCCTTGAGCCGTTTACGGAAGCACCCGAGGAGATAGCCACTACCTGACGCAGCCTTTTCACCCTGTCGGTGATCAGGTCGATGAGCAGTTTATTGGCCCACACATTGATGTCCATTACCTTCTGGATCTCCTCCAGCCGGGCATCTTTCATATCGCTGATCTCCGGCAGTACCGCTGCATTCAGAATCAGCAGATCGAGCACCTGCATCTCCTCCGGCAGCCTGTCCACCACCGATGGCAGTTGCTCCAGATCTGCCAGGTCACAGGTTAAATGGGTATAGGAATCATTTGCACGAAGGTCGGCGGGTATCCGGCGGCTCAGGCCCCATACCCGTGCCCCCAGCCTCAGGTATTCTGCTGCCAGTGCGTGGCCGAGCCCGGAGCTGGTACCGGTGATCAATAGTTGCATCATGGTTTTGTTTTATGCCTTAAAGAAAGAAAAATCGTGCCACAAACAGGGCAACCGGCAAGAAGAATGGACTGCGTGCTCATCCTGAATGGCCATTTCTGGTCCGGACAACTGTTATTCCCGGTCGTCTGCCGGCTTCCGGAGAACCTCCAGGGTGTTGAACGGAGGCTACAGGGTGTCCATTATTTCCACATGGTGACATCTATCAGGGCCTCTGTCCGCGGCGGTCGAATAAAATCAAGTATAAGAAAATCAGGTAAATAACCAGGGTCTTTCCGGTGGATGGTTCCTGTTCACCGGTCTGGTACCGCAATTGAACTGTAATTGTTGAAGTATTACGTTGAACATTAAAAAACTGACAGAAAATGGAAAACAAACAAACGTACATGGTCCAGAACGAAATAAAGGTGAAGAACCTGCTGGCCGATATGTACAACAACGAATCATCCCTGCTGAATAAAATCAGCAAGAAGAAGGACCATCTCAATTCGCTGAAAAAAGAGATCCGCGAAATGGAAAAGGATTATGAAAACCAGAACAAACTGCGCAATGAACTGACGGAAAAGTTCGAAGACCTGCAGGAGTCAAAGTCCTCAGACTGGGATAAATTCCGGAGGGAGTACGAACTGGTGCTCGATTTTGCCGAAGGGGATAAATTCAGTTTCATCGAGACTGCCGAATCGTTCATGGATGAGTTGAATGAAAGAATCTCCGCCATGGAGGAAAAAGTAAAGAAATCTTCCGCGGATGCAAAAAAGAAGTCACAGGAAGTCCTTGACGATCTGAAGGAGCGGAGAACCGATCTCCAGCAGCGCCTGGAAGAAGTAAAAGCCGATTCAGGGGAACTCTGGATGGAATTCCGGCAGTGGTTCATCGAGCGCGCCAACAGCGTACGGGCCATGTTCTGATGCCCGATGGTCCGGAGCAGATAGACAGGGACCGGAGAAACCTATTTTTGCCGGGGTTTGAATAAAGCTCCGGCTTTTTTGAATGCGCTGCTGAAGGTTTCCAGGTCAGTGTAGATATGTTGATCCAGTTTGGACCACTCCTCCTCTCCGGAGGATTCCATGTCCCGGTACTTCTTCCTGGCCAGGTCACGGGTCTCTTCCAGTTCACGGATGAGCAGGTCATAGGAATCTTTTACCGAGGCATCCACCACCTGGATCTTGAGCTGGTTGATTTGCCTGGTCATTCCGTCAATTTTCTCTCTGATCTGTTGTTTAAGTTCTTCCTGATTCATGGGTTCGGTTTTTATTTGTTATCGTATCTGAATAATGCGTTGAGTTCACTTTCCTTAAACGGCATGTCTCCGGCGGTTTCCAGAAAGACATCTCCCCCGTTCAGCAGGGTATGGGCCGCTGCCATATTGTACAGCGAAACCCGGTGCTTCCTTTCAGGATGCTCCCTGATCACTCCCTTTTCACGATCGAACAGGCCGTACCGGTCTTTCCCTTCCTGCACGAAAAGTGTTTCGATCCGGCCATCCAGGGCTGCAGGGACAATTTCCCCCGCATCATAGGAGGTTTTTCCCGTGGCAGACCACTGCCGGGTCAATTCCCGTTTTTCCTTCCTTTTTCCTGTGAAGTGCTCCCTGACCAGGGCCCATCCTTCTTCATGAAGCATCAGCGGATCCGTGCTGTCGGGATTTCCGGAAATGTGCTTCGGAAACAGGTGCCGGTACCGGGTGATCTCCCTGTACATCGGGTGGTAATGGTCCACGCAGGCCAGTACCAGAGGAGCTTCTCCTTTGCCCAGAAGGGGTGTGACCGCCTGGTCCACCTCCCTGAAAAATTTATCGGCCTCCTTTTCACGGTCGTCTTTCCCGGAGCCCTGACCATGGTAGATGGCTTCGGATTTCTTTCCTCCTGAAGGCCCTGAAGTCCTGTACTGCAGCGACTTGTTTTCATAATCAGTGCCAACGACCTCCTCCATTGAGCGGGGTGCCACATTTTCAAGGGCTATTTCAGCGATGGTGTGCCTTGTACATTCGTAGAGGCTCACTTTCTTCAGGCTCAGGGCCATCAGGTAAAACATGCCATTGTCATTGAAAAAAGGCAGCAGTGGAAGCAGGTAATAATGATCCGAAATATACACCTGCTGCCTGAACCTGACAGGCAGGGTATAGGCCTCCCAGTCACTGCCTCCGATGAAGATGGCCAACCCATCTGACTGGTGCCGGAAGAAGAGATCATCCTCTTTAAGCCGGTGAAGTTCCTTCAGGGAACGTTTGAGGCCCTCTCCTGCCGTTTTCAGATCGAGGGCGCCTTCCAGTTCCCCCAGGACCTTCTTAAGCCTGAGCTGGGCATGTTTCCGGTCCACCTCCTCGCCCGCGCGGCCAGCGGGCAGGTAGACGGAGATACAATTCATGTCATGTGAACGGGCCAGCCTGATCAGGTCCTCCCTGGCCATCAGTCCTTCGTTTGTGTGATATGGGTTCATACAGGTTGTAATATGTTGAATGTTAGAGACGCGGCCCTTCGTCTGAAGGATGAAACAGAGGGGTATCCGGGCATTTCCCCGTACACCCCTCCGGATTGCTGCAATCTATGAGGTGGCCACGTTCAATGGTTACCGGTTTATTGGACCACCAGCTCGTTATTCACCGAATAAGCGCCGCCCTCCCAGGCTTTTTCTGCCGCTTTCCGGTATTCCCTCCAGCTGTCAACAGTTCCTTCGAGGGTGACCTCCCCGTTTTTCACGGTGATGGTCACCTGGTCCCTGTCCACAAAGGGACTCCACCAGATCTCATTGCCGATGTTTCGCTTGATAAGGTCATCGTCCGGAATCAGCGATGTCTCCTGGGGCGGGGTGATGTAGAGGTTATAGTAGGGATAATAACCCCACCAGTAGTAGCTGTAAGGGAAATTGACCGTCAGCTGGTTATTTACCTCGTTAACCCCTTCCACGCCGCTGGCTATCCATTCCGCTTCCTTTTTCTCCAGGTAGCTGTCCACGGTGCCGGTGAGGGTAACGATCCCATGGTTCACATCCACACCGATCTCCCATGCTTCGGTCACCGCATTGTTGGCCAGGGCCATGTTGATATTGCTGCTGACCTCCTCATCGGTGGGGGGAAGATCGATGCGCACCTTGATGCGGTTGGTTACTCCCGTGACCCCCGTGGTGTGTTCGGCCAGCTTTTCAGCCGCCATCTTCGCCTTCAGGTTGTCCATGGTCCCCCTCAGGGTGACCCATCCGTTATCGGCTTCCACAGTTAATTTGGTGGAAACCACCCTGGGATCGTAGATGGCTGCATCCATGATGGCTTGCTCGATCTCCTCATCGGCCACGGTGGTGTACTGGTTCTTCCTCAGATCCTCATCCTCGGCCCACCACTGGACTTCGAGTCCGTCTGTGTCGACACTGCGTACCCCGGTCACCCATGCCGTAAAGAAAGCATTGGTTTTTTCTGCAGAACTCCCGACTATTCCCGAAAGTTCCACTTCCCCGTCAATGACGGCGACGTTGATCAGACCTTCGTCCACCAGCATGCTCCATTTCAGTGCCTGCTCGATATCCTCGCGGATCTCCCGGTCGGGACGGTCCATTTTATAGTCGATTTCGATCTTGTTATTCATTGCGACCACTCCTGTCACCGATTTGGCCACATCTTCACTCAGCATTTTTTCCTGGTAGGAATCGACGGTCCCTGTGAGTGTCACCGCCTTGTTGTTCACCTCCACACCGACTTCATACGAATCGGTAGCGGGATCTTCCAGGAGGGCCTGTATGATGTTGTCGCGGATCCCCGCGTCACTGAGGACCACCGGCGGATCCACTTCGATGCGGTTGGAAACGGCCCTGACTCCTTTGACCAGTTCGGCGATGCGGGTCGCCCTCTCTTTCGCTTTCAGGTTGTGGACGGTACCGGTCAGTTCCGCAATCCCGTTCAGTACTTCCACGTCAATTCTGTTCACATCAATGGCATGGTCGAACCTGCATTCATTTTCTATGGCATCGGCTATGTCCGCGTCATCGAGCTGTTGTTGTGAAATGGCAGTGACCAGGCCTAAAAACATCATTCCCGTGATCATTATTAATTTCTTCGTTTTCATGGTTTTTCAGGTTTTTCTGGTTACTAATGAATCTGTTTCTGGTAATAGTCGTGGAGCGCTTTTTCGTAGTCCATCCCGATGGGGTGTGCAGGATCGAATCCGGGTGCATCCTTGATCTGTTCCGGATCCAGGGATGTGACAATCTCCTGTTTTTCGTAGCTGATGTTGTCCATCCAGCTGATGGAGAGCACCACAGATTTGCTCCACGGTTTCCACCTGCTTGTATCCACAACCAGGTAGATGACCTGCCAGTCCGCATCGTCCACGATCAGATCCTCGACCTGACCGAGCCGGTCCCCGCTTGCTCTGATGGCGTATCCTTTCACCTCCCTGAATGACCGAAGGCTGGTGTCCAGCTCTTCTTCATTCACCAGTTTGGTGGGAATCCGGATGGGCCGGGGAGGGTAAAACACCCCTGCTCCGGCCGGGGCGGAATAGATGGAAGGCCAGTAGTCCTCGATCCTGAGGTGCCTGTTCAATTCCTTCTCATATTCCCGCGACACGGGCGTTTTCTCATCCATATCAGGACAGGCTTCAATTTCACTCCGGTTCAGCGCCACTTTGATTCTCTTTTCCTGCCAGTCAGGGGTTGCCAGGAAGTGGCGGGGGATGAGGAACCGGCGGCGATCGCTGATGTCTTTGAACCCGGCATCCACATAACGAACCACCCAGGTTTCGTCATCGAACAGGAGGTCCCTGACTTTTCCCCTGGTTTCGTCGGTGGACTCAATGGTGTAACCGGTCAGGTTATGAAGGCTTCTTTTCATGGGTTGGTTTTATAATGTTGGTTATGATTGTTCATTGAATTCTTCCCGGGCATCCCGGAGCGATTCCTCCAGGTCCGACAGGGCATCGTCCACACCCTCCTTCATTTCATCCCAGGCATCTTCTGTGGAATTCTTCAGGTCTTTCATGTGCTGTTCCACGGTGGCATACCTGGACTCCAGTTTATCTACGCTGGCCTGGTATGTATCAGCCACCTGTTCGGAGGCGGACTCCATCTGACCCTTGAAGGATTTTATCTCTTTTTCGATCTGATCAAGCCGCTGCTGGTACTGGTCCACCATTTCCTGCTTTTCTTCCGAAAGGTATTCCCTGGTGGTTGCGGCAGCTTCTTTCATTTCGCTTTTCACATCTTCCCCGGTCACGTTGTCCTCTTTCTGCTTCGACTGCTGGTTACAGGCGGTCAAGGCAAACAATGCGGCCACTGCCACCATGAGGGGAAGTGTATTTCTGAAAATTTGCTTCATTGTTTTCATGATGTTGTTCATTTTATGTGATTAATGGTACGCCCCCCATAGTGAAAAATGCATGCCAAACTGGTAGCCGGATCCTCCCGCGGGCATGTGAAATATCAGATAGTCAGGATACATGAACAGCATGGCCGGTGGACAAGAAAAATACCGGGTACAGGGGTGTGGAAATCTGTACCCACTCTGGGTAGATATTCCTCGCCGGACGGACATCCGGGACCCCCGGGTTGAATGGGGATCAAAATTAGTCTCAGGCAGTTATGTGCCCCTTTCGAGCGTCCTGCAGCCTGGCATGTTGTTCGGAACAGACCGGTGGGGGGCCAGGCACCAAAACAGGCTGGCTCCCCCGGACCGATCACCAACCCAACCATGGAGCTGAAAAATTCCCATCACCATTTGACAGAAGAAGAGGTCTTCCGGAAGCTGGAAACCTCGGATCATGGACTGGACCGCAGAGAGGTCAAAAAGCGCCGGGAGAAATACGGCAGCAACGAACTGAATCCGCGTGAAAAGAAGAGCCCCCTTTCCATATTCATCTCCCAGGTGAATAATCCGGTCATCTATCTTCTGGTGGCCGCAGTTGCCGTTTCATTCATATTCGGAGATGTTCCTGAGGCAGTGGCGATTATCGTGGTGATTGTGCTCAATACAGCCATCGGATTCTGGATGGAGTACCGGGCGCAGACCTCCCTCGATGCGCTGAAGAAGATGGATCCCCTCCATGCGAAGGTGATCCGGCAGGGCAATCCCGCGAAGGTGAAGGCCGGGATGCTGGTTCCCGGGGACTATATTCTGCTTGAAGCGGGAGACCTGGTGCCTGCGGATGCCAGGATCATCACCGCCAGTGAGCTGCGGGTGGATGAATCGGCGCTCACAGGGGAATCTGTCCCCGTTCAGAAAGAGGCTGGCCGTGTGAAGGAATCTGAGGGGATAAGTGGACAGAGGAATATGGTGTTTAAAAGTACGGCGGTTACTTCCGGCAAGGCCCGGGCTGTGGTGGTGAAGACGGGGATGGGAACGGAGATCGGGAACATCTCCCAGATGGTTAGCGAGGCCGGCATGGACAAAGTGCCTCTGAACAGGAAGCTGGGAAAGCTGTCACGCAGGCTGATCTGGATCATTTCCGGGTTATCCGTTCTTTTTTTTGTTACGGGATGGATCGCAGGAAAAGAACTGTATACCCTGCTGCAGACAGCCATTGCATGGACCGTGGCAGCCATCCCGGAAGGATTGCCCATTGTGGCAAGTATTTCACTGGCAAGGGGCATGCTCAGGCTGGCCCGCCAGCAGGTGCTGGTCAGAAGGTTGTCCGCTGTGGAAACACTGGGCGAGATCACCCTGATCCTGACCGATAAAACAGGGACCCTGACCCAGAATCAGCTTCATGTGGAGACGGTCCGCCTGGCCGACCGGCAGGAGGATGCCAGGACCCTGGATTTTTCTTCCGGCGACAATGGAGCCCGGCATTGGTTTTCGGTGGGGATTCTCTGCAATGATGCGAAGCGCAGGGAGGACCGGGAGTCATACCTGGGAGATCCCCTGGATATTGCATTGCTGACCTTCGGAGAAGATGCAGCCCCTGACCGGTTCCGGGACCTGAGAGACATGGAGCGGCTGGCGGAAGATCCATTCGATTCGGATTCCATGTTCATGGGGACCGTTCACCGCAATGCAGATGGTGTATATGTGTCGGCCAAGGGGGCCACTGCCGTCATTCTGGAGCGTTCTTCTCACTACCTGGATAAGTCCGGAAAGCAGAAAATCGATGATGCGTTCAGGAACCACTGGATGGAAATCGACCGTGAAGAATCAGCCAGGGGCCTGAAAGTGATCGGCTTTGCCTACAGGGAGGAATCCGGTGGCGGGGAAGGAGCCTGGGAGGAGCAGGATGATTTTGTGCACGATATGGTATTTGTGGGGCTTGCAGGATTCGTGGACCCGGTGCGGGAGGATATCCGGGAGCCCCTGGATTCGTGCCGCCGCGCAGGAATAAAGACGGTCATGGTCACCGGCGATCATCCTGAAACCGCGCTCCATATCGC
>CAZNSZ010000022.1:48671-54061 GCA_964575865.1 uncultured Bacteroides sp. | reverse complement strand
GTAATTGGCAACACGTCTGACTCTGGATCAGAAGAGTCCAGGTTCGAGCCCTGGCGGGTCAACAGCAAATGAAGCAGTTACAGCGGTGAGTTTGTGGCTGCTTTTTATTTTTATGGAAGCACCCGTGACTTGTGAGATTCAATTACATGATCACTACAGGGCAGAGCACTTTTAGAAGGGGTAAAGCGATTCCCCTTCCACAGAGTCCCCTTTCTTAATCTGAATGAAACGTTGCCACAATTTCCCCTTTCATATGAAGCTCCAGAACGTTACCCAGTACCTCAAACCCGTCAACGGAGGCCAGCATCTTTTTGAAATCTTCTTCCAATTTCATCAATTCGGGTATGCCTGCCTTCCTGGTGGTCACCACCGATCCCATGGTCACGCTTTTACTGACCAGTGCATATGTTGCAGTTAACTGATTAACTCCGGTGAAAGCCTCGAGTTGTCCATGTTCAAATTTTAATGTGGGCGGCTTCGGTGTTTCTATTTCACCGCCATAAAGTGTTTTCAGGATCCATGTTTTATGGGCTGCCTGATTAATGTCTGCCATGTCGCAAACATGTGCTGTCCATGTGTAGGTCCTTTGCTGGTCCGGAGCCATTATCCTTTCTCTGTCAGCAGGGGCAGGAAATATCGTTTTACCTTCTTTGATGGTCTCCAGAACCTTGATGTCTTTTATCGCCATCGGTTCAACCTTCAGGGGATTGTTGTCGAGGATCACCAAATCGGCAAGCTTGCCTTCTTTCAGGGTTCCTTTAAGGTGCTGTTCCTCGTATTGTATGGCCACCCATTCAGTCATCGCCTTCAGCCCTTCATAGGCAGTAATACGCTGATCTCTACCCACCTCTAAACCTGCCCGTGAAATTCGGTTAACAGCAGACCAGAGCATCATCATCTGGTCCAGGGGGGCAACCACAAAATCGGTGTGGTTTGTGGGCAGGAGTCCTGCATCGATGGCATCGCGCATGGGGCTGATATACATGGCTTGTTCTTCGCCGCGGTTCGCCATATGTGCTTCGGCAAAATAGTAGGTATGCAGGGTATAGAATGAAGGGCGCACCCTGTACTCCACAAATTTCGGGATTTGGTCTTTCCTCAGGAACTGGGTGTGGATGGTGGTTACGTTCCAGGGGCGGGAGTATTCTCCATTTCTGGCGAATTCGTATGCTTCAAGAAAAATGTCGATTGACGCATCTCCGTTGCAATGGGCAGTCAGTGGAACACCCAGATCGAAGACCTTCTTAAAAGACTCATTGGCAAATTGCTGAGGAAATGTGGGCTCTCCGGTCCAGTTTTTTTGGCCTGAGGGTCCTCCCGTCAGATAGGGGGTGCTGAAAAAGGCAGTCCGGCCCTGTGGCGACCCGTCCAAAGTGATTTTTACCCCCCCGACCTTAAATCCGTTGTGGTACTTTCCCCATTCGCTCAACGGGAACTCTTCGATCACCTTTTCCAGATCAGTAATAAAGGGATACGCGATCACATCGATGATATTGGCCCCGGCTTCGCTGGCCCGCTTTATTGTTTCAAACTGGGGCAGGTGGGTTGCACCCTCATGCGCGGTTGTAATTCCTGCTTCTGCATAAAGCATCTGGCCTGCAACTGTAAAATCAATTTCCTGCTGCGCACTCATTGGTTCGCTCTGTTCAAAAACCGGCAGGAATGCTGTTTCCATGATAAGGCCATACGGCTCCTGAGTACCGGGTTTGCGCACAATCACACCACCGGGCGGCGTTACTGTTTCTGCGCTGATGCCATATTTTTTTAATGCGAGGCTGTTTAGAACCGCTCCGTGCATCGAAACATGATCGATCCGGACGGGATTGTCAGGAAAGGCTTCGTCCAGGTCGTCGCGGTTGAGCAATCGTCCGTCCGGCATCACGGTATCGTCATACCCATAACCCATAATCATCTCGCCTTTCGATAAATTGCGTTCTGCGGCGAATTTTTTCAACTCACCAATGATACTGGGTACATCTTTGCCCGGGCCCGAAGGTGGCGCATAAAGTTTACACTGGTTGGCCACAAGCAGCGAATTGATATAATGGCTGTGCGCATCCAGAAATCCGGGGAGCATGGTCTTACCCTGGAGATCAGCCAGATGCGTATCTTTACCCTTGAGTATCAGGGCTTCTGCTTCTGCGCCTACAAAAACAATTCTCCCGTCCTTAACAGCTATCGCTTCAGCATATCGGGGAACATCACCCTCCATGGTGAGGATATCTCCACCGAAATATATAATATCCGCATTGTTAGCGGAATTTACCCGGTTTCCCGATTGATTGCAACCTCCGGCGAGAATGAAGAAAGCTGCAAAAGCAAAAAGAATGGGCTGTTTCATGGTTATGGCATGTATATTTTTTTTTCTTGTGACTTGCAGGTAAGATTTCACGCAAATCACATCAGTGCAAACAATCTTTGGGCCCTTTGGGTTCATCGGACTTTCTTTCTTTGCAGGATCAGGTTATCGATAATTACCGGTTGCCGGGAATTCCATACCTTTAAGTCCAAAATCGGCCCTTCAGCATCAGAGTCGGAATCTATGAGAAATGGTTACTCCCTGGCTGCCTGTATTGCTGTGAGCATCTTTCTTCTGTTTCACCGTGCCACTCATCCCGGTTTTCATTCGGACAAGCTGCTCAATGTAACTGCCTGGGATGCCTTCGGGTACTATATGTATCTCCCGTCAGCCTTTATATACCATGACATGACACAGCTGGAGTGGCTCCCAAAGGCGGACAGTACCTACGGACTTACCGGGGGGGCGCTCTACCAGGCCAACAGGACTGAAAATGGCAATTATGTCTATAAATACCTTGGGGGAGTGGCTATCCTGCAGCTGCCGCTGTTTCTGACCGGTCATGTCCTTGCTTCGGTCACCCCGTTTGAGGCGGACGGTTTTTCAGCACCCTACCAGTTTGCCATTGCATTCGGAGTGGTGTTTTATGTGATCCTGGCCCTGTTTCTGCTGCGCTTCCTGCTTCTCCGCTACTTCAGTGATGCTTCTGTCGCCATCAGCATTATGCTGCTGGTCATGGCCACCAACCTGCCCCAGTACGTCTCGATGGACGGAGGGATGAGCCATGCATACATTTTCCCCCTCTACGTCCTGGTGCTTTATACGACCATGCGGTGGCACCTGAAACCCGGTGTGCTGTGGGCATCCCTGACCGGATTGATCATCGGACTGTCCACCATTTGCCGTCCTACGGAAGCGATCATGGTGTTCATACCCCTGTTGTGGGATACACACACCCGGGAAGCTGCCAGGGCCAAATGGGCCAAAGTAGGGGGACACCGATCTCACCTCATTTACGCCGTCATTTTCGGCTTCCTAGGCATTCTTCCGCAGCTGATCTACTGGAAGATGGCATCCGGTTCATTCATCTTTGATGTGGGGAGTAAATGGGTATTCTTTGATCCTTTTTTCAGGGTATTGTTCGGCTGGGAAGCCGGATGGTTCATATATACACCGGTGACCATTCTTTTCATTCTCGGATTCTTCTTTATCAGAAGGTATTCGTTTCAACGTTCGGTCATCGTATTCTGTCTGCTGAATATCTGGATCGTTATCTCATGGTTCGACTGGAAATACGGTGCCACCTACTCAACAAGGGCACTGGTTCAGAGCTACCCTGTTTTTGCACTGCCATTCACGGCCATCCTTGAACGGATCAACCGGACCAGGTGGCGCTATCTGCTGTATCTGGCAGGAATATACCTGATCGTGGTGAATCTGTTTCAACTGGATCAGTATTACAGAACGGTACTGCATTACCGGGACATGAACCGGCATTATTATGCCCGGATCTACCTGAATCCGAAACCCACCCCCCTCGATATGAGTCTGCTGGATACCCGCGATTTTCTAAAGGATGAACAGGGATTTCTGAAGGAGGTGATCTTTCAGTCGGACAGCATCATGCAGGTGGAGGGTTCCGTTGAATATCCGGCATTGATCGCCTGTACAGAAATACTCCCTCCCGGCGGAAATGCGATTCACCGGGAAACCTGGATCCGGATCGCTGCTGAGATCGGGATGGACAGGGGATTCGAGAACAGCTATCTGACATGCACCCTGTCCTGTTCGGACACCAGCTGGAGCTCCCGGGTCAGGCTCGCCAATCCCATCAGTCTCGGAGGCATTCCCAATATGTATGAGTTTTACATGAAGCTCCCGGAGGTCTCCGGCCCCCTGACGATCCGTATCAGTATCCAGTCTCAACTTCCCTTCGAAGGTACCGTGAGAAGGAGCAGAATAGTATGGCTATCCCGGGAGAAATAAGCGGTGCTCAGAATCCCACCCCCACTCCAACGCTGTAAAAGGGCTGCCAGTTTTTATAAGGGGAGTTGCTGTCCTGAAGCACATCGAACAGCACCTGGAAATTGAGCCAGGTATTGGAACCCACGCGCTGGCTGTATCCCGCCCCCAGCATCAGGTATGGCACCCAGGCCCGGCTGGAGCCCTCGGAGAAATAATTGATTTCGTAATTGTTGTAAGCGTATTCCGCATGGACGTAAAGGGCGGGGATGATGCGGTAGCGTGTAAACAGGCTTCCCCCGTAGTTGGAGGTGGTGTAATCGGGGGTGTAGCGTTTATCCTTGATATAGTCGTACCGGATCTTGATCCCGGCCGACAGCTTCGGGGTAATCTTATACCCGATGATGGGCTGTGCGCCCACCACCGTGTACTTGCCGAATGAAAGGTTCAGGTGCCCTCCGAAATAAATGCGGCTTTGCTTTGGCTGCGGCTGTGGTTCAGCCTGCCGGGATTCATTTACGGTGAGGCCGGTGGAGCTGGTGTCGGCTTCGGTCTCCTGGGCCATGGTTTGAAGGGCCACAAGAATCATAACCAACATCATAATGATCCCTGTGAATCCGCTATTCATCTTTATCATTGTTTAATTGTCATAAATCACCCGTATCATTGCCTATTCAAAGTAGACGGCCTGGAAACGGGCCAGGGGAGCCATCCGTGCTTTGTTCAGGGAGAGGGTATCTCCGTTCAGGGTGTAGTTGTCTGTGGTTTCGAGAACCTTCAAGAGCTGATCCTCCGTGTCCATATCCGGGCAGAACATCCGGGTAGTGGCCATGGGCGAGAACAGGAGCCGGTTCCCCTCCTTCAGCTCAAATGTGCCTGTAAATGCATTGCACCCGCCGTTCCCGGATACCCTGTTTCCTGTCGGCCAGAGGATCATATGGGCCTCTTTTCCGCTGCTGTCGCCATGGTTTACACTGTTTCCGCCGATTTCGACCAGTTTCCATAACCTGCCGGAGATCTGTTGTGCGGTTCCCGCTTTCCTTAGAATATAATGCCCGGCCAGGTCACCGGTGATCCTGTTTCCTTCCGCATCCAGCTTGAACAGCTGGTTTTCCCCGACCTGGTATTG
>CAZNSZ010000022.1:0-48571 GCA_964575865.1 uncultured Bacteroides sp. | reverse complement strand
TTTACCAGGACCACCCGAATCCGGTCTTCAGTACGTAGTCTGTTTTTGGTGATCCCTCGGCCGGCTGGTTGTCATAATTGAGTGTAAATCCGGCTTTGACATAAAAGTCCCAGGGCAGGTCGTAACTGATATTAAAGTTGAAATCTGAACGGAATCGTTTGGACTCTGTGAAACTGGGATAGGCCACCAGGCTGGTCTGAAGGTTGAGATCCCCCACATTGAAAAGGTTCAGTTCGGTGCCTGCATACCCTTCCCAGCTGCTGCGGTCCTCCAGCTCAGGGGGCGTGTAATCTTCGTTGTTGTAGTTGGCCCCGAGGGAGAGACCCCAGTACAACTGGTTCGTGTGAACCACATATTTGCCGAATCCGAGCTTGGCGGTTGTCCTGAGGGTCAGTTGCTGCTCCGTATTGGAAAGCCAGCTGGTCGATACGGTGGGGTACCAGTCCCTGGGGAGAAAGTATTTGAAGGTGAGCCCCCCGTCGGAACGCTGAATATCCTCTACTTCGTCCTGTCTGGAAGTGAACCGGTTAAAGGTGGCATCCAATTGCCAGCGCCGGGCGATGTACCCCACGTTGCTGTTCATGGAAAAACTGCGGAGATTTTTAGACCTTGTCAGATCATATCCGATATCAATGGATGCATACACCTGGCTCCAGAAACCGAAGTCCACATCATCCAACATGACGATCTCGCTCTGCTGTACCGGGACGGTTTCACCATCTTCCATGAGGATATCAATGCCTCCCGGCTCACTGGAACGGATGGTGCCGTTGTACCTGCTTCCGTTGGACAGGGTGATCAGAAAATGTGTCTCGCTGAAAATTTCCCTGATCCCGTCCCATTCAACAGTAAAATCGGCGTCGCTGTAATCGGTCTCAATTTTAAGTATGTTGCGGTTCATGCTTTTCACTTCGCCGACCATATAATTCCCATTGTTGAATACAATGGAATCGGTCTGGGCCACAGCTTGAAATGAAAGGATAACCAGCAGCGCGGCAGACAAAAAAATGCTATTCCTCATGACTGGAGTTTTCAAAGACTATCAGGTAGGGTAGACAACCGGACCGGTCAATTGTTTGCATTTCAGGAGAGAAATGTTTCCTGAGGTTTCGTTTCTCTCTTCGGGAAGCTCCATCAATAGCGGAATGCCCTGAAAGAATGAGGTTTCAGTTCCAGGTCGAAGCTGGTGGCATCTTCACCGAATTTCCTGTTCCTGAATACGGGCGCCTCACGGAGCGTTCCCGGCAAACTGTCTCCCGAAGGGACCTCGGTGATTTGGGTAACATCTGGTCCCAGGATCACCTCCACGGTCACCGGCTCATCCAGGAAACTTTCCACCACGAATGTCCGGTTGTCATAGGGAATGAGGGAAACCTCCGCCGGCCCTTCCAGTGTGATGCCCAGGTGACCGGAGATCTGCTGGCGAATTACATTCAGGGCAGCGGGGGGGAGGTGATACAGGTCGGTGAAATTATCCGGAACCGTCAGGACCAGGAGCCTGCCTTTTGAATAGTCGGCCCGGTGCAGCATGGGCCATCCGTTGGTGTCATCCAGTCCCGAAACCACCTCCCAGGAATCATTGGTCAGATACTGGATCTGAGGGATCAGGATATCCTTATCGATGGAGACCGGAGGGGCCCAGCCAGCCCTGAACCCGTTCACCAGCGCCTTCCGCTCGGTTACCCTCAGCTCAACAATGTCTTCGATTCCCTTTCCCTGCAATGCCCTGTATAAGCCCGAGGTCATGGTGACCCTGTTTCCGCGTTCCAGTTCCCTTTTGATCCTGTCAACGATCTCAGGGTCGAAGGAGGCGGTTTCTGTCAGGAAGATATTGGGTTCATTTTCAGGGAACTCCGGAACAATATCCATGGGGATCCCTATCATCCCAAGGAAATTCTGAAGGAAATCCTCCCCGGTCGAATGGTACGGTTTGTAACTCTGAACGCCGACTGGGATTCCCAGTTGCCCGACCACGTCATCCACAGCATGGAGGGCATGGCCTGCCGCACCGGCGAAAGTCAGCACACCGGGGATCTCCTCTGCTGTGGTTCCCGCCCCTTCCTTCATGGAGTCCCAGTCAAAACTGGTGCCGGTGCCGTGCCAGGGCGACCGGCTGGTCTCATTCAGAGGGATCAGCATCTGCCTGATATCGAACAGGGTAATTTCAGGAGCCCCTGCAAAGAGGGTAAGCCAGAGTTGTTCCGCATACCTGTCAAGGGGCCGTGATCCGCCGGTATCCACCCAGCCCCCCCTGTTGTTACCGGGTTTGAGGTGCTCGAAATAGCGGACAATGGCAAAGCCATGGTATTGCTGAAGGTGCTGATTTCCGGTCCGGTCCCGGGTTTCGGTCCCCGTATAGAGCCCGTCGAACATGGACGGCTGGGTTTCAAGGTTAAAGCCCAGTCCCTGGAAATGCTCATACCAGTTGGGATATTTGATCACAACTTCCACATCGGGATTGACTGCTTTTGCCGGTTCAAGGACCAGTGAGGTTGCAGCCTCGGTCATCAGCGCCAGCCGGAAATCAGTCCAGCTCCGATCACCCCTGGCTTCTATGCAGAGGTCGCATTTGCAGCTGGTAAAGAAGAAATCATCGAGGATGAACTCATCGAAAAAGCGGGCGGTGTATTCCGCGATCTCCCTGACCTTGCGGCGATGCTCCGGGTTGGTATAACAGAAAGTCTCGAAGCTGTTGCTCTCATCGATGGTATAGGTAATTCCCCCGCCCACTTCCACTCCCCTTTCCTCGAAGAAACGGATGGCCGAAGCCAGGGTGGCTTCCTCGACGATCAGCAGATCACGGTGGGTTTCCAGGTAAATTTTATCCACATGTACCTGCCTGGAGATCACCTCCCAGGATTCATTGAGCCACTCCGGATCTCCCATTTTCTCTACTTCGTAGGCACGGCAGTAAACCGCCACATTGAAATTCTGATACCCGGGTCGGCTGGACTGCCCCTGCATGGTTACGGCAGCGGCGACCAGTATCATGGCCAGCAGGGGGCCAGTGATGCGTTTTCTGATTTTCATGGCAATGGACAGGTTAGCTTTGTGCCAGGAGCTCCATGGCAATGTATTCCCACTCTTCCTCCAGGGAGATCTGCGGCATCCGTTTTCCGGCCCTGTGGTACCAGTAGGAAGCATTCCCCGGATCGCCTTCCTTTCTGTGGAGATAAGCATGCACATGTGACCCTTCCGCGGAGGCATCTTTCTGAGCAATGGCATGGGCGCTGTCCCAGTCACCCGCGGCATCCAGCAACAGGGCCTGAAGCAGGGGCGGAATATCATTGGGGATGGTTCCGTCGTCCTTCATGGCGAGGAAAGATTCAAGTGAGATCATACAATGATAAGCTATAAGTTTCCCTGGATTAAAGGTAGTCATATTTCATCAACCGTACCAGACGGTGGGTGATCATTCCCTGATCCGGTGATTAGATGCCGCCCCTGTTTAATCTCAGCGCCACTTTGTTTATATTTGCCTTAACTTTGGAAGTATGATACATCCGTTTCAGTTTTCTCCTCTTCCCGAGATCCGTTTTGGAAAAGGGAAAAGGGCAGAATTGCCCGATGTGGCCCGTTCCATGGGAGAACGGGTCCTGTTGCTTACAGGATCATCGTCCATTCACAATTCGGGCCATGGCGATGAGATCATCTCAGGGCTTCAAAAAGCAAACCTGCAGCTGAATCATGAGGTGATCGCCCATGAGCCTTCACCTTCCCGGGTCGATGAGATTGCAGAAAAGTACCGGGCTATCCGTCCGGACCTGGTGGTGGCAGTCGGGGGAGGAAGCGTAATGGATGCAGGAAAAGCGGTATCGGCCATGATCCCGGTGGAAGGGAGCATCCGGGATTTCCTTGAAGGGGTGGGTACAAAAGAACATCCCGGCGACAAAATTCCATTCATTGCCGTTCCCACCACATCGGGGACCGGTAGCGAAATGACCAAAAATGCAGTGATTTCTGAAGTGGGCGAACAGGGGTTTAAAAAATCCCTGCGGCACGACCGGTTCATTCCGGAACTGGCCATCATCGATCCCGAAATGATGCTTTCCTGTCCGGCCCGTCTGACGGCCACCTCGGGGATGGACGCCTTTTCACAGCTGCTTGAATCGTATGTTTCCACCCGGTCCAATCCCATGACAGATGCCCTGGCACTTCAGGGACTGAAGCAGATTAAGAAATACCTGCTGCGGGCTTATCTGGACGGGGACCAGAACCTGGAAGCAAGGGCTGGAATGGCCCTGGCCGCCATGTTCTCGGGGATAACGCTGGCCCATGCCGGACTGGGGCTGGTTCACGGGTTCGCTTCGCCTCTGGGCGGATATTTCGACATTCCGCACGGCGTGGTATGCGGCTCCCTGATGGCCCCGGTGTTCGCACATACCATCGATAACCTGATCGGACAGCCGGATCACCCTGCGCTTCAGAAGCTGATCATCGTCAGCAAGGTTTTTTCGGATTTCAAGTACAAGACCGAACTGGAGTATCTGCAGGCTTTCAAGGAAAAACTGGCCCATATTTCGAAATTGCTGGAAATTCCCCGTCTGTCCGAATATGGTTTCACAGAAGACGCCATCTCCAGGATCGTGGAGAATACCTCTCATAAATTTCATCCGGTAAAGCACTCCCAGGAACAGCTGGCGGATGCGCTGCGCAGCAGAATTTGAGGGATGGGGATTAAAAGGAGGGGATCAGCTCTTTGACCACCTTCTGTTTCATTGATTTGATCTCGTTCGGGCTGATGCAGAAATAGTGCTCGATCACCAGTTTCTCCCTGTAATTGGATCTGATTACCATTCCGGGTTCTTCGCGCTTTATCTCCCTTATCTTCCAGACATCCGGATTGGTGAAGGGGCTGAGTGTGGGATTATAGTTGATGGTGGTACCGTCCTTGTAAAATTTGATGGTTTGGTCTTCAGCGTCCTTAATGTGGACGATAAGACTGTCATAGTAGAAAGAAAAATACCTGAAGCCGTCGAGGCAATCACACCCGATGGTGTAAAAATCTTCCATCAGTCCGGGCTGGATCCAGCTCCCGTCTGCATAGTCCGTGGAATAGGGCTGCACATAAAGCGGGATCTCTGTCAGGTTCCGGACAGAGATGCTGGACAGTTCGTCATTGTTGCAGCCGGCCAGGAGGACCGGTAATAGCAGCCAGATTACCCTTCTCATTTATAACCCTTTATTCAGGCTGATTCCCGTATTGGACAGAAACAGCCTGATCGCTATGGCCAGCAGGATGATCCCGAAGAACTTCCTCAGGATATGCAATCCGTTCGGTCCGAGTAACCGCTCAAAAAACGTTGTGAGCCGGAGGACAAGATACACAATAATCATGTTTATTGAAAGAGCGATCAAAATATTCACCGCATGATACTCCGCCCTCAGTGAAAGCAGCGTGGTGATGGATCCTGCCCCGGCAATCAGCGGGAAGGCGATGGGGACGATGGCCCCGCTGCTTCCGGCCTCATGTTTGAAAAGCTGCACACCCAGGACCATTTCCAGTCCCATGAGCAGCAGGATGATGGAACCGGCAATGGCGAAGGAGGAAATGTCCACGCCGAAAATCCCCAGAAGCGGTTCGCCGATAAACAGGAACAGGAGCATGATGGCGTACGCGGCAAGTGTGGTCCAGAGCGGATAGATGGCACCGGTTTTCGTTTTGATATCCAGAATGATCGGTATTGATCCCAGGATGTCAATGATGGCGAAAAGCACCATGAAGGTGGCCAGGATTTCATTCAGGTTGAGATGCATGTTCAGAAAAGTTCACATGTTTGCCGGCAAAGATCACACTTTTTCTCAGATTAACCTTCCACAGAAGGCAGACCCGGCACCTTTCTTTTGCTGATGGTGCCTGTGAGAAAGCGCCAGATCACCCTGCGGCGGGTCAGCCAGGCAATGTGCCGCCCGTGTTTCCTGGTGCCGGCGATCCTGGAGACGATCCAGGGTGCCACCCGCTCCGGGGTGTCTGCAAGCATATGAAAAATTTTCAGTGCCCTCAGGTTTCTTAACGGGTCCTCACGCACCGGCCCGAGCAGCATGTCGGTGACCACCATGCCCGGACTGATCGTTCCCACAAGTACCCCGGAATGTCTGTATTCTTTAATAAGAGAACGGGTGAAATAGCGTACGGCCCGTTTGCTGGTCCCGTATATACTCATTCCCTTCATGATCCGTCCGTCGCTTCCGAATCCCTCCATGTTGAAGAGCATCCCTGAGCCCCGCTCCACCATGCCCTCAATGGCCACCCTGGATCCCCAGATGGTCCCCAGAAGGTTGGTATCCAGCACCTGTTCCGTCAATGCGGGATCCAGTTCAGTGAACGGGTCAGGGGAATGGTTGATTCCGGCATTATTGATCCAGGCATCTACCGGCTGAAGCAGGGAACAGTTTTTCCACAACAGCCTGACCTCTTCCGGATCGGTGACATCACATACAAATCCATGACACACGATGGTGTCAGATTCCCGGCAAAGCTCTTCTGCCGTCCGGGTAACAGATTCCTGGTCCCTGCCGGCGATGCTTACCCTCCATCCCTTCTTCAGGAACTCCAGGGCCATTGCCCTTCCGATTCCCCTGGACCCCCCGGTGATCACCACATGTTTCATTCACTCAGTTTCATGTAAAAATAAGAAAACCGGGAATATTTCCCGGTTTTGATGAACTATGGTGCCATGCGCCAATTTCCGCACATGACGGAGAATGAGATTCCCGGCTTACCCCTTGGTCTTGATGGTACATCCCACCGCCTTGGTGTAGGCGGGTTCCGGGGATTGCCCGGAGATGAGCGCGCCAATGGCGTTTTCAAGGTACTTCTGCACCACTGCAGAGGCATCCATTGCATTATCGTCGATGGCACCCACATAGGCCACCTTGAAGGTTCCTCCTGCATTTTCCAGCAGGTAGATGTGGGGCGTTCTTGTGGCCCCATAGGCCTTGTAGACTTTCTGGGTTTCATCCTTCAGATAGGGGAAGGGATACTCCTTTTCATCTGCCCTCGATTTCATACTTTCAAAGGTGTCTTCCGGAGAAAGTTCATCATCATTGGGATTGATGGCCACCACAGGAAAACCTCGTTCAGCATAATTCCTGTGAAGCTGTATGATCCGCTGTTCGTATGCTTTGGCGAACGGGCAGGGATTGCACGTAAACACAAGAATAACCCCTTTCTGGTCGTTGTAATCAGACAGAGAGACCGTTTGACCATCCACATTTTTCAATGAAAACGGAATGGCATCATCACCCGGGTTGACCTCCGCATGCAGTACCACAGTGGCCATCAAACCCGCAAAAATCAGCAACATCAGTTTTTTCATTTCAGTTCAGTATTTGTTCAACATGTTCAAATAATTCGTCCCTGGTCAGTTCCTTTTCCAGGAAAAGCCGCTTATTCCGGTTAAAAATCAGGGTAGCCGGAAGGGCACCTGTCCAGGCTGGATCCACCAGGTCGATCCAGCTGTTGTAATCCAGGTCGGTGACCAGCCTTACAGGGGCGGTGATCTCCTTTTCATCCAGGAAAGGGATCACCCTGCGCTCTTTCTGGTTGGGAAAATCAAGGCTGACCAGAATGACCCTGACCGGATCGCCGGAACGTGTTCTGTGCAGCTCTTCAAAATATCCGATCTCCCTGACACATGGCGAGCACCAGGTGGCCCAGAAATTGACCACATAGGTGGTGTCACTGACCCTCCCCGTAAGCTGGGCGATTCCTTCCCGGTCAATGTCCGGGATGCGCTGCCCTGAGCCCTCTGAAACCAGCAGGAAGACACCCAGTGCAATCAGTCCGGTGATTTTCATATCCGGTAAACAGGATATCCCTGTTTTTGTTTAGGTTAATCTTGTTAAATAAACAATTCGCGTGTTGGATTGTAATACATCATAAAGATTTGAACCATGGCATTTACACTATCAATAGGAGAGAAGGCCCCGGATTTTTCGCTTCCGGCCACTGACGGGAAGACCTATTCCCTTTCAGATTTTCAGGATGATATCCTGGTGGTTTTCTTCACCTGCAACCATTGTCCCTATGTGATCGGCTCGGATGAGGTGACCAGGGCCACGGCAGAGAAATTTGCAGGAAAGGGCGTGCGGTTTGTCGGGATCAATTCAAACAGCGCCAACACTTATCAGACCGACGATTTCCCTCATATGGTCAAACGGATGGAGGAGCAAGGGTTCCCCTGGATCTATCTCCGTGATGAAAGCCAGGAGGTGGCACTGGCATACGGAGCACTGAGAACGCCCCATTTTTATGTTTTCGACCGCGACAGGAAATTGATCTATACTGGCCGCGGTGTGGATCAGCCGAGGGATGCAAGCCGGATCACAGTGAATGATCTTGAGCGGACGCTCTCAGAGGCAACCTCCGGAAAACCGGTCTCGGTACCTGTCACCAATCCCATCGGATGCAACGTAAAGTGGGACGGCAGGGATGCCCACTGGATGCCTGCTGACGCCTGCGACCTGATCTGATCAGGCCGAATATACTTTCCTGATTTGCTTTTTTCCTAAATGGATCCTGCTTTTCACGGTTCCGATAGGGATTTTCATGTGGCTTGCGATCTCTTTGTAGGAATATCCGGCAAGAAACATCCTGATCGGCACCTCGTAACTCTGGGGAAGCAGCCTGATCAGGTGGTGAAGTTCTTTGTTCATTAACAGGGCGTCCGGCTGCTCTGTATCGGATGCAACCGGTACCGCGACGGACTGGCTCCAGTCGTCCGATTCATGAACGAGCTGCCTGTAATGGCTGCTCCTCAGATAGTTGATGTAGGTGTTTTTCAAAATGGTATAGAGCCAGGCCCGCAGGTGTTCGCGGTCGTTCAGGCGCGTCCGGTTTTTCAGGGCCTTGTAGCTTGTCTCCTGCACCAGATCGCGCGCATCTTCCCGGTCCTCGGTCAGTTGCAGTGCATAATAGAAGAGCTGGTCCTGCAATTCCAGCAGGCTGCCTGTGAACCGGTCAGGTTTCCTTTTATGGGCTTGGGCCCCCATGTGGCGAGGCATAATTTCCAGTAAATTAGGAAATAATATAACACTGATCAAGGGATGGGGCCCTGAGATATTCACCGTCTTGTCACAGATGCTGTTTTTGAGGCAAACAGGCGCTATTCTCCAACTATTTTCCTATTTTTCCAATTAAATTTTCCGGAACCGTATCAACCAATGAAAGGTTTCTACCCGCTCTTCCATGAGTCACTGGCGCCCGGCTGGAGGGGGTACCAGAAGGATCACCTTCCTGCAAGGTGGGTGCCAGAACCGGGAGCACTCCATTTTGATCCGGACGCTGAGGGTGACGGAGGGGACATCATCTATGGAAAACCCTTCGGGAACTTCCACCTGAAGCTGGAATGGATGATCTCGGAAGGGGGGAACTCCGGGATCTTTTACCTCGGCAGGGAAGGGGAGGGCCCCATCTGGCTCACGGCTCCCGAGATGCAGGTACTCGATAACGAGCGGCACCCCGATGCGGGCCTTGGGAAAAACGGCAACAGGAAGGCCGGTTCACTGTACGACCTGATCCCTGCGAAGCCTCAGAATTTCAGGGGTGCAGGAATTTGGAACCAGGTGGAGATTATCCACCATGAGGGCCATGTGGTGCATATGCAGAACGGGGAGAAGGTGGTTGAATTCCGGATTGGAACGGAAGAATGGAAAGCGCTGGTGGCCGGTTCAAAATTTCCCGGATTGAACCCGGACTGGGCCGACGTGGCCCGGGAGGGATATATCGGGCTTCAGGACCACGGGGATCATGTATGGTACAGGAACATCTGGATTAAAGAATTATAAAACCAAAACAATGCAAACGAGAAGATCATTTATGAAGCACGCAGCCATGGCCACGGCCGCCGCCACGGCAGGTCCGGCCCTGTTCGGACGGGAAAGGGCCGCCGGTTCTTTTTATCCTCAGGACGAAGGGGAGCTCTTTTTCAAAATCTCACTGGCCGAATGGTCCCTGAACGGTCCCATCAGGAGGGGAGAGCTGAACAACCTGGATTTCCCCGCCTATACAAAGGACAAGTTCGGTATCCATGCGGTCGAATACGTGGATCAGTTTTTCCCTTCGGCTGATAAGGAGTATGCAAAAGAGCTGCTTCAGCGCACCGGGGATATCGGCGTAAAGAATGTACTGATCATGGTGGACACCGCCGGCAGCCTGGGGATCTCGGATGAGGCAGAGCGGATGAAAGCGGTGGAGAACCACTACAAGTGGGTGGAATGCGCCCACATACTGGGTTGCCATGCCATCCGGGTCAATGCCCGCGGGAGTCGTGATGCAACCGCCGAAGAAGTGGCGTTCCACACAACCCGGAGCCTGCGGACCCTCTGCCAGTTTGCTGCCGACTATGGGATCAGCGTAATTGTGGAGAACCACGGGGGGTACTCATCCAGGGCCAACTGGCTGGCGGATGTGATCCGCAACACGGGAATGGTCAATTGCGGGGTACTGCCCGATTTCGGGAACTTCATCGTGGACCGCCGCGAAGGTGGCGAAAGATACGATATGTACCTGGGAATGCAGGAACTCATGCCGCTTGCCAGGGGAGTCAGCGCCAAATCCCATGATTTCGACGAGGAGGGCAACGAAACTGAAAAGGATTTCGTCAGGATCCTTCAGATCGTGAAGGATTCAGGCTTCAGGGGATACATCGGGATCGAATACGAAGGCAGGGAACTGGGTCCCGACGAGGGCATCATGGCTACGAAAAAACTGCTCCTGAAGGCAGGAAAAGAGGTCTCCTGATCAGCCACTGACTGATTTCAGGTACAACTCGATATTCCGGGCAAGTTTTTCAACCAGGAGTTCCCTGGACTCCCGGGAGGCCCAGGCCATGTGAGGAGTGATCAGGATCTTGTCCTTGTCGAACAATTTCAGCAGTGGATTATCCGGGTTGATGGGCTCGTGCTCCATCACATCGATCCCTGCGGCCCCGATCAGGTTGTCGTTCAGTGCCCTGGCCAGATCCTTTTCATTGATGATCCCTCCACGTCCCAGGTTCAGCAGGATCGCACAGGGACGCATCAGCTTCATTTTTTCGTAGGTGATCAGGTCCCGTGTCTGCGCATTCAGCGGTGCATGGATGGTCACCACGTCGGAGCTTTTCAGCAGGTCATCCAGGTCAAACCGTTTGTAGCTGACGTGGTTGTTCCTTCCGGTGGTGGAGTAGAACACCACTTCCATACCGAAGGACTCTGCGATCCTGGCCACCTGCCTTCCGATGGTCCCCAGTCCGATGATGCCCAGCCTTTTACCTTTGAGCTCCCAGAAGACTTCCTGGTGGTGGGTGAATGAACCGCTTCGGGAATAAGCGCCACTCTTCACATAGTTGTCGTAATAAAAAGGCTTGGATATCAGGTAGAGGAGCATGGTGAAGGTGAGCTGAGCCACGCTGTCGGTTGAATAGCCGGCCACGTTCTTCACCTCGATCCCGTTGTTCCGGGCATAATTCAGGTCCACATTGTTCACCCCGGTGGCAGCCACGCAGATCAGGCGCAGGTCAGGAAGCTGCTTCATGACCTCTTCGGTCATCTCCACTTTGTTGACGATGACAACCTCCTTGTCCATGCACCGTTCTACAACTTCTTCAGGTGCTGTTTTATCGAAAGTTTCAAGGTTCCCCAGCTTGTGAAGCAGCTTGAGGTTATCCACTTTGCCGATGGTTGCCAGGTCCAGGAATACGATATTGCTCATCCGATCATACTATTTCCTATAAACACGCCATGCCTGAATTGGTTCATCGGTAAGCCACTATGCCGGGATGGTTAACGAACGTTAAATGGAGCATGATCTCAGAATAATTGGATACATTTATCGGTATGTCATTCAGGGGAGTGCTGTTTGCCGCCATCCAGTTAATGCTGATTCAGGTCTCCCTGACGGCCCGGCAGCCCGATTCCCTTATGCTGGTTACCGGTATTGTATATAATCCGGCTTTTCAACCCCTCCCGGCGTCACATGTGATCAACCTGAGCACACGCGAAGGGGACATTACAGACAGCCTCGGCATGTTCCAGCTACACGCATATCCTGCAGATACGCTGCTGATACTCAATATCTCTTACAAGGACACCATGGTCACGGCTGCCCGGATCAGGGCCCAACCCCAGATCCGTTTGCAGGACCGTTACTATGCCCTGGAAGAAGCGCGCATTTTTGAATGGGGTTCCACTTACGGTGATTTCAAGGAGGCCATCGTGCAGATGCCCAACCGGCAGACCCTGGGCGAATCAATGGGGCTCCCCAGGCAGGATCCCGACTATGTACCTCTGGAAATGGATCCGAAAGCGGTTAAAAGTCCGGCCTACTTGATCTCTTCCCCACTCTCCTTTTTTTATCAGAATTTTAACAGGCAGGCAAAGTCAGCCCGCAAGGTCTACTGGATGGAGAAAAACAGGGAGGAGATGGAACAATTCTCCCGGATCATCGGTAAAGAGAACATCGCTTCCATTACGGGCCTGACCGGGGACCGGCTACTTGATTTTCAATCCTTTCTGAACAACAGAATGGAATGTGATCACCGCTGTACGGAACTGGAACTCTATACCGAGATTCATGCACTCTGGGAGCTCTACAGGGAGCTGGAGTCCCTGGGACTTTAGACGACCTGCTGCCTGTCCCGGTCCCAGAATACCGTCCTGTTTTCCTTCTGGGCGATGATGGCCATTGCGGCGGTGATCCCCTCTTCAAACGCCTGGTCGATGTTGCAGCTGGGCTGCTTTCCTTCCCGGATGCATTCGAGCCATTCGGCAATGTGAAGGTGGGTGGTGTCCACCCGGCGTCCACCCCGGTAGGTGTAGAGCAAACCCCTGCTGGCGAAGTACTGCTCGGTGGCGGTGGCAACGGCGTCCACATCTTTTCGTCCCGGAATGTAGGTATAGATCGGCAGGTCCGGATCGATCAGGCCGCTGGCAATCTGCTCTTTGTACCGGGTACTGTCCCTGCAGGCATACACCTGGATGGTGTTCCCCAGTTCCATGGACCCGTCATGTCCCATGATCACCTTGCCACGGTCCCTGTTATTGGCCAGGGTGGCACTGTACATCAGTGTAAAATCGAGGTGCGGGTATTCCATGACAGCCTGCCATACATCGGGGACCTCCCGGATCTCGTTCACATAATGTTCTTTCTGCTTGTAGAAGTAGACCCCTCCCGAGGCGACCACCGATTCGGGGATCCCCATTCCAAGAATCTGGTTCATGGCGTCATACTCATGGGTCAGCAGGTCTCCCGACAGGCCCGTCCCGTAATCCCACCAGCAGCGCCAGCGGAAAAACCGTTCAGGGCTCCAGGGATGCTTTTCTTCGCAGGGTTCTTCAAACTGTGCCCAGTCCACGGTCCGCTCGTTGGCATCGGGATGGATGTCATATACCCAGGCTCCGTTGGGGGAGTTCCTGTTGGTACACACTTCAATGAGGTTGATTTTGCCCAGCAGCTGTTTATCCACCGCCTCTTTGGCCTTGATGTAACTCTCGGTCTGCCGGCCCTGGTGCCCTAGCTGGTATACGATCCCTGTCTCCCTGACCGCATCCCTGACATCGTAAACCTCCTGCAGGGTCCTGGTGAATCCCTTTTCGGAATAGACATGCTTTCCTGCCCGGGCGGCATCAATGACCATCCTGGCGTGCCAGTGGTCGGGTGTGGCGATGATCACCGCATCGATATCATCGGCCGCCAGGAGTTCCTGGTAGGTAGCATATCTTTTCGGCTTTTTGCCGATGTTTCCGTCGGTTCCTTCCCTTCCCCTGTTGGCCGCGGCCTCCATGGCTCTTTCCGCGTGGACGTCGAACACGTCACAGATGCCGGTTACCTCCACATTCAGGTCATCCTGCTGAAGGAAGTTCTCGTACCTGGTATTGGCGGAATCCCTGCTGGCCGCTTCTTTCCAGTTCTGGATCGTTTGGGGAGTGACGAAACCTGCAGCCTGCATCAGCTGCGTTCCCCTGATCCCGTACCCGATAAGGCCCAGCCTGATGGTTTCTCCGTCGTGCTTGTAAGGAGTAAAGTCCACACTTCCGCTGCTCATATTGAGCTCGTTGGCCAGCCTGTGACTGCGGATGTGGTCCAGCCGTTGCTTTCTCCAGGTGCCGTATGCGAGAGCACCAATAACCGGCACAGTGGCCAGACCTTTCAGCAGATCCCTTCTGTTCATGGAATTTCCGTTCGCGCTTTTTTCTTGTTCTGCCATTTTTTTGACGCCTTAGTTGTTTTTAAAAATGAACCGGTCCACACCAATCTGCCTCCATGTTGGGAACAGGAGAATGACCCAAAGGGTAAGTAATTCGATCAGATTCTTATTGATCCACAGATAGTTTCCTTCACTGGGAATGGCATAGGTAACTCCAAGTATGGGCGGATGGGAGAGGTAATAGAAGGCGAGGAGCAGGATGCCGCCGATGGTGGCGACTCGGGTGAAGAGCCCCAGAATCAGGCCGGCTCCAATGAGCATGAGTCCCCAGATATTCAGGAAATCCACCACATTCAGCACAGCAGGGTTTCCTGCCATGGACTGGAACAGCCCTTCAAGCACCCCACCGGAATCCATCAGGTACCCGAGGGAGGACCAGTTGGGATTGATCAGTTTTGTAACGCCTTCGTACAGGAAGTGCCACCCGACAGCCACACGCAGGATCACCAGGGACCAAAGCTGCCAGGTCGAATATGACATCGAATTTTTCATAACAGACCGAGAGTTGGAAAGGATATGACTCAAAAAGCGCCAATTTAACAAATATGACGGGATCAGCGCCTGATTTCAGGCGCTTTTTGCCTTTTTGAGGCCCGTAAAGCAGAAATTTAGACTATTTCAACGCTCTTTGATGAATTCCACCGGATTGATGCGGGCCAGTCTCATGCTGTGATAAAGTACGGCAAGCCAGCTGAAGGCCACCAGGATCAGGGCACTGACCGGGAACATCCAGAACGGGATATCCATCCTGTATTTGAAATTACGCAGCCACTGTTCCATCAGGAGGTAGCTGCCCGGGACCGAGAGGGCGGCTGAGAGGAGGGCCAGCCAGAGGTAGTAGGCCAGTTCCGGCAGGATCAGCTGGCGCAGGCCTGCCCCGTTGATTTTTTTGAGTGCGACGGCTTTGATCTTCCGGTGCATGAAGAAACCGCTCAGTGCAAAGAGCCCGAATCCGGCGATCAGGATGGAAAGGAGGCTGAATGCCAGCAGGATATTGATCTGGATCAGCTCATCGGTGTAAAGTTCTTCGATCAGCGAGGAAGAGAACCTGTAGTCCAGCGGGTAGGCCGGAAAGAGCTCCTGCCAGACCGACTTCAGGTGGTCCAGGCTCCCCTCCGGATCACCCTCCGGAAGTACCGAGAAACAGAACAGCCAGGTATATTTCGGGAAGATGACCATGGGCTGAATCTGATAATCGAGGCCCGACAGGTAGAAATCCTTTACGATCCCCGTAACCGGTCCCGGCCATATGAAACCCGGATGGCTGAAGTGCAGGTTGAGCTCGCTGCCAAGGATCCTTTCGGGTTCATCGGCGATCATCCGTGCTGCAGTCTCATTGAGGACGAAGAATTCGGCGGAATCAGCAGGATCATAAGTTTCAGGGAAGTTGTTCCCGGCCATCATTTCCAGCTGGTAGAACCGCATGAAATCTTCGTCCACCGGGAAGAGAAAAAGCTGCTTGGTTCCTTCATCGATCCCGTTGATCTCAAATGTGTTGGCATCCATGGCCTGACCGGTGGGCTCCTCCATGCTGGCAGTGACCATGCGGATCTGCGGACTTTCCAGCATTTTCGCCTTGAACAGGGTGTATTGATCGATCACGGAGCGGTGCAGGTCGGGGATGTGTATCGCATCCGGGTGAACGGCACCCAGTTGCTGCTCCATGGCGTACCGGGTCTGGCGGTTGATCATCAGCAGGTTGGTTACCAGAATAAAAGTGATCATGAATTCGAGTATGATCACTCCGCGGATAAACAGGTTCTTTCCTGTGACGTGGTTGGAGACACCCCTTCCGGATGAGAGGTACCTGATCTGAAGGTAGCGGTAAAGCCTTGCGGTTGAAATGGTTGCGGTCAACACCGAGCTGAACAGTATCAGGATCACCAGGAGCACCAGGGAAATTCCGAATGTACCCGGGTCATGGACCATGTAATTGCCACCCAGTTGCCCGATGGCAGGTCTGAGCAACAGGGTCAGGAGGATGCCGGCAATTAGTGAAAGGGAACCGATCAGCAGGTTATAGACCAGAAATTGCCTGAAAAAATCACTTTTGCCCGCACCCATCTGCCACTGGATCACAAGTTTCTCTATTTGTAACTGGTTCTGGCTGAATGTCAGCAGGGTGAAGTTGAACCAGGCCAGCAGGAACACCAGCATCCCAGAAACCATCAGGATCAGAACGGTCCTGTAGCGGATATTGGGCTGGATTTCCCTGGCTTTGTGCGATTTCAGGTGGATGTCTTTCAGGGACTGGAGTTTCGGGTTGATTTTCTCCCTCTCGGATTCTTCGACATGGTCCGTCAGGAATGTCCTGATGTTCTGCTCGACGGCCGAGGGTGACGCAGCTTCTGAGAGCCTGAGGTAGGCCCATGCGGTCCCGGAATACTGAAGCGGATTATCGAAGGAGGTCAGTGCGGAGATCCGGAAGTGTGAATTCCTCGGCAGGTCCCTGATCACTGCCACCACGGTATATGCGGTGGGCGTGACCTCGAACTGGGGAACCAGCTCCAGCGAGGCGCCCATGGGGTCGCGGTTTCCAAATAGCCTGCGGGCTGCAGACTCTGTGAGGACGGCCGTATGCGGTTCTGTAAGCAACCCTTCAGCAGATCCCCGGATCACCTCGGGCTGGAATATTTCGATGAAACCGGGATCGCAGGCATAGGCATATTTTTCATAGAACGATTGCGTACCGATCCTGAATACTGCCTTTCTGAAGGGGGCCAGTCTCCCTGCCCGGTCGATCCCCGGGACCTCCCCGGTGAACATGAATTTATTCAGCACACTGCCATGGAGGATCCTCGCCGTGTGCCTGTAAAAATTATCATCCGACTCCTCAAATGTGAGCCTGTAAATGGAGGGGTAGTCAGGGAAGCTGCGATCGAACCTCAGGTGCCAGGCTGACCATTGTATGGCAGAGAGGAAAGTGACGATCCCGGCGGACAGTCCCACTATCACGAGCAATCCGTACAGCAGATTCTTCCTGAATTTTCGCAGGCTGAGGGTAAGGTGCGTCCCTGTCATGGCTGAATTCTCGGCAGAGTAAATATACTCATTCGACCACTGAATCGGCCAGGTAGTTGCATAAAAAAGGCCCTTCTTCCGGCTTCAAAGGTGTTGCTGAAGATAATCCCCGGTCAGTTTCATGGCATCCAGGGCATCTCCAAGGATCATATGGAAACTCATGAATCCATGGATCATCCCGCTGTATTCCACATGGGCAACCGGAACTCCTGCTGCTTCCAGACGACCGGCATAGGCCCGGCCACCGTCCCTGATGGGATCGCATTCAGCAGTGATGATCAGGGCGGGTGCGAGATCGGATGTGAGGGTTGCTTCCAGCGGGGAGAGGTAAGGGTCTGACTCATCGGTATGGTCCCCCATGTAGGATTCCTTGACCCGCCTCAGAAAATCCTCCGTCAGTATGAAGTTCATTCCCCCGGAACGGGCGAAATACAGTCTGGAAGGGAACGGTGTTTCCTTGAAAGTCACGCCCGGATAGATCAGTATCTGGCAGACCGGCTGGGCCAGCTGCCGGTCGCGGCAGATCAGGGTAAGCACAGTGGAAAGGTTACCCCCGGCACTGTCGCCGATGACCGCGATCCGGCTGCCATCGGCGCCGATCTCATGACCTTGATTCCGGAGCCATTGAAATACGGCAAAACAATCTTCCACCGCTGCCGGGAACGGATGAGCGGGTGCAAGCCGGTACTCCACGGATACGGTGATCTGTCCGGTGATTTTTGCCAGCTTGCTGACCATGATGTGATACTGTTCAACGCTTCCGGCCACAAATCCTCCTCCGTGGATGAACAAAAGTACCGGCTGGTCACCCTGCAGGCTCTGCCTGGTGGGATAATAAATACGGATCTTCACCTCGTGGTCGCTGTAGCTCACGATGGTATCAAGCAGCTTTTTCTGGCCGGATGTGAACATTCTGATCATCCAGTCCGAGGGCATTTTCTGGGACTCGGGATCTTCCATGATCTGGTTGATCCTCTGCAGCAGCGAATAGGCCACGGGCTTCAGGTATGTTCCGGGTTCCGGGGTGGCGTATTTTTCCCTTCCCCGCTCACCCGCGGGGACATACTTGTCCTCTCTTCCGTGCTGGCAGTGCCCCAGCACGAGCAGCATGAACATGATGGTCAGTGAGGAACGGAACATGATATACTAAGTTCGGAAAATTCATGCAATTTCCCAGGCCCTTTGCAATATGTCGTTTACACATCGATAGCCCCGATTAACTGAATAACCGGTACTGGCCGACAACGAACTGCTGAAATTCATTAACTTATCTCCTGTGAAAAGGAACCTGTTCCGGATGATGGCCCTGCCGTTTATCATGGCTTGGGCGATGAGTACAGGGATGCTGCCTGAACTTGATGCCCAGGAAGCATCCTATGTACATCCCATCTACCCATTCGGGTTCGAGGCAGGCCCTCACTGGGAGGAGGCGCTTTCCGGATTGGACGGAAAGGTGTTGCAACTGACTAATCCCAACCGGAATGTGGTGGTGGTGCTCCGGTTCATTCCGGGAGCGGATCAGCCTGAGAAAGCGATGGAGACATTGTCGGGCCTGAACGGGCTGATATGCACCGGCGGGCTGTGCGACACCCTGCTGAACGGCAGGAGTGCGCTGTTGTTGCGGGGAGTATGCCTGCAGGGACGGAAGCCATTCAGGCGGCTCATCGCCGGAATTCCCGTTGAACATGGACTGTATGTGATGGAGATCTGTTGCCCGGAGGAGTGCTACACATACCACAGGGACCAGATGCAGGCCCTTCTGGGAAGCCTGAAGGTGGGATCATGATCAGTTGGATGGTGTTCCCACTCCGATCAGCTCCCTGGTGGTCCTGAATACAATGATTCCATCGGCTATGGCAGGAGTGGAAAGGGTTACCTCTCCCAGAGGGATCACTCCCAGTTCCCGGAATTCGGAACCTGCCTCCACCATGTGCACGTCGCCCTGTTCACTCACCAGGTACAATTTTCCATCGGCTGCCACCGGAGAGGCGACAAAGCTCTCCGGAGACACGGTTACCCTGTACAGTTCCTCACCGGTAGAAGCTTTCAAGCAGGTCAGGTTGCCGTTCCACCGCATGTTGTAGAGAAGGTCCCTGTATACCAGCATGGTCTGCAGGTAGGCACCCCCCCTGTCATGGGACCAGGCGATGGCGGGATCCCTTCTTCCCGGTGAAGGGTAACTCACTTCGCCGGTTGCCTCCTTGTGAACGGCAAGAATGGGACTGTGCCGGCCGTGTGCGCTGTTAAAGAAAACCAGGTCACCGTAGAGGACAGGCGTGGGGACCGGTACATCCCCCCCGCCGGCCATCCACCAGACCATCTCACCTGTTTCCAGGTCATATCCTCCGCGTTGCTGGTAACCATTCACAGCCACGGTGGCCCTTCCCTGCCTGAAATAGATATTGGGTGTGGCCCATCCAGGCCAGTCGTTGCGCTCTTTTTTCCAGAGGATCTTCCCGGTACCGGCATCCAGCGCGGCAATGAATGAGTTGTCCCTGACATCGGCCTGTATAACCAGCCGTTCATTATAGAGGAGCGGAGAACTGGCAAATTCCCATTCCGCCCAGTCGGCGCCATGTGCAGAGGACATGAGCAAACCGAAATCATGTTCCCAGAGAAGGCTGCCTTCCATATCGTAGCAATATACCCCTTCCGAACCAAAAAATGCCACCACATGGCTCCCGTCGGTGGCCATGGTGGGATTGGCATGGGAGGATTTCGGATGCCGTTTCACCTCCGGAATCCCCCGGTGGGCCTCACGCTCCCAGACGATCTCACCGGTATGAAGGTCCAGTGCATACACTTTCCAGGTGAGAACCGATTCATCTTCCACCGGATCCCCTTCCCCGTACACTCCCGTTTTAATGGTATCCGAACCGGATTCGCCGATGGCCGAGGTGACGAAGATGCGGTCATTCCAGATCACCGGGGAGGAGAGCCCCAGTCCGGGGATCGGGACCTTCCAGCGTACATTGTGCATGGCGCCTGGATCCCATGTATCCGGCAGGCGTGCATTGTCCAGCCATCCCCTGGCATAGTGTCCCCGGAAGGAGGACCATTGCCTGCAGGTGTCAAATCCGGCCAGGAATTGTGTCTCTTCCTCCGATGGAGGGGTGGCTGCCGGGGGATTCGCTGACTGACCGCCGCATCCCGTATACCAGGGGATCAGCAGGAGAGCAAAAAGCCAGTAGATAACGGACCGGAGAGGGTTCATACGCAGAATATTAAGGGTTTCCGATTGCGATCAGCCTCGATGCTGTTCTGAAAATGATCATGTCAGGAGCGATACCCGGAGTGACCAGTGAAGGTTCGCCGAGGGGGATCATGGTGACGGGACGGTAATTTTTACCCGCCATGACGATGTACACATCACCCGTTTCCGAAACCAGGTAGATCCTTCCGTCGGCTGCGACGGGGGATGCGATGAAACTGGAGGGATGGATCGTTTGTTCATAATGGGTTTCGCCCGTGGCAGGATCCAGGCATGCCAGGTTCCCGTTCCACCGCATGCGGTAGAGCAAATCCCTGTACACCAGCACGGAGGACATGTATGCGCCGCCCCTGTCCTGGAACCATGCGATGGGCCCTGTTGCCAGGGAATCGCTCTCCGGATAGGGGATCTCACCCGAAGCGCTGTTCCTGATGGCCATCAGGGGCGCATGCCTGCCGTGTGCGCTGTTGAAGAAAATCAGGTCCTTCCAGATGATGGGCGTTGGAACAGGAATGTCGCCGCCGCCTGACATTTTCCATACCTCATCACCCGTTTCCAGGTCATAGGCACCCCTGTGCCGGTACCCGTTGACGACAACCCTCGGCCGGTTGCCGTCAAAATAGATATTGGGGGTACACCAGCCCGGGATTTCATTCCGTTCCTTTCTCCACAGGGTGGTTCCGGTTTTCAGATCAAGAACCGCCACAAATGCTGTATTGAGGGCGTCTGCCTGGATGATTACCCGGTCCCCGAAGATCAGCGGGGAACTTGAAAACTCCCACTCCGCACTCTCCACCACGTTCCACGCAGAATTAATGAACCCGAAATCCCTTTCCCAGAGCAATTCACCTTCCCTGTCATAGCAGTACAATCCTTCTGAGCCGAAGAATGCAACCACATGGGCCCCGTCTGTGGCAACCGTGGTATTGGCATGGGAGGATTTGGGATGCCGTTTGACCATGGGGATCCCCCGGTGAGCCTCCCTTTCCCATATCATCTCCCCGGTTTCTCTGTCGATACAATATACCATCCACCGGTGTTCGGAGGAGTCTTCCACAGGGGCGATATCCCCGTACATTCCTGTGCGGTAACCCTCGGTGTCCTGCTGACTGATGGCTGTTGTGATGTATACCCTGTCATTCCAGATCACGGGACAGGAGAGTCCCAGTCCGGGTACGGGAATGTTCCACCTCACATGGGTTGCCGTTTCGATGTTGAAGCTGTCCGGAAGGCTGGCACCGTCGAGGTACCCTGATGCGAAGTAGCCGCGGTAGGAGGGCCACTGGCGGTTGGACAGCATTGATTCATGGAGCTCATCCGCAGAGCCGATTTCCGGACCAGCCAGATGGTGCTGCGAAAATGTGATTCCGGACCAGCCAAGGGCTATGATCCAGACGGAAAGGATGTACCTGATATTCATGGGTTGTTTGTGAGTTTCCATAAAGGTAGGATTTTAAAATAAATCTTATATTTGGCTGTGCTCCTGACCTTCATACAACCTTCCATCGAGATCGGGAACCTGCAGGTGGATGAGCCCATTACCACCCTGACGGACCTGCTGCTCGCCATGGTCAGCTTCTATGCGTTTTATCGCCTCGGGCAGCAGGAGCGGGGGGGGCGTTTCGCGAGGTATTTCCGGTTTTATTTTCTGTGCCTGGGCCTGGGAGCGCTGACCGGAGGTCTGCTGGGGCATGCCTTCCTGTACCGGATCGCTCCCGGATGGAAGCTCGTCTCATGGGTGCTGGCCATCCTCTCTGTCTCCATGATGATCCACGCCATGATCGAGATGTCAAAATCCCATCTCAGTGCCGGGTGGACCCGTCTGATCCTTACCCTCAACTGGATCGTCATGCCGGTTGCCTTGTTCCTCACCCTCTGGCGTTCATCCTTTTCTCCGGTTACGCTCTACACCCTCTATGGCATGCTGCTGGTGGTCGGATCCCTCAGTATCGTTGCCTATTTGAAAACCGGGTGCAAAGGCGCTGTGCGGTTCCTGCTCGCCGTGGGGCTCGGACTGATTTCCGCTTTGGTCTTCAGCAAACAATGGAGCATCAGTCCCTGGTTCACCCACAGTGACATCAGCCACAGCATCCTGGCTGTATGTGCCCTGCTTTTTTACAAGGGCGGGACGCGGGTCCTGGAAATGCAGCGGTCCCGCATACCTGTTCCCGAAGTACCCCTTCATTCACTCTGAATCCAATGGAAAAAACAGAACAGGCCAGGAAATTTTTCCTTTCCGGCTACAACTGCGCACAATCCGTGCTCCTGACCTATGCCCCCGAACTGCATTACAGCACCGAACTGGCTCAAAAAATTGCAGCCGGTTTCGGAGGGGGAATGGGAAAAACACAGGAGACCTGTGGTGCCGTTACAGGAGCCATTATGGTACTGGGCATCCTCAGGGGAGAGGTGGCAGGCAACAACGAGGAACTGAAGACCGGAAGTTACCGCTCGGTCAAAACCCTGATGCGGGAATTCAGCGACAGGTACGGAACCACCCGGTGCAGCGAATTGACCGGCTGCGACCTGAATACCCCGGAAGGATCGGCCAGGTTTCAGGAGGAGAACATGATGGAGAATATATGCGCAGGATGCGTCGAAGAGGCGGTCCGCATCCTGGAATCCCTCAAACCGGGTAAAGCCTGATCCCCTGACCGGGGCCGGCCCTTTTACTGGCCCGTCTCCAGCGGTGCTTCCGATTCCCCGTAGAACCGGTCCTGCAGCTCCCTTATCGAATCCGTCTCCTTAAGCACCCTGATCAGTTGGGCGAGCTGGTTCGCCCTGCTCTCCAGCTTGATCTCCCCGATCTCCTTCTTCGGATCGGAGCCGTCCCCGGCATAGTGGTTCGGAAAGCTGGCATACCACCAGATGCCTGTATAGGCATACGGAAGACCAGCCAGCCTGTCCTGGTCCCGTCCCGACTGGGTGGCTGCCTGATCCGCATGGACCAGGTCGGGCCGGATGGCCATGATCATTGAGGTCTCCACTTCGTCGGCATGGCCGCCGTAATCGGTGGTCCGGAGGGGCGCGATCTCTCGGTTCGATTCCCGGTCATCGGGCTGAAAAAGCACCACCGCATAATCCTTTCTGGCCGCCAGCTGGGCCTGACAGAAATAGGAGAAGAAGTGGGTATTCCCTCCGTGCCCGTTCACGATCACGATCTTCTTGATCCCGTTCCTGGAAAGTTCCTCACAGGTTTCCTCCAGGATCTGCCATACCAGCTCCGGTGAGTATGCGATGGTTCCCGGCTGGTGCTTTGCTTCAAAGATCTGTCCGAAATAATACTCCGGGTATACCAGGGTGTATTCCTGCGAGGCAGCCCTGGAGGCGATCTCCCGGGCAGCGATCAGGTCAGTGGACAGCGGAAGGTGGGGCCCGTGCTTCTCCAGGATCCCGGCCGGGATCACACAGGTGGCCCCGGCCTCCCTGACGGCCTCCGGAAACTGGGGGGCTGTCAGTTCCCCATAGTGATAAGGAAGGACCGCTGAGCCCTGCGGTAGGGCGTCCTGCATCCAGACCGCCGGAAGCAGAAAGGAAAATACAATACTCAATACTCTTGTTGCCATGGATTCATTCGGTTTCAGGTTATACAATACACTCTGTAGTTCGTCAATCTTTATTGCGGCATTCGGGGCCCGGGCATGTGTTGCTCAGGATTCCAGGCGTCAGGGACGGGAGGTGATCCCGGTGCTCCAACCGTAATCGACATATTCCCAGGTGAAGTCGTTACCGGAGACATTGACCTTCACAAATCCTTCCTGCAGGTCGGCATCATCCGGAGTGCGCCACCAGCGCCCGCAGACCGCTCCTCCCGTAATAAAATGGACCCGGTCCAGCAGGATGATCTCCTCCAGGGCGTGGAGGTGGCCCTGCAGCACCAGTTTCAGGTTTTTATGCCGGAAGGGAGCAAGCACCTCCGTCTGGTTGGTGATCAGGGTGCTGTGGTTATCCGCATACAAGGGACCGTACTGAATCTGGGGCATGACACTGACAAGGGGGATATGGGTCACCACGACGATGGGAGTGGACGGATCAACTTCCGCCAGGTCCTGCCGGATCCATTCCAGCTGCCGGTCATCGACCACTCCCATGTATCTCCCCCTGGTGCTGTCTCCCCGACCCGTCCCTTCCAGGACCATGAAGTGCCAGCCCTTGTGGTCAAAGGAGTAATAGCGGTCGCCGATCCAGCGCTCATACATCCCGTCCCCGTAATCGGGATCTTCCTGGTCCACCGGCGGACGGGAAGTATATCCGTAATGTTCATGGTTGCCCATGGCATTGTAGACCGGCATCTGAAACCTCCCGGTCATCTCCCGGTACATCCCGTAGAGGGAATCGGCCCTCTCCCTGGAGACCGCCAGGGCATCATCGATCAGGTCGCCACCGGTGAGCACGAAGTCCGGTTCCATGGCATTCACCGTATCGATGGCCATCCGGAATCCCTCCGGTGCACCCAGTTCAGGTTTGAGGTGAATGTCCGTCAGGAAAACAAACGTGAAGATGTCATCCCCGGGAGATGGACTGCCCTCCCTCTGCCTGCAGCCGGCCAGAAGGACCAGCATTACCACCAGGGCGGAAAGGTTTCTTGTCATGATGCGCTGAATTAGTTCCTGTCAACGAATATAGCTCATATTTCAATACTTCAGCGCCGCTATGTCAATTTCAGGCGCCTCCTCCAGGTCATAGAATGCATTGATTAGACGGATCTTCCTGTATTGATCCATCTGCTCCAGGCTGATATCGGCTTCGCTGACGACGCCCCTGGCCAGCAGGGAGGCCCGCATGGTGCCGGGAAGAAGGGGATAAAGCGGAGTATGCCACCTGTGCCCGTTCCACAGGACCACGTTGGCCATGAAGGTGTCGGTAACCCTCCCCTTCCTGATGATGAGGATATCGTCGCACTCCCCCCTCAGTGCATACAGCTTTTCAAGCGCTGAGCGGTCTTCAGATTTGTGGGGATATTCCACATGATCCGCGTTGATCACCCTGATTGAATGGGCCGGCCTCCGGACATAGGGATCCATTTCTATTTTTTCAATGCGGTTCCCGTAAAGAATGCGGCATTTGACCACCCCCTCCATCATCCCGCCGGGAACGCGGATCACGTCGTTCAGAAGGGGATGTACATGCAATCCCAGGCAGGCGGAGCGCGTCTGTTCGAACCTGGCCTGGTGGTACGCCAGGTTCCGCACGGTCCCCTCCTCGATCCTGATGGTCTCAATATACCGGGACATACACTTTACGGATCAGTTCGTCATACTCTCTGTCACAATCGCTCTGGAAGGTAATCCCCCCGCCGCTTTTGAAAACCAGCTGAGTATCCTGCTTTTCAATATAGCGGATCGCCACCGCCGAATCCATCGATTCCCCGTCAAAGTACCCGAATATGCCGGTATAGAATCCCCTGTGATATCCCTCCACCTCGCGGATGATCTCCAGGGTTTTCTTTTTAGGAGCGCCACAGATGGAGCCGGCAGGGAGCAGAGTGAACAGGAGCTCGCCCAGAGAATTCCTGAACCCTTCGGGAAGGAGCCCGGTGATCTCAGAGCTCATCTGCAGCAACTCTCCCCGGTGGGTCCTCAGTTTTTCCACATATTTGAACCGTTTCACCCGCACCTTTTCAGCGACCATGCTGAGATCGTTCCTGATCAGATCGACGATGGTATGGTGCTCCGCGTCCTCCTTGGGATCCGTCATCAGCTTTCCGAAGGCTCCCGGAAGCGAGGCATCCATGGTCCCTTTCATGGGATTGGAGGAGATGGTGTTTCCCCGGATCCTCACAAATCTTTCCGGACTGAACACCACCAGCCGGTCTGCCAGCAACATTTTAAACCTGGCCGAACTGTGACGGTAGATCTCTTCCAGTGAATAGTTGATTTCTATCCTGGTCGGAAAGGTGAGGTTCAGCAGGAAGGTGTTCCCATACCTGATGTGTTCCTGGACCTTATCAAAGGCTTTCCGGTAGGTGTTCCTCCCGGGGGGGAATGGTACCAGCCGGAGCTCCCGGTCCGGTCCCCGGGGTACGGGGCTATCCGTGCGGCCGGACATATCCATATGAAACCCCATGGCCCTTGATTCATCAGGTGTTGTGACCAGGTTGCCTTCTCCTTCAAAACCGATCAGGAACTGAAACGGTGTTCCTGCGGCCGCCAGGCTGCTGATGGCTTCGATGGTTTCTGCCCTGGTCAGAAGACGGTTGGTTCCTTCCATCCCTCAGGTTGCTTTCTTGTTCCAGTCCAGCGCCATTCTGGCGATATTGGTGGCATGGCTGTCGATGCTGCTCAGCAGTGCAAGGATCTCCAGGTGGGTCTTGCTGCTGTCGATGGATTCCTTCAATCCTTCGAGTATCCTCGTATAATGTTGCTTCTCCAGTTCATGGGACAGCGTCCGGTACTCCTTGTGCTTGGCTTTCATATAGGCAGCGCGCTGGAGGTTCATCTCTTCGAATACCTCGAGGCTCCTGCGCAGCTGTTTCTCGATTTTTCCATGGAACCGTTTCAGATCCTCCTTTCCCGCCTCGGAGAACGAAAAATCAAATGCTGCCCACCGTTCTGCCCGGCTGGCCAGGCTCTCCGAAATGATATCGGCGATTTTTTCGAACTCATTCAGTACATACAGCATCTGGAAGGATTCGTTGATCCGGTCGCTGGTCACCTGTTCTGCGTTGATCCGGACCAGGTACTCCTTGATGCTGTCCCTTAGGAAGTTGACGCTTTTCTCCTGTTGATATACCTGGTCAAGGGAACCTGTTTCCTTCTCCAGAAAGGGTTTCAGGATGTGGGAAAACATCTCCTGCACCATGGTCCCCATGCGCAGGATCTCCTGCTTCGCCAGATTCAAAGCCAGAGAAGGGGTATTGAGTACGGCGTTGTCGAGGTATCGGGTGGTCATGAGGGGTTCAGGTGCTTCTTTTTCTTTGCCCATGATCAGATCCACCAGGCGTGCCACCTGCGGGGTCACAGGAAGTATGACGGCCATGAGGACCAGGTTGATGAAGGTGTGGGCATTGGCGATCATCCGCTGGAGCGAGGCTTCCGGTGTCCATTGCATGATCAGCTTTCCCAGGGATGCGGTCCATCCTGCAAAGATCAGCACGCTGATCAATTTGACCAGCAGGAAAGCGAAGGCCACCTTTTTGGCCTCCCGGTCGGACTTCATGCTTGACAGCAGTGCGGTTACAGGTGTCCCCAGGTTTGAGCCCAGGAGGAGCGGAATGGAAGCTTCCATCGAAAGCAGCCCCTGTGAGGCCAGAACGATCATGATCCCGATGAAGGCGCTGCTCGATTGGATCAGGGCGGTGAACAGGGTGCCCACCAGGATGCCCAGCAATGGATTCTCCAGCCGGAGCAGGAGGTTGATAAAGGGATCCCACTCCCTCAGGGGTGCCATGGCATCGGACATGATGTGCATGCCGTAGAAAAGCACGCCGAAACCGAAAAGGGCATACCCGGCAGACTTGAACTGTTCCTTTCTGGAGAATGCCTGCATGAAAAAACCTGCAGCCACCATGAGCAGGCTGTACTCCGTGATCCTGAATGCGATCATCTGGGCGGTGATGGTGGTTCCGATGGCTGCCCCCAGCAATACGGGGATGGTCTGCCTGAACTGGAGCAGTCCCGCATTTACAAAACTGACCAGCATGACCGAAGTGGCGCTGCTGCTCTGGATCACCGTGGTCACCAGCGTCCCCACGCCCGCCCCCACGATGCGGTTCCGCGTCACCAGAGCCAGGATGTTGCGCAGACGGGCACCGGCTGATTGTTGCATCCCTTCACTCATGGTATGCATCCCGAAAAGAAAGAGGCCGAGACCGCCCAGCAGTCCGATCAGCAACATGGTCATCCAGTTCTTTTTTCTTGCCTTGATGCGGAATATCAGGTCCGGTTCATCGGCGCCGCGGGCCAGGCCGGCGGAGATCAGGTAGGGTCCGGGTTCGGACCCTGGGGTAAAATAGGCGATGGCGATCCCGGAACTGTCTGTGACGCAATGGACCGGATTCAGGGCGCTGCCTGTGGCACCCTCCGGCTGATCAATGAGGGCAAAGCGCACCGCGGTACCGGGCACAGGAGAACCTGTCTGATCCAATACCCGCACACCCAGCGGTGAGAAGAGCTTCTCCCCGCATATCCCTGCAGAGGGAGGCTGCCCGTAAGCCTCGAACGTGAGGGATGTTGAAGCGGACGGGGGAAGGCTTTGGACCCGTGCGGAATCCTGCGCACCCGCACTGCAGGTTCCGCCCAGGGCCAGGAGAAGGGCTGTAAGCCATCTGATCATGATCCGTTCCGGTTGATACAATTGGACGGATAAATATACGAATCATCCGCCTGGATTGGCATGGGTCGGATCATTCCATGGCCTGTAACTCTTCGATTGCTTTCAGGCAGGCGGCCAGGGCGCTGTCTGTTCCGGAGGCAATATCCCCGGCCACCGGTGAAACCGGATAGGTGATCCGCAGCAACGGGGGTTCACCGGTATCGGAGATGGCCGTTTCAAAGGTGGTTCTGGGAATATTGGCTTCGATCCCGCTGTTGGGAAGGCTGACCTGGAGGCTGAAGTCATTGCACCGGTAAAAGCTGCCGGGCAATTCCCCCACAAAACGCGCCCCGGTATGCTCCTGGATCAGTGAAAGCAGGTGCCCGGTGGTGGAAAGGCATCCGCCATCCACCAGCACAAACAGATCGCCCCGGAATGCCAGCGGATCGGGCGACATGGGCCGGTACAAAGGTTCAAACTCTTTGATATCGGGATTTTCCCTGAAATAGGTGAACCCGTCCGGGACCAGGTAGGAGAGGAGCTGGGCCGCAAAAATGGGGTGCCCGCCCTGGTTTCCCCGGAGGTCAAGGATCAGGCAGGGTACCTTTTCAGTCCGGAGCTGCCCGAACAGGTTCCCGAGCGCCCCCATGTATCCTTCCATATCCCTCACTTCAAAAGTGGGAACCGTCAGGATTTTGGCCTCCACCCCCTCTGCATCCTCAAATGACAGGGGTACCGCCGGCGGTGGGGCCTGGGGTCCCTGCATTTGCTGCTCCAGAGTGCGCGCATCGAAGGTCCGCGTGACCGGGGGAGCGGGATCCTTCGTAAACTCCACCAGGTAGCGGTCCGAAGGATCAAGCATCCTGTAGTACCAGGAAAACTCCCTGCTCAGCCGGTACCATTTGGGGGTCATTTGATCTCCTTCTGATGGGATCATCGGACAGAGCGCTTCAAGGATCGAATCAGCGGGGATCCCGTTAATGCTCTGAATGCGTGTCCCGGGCAGAATATCCGCAGCTGAATGATCAGCAGCGGAGACATACTCCATGTGACCGGCAACGCATAAGATCCTGACCGGAAGAAACTTCTCCTGTATACTTAAATGCCTTGCGTATTGTTCGGGAAGCCTGATCCCGGTGTGGCTGCATCGGACCGCATCGGTCAGGGGCGCAATGGTCCTGTAGAATGATTCCAGGTCCATCGGTTCCTTCAGGAGGTTAAGCAGCTGTTCCATAAGCACGTCAAATTCCGCTTCGGAAGTATAGGCAAATGGCCTCGGATGAACGTTTCGTAACGACTCCATCAGGAACCGGAGGTCCTCTTCCATCTCCTCAGGTGACAGTGACACGGAGCTGATCCCCAGGGCGTCCTCCGCTGATTGATCATTCCCCGGAGGTATTCCGGGAATTCCCGGGCCGCTCCTGGCCAGTTCGAGGGGATGTTCGGAGCCGTCCGGGAAGAGGAAACTCCCCCTGAGCACCTCCCCCTCACTTTCCAGGGTGCCCGAAAAAGAGGTCTCCTTTGCGGGAATGCTGAACCGGAGCAGGGATCCCTCAAGAGAGATACCCTCCAGGGGATCATCCTGGATCAGTTGCGGACCGCTGAACATGCGTATGGTGCCCTGAACCTGGCCATCGTCGGACCGGTTAAAACTGACGACTGTCTTGAAATCGCCCATGAAATTTCCGGTCCACCGGCCGGTGAGAGGGTCCTGTGATGCCCCGAAGGAGACAACAGGTATAAGCAGCAGGAGCAACAGGAGCATCTTACTGTCGGGATTGCTCATTGTTTTCATTTCATCGTTTTATGGTACCAGAGATCCAGCAGGAACCAGATCAGAATGGATAGGAGATAGATCAAAATCCCGTAGAGTGTGGTGATCATGGAGACCTTGAGCCCCCCCGCCAGGATCGCCGGGGAGATGTCGTTGACCTGCTCGATGGCTTTGAACGCCTGCATCAATCCGATGAGCTGACCAAGGATTCCCGTGATCATGGTAAACAGCCCCACAGATTTTATATAGGTGAGCTGGTGACGGAAATTCGTTTTTTCCCGGGCCTTTCCGGATGAGATGCCCAGGAGGAAATAGATGCTGACAGCCAGCATCACAACAAGCAGCGAGGTGAGTATCCCCATGAAGAGTGCACCTCCCATATAAAAAAGATTTGCCATGGTCATTGAATTTAAGTTAGACATGTTTGACATTTACAAATCTAACTGCGGCAAGGGATACAGCGCAAGGTCAAATCCGGTCCGAATCCTGCATTCTGCCGACTGTAACATGTCGGCAATACATTTTTTCCGATATTTAGAAGGCAGAGCGATGAAAACCTATCAGCATATCCTTTTCTGGGTTGTGGTCACCGTTTCGCTGACCTTTATCTTCTCCAGCTGGTTCGGAGGGCGTATGGAGGCGTTCTACTATACCACCCTGTTGCTTCCGGTGGTGATCGCCACCTCCTATTTTTTCAATTACTACCTGGTTCCCAGGTTCCTGTTCACCAGGAAGTTCAAAAAATTCGCCCTCTATTCATTTTATATGCTGGTGGTATCGCTCTGCCTGGAGTTGCTGGCCAGTGCCACGGCCATGCTGCTGATCATCTATTACGGGATCAATTCAGCCGGGCCGCTGGTCACCGATGTGTTCACCCTGGCGGTGATCCTGTACTTCATTGTGCTCTTTAAATCGTTCATCCTGCTCATCAAACACTACTTCATGGACCAGCGGGCCATCCGGTCCCTGGAGGAGGAACAGTCCAGGATCAGGGAAGGCACCCTGACCGTACGCTCCAACCGGAGGACCTCCCGCATTCCCTATGACAACCTGCTGTATATAGAGAGCCTCTCCGATTATGTGAAGATCCACCAGGTAGAGGGTCCGGAAGTCCTCTCCAAGGAGAAGATCAGCCACATTGAGCAGGAGCTGCCCGAGGGATTCATCAGGATACACCGCTCCTTTATTGTAAACCGGTCGAAGATCACCTCTTTTTCAAGGGAAAATATCAAGCTCGGTCAGCTGGAATTGCCCATCAGCCGAAGCTACAGGAAGGAAGTGACAGAGCGTCTCGGGGTCAGTGCGGGTGGGGATGGCTAATCTTCCAGTGCTTCGGCCTCCTCTTTGTTCAGTTTGGCCATCCGGATGGCCTTTTCCCGGGTCACCGAATTCATGGCCAGAATAACAATGCACAGGATGAAGAGCACCAGCTGTTTGGCATCCTTCAGCAGGATCAGTCCCACAACGGAGAAAAGGGCAACGCCCTCGATCATGGCCCAGCGGATGATCATGGCGGTCTGGAACTGTTCCCACTTCCTTTCGAACCTTTCCTTGGGATTGATGGCTTCCAGCCTGCGGTTGGAGAGTGTATAACCCAGTGGTATGGCAGCCAGCAGCAACAGGTTGACGATCGTGAGCAGGTCGATTTCATCCCGGAACGGCGGGAATTCCATGCCGTTCAGGTAAACTCCCACCATCAGAAAGACCAGCAGCCCCGTATTGAGGGAAAGATAGATGATGCGCAGCATCCGATATGCCATACGGGGTTGAAAGCCAGGTTCCATCATCCTTATAAACTGATGCCTAAATGTAGTGAAATGCATCAAATTTTCAAAGATCACCCGGATCATCCCACCCTTTTGTAATGGATATTCCCCTGGGGGTGAATACAGAAAGACCAGGCGATGCCTGGTCTCTGAATGCTGGTGAACTAGGAAGGATGATGCGGCCGCCTTTGGCGGCCTTATGATCCGTGGGGTGGGGGTCATTCATATTTTGACAGAAACCAGTCTCGCTGCGCGATCCTTTTTTTTCTGTTCTTCTGCCTCGCCGGACAAACGCGGTTTGCCCGCTCGTCCGAAAACAGAAAAACCAGGCAATGCCTGGTTTCTTTGTTATGGTGAACTAGGAAGGATTCGAACCCTCAACCTCCTGATCCGTAGTCAGGTGCTCTATCCAGTTGAGCTACTAGTCCCTGTGGCCTGACTGCACAATGTGCAATCCCTGTCGGCGATGCAAATTTAATCAATTCCCTACAATTACAAAACCTGGATTGCAGTGAGGAATTTGTATTTTTGGGAAAACGCGGGAGCTATGAGGAAACCGGTTAGTGTGTGGTGGTGGATTGGGGGAGGAGTGGTGGTGCTGCTGGTCCTGCTGCCTTTTATTCTCAAACCTGGCCTGCAGAAAATGGCCAGGGAGCAGATCGGGGATCTGCCCGGTGCCGGGGTGGAATGGTCGGAGTTGTCCATCAGCTTCATTCGCGGATTCCCTGACCTGAGCATACACCTTTCGCAGGTCAGCGTGCTTGTGAACGACTCATCGGGAAACGATACCCTTGCCCGTATCGGGGAGGTCGAGCTGCGAATGAATCCCTTTGTGGCTTTTACAGGGGAGATGGAAGTCCGGACCATCCTGCTGACGGATCCCGATTTCCGGGGAACCGTCAATGAGGACGGCACAGGGAACTGGGAAGTGTTCAGGGAGGCGGTGAATGGAAACGAGGATTCGGGAGAAGCTCCGGCATCTGTGGATGGCAGCATGGGAGGGGCGAAGGATCTGCCGCTCGTCACTTCCCTGAAAAAGCTGGTTGTCAGGGGAGGAAAACTGCAGTTTACCAACGAACGCAGTGATTTTTCTGCGTCCGCAGCGGAGATCGAAGCGGCATTCACCAGGCAGCGGAGGGGAGAAGGAGACCTTGTCAGCATGGAGCTGGTAATGAGACATCTGGATGCCGCCAGTGCCGGAATCAAGGTCATGAACAATGGCAGCTTCAAGCTGGACCTGGAAGCTGAATCGGAGGCCGACTCAGAAGCCTATACCATCGCCGGCAGCAAGATCCTTCTGAACGGGCTGCTTCTGGAAACCACCGGCCGGTTCTCTTTGGACAGCTCAGGGGATGTACAGCTGGACCTCCTTTACCGGAGTCCGGAAACCTCTTTCGGGACCCTCCTGTCCCTTGTGCCACCCCTATACCTGAAAGACTTTGAGTCACTTCAGGCAGATGGGGAGTTTCAGGTGGAAGGCCGCGTCCAGGGAGGGATCACCGACTCCCTTTTGCCCGATGCCTATCTGGCTGTGGAGGTACATGACGGTTCCTTCTCATATCCGGGCCTGACAAAAAATGCTTCGGACATCCAGCTCAGCCTGAAGGCCGCCTATCGCGGAAATGATCTGGATTCCAGCTGGCTGGATCTGGAGCGCCTGCATATGAAACTGGGGGATGATCAACTGGAATTCAAATGCCGGATCACACACCCGCGAAGCGATCCCACGCTGGCCGGCATGGCTGCCGGGACGGTGGATTTCGGTTCTCTGGCCGACATTGTGCCCCTGGACAGGGAACTGATCAACGGCAGGATGGATGCGGACCTTCGCTGGGACCTTCGCCTGTCTTCACTTGAGAAGGAACTGTTTGACGAGGTGAAGCTGGACGGAACCCTATCACTCTCTGATTACACGGTTGAATGGACCACGCTTCCTTCACCTGTGGAATTGCACAGGATGGATATCCGCATGGATCCCAAAAGAACCGAACTGACTGCCCTTGACCTGAGGTACGGGGCGTCAGATCTTCGGGCCACAGGGTTCGCTGACCACCTGGTGCCATACCTGTTTAAAAGAAAGACTCTGGAAGGATCGGTGGATGTGAAGGCCGGATTCCTGGATATTGCCTCCTTTATTCCGGCAGATTCGGCCAGAAAGGATACGCCGGAGCCGGCGAGGTATGTTCCTGCTCCCGTCAGGTTCAGGATCCCGGAAGCAATGGATGTGGGGATCACCGTTTCGGCCGACCGTATCCGCCTTCCGAGGGTGAGGGGAGAGCAATTGAGGGGAACAGTGGTATTCCGGAAAGGGCAGGGGGTGATCAGGGACCTGTCCCTGCAAATGCTGGAAGGGAGGGTCACCCTGTCAGGAACGGCGGTCCGGAGCGGGGAGTACCTTGACGTACAGGCTGATGTGAGTGTGGACGGAATCGATATCCCTGCTGCATACCGGCAGCTCGCATCGGTGAGGCAGCTGGCGCCCATGGCAGGATATGGTAAAGGAAAGGCGAACCTGGACATGGAATACAGGTCACTGGTGGACAACAATTTCGTCCCCCTTTACGGCACCATGGAAGCCAGTGGCCTGATTCATACAAAGGATCTGGAGATCCGGAATGTGGACATGATGCAGGTGAACAGAATGGTCACCAATGAAAAGATGCGGGAGATGGCACCGGGTGATGTGGAGATCGGGTTTTATGTGAAGAACGGCAGGATCGGGATCGAGCCGGTCACCCTGGACTTTGATGGGTCCAGGATCACAGTCAGCGGTTCTCACGGGATCGACCAGTCCCTCGATTATACGGTCGATCTGAGAATTGCCAAAAGCGATCTGGGAGATGCCGCAAGCACCATGGTGAACGGACTATCGTTGCTTGCCGCGGCAACGGGGAGGCGGGTGGCGCAATCCGATCATGTCCTGGTGAAGGCGGTCATTTCCGGGACGTTCGAGAAACCCCGGGTGAAAACCGATCTGAGCGGAAACCTGCTACCGAGGAACGGTTCTGGAGGAAACCCATAAAAAAAGGGCTGTCCCAATGAGACAGCCCCCGGTATCTTAAATTCCAGGAGGTTAAAACTTCTTCTCCTTGATGCGCGCTTTCTTCCCGGTAAGTTCGCGGAAGTAGAAGATTCTTGCCCTTCTGACTCTTCCGTGTTTGTTGATCTCCACCTTCTCGATGAAGGGAGAGGCCGCGGGAAAAATCCTTTCAACCCCGACATTACCCGACATTTTTCGCACTGTAAAGGTTTCGGTATGCCCTTTTCCACGGCGCTGGATGACCACGCCCCTGAAAAGCTGAATACGCTCTTTGTTCCCCTCCTTGATCTTGTAATGCACCGTGATTGTATCGCCAGCACTGAATTTGGGCATTTCAGTCTGGGAAGCATATTGCTGGTCGATCACCTTCATTAAGTCCATGATGTATTGCTTTTAAAACTGTGCCTCGATTTAACAGGTCGCAAAAGTACAAATAATTTTCTATTTGTGATAATATTACCGAAGAATTATCAACAAACTTGATTCCGGATCAATGTGCCTCCTGTCTGGGCATTCGCAGCTTTTTTCCTGCATCCCTGACAACGATCTCCTTCCACTGCTCGGAATATCCAGGTTGATCCGGATTGAGGGGATAGCCGTCGTCTGTCCTCAGAAAAACCCCATTTTCCTCCTTCTTGATGTTTCCGTCGATATATTTGACCAGCAGAAACTCCCCGAGTTCCTTATAGCGCTTTGTCGTGTAGTTGCCCATGCTGACGGAATAGTTGGTGACAAACTCCCTGGCCATGGCCGGGTCTGTTTCAACCAGCACCTTTGCGGCTGCGTCGATTGCCGGGACCTCCTTGATGAACTTCTGCTCCAGTTCGGACTGTACCTCCCTGACATCCTCCATCATCACGTTGTACCTCAGGTAACTGAAGTTGGATACAAAGCTGAAGGCCCAGAAGGCGGAAGTTTCGGAATAGGTGAGCAGGTCCCCGTTGCCCACCGCGTAGGACTGGGGAACGCGTGTCATTCCGCAGTACATGGGAACGTAAACCGTGGCTGCTGCATCATCGACACCGAACCACAGGATCCCTCCCAGCCAGTCGGGTTCCACGGAGCGGCTTTCGGCCACAAAAGAGAACCCGGTCTGCTGGGTGGCCGTTGCCCGTTCGTTGCAGTACATTTTTCCGTCATATTCCCAGGTAAGGGGTCTCCAGCGGTAGGGGAGTCCGAAGGGGCCTGCGCCGGCGTCCTGTGTCATATCCAGCTCGGTTCCTTCCAGGTGGTCCCGCATGAAGTGCATCAGGTCGCTGTTTGAAATCTTCCGGTCCGGCTTGATGTAAAGGGGCATCCTGTTCTCCAGGTCCTCTCCTTTGACATAGTCAAAATACTGGTCCATCTCCCCATTGATCTCTTTGAAGAAGGACCAGACCCTCACTTCGCAGAATCGCGCACCGCTGAAATCCACCGGGGCGTAAGTATCAGAAAAGCTGAAATCCGCGTCGCTTCCTTCATAATATCCCATCTCGCGGGCGAAGGAGATCACATCGGGGGAGTAGAGGCAATTCTCAGGATCATCAAGCGGAAACTGACGGATCCTTGCCTGGTTGGCATGGCCTGAAACGTAACCATCAGGGATCCGGACCGCCACCCAGACGGCGCCCTTTCTCTTGTTATAGGTCCTTCCTCCTTCGGTGACCATCTCGGTCCCCTTTCCGATCAACTCCATGATCCACACTTCGTTCTTATCAGCGATTGAGAAGGATTCGCCGGAGGAATAATACCCGTAACTGGCCACCAGGTCTCCCATGATCCCGATGGCCTCACGGGCGGTCCTGGCCCTTTGAAGGGTGATGTAAATGAGGCTGCCGTAATCGATGATCCCGGTGGTGTCGCGCAGCTCGCTCCGACCCCCGTAAGTGGTCTCCCCGATGGCCACCTGGTTTTCGTTCATGTTGCCCACAACGGAGTAGGTATGTGAAACCTGGGGGATCCTTCCAAGAAATTTATTGGTATCCCATTCATACACGTCAAGCATGGTCCCCGGGGCATATGTGGCTGAAGGCCTGAAATAAAGCTCGCCATATAGCACATGCGCATCCGCAGCATAAGTGATCATCGAACTTCCGTTCACGGAGGCACCGGGTGTAACCAGGAAATTGGTACAGGCCAGCAGGGGAACGGACCATCCCGCCAGTTGCGCCATCAATGCTAAAACTGTTTTTTTCATTTCTGATATGGATTTAAGGGCGTAAATATTTCAATTTTATTCCTAAGTACCAACACTTCCGACTGCATAACATGCCCGCAGGGCCTTACGGATGGTAAAAATAAATTTGATTTCAATCCAATTGAAACGGCACCCCCTCAAAAAAGATCAGTAGTTGAAGAAAAACAGGATAATTTATTGCTTGCCCCCTGTAATGGTTAAGGTAATAATGTTAAAAAATGCAAAAAAGTGTTTTTTGGGAAAAAATCGGCAGGTGTTTCTTGTGGGGAAGTGTTTTTGTTATTATTTTTGTGGCATGTTATTTGAAGTAAAATAAACCTAGTTCATAAGTAGTTTTAGTTAGTAGTTTTAGTTGGTAGTTTTAGTTAGTGTTGTAGAAAAGGGTTTGCCGCCAGGCAGACCCTTTTCTTTTTTTTTATCCGGATATGAGCCTGACTACTTCTGCCCGGTCGTCATCAGAAAGCGCATGATGCATGCCGCCCGCCCTGTTTTTATTCATCAGGGACAGGATCTCTCCGGCCTGATCGCTTCCGATGGAAGCCTCATGGATCCTCACCGGACTGCCCAGTGAACTGAAGAGGTTTTCAAAGGACGCGATCGTGTCATCCACGTTGTGGGTGCCGAACAGGGACCTTCCGATCTCCACGATCCTTCCGCCTGCTTGTTCTTTCATTACTTTCATCCAGGCAGGGTATATGATGGAAAGCGTGGCTCCGTGCGGGGTATCGTAGAGAAATGAAAGCACATGACCCAGTGCGTGTACGCCCCAGTCACCCGAACTTCGTCCGTAAATGGTCAGGTTGTTCAGGGCATTGGTGGCGGCCCACATGATTCGTGCCCTCCATTCATAATTTCCCAGGTCCTTCATCAGCGCTGGTCCGGCTTCCATGGCTTCCCTGATCACTGAGACAACGAACCTGTCGGAAAGCGGGGCGTCTCCCTCCCCGAACCAGGCTTCCAGGCAATGGGCGATAAGGTCCACGATACCGTAGGCTGTGTAACTGGCAGGTACTGACCGGGTATATGATGGATCCAGAAATGAATGTGCGGGATAGATCATTTCGTTCCGGTATCCGATCTTTTCCATGGTCGCATGGTTCTGCAGAACAGCCACCGGGTTCATTTCAGTTCCCGTGGCAGCCAGAGTCAGCACCGCTACCAGGGGAAGTGCCCTGTCGGGCTGGTACCTGCCGGTCATCACTTCCCAGGCATCACATCCGCAAGCTGTGCATATGGCGATGATCTTTGCGGAATCGATCACACTTCCTCCTCCGACAGCGACCACCATCTCCACTTTGTTCTCCCTGCCCAGGCTGGCGGCTGCCATCACATCCTCCACAACCGGGTTGGATTTGATCCCCCGGTATTCGGTAATACCGATCCCGTGCTGCTGAAGCTGTTTAACCGTATCGTGGTAACTGCCGTTTTTCAGAACAGAACCTCCGCCAAAGACCAGAAGGGCCTTCTTGCCCAGTCTGCTGCTGTGCTGACCGAGCTCCTCGACCACTCCGGATCCGAAATGTAACCTGGTTGGATTGTAAGCGACAAAATTCTTCATGGGTTCATATGGTTTAATGGGTGATTATGTGTTGCATCATTATGCTGACCGGGTGTATGGACCCTGCCTGTGCTCAGATCCCTCATCCCTCCCGTCACGCTGGAAAGGCAGTTGATCTCTCCAAGGATACGCAGCAGCCCGAGGAATGCGAAAACAAGAGCTTCTTTGTAATCGATCAGGGTTTTATCCGGGATCACCAGCCTGGCTGCACTGTAATGTTGTAACCGTTCAACGAGGAAAAGGTTGAATGCCCCTCCACCGGTCACCAGGACCTCACCGGCCCCTGTCAGGTCAATGGCCCTGCCTGCCTGTATGGCCACATGTTCGGCCGCAGTGGCCATCAGGTCCGGAATCCCCGGTTCCGGCCTGACGATCAAAGGCAGGACATGATCCCGGAACCATTCCCTGCCCAGCGATTTGGGAGGGGGCAGGGCATAATAATCAAGGTTGTTCAGTTGGTCAAGCAAAAGATGATTCACATTTCCAAGGCGCGCCAGGGAACCTCCGGGATCGAAGAGTTTTCCGTCCAGGGAAGCGATCCGGTTCAAAAGGAGGTTGCATGGCCCTATATCGTAGGCAAGGCGCACACCATCCAAGGTATCATAAGAGAGATTGGCAAAACCGCCCAGATTGAGACATGCCCCGTACTGTCCGAACAGCAAGCGGTCCCCCACGGGCACCAGCGGGGCCCCCTGTCCTCCCTGGGCCACATCTTCACTCCTGAAATCGCATACCACCCTGGTGCCGGTCCGTTCTGCCATGACCTGTCCGTCTCCCACCTGAAGGGTAAGGCCCATGGAAGGGTCGTGGAATACAGTGTGACCGTGTGAAGCGATCAGCTCCGGGGTCAGTCCGGTTCGCCGGTGGAAACTGTTGAGCAACCCTGCATAGAATCTGCCGAGGGTGCGGTCCAGCTTTGAAAGCTCTTCCCTGTTCATGGCCATGGCCTCCGTCAGCATGCGAAGCATGGAAGGTGGGTAAGGGACAGTTTCCGCTGCAAGGAGTTCATAAGTCCACCCGTTGTTACGCAGGCTGAATGCACTGCATGCCAGGTCCACCCCGTCGAGGGAGCTTCCTGACATCAGCCCGGTTACCAGGACCCGGTTGTTCACAGGGGAATGGCTACCATCTGAAAGTGGCATGGTAAAGTTTCACATTTCCTTGTTTGTCTGATACGTACAGTTCAAGTTCATGGTCCGATTCCCGCTTCAGTCGCCGGTCATCGAAACGGTAGGTCAGCAGCTCGTTCTTTGGATCATACTCGAACAGGACCCAGTGGTTATCGATGTAACCCTCATATTTTTCAATCCCCGACAGGTTGTCACGGATGGTGAACCTCATTTCGCCGGATCCGCTGAAATCGCCTCCCCCGGGGTGGTTCAGGGGAATGACCTCGGGAGATATGGAGTCCACCGCGATGGCATAGGCCCCGAAATCCCTGAGACTGGCGGTAACGGCTCCCCGGCTGTAGCTTCCTCCGGCCCCTTCCAGTTCATTGTCCTCGTTGAACGTGGCCAGGAGCAGTTTTTTCTGGATGTCCGGATCGGTGATCCCTGTTTCTATGGAAAGCGTGTACGGCAGGTGGACCGGAGTCTCAGCCCGGTGGATGCGGTGAATCTCCGACAACAGGCCCGGGGCAGCCGGTTCCCGTGCATAAGTGAATTGTTCATCCCGGTAGAGCGCTCCGGCAGGCAATTCCAACTGCACCTCACCGTTCCGGTAGCTGAACGGCTCGTTCCATTTCATCACGGGGAACTGTGAATTCTGCTCCGTTGTTTCTTTGTTCCCGGCAGCCTCTCCTGTCATCTGGAACTGGAGGACCGAACGGTTACCGGCCACATCCACGGCTTCTACAGTGATGCTGTGCTTCCGTGCTCCTTCGACGGTGATCAGTCCGTCATTCTTCAAAGCCTCATAGATCCGCAGCCGGTCGTTGGGCTGCCGGTAAAGACGGTGTGTTTTTTTTCCTGACCTGATAAGCTCCTCATAATCGATGCGCGCATTGACGTATCGTGTTTCGGAAAAGGAAAATTCATCCATTCGGTGGCCGTACACAGGTGTTCCGTCCACTGACAGCTGAAGGGTATACACCCCGCACCTGTTGGAGGCACCGTCCAGGTAATCGAACACCTCCACATGAATCCCGACGGACCCGGAGGCCCTGATCTCCGTTCCGTAGGGGACCGTATAGATCCCGTTGTCCCTGACCAGCTGGAACGTCTGCTTCCCGGTCCTGCCATTGATATGGCTGCCTTGTCCGACGGGGATCAGGTACAGCGACAGGAACCTCGGGCTGACCTGATCCCTGATGGGGAAGCCGTATTGCAACACATTGGTGGGATGCTGGTTTCCCGATGTCCTGATCTCAAAATGAAGGTGAGGCCCGGAACTGCCCCCGGTATTCCCGGAATAAGCGATCAGCTCCCCTTTGCCCAGGGTGAACTGCTCTGGTTTGAGATACAGATCGATGGTATGTGAACGATGTTTATACTGCATCTCTTCCACATACGCTGCGATATCGTCCCTGTATTTATCCAGGTGACCGTAGACCGAGGTGTGACCCGAAGGATGATCCACATAAATAGATTTACCATACCCGTTTGCCTGCACCTTGATCCTGGAAACGTGCCCCTTTTCGATGGAGAAGACAGGATGACCAATGGTACCGCGCGTCTTGATATCGATGCCGGAGTGGAAATGATCACCCCGGATCTCGCCGAAGTTTCCTGAAAGCACCATGGGGATATCAAGGGGTGGATGAAACCCGTCGGATTGCTGCCCGCAAACCAGACCGGCCATTAAAAGGAAAGATATGATGAAGGGTATTCTGGGCATGATAAAGGCTTAAAAAAGTGATTTTTCAAAGCTATACTTTTATGATTTATTAGAAAACTGCGCCCGTTTTTAATTATCAAAATAATTCTATATTTGTAGCATATATCTCTGTTAGATGAGTGCTGACCAGGTTGAAATACTGGATGGGATCAAGGTAAAAGTTCAGTCTCTGAAAGACCGCATGCAGGCGCAGATGGATGAGAATTCAAGGTTGAGACAGCGGAACGAAGATCTTCAACAAATGGTGCAGCAGAAGCAGGCTCTGATCGAGGAATTGGAGCAGAAAAACCAGCAATTGTCGCTGGTAAAAAGTATCATGGCTGACAGCGAGGATGCACACGACGCCAGGATACGGATTAACAGAATAGTGCGGGAGATTGATAAGTGTATTGCTCTTTTGAACAGATAAAAAGGGGGACATGGAAGAACAGCTTTCCATAAAGGTTCAGATCGCAGAAAGGTTTTATCCCCTGAAAATAAAGCGGCACGACGAGGAGAAGATACGGAAGGCAGCCAGGATGATCAATGACAAAGTCCTTCAGTACAAACAGAGATATACAGATAAAGACGCTCAGGATTTTATGGCAATGGCTGCACTTCAATTTGTAATTAATCTGTTGGATTGTGAACAACAGCAAAATGTTGTATCTTTGGAAAAGGAGCTGGAGGGTTTGAGCAGTGAGCTGGATGAGCTACTGAGATAAGAGTAATAAGCGTTCTTTGCATATAACAAGAGTTTGCCCGCATTTTTTCTTCAATTATTTTTGGAACTCAACATTTATTACATTGGAGCAAAGCTCGGGTTGTAAAAAGCAGGCCAAGCTCCGGGTTCGCCCGGATACCGGCACGTCTGGTCATTGGAAACTTGATATAACCTGGCAGCTCCACCCATGTCTTGATGGGGTTTTATAAAATTTTGGAGAAGAATGCGGGTTTTTTTATTGTATAAAACAGAAATCCTATGGAACTGATCATTTATTCAATGGTGCTTCAGTCTTCCATTGGCCTGTATCTGGCGATAGGAGGCGCATCCCTGCTTGTTGGGGCGGGGATCGCATTTTCGCTCTATAACCTGATCATCAGACAGAAAAGCAATAACCTGATCAAAGAGGCAGAGGGGGAAGCGGAGATGATCAAGCAGCAGAAGATCCTGCAGGCCAAAGAGAAGTTCCTTCAGCTGAAGGAGGAGCACGAGAAAATCATCAATGATAAGAACAACAAGCTAAGCCAGCGCGAAAATGAAGTGAAGCAGCGGGAGCTCTCCATCTCACAAAGACAGGAAGAACTGCAGCGGAAAAGGAAAGAGGTGGACACCATCAGGGAGAGCCTGACCGGCCAGCTGGGGATCATTGAAAAGAAGAAAGAAGAACTGGAGCGGTCCCACAGGCTCCAGGTGGAGCAGCTGGAAACCATTTCCGGATTATCGGCCGAAGAGGCCAGGGCACAGCTGGTGGAATCCCTCAGGGAGGAAGCCAGGACCGAGGCCATGTCTCTGATCAATGAGATCATCGATGAGGCCAAGATGTCAGCCAACAAGGAAGCCAAGAACATCGTCATTAAAACCATCCAGCGGGTGGCCAGTGAAACGGCCATCGAAAATGCCGTGACTGTGTTCCATATTGAATCGGACGAGCTCAAGGGCCGCATCATCGGGCGTGAGGGTCGCAACATCAGGGCGCTGGAGGCGGCAACCGGCGTTGAAGTGATCGTCGACGATACCCCAGAGGCCATTATCCTCTCTGCGTTCGATCCAGTCAGGCGGGAGGTGGCCAGGCTTTCCCTTCACCAGCTGGTTACCGATGGCCGCATCCACCCGGCCCGGATCGAGGAGGTGGTGGCCAAGACCAGGAAACAGGTGGAGGAGGAGATCATCGAGGTGGGCAAACGGACTGCCATCGATCTGGGGATCCATGGACTGCACCCGGAGCTGACCAGGATGGTCGGGAAGATGAAGTACCGCTCCTCTTACGGGCAGAACCTGTTGCAGCACTCCCGTGAGGTGGCAAACCTCTGCGCCATCATGGCCTCGGAACTGGGGCTCAATGCCAAACTGGCCAGGCGGGCCGGATTGCTGCATGATATCGGAAAGGTTCCGGACGACGAACCGGAGATCCCCCATGCCGTATTCGGAATGAAACTGGCAGAAAAGTACAAGGAAAAGCCGGAGGTGTGCAATGCCATCGGATCCCACCATGACGAAGTGGAAATGACCACGCTTCTGGCGCCCATCGTTCAGGTATGCGATGCCATATCAGGTGCGAGGCCCGGTGCCCGCCGCGAGGTGGTGGAATCGTATATCAAACGGCTCAAGGAACTGGAAGCCATGGCCCTCTCTTATCCGGGGGTCCTGAAGACCTATGCCATACAAGCCGGGCGTGAGCTGAGGGTGATCGTCGGAAGCGAGAAAGTCTCCGATAAGGAGGCAGAGAGCCTTTCCTTCGACATCGCCCGGAAGATCCAGGATGAAATGACCTACCCGGGACAGGTGAAGATCACTGTGATCCGTGAGACCCGGGCCATAAGCTACGCCAAATAATGAAGCATGTTCTGGTTACCGGCACCGCCGGCTTTATCGGATTTCATCTGGCCCGGAGGCTCATATCCCTGGGATACCGGGTTACGGGTCTCGACTCGATCAATGATTATTATGATGTCAACCTGAAATTCGACAGGCTGGCGGAGTCAGGGATCGCCCGGGATCAGATATCTTACAACCAGCTGGTCAGAAGCTCCCTTCACGATACCTACAGTTTCATCCAGATGCAGCTCGAGGACCGTGATGCCCTGTCCAGGTTGTTTGAGGAACAGCAATTCCAGGTCGTGGTTAACCTTGCCGCTCAGGCGGGTGTCAGGTACAGCCTGACCCACCCCCATGTCTATGTGGACAGCAACATTACCGGGTTCCTGAATATCCTGGAGTCATGCCGGCACCATCCGGTGGAGAACCTGATCTATGCCAGCAGCTCCAGTGTATACGGGCTCAATAAAAAAATGCCCTTCTCCGTGACCTCCAATGTGGATCACCCGGTGAGCCTTTATGCCGCCAGCAAGAAGAGCAATGAGCTGATGGCCCATACCTACAGCCATCTTTTCGGTATCCCGACCATCGGCTTGCGGTTCTTCACGGTATACGGCCCCTGGGGAAGACCCGATATGGCACTGTTCCTGTTCACCAAGGCGATCCTTGAAGGCAGGCCGATTCAGGTGTTCAACCGGGGACACATGGAGCGGGATTTCACATATGTGGATGACATTATTGGTGGTATACAGGAGATGATCGAACAGCCTCCTGCCCCCGCCAGGGGATGGGATCCCTCGTCACCCGATCCCTCTGCCTCCTCAGCCCCCTACCGGATCCACAACATCGGGAACAGCAGTCCGGTGAAATTGACCGCTTTCATCGAAGCTCTTGAGAAGGAACTGGGAAAGAAAGCGGACAAGGAACTGATGCCCATACAACCGGGCGATGTGGAAAAAACCTGGGCCGACGTGACCTCCCTGAAAGAAGCGTACGGATACAATCCCGGAACCCCGGTTGAAACAGGGATCAGGCGATTTGTGGAGTGGTACAGGGGGTATTATGAAGTCTGAAGGGGCTTTCTACTTTTTTAGGAGGTTTCTCAGGCTGAGGGCTTTATCGGGATGGCCCGAACGGTCATAGGCGTACTGCAGGTTCACCACCAGTCTTTCGATGATGTCCACGTTGGTGCAGGGTTTGAAATAAAAATCACGCTCTTCGATCTTCAGCTGGGTAAGGAAATGTTTCAGTTCCCTGATGCCCAGGGCAGTTCCTTTATCTGAGGGATTGATGTAGAAGAGAATCCCGTTGGGATCCTCCGTATAATTCTCGTCGTAGTAGCAAAGCACGAAATTCCTCGGGAGGTTCACTCCATAAATGGGAAGATTCAGCCTTCTTGCCAGCTCCGCGTAGATCAGGCCCAGCATGACGGGGCTTCCCTTATAGGTATCCATCACATGATTGACCAGGTAAAGTTGTGGCGTGTGGGCCTTTTTCAGGCTCTTGTCGAATTTATGGATCTCATAGAGGAAATAATTGATCACTTTCACTTTTTCCAGTGCGGTGAGGTCATTATTGAGCTCCAGCCAGATATCCCTCCTGATCTTCTCCAGCCGTTCGTTCAACTGGTCGAATTCCAGCTCCGGGTACTGGAACCTTGCCACCAGGAAGGCTCCGTAAAGGAGGTTGGTGCCTCCAGTCATCCTCCACCTTTCAAGTTTCCTCTTCAGCGAGTTGAACTGGATCTGCTTGATCACGTTTTCGATGCGCTCCTGCAATTCCGGCTTCAGCGTGATCTCCCAGCGTTTTTCCAGGGGTGTCACCACCTCGTCTCCTAGTTCGATGAGCCGGTTCACCACCGTATCATACACCATGTGGTCATTGTCATCCAGCAGGTTGAGCAGCGCTTCTACTTCTTTATGTCCCTGATCCTTCATCCACGGCTAATTTATCGAGTACCCTTACCACGAGCGCATCGATGGCAGGTTTGTAATCCTCAAGAAATCTGGAAGAAACCCGGTTGGCTATGGCCACACACAGGGTGACCGCCTCATGTCCCATCAGGGATGCGAGTGCATACAGGGCCGAACTTTCCATTTCAAAATTCTGGATCCGCAACCGTTCGAATGAGAAAGAAGACAGTTGCAGGATTTGTTTGTTTTCCCTGGGAACGAGCCTGAGGGACCTGAATTGGGGAGCGTAGAATCCGGGGCTGGACAAGGTGATGCCCGCCCGAATGCCCGGATCATGGAAAAGACGGATAAGCCGCTCAGAGGCCCTCACAAAATATGGTCTTGCCAGCGCTTCATCCCAGCGGGTATGTGCCACGAAAGCCTCCGTCAGTCCGGCTATGGTCACTCCCTTGTGATCCATGTAAAAATGGTATAATCCATCCAGTCCCCCTGCCACCTCTGTCAGCAGGACCGACCCGGGTTCAATATCCCCGTGAAGGGCGCCGCTGGTCCCGATCCGGATCAGCGTCAGCCTGCGCGGGGAGGGAAGGAAGCTCCGGCGTTCCAGATCAATGCTTGCCAGGGCGTCCAGTTCGTTCATGACGATATCAATGTTGTCGGTCCCGATCCCCGTGGAAAGCACCGTCATTCGCTTCCCCCTGTAGCTGCCCGTATGGGTGGTGAATTCACGGTTGGCCTTCCTCATCTCCACCGTGTCAAATTTTGAAGAGACCTGGTCAACCCGACCGGGATCCCCGACCAGGATGATGGTATCAGCAATCTCTTCCGGTAACAGGTGAAGGTGGTAGATGCTTCCGTCCGGATTCAGGATCAGGTCTGTGCGGGCAATGGGCTCCATTCAAGCACCGTTTCTGGTTTCTGATAAAAATAATGTATTTTTACCCCTGCTTTGAAAATACTTACTCACAATCAATAATAACATCGCTATGAAACGTGTACAGATCATTATTATAGGAATTGTAGCCATTGTGGTGCTGCTGCTCATTTTTGGAACCCGGATGTTTTTCGTGATCAAACCCGGTGAACGGGCCGTCATTTTCAAAAAGTTTGCAGGAGGCCTCGACAAGGAGAATATCTATGTTCCCGGGTTTCACGTGATCGCTCCCTGGAACGATCTGATCAGATACGATGTGAAGGAGCAGAAAAGTGAAGAGACCATGGACGTGCTCGATAAGGAAGGGCTCTCCATCAACGTGGATGTGACCATCATCTTCAACCCGTTCTACGACAAGATCGGATTCCTGCATGAGAACATCGGCTCCAACTACGTTTCCGTAATGGTGATCCCCAATGTGCGTTCCTCGGTTCGTGCCGTTACCGGGAGGTATAATGCAGAGGAGATCTATTCGACGAAGAGGGCAGAGGTGGAGCTGGAAATCATCACAGCCACCAGGAATGCACTTGCACAGAAGAACATTGAAATGAAGGACCTGCTGATCCGGTCCATTGCATTGCCCGACAAGATCAAGCAGGCCATTGAGGATAAACTTCAGCAGCAGCAGGAGGCATTGGCCTACCAGTTCAGGCTGGACAGGGAGCGGAGCGAGGCAGATCGGAAGCGCATAGAGGCCCAGGGGATCGCCGATTATAACAAGATCATCAGCGCGTCACTCACCGACCGGATCCTCAGACAGAAGGGGATCGACGCCACCCTGGAACTGGCCAACTCGGCCAACAGCAAGGTGGTGGTCATCGGAGGGGGTGATGAAGGGCTTCCGTTGATCCTTGGAGGGAATTAAACGGAGGAACATGATTCAGCGTCCGCAAACCATTTTCCTGTTGCTGGTCTCCCTGATGGCGGTTTTGCTGCTGACGGGACCGGTGGCCGTGATCTCGCAGGGAGCCGATCTTTTCTTCCTGAAGCACAATGGACTCTGGAATCAGGACGGGACCAGAATGGAGTTGCAGACCTGGCCCATGACCGTTCTGTTCACCGCCATGGCCGTGCTCTCCTTCTTCAATATCTTTTCATACAGGAACCGGATGAGGCAAATGCGCATTGCCATCTTTCTCATATTTCTGTTCCTGGGGAGTATCGGAATGATCCTCTATTATGTGTCCGTGGGCCGGGGATTGCTCGAACAGGCGCCTGTGGTATACCAGTGGCGCGTGGTGATCCCGCCCATTGCGGCCATACTGACCTACATGGCATTCAGGAGGATACGCCGGGATGAGCTGCTGGTAAAAGCCTATGACCGGATCCGTTGACCGTTTACGGTAGTGGTTCCGGCGATGTCAGACAATTTCAATGTTCTCCTGC
>CAZNSZ010000021.1:23813-56616 GCA_964575865.1 uncultured Bacteroides sp. | reverse complement strand
ATGAATCCGTACGGCCAGATCATCACCGATACCCTGCAGCGGCGCTCCGATCCTGAAAAGGCGGAGTGGTGGAACCGCTATATGAAAGGGAGCATTCCGTTTCTGGGGGCGGGATTGCCGGAGATCAGGAAATACCTGCTGGAGCTCAACCGGAGGGAGGGGCTGGATGCGCTTCCCCTGAACCGGCAGGTGGGACTGGTCAAACAGCTGATCAGGGGGACCTATGCAGAGGAGAAGCTGGCGGCCGTACTGTATATCCAGCTGTTCTGGCTGGGCAAGCAGAAAAACTCCATGATCCTCGGTCTGCTGACCGACTGCTTCGACGGGCACCACATCTATGACTGGAACACCACCGACTGGCTGTGTGTGAAGGTGCTGACCCCCATGGTCGACAGCGGGGAGGAGGAGGTGATCTGGACGCTGAAGCAATGGAACCGCGATCCATACCTCTGGAAGGCCAGGGCCTCGCTGGTCCCCTTTGCCCAGGCCAGCGGGATCACCCGCCACAGAAAGGTGATCGCACAGTTCTCCGATCTGCTGATCCGCAGGGAGGAACGATTCGCAAAAACCGCCGTGGGATGGGTGCTGCGTGAATATTCCAGGGAGGATCCCGGGTTTGTGCTCGACTTCCTGAGCAGGCATGTGACATACACCACCGCGGAGGTGAAGCGGAATGCATTGAAATACTACCGGAAAAACTCCAGATAATGATGAAACTCTTCACTGACAAACTGATCCCCGGCCTTGCGGGCCTCCTTCTGCTGGCCTCCTGCGCCCCCCAGACACCCCCGGACACCGAAGCCGCTTTTGAACTGCTGCCCCGGCCGGTCCAGGTGGAAATGACCGGAACCAGCAACCTGAACCCCTCGGAGATCCTGCGGTACTGGTCCCCCGGCGATGCTTCGCTTCCCCCGTTGCCTCCCCTCCTGCGGGACCTGCAGAAAGCCGACAGGGAAGCGGCCGCCCAGGTGGTGTTCAGCATGGACAGCACACTGGAGGTGAAATCCGAGGGATATGTGCTGGAAATCGGTTCCGGACAGGTCCGCATCACAGGGAAGGATCAGGCCGGACTCCTTTACGGATTCATGACCCTGCACCAGCTGATGGAAGACGCTGCCGGACAGGAGGTGCCGCTTCCCTCCTGCAGGATCAGGGATTACCCGCTGCTGTCGTACCGGGCCATCCACCTGGACATGAAGCACCACCTGGAGAAGAGGGAGTACTATTTCAGGCTCATGGACCACCTGGCCCTGTATAAGATCAACGGGGTTATCGCGGAAATGGAGGACAAGCTGGCCTATGAACGGCAACCGCTGGTGGGGGCCTCCGGTGCGCTCACCATTGAGGAGTGGAAAGAACTGAGCGACTATGCCATGGAACGGAACATCGAGATCAGTCCCCTGATCCAGGGACTGGGACACGCGTCCTTCGTCCTGAAACACGATGCTTACCGGGATCTCAGGGATGATCCCCTGAGCGACTGGGCATTCAATCCCCTGGATCCGGGCACCTACGAGGTACAGTTCGACCTCTACAGGGATGCCCTTGAGGCCACGCCCCACGGCAGGTTCCTGCATGTGGGGGGCGACGAGGTGCATACCACCGGCAGGGGGAGCGGGCGGTCGCCCCTGGAACTGCAACTGGAGTGGCTGAACAGGGTGAGTGATTTTGCGGCAGCAAGCGGCCGGATCCCCATTTTCTGGGATGACATGCCCCTGAAGCATGCCGGGGTCTACTGGCCCATGTTCAACCCGGAGCTTTCTCCGGCGGTGGTGGACAGCATCTGGGAAGAGAACGAACCCATCCTGACCGCATTCCTGGACCGGTTCCCGAGGAATTGCATCTATATGAGGTGGAACTACAGCGATCCCGAGTCCTACGGGAATGAAAAGGCGATGGAGTGGTTCCGCGATCAGGGCCTACGGGTCATGGGGGCCACCGCCGGTCAGACACGCTGGGTACTGATGCCCCAGGAAGAGAGCAATATGGAGAACATCAGGACCTTTGCCCTTTCCAGCATCCATGGCGGAATGGATGCCCTGTTGCTGACGCTCTGGGACGACGATTCCCCCCATTTCGAACTCTATATGCGCGGGATCATCGCCTTTGCGCAGTATACCTGGGGAGGGGACCGGATGGACAAGCAGCAGATCAAGTCGGCCTACCGGCACCGGGAATTCTCACCTGAGGCAGCAGGGGAGGAGTACGCCTTCATCGATTTGCTGGAAGGACCGGTGGCGTTCTGGAACAATGCCCTGCTGGAGGAGGGACAGGACAGGAGACGGCTCCGGCATATGGATGATCCGCATGAGGAGGCCCTTATCCGGCTTCCCGATCCCGGCAATCCGGGAGCATGGAGCCAGCGGTATGCTGGCCGCCTCGAACAGGCAGCCGACATGCTGGAACAGTGCAACACCGTCTCTTCAAGGATCGGGGCCGTTCAGCCCCTGGCTGTCAGGAACGGGTACCGGCTGGATGTGTACGACATGGTCAACCGGCTGGTGGCATATACCCCTTCGCTTCTGCTGGCCCTCAGGGCGTATGACGAGGCGCAGGAGGGGGAAGGCAAATCCGAGGCACTGGCCTCCCTGAAAGCGTTGTACAATGATTTCCCGGTGGTGCGGGGGAAGCTTGAGGAGGTGTACGGTCAAACACGCATCCTGGAAAAACCGGGGGACTACCTGCTGGACCAGGATCACCACCACCACCTGGCCAACCAGACCCGCTCGTTCGACTGGCAGTTCACTTCAGAGTTGTTCTTCCTGGAAAAAATGGGGAATCACTTCTCTTTTTCTCCGCCTGTACCGGAGTGATCCCCCAGGGCACGGCGGTAGGCGCTGATCATCATTTGCAGCACCTCATCCTCGGAGGAGGCCAGGTTCTGCCGTTCACCCGGATCGTCCCCCAGGTAGTACAGCTGGTATTGCGCCCCGTTGCCTGTCTCGATCTGCACATTTTCCATGACAGCGGGACCGGGACAGGGGGGGATCAGTTTCCAGTCACCCATGCGGAATGCGGTCCTTCCGGTGGCCTCCGGCACCAGCATGCTCCTCCCCGTGTCCCCTTCACCCAGCAGTGCCCCATGGAGGTCTTCGCTGTCTGGCCCCCTGGCCGGGCTGCCCAGCAGGGAGGCCAGCGAGGAGAACAGGTCCACCTGAGACACCACCGCTTCGGAGACACCCGGCTCGATGGTGCCTTTCCAGTAGGTGATGAACGGAACCCGGGTCCCCCCCTCAAAAAGGCTGTATTTTCCTCCCCGGAGGGGGCCGGCGGGGGTGTGTGTTCCGTTCTTCTCCACTGCATCGTCATAGTAACCGTCATTCAGGACCGGACCGTTGTCGCTGGAAAGGATGATCAGGGTCTTTTCCAGCAATCCCTCCTTCCCGAGGGTCCGGACCAGCTCGCCCACGCACCAGTCAGCCTCGGCGATCACATCGCCGCGGGGGCCCAGTGCCGTGCTGCCCTGGAACCGCGGATGGGGTGTCCGGGGCACATGGGGCTGCTGGAGGGCGTAGTAGAGGAAAAAGGGATGATCGCGGTTTTCTGTGATGAACCGTTGTGCGCGGGTGAGGAAGGTGTCGGCCATGTTCTCGTCCACCCAGCGGGCCCCTTCGCCTCCCTGCATGAATCCGATGCGGGGTATGCCGTTCACGATGCTCTGGTTGTGCCCGTGGTGCCACCTCATTTTCAGTAATTCCGGGTTTTCGAGACCGGTGGGCTCCCCGGTAAAGTTCTCCGTGTAGCTGATCCTGATCGGGTCATCCGGATCGAGCCGCACCACCCTTCCGTTTTCGATATAGACCGTGGGTACCCTGTCCTGCGTCGCGGCCATGATGAAGGATTCATCAAAACCCACCTCGTTGGGACCGGGCGCAATGGGACGGTTCCAGTCCACCACCCCGCTTCCCAGTCCCAGGTGCCACTTCCCCACAATGCCGGTGCGGTATCCCATCTCCCTGAACATCTTCGGCAGGGTCATCTGTGCGGGTTCTATGATCAGGGATGCCGTTCCGGGAAGGATCCTGGCCGAACGGTTGCGCCAGGGATAGGTCCCTGTCAGCAGGGCATACCGGCTGGGGGTGCAGGTGGCAGAAGCCGCATAGCCATTGATAAACCGGATTCCCCCGTCGGCCAGAGCGTCGATTGATGATGTTCGAAGCCTGGTGGCGCCGTATGCACTGACATCCCCGTACCCCAGGTCGTCGAAATAGATGATCACCACATTGGGCAGCAGGGGTTCACCGTCTGTTACGCCGGCACCGGCACATGCTGCCGGCATGATCCTTCCGGAGAGAATGAGGGCAAGTGTAAGGGCAAGCGTAATGGCAGGGGTACGAAGGATGGAAAACGAAGAGGGACTGTTCATGTCCTATGGGTTTGGAGATTCCACGGAAAGGATCAGCGATTCAAGGGGATCCAGGTCGACGCGAACCCATGCCCTGCTGCCGGTGACCTGCAGCTCCAGGGACCGTTCCGACAACTGGTCCTGAAGGCGGTGGCTCCCCTCATGCAGGTTCCACAACCGTGTGACCTCTTCCGGGAGCTCCAGTTCAAAACCGTAACGCTCAGAGGCATCGAAATTGACCACAAGGATCAGTTTTTCCTCATCCTTCCAGCGGACCCATGAGAATACCCGGTCGTTGTACCACTCGGTATGAGCGCGGTTGTGGCGGTGAATCTCCCGGTACTCCCCGGTCAGCGCCTTCGATTGCAGCGCGAAGTTAAGCAGCCGGCTGTAAAATGCCCTCAGCGCCTTTTCCTCCGGGGTGAGCAGCCCCCCGTCGAAGGCGCCGTTGTTCATCCAACGGATGTGGTGGGGTACTCCCCAGTAATCGTAGATGGTGGTGCGGGTCTCCGAACCGAAACCCGGATTCCCTTCTGCCGGCTCTCCCACCTCCTGGCCGAAGTAGAGCATGGTGGGTGAGCTGGAGATGGCCGCCGATACGACCATGGCGGGCATTCCCTTCCTTGCATCCCCGGCAAAGGCATGGCTGGCGATCCGCTGTTCGTCATGGTTCTCCAGGAAATGGAGCATGTGGTGTCCGATGTCGGCCAGCTGGTCCTGGATCACCGCGATCTGGTCGGTGCTGCCCCTGCCCTGCATGATCACCTTCAGGGTATCGTACAGCTGCACCTTGTCATAGAGGTAATCCATTTTGCCCAGGTGAATATAGTCCCGGTACATCTCGGGGATGTAGATCTCGGAGACCAGGATCGCATCGGGTTTTTTCGTTTTGATGGCCCCGTTGAGGTAGCTCCAGAACTCCACCGGGACCATCTGGGCCATGTCGTACCTGAACCCGTCCACTCCCATGTCAAGCCAGTAAAGGGCGATCTCCCTGAATTTCTTCCAGCTGTCGGGAACCTCCTTCCCCTCCCAGAAGGCGGCATGGACCTCCGCAGGCTCCCGTTCGTATCCTGCAGGCAGGGATTCGAAGTCCCTGGTCCCGTCGGGCCGCACCCCGAAATTGATCTTCACCGCCTCGTACCAGTCGTTCATATCGGGTTGCGGGGACCGCGACCCGTTGCCGGTCCATTTGGCCGGGTCCTCCCTGAAATATCCGTCGGCCAGGGGGTGATCCTCCCCGCCCAGCGGAAGGTAGCCTTCCCGCCACAGGGGCACCCGGAAGGGCTGGCCCGGAATGTAATAGAAATTGTTGTCCCTCCGGTACTCCCGGGACTGATCGTCTGATGCCCCGAAATCCTCCACCCCCGGGGGATTGGTCACCGAGTGATAGACCCGGGCCACATGGTTGGGCACGATGTCGATGATCACCTTCATGCCGTTGCGGTGGGTGCGGTCGACCAGTTCCCGGAACTCCTCCAGCCTCCGGGCGGGCTCCGTTGCCAGGTCGGGGTTGACATTGTAATAATCCTTCACCGAGTAGGGCGACCCGGCCCGCCCCTTCACCACATCGGGATCGTCCCCGGGCAACCCGTGGGAGGAATAATCGGTGACCATGGCATGGTGCAGGACTCCGGTGTACCAGATATGGGTGACCCCCAGATCGCGGATGGCTTTCAGGGCCGTGTCGGTAAAGTCGCTGAACTTGCCCACCCCGTTCTCTTCCAGGGTGCCCCAGGGTGCATTGGTGGTATTGGCATTCCCGAACAGGCGGGTGAATACCTGGTAGATGACGATCTTCTGTTCATTATTCTGGTTCACGGCAGGTTCTTTTTGGCTGGTCCGGCATGCTCCGGCCAGGATCAACATCAGTAAAACGGTGGTACAGGTTCTCAGGTTCATTGGCGGTCACGAAGGGTCCAGGATTTTCATCAGGCTGGCATGCAGGCCCCTGCCTGCCGCCACCAGGGTGTAGTTGCGGTCGTGTGGATCACCGGCCAGGTCGAATCGAACGGGCTTTCCTGTCACATCGGTCACTACCCCTCCCGCCTCCCTGACGATAAGGGTGGCAGCGGCGATATCCCAGATTTTGGTGGTCTGGTTCACCGCGGCCCCCAGCCTTCCGTCCGCCACGTAGCAGAAATCGACCAGGGAGTTGGTGCTGCGGATGTTCCTGACACCGGCGGAGAGCCGGCCCAGGAGCGCCATTTCACGATCCGTTTTTCCCGGCACATCACTGTGGTCGAAGGAGTATGCCACCAGTCGCCCGGCCAGGCTCACCTCCCTGCAGGCCCTGACGGGATGACCGTTCCTCCGGGCCCCCTTTCCCTTTTCGGCCATGTACACCTGTTCATCCGCGGGCAGGTACATCCCTCCCAGGATGGGCTCGTTCTCCCTGAACAGGGCGATGATTACCCCATACCAGGGTACCCCCGCCGCAAAATTGGAGGTCCCGTCCAGTGGATCCACCACCCAGGTGTACGCGGATCCCCTGTGGTGGCTTCCCGCCTCCTCGGAAATGATGTTGCAGGGAAATGCCGGGTCGGAAAGGACCCCGAGGATCCGTTCCTCCGCAGCCAGGTCCGCATCGGTGACTACCGAGCTGATGCTATCTTTGATCCTGGCATCCAGCACGGTCCCGGCATACTCCTTCAGGACCTTTCCTCCTTCCTGAAGCGCTTTCTCCAGCAGGTTTCTGGCTTTTTTTCTGTCCATGGCTTAAATTTAACGGAATTTTTGATGATCATGAAGGAAATCCGCATTGCAACCGCCCAGTTCCGGACCCGGAACGGAGACAAGGCATATAACCTGTCGCGCATGGAAGAACTCACGGCCCGGGCCGCTTCAGAGGGGGCACAGGTGGTCAGCTTCCATGAGCTGTGCATCACATCCTACAGTTTCCTCAGGGACCTGGAAAGGGAGGAGATCAGCGCACTTGCCGAGGAGGTGCCCGGGGGCGAAAGCATCCGGCGGATGCGGGAGATCGCATCCCGGTACGGGGTGGCCCTGCTGGGCGGTCTGGTGGAAAAGGAGGGGGAGCACCTCTACAATACCTATGTGTGTGTGACCGGGGAGGGGGTGGTGGCCCGGTACCGGAAACTCCATCCTTTCATCAGCAGGTACCTGTCACCCGGAAACCGGTACACCGTGTTCGATCTTTTCGGCTGGAAGTGCGGGATCCTGATCTGCTATGACAACAACGTGATCGAGAATGTGCGGGCCACCACCCTGCTGGGGGCACAGGTCATCTTCATGCCCCATGTGACCGGGTGCACCCCGTCGCCCATGCCGGGCAGGGGGTGGGTGGACCGTGAATTGTGGGACAACCGGGAGCGGGACCCGGTGGCCATCAGGGCAGAGTTCGACGGGCCCAAGGGGAGGGGATGGCTGATGCGCTGGCTGCCTGCGAGGGCCTACGACAACGGGATCTATGCCATCTTTTCCAATCCCATCGGGCCCGACGGCGACCAGCTGAAAAACGGGAACAGCATGGTCCTGGATCCCTACGGGGAGGTCCTCGCCGAATGCAGGAGCCTGGATGACGAAGTGGTGGTGGCCGGATGCACCCCCGATAAGCTGACCCTGGCAGGGGGCTACCGCTACCGGCGGGCCAGGCGCCCCGAATTATACGGAGAGATCCTGGCCGCCGGGCACCGGTCGGATACCCGGGTGACCTGGATGGGGGAGGATGATCCCCCTTCCTGCCCGGCGTGAACAGGCCGGAAGGGCGATGGGGATCCCGGTTACCTGTTCTCTTCTGCCGGGTATCCGCCGGATGGTTTCATCCGTTCCCGCAGCTCCTTTTCCTGCTCCGGTCCCCAGTAGGCACAGTCCAGCTGCATGAATACCGAGGTGTAGGGGAGCGTGCAACCGGTCTTGATCACCAGGGTGGTGAACAGGGCCGAACCCTCATCCAGCAGGCGGAATACCTCCTCGTGCAGGAGCGATTGGACCGGGTACCCGGCGAGCACCTGCCCGGCCTGTTCTTTGAATGTTTCGATCCCATTCACCAGCCCGTCATCCAGGTACCGGAGCTCCTGGTCCCGGAAAATGACCGGTCGCACATGGGTGGTCGATTCCACCATGCGGAGGACGGTCTCCAGGACGGGGACAAGCTCCTGGTCCGTGTACAGGGTGGTTATCCCGGCAGCCGATTGCTCCGGAAAGGCCTTGTCCACCACCAGGATCCAGTTCCGGTGACCCATCAGGTCCAGCCTGTCCTGAAGGTCAGTTTGCCAGTTGGTTTCCTGGCCGGAAAGTCCGAGGGGGAGGAGAAGAAGGGCCATCAGGGCGGTCACGGCGGATGGTGAAAAGAACCGGGTCATGTTCGGGGGATTTGGATGACTAAATATACCCAAAATGGAAGTGACTGGAGAAAAGATGCCAGGTTTTCATAACTTTCGGTAGCTTATCATACAACCAGCACATGAACCGAAGGACTTTTATGGGCACCCTGGGGACCTCCGCTGCCGCGGCAGCGCTGTTTCCCGGAACCATGACAGCGGCCGTTTCAAAGCCCGCCCGGATCCCCCTGGGGGCACCCCTGTTCGAACCTTACAGTGATCCGGGGCAGTGGGTTGAACAGCTGAAACGGCTGGGCTACGGGGCTGCATACTGCCCGGTGGGCCCGGACGCGGACGACAGGCTGGTGGAGGCCTATGTAGCAGCGGCCAGGGAGAACCGGATCGTGATCGCCGAGGTGGGTGCATGGAGCAACCCGCTCTCCCCGGACCCGGCCGAAGCGAATGCGGCCATGGAACAGTGCATGGAGGGACTGGACCTGGCCGACCGGATCGGAGCCAGGTGTTGTGTGAACATCAGCGGATCGCGGAACAGCGAGCACTGGGCGGGTCCCCATCCGGACAACCTGTCCGAAGGAGTGTTCGACCTGGTGGTGGAGAATACCCGGAAGATCATCGATGCGGTGCAGCCCAGACGCACCTGGTTCGCCCTGGAAGCCATGCCCTGGTCCTTTCCCGATTCCCCGGAGACCTACCTCCGGCTGATCCGGGCCATTGACCGGGAACGGTTCGGGGTCCACCTTGATCCGGTCAACATGGTCACCTCCGTCCGCTCCTACTTCGGGAACGGGGAGCTGATCCGGCAGATGTTCTCCATGCTGGGGCCCTGGATAAGGAGCTGCCATGCCAAGGACATCACACTGCGCCAGGATAATTACATTCCACAGCTGGACGAAGTGAGGCCGGGACTGGGAAATCTGGACTATGTTGTGTACCTTCAGGAGCTGTCAGGCCTCCCCGGGGTGCCACTGATGATGGAACATCTGGAGACTGAAGGGGCGTATACGGAAGCGGCCGGTCATATCCGTCGTGTGGCGGGTTCCTGCGGGGTAATGGTTTCCGGCCTGGCATAAATTTCAGAACCGAATGAACCACATGATACGGAACCATGCATGGTGGATGCCGCTGATTCCTGCCCTGTTCCTCCTGGCTGGCAGCTGCAGCCAGCCGGAGCAGGAAACCGAAAGGCCCAATTTCATTTTTATCCTGGTGGATGACCTGGGGTGGGCGGACCTGGGCTGCTACGGAAGCACATTCCACGAAACCCCCCGCATCGACCTGCTGGCCGCCGGTGCCATGCGGTTCACCGATGCCTATGCGGCCTGTCCGGTCTGCTCCCCCACCAGGGCCAGCATCATGACGGGCAGGTATCCGGTGCGGACCGGGATCACCGACTGGATCCCCGGACGACAGGCCAATGCGGGGCCGCAACCCTGCGACAGGCTAGTTGCGAGGGATTTTCAGCTGGAGATGAATCTCGGGGAGGTGACCATTGCCGAGGCTTTAAAAGAAGCGGGGTACAGGACCTTTTTTGCCGGGAAATGGCACCTGGGTGCCGATTCGGCAACCTGGCCGGAGCACCAGGGATTCGATACCAACATCGGGGGATGGTCCAGCGGATGGCCACAGGGGGGCTACTTTGCCCCCTACACCAATCCAAGGCTTGAAAGCGGACCGGAGGGCGAGTGCCTGACCGACAGGCTCACCGACGAGTCCATCCGCTTCCTGGAATCCATGGGTGACAATGGAGCGGATGAGCCGTTCTTTCTCTACCTCTCCTTTTACGCGGTGCATACCCCGCTCCAGGCACGTCCCGAACAGATCCGGAAGTACGAGAGGAAGATCGATTCACTGGGGCTGTCCGCAAGGGCGATGGAGACCACCGACAGGGCCTGGATCCGGACGGCACCGCCCCGCGGCAGGTTCGTGGAGCGGACGATGCAGGGGCATCCCGTCTATGCCGGAATGGTGGAGACCCTGGACCGGAACGTGGGCCGCCTGATGGATGCGGTGACAGCGCTGGGGCTGGAGGAGCAGACCATTGTCATGTTCATGTCCGACAACGGGGGGCTCTCCACGGCGGAAGGCTCACCCACCTCGAACCGCCCCCTCCGGGCCGGTAAGGGGTGGCTCTATGAAGGTGGGATCCGGGAGCCCATGCTGATCCGTTGGCCCGGGTCCGGAACAGAGGGGAGCGTCTGCCATGTCCCGGTGACCAGCACCGATTTCTATCCCACCATCCTTGAGATGGCCGGACTTGCCCCCAGACCCGACCAGCATGTGGACGGGATCAGCCTGGTTCCGCTTTTCCGCGGGGATTCCCTGATGCAGCGGGCCCTGTTCTGGCACTATCCCCACTATTCCAACCAGGGGGGGAAACCCGGGGCCGCAGTGCGAATGGGCAACTACAAACTGATTGAATTCTTTGAGGACCACTCGGCAGAACTGTATGACCTCTCCACAGACCCGGGTGAAACCAGGAACCTTTACGGGACACTGCCTGAGACGGAGCAGCGGCTGATGCGCCTCCTTCACCGCTGGCAGGTCGCCACCGGGGCCGAAGGAATGGACCCCAATCCGGACTATGACCCGGATTACACACGGACCACCCAATGATCACACAATCTGAATAACAAATATGAAGATGAGCAAGAAAACCCTATTAAGCGGTCGTCCCCGCATCACAAAACTGGCAATCGTGATGACTTTAACGGCGGCTGTAATCTCCTGTACAGCCCCTCCGCCAGACCTGGACCACCTGGACGTGGACGAGATCGATGAACAATTGATGATCCTGGAGACCAACGTACAGAACATCCATTTTGAGAGCACAGTGACAGGGGGGGATACCGAGCGGATCATGCCAAGGAGCATCAACCAGGACGGAAGCCTGGAGCTGGTGCGGCCCGGTGACTGGACCAGCGGTTTTTTCCCGGGGATCCTCTGGTATGCCTATGAACTGACCGGATACGATTCCTGGAGGGAGAAAGCGCAGTGGTATACCGTTCTGCTGGAGGATCAGATGTACAACGCCACCAACCACGATGTGGGATTCCGGATGTTCTGCAGTTACGGCAATGCCCTGCGGATCACCGGCGACAGCAGCTATATCCCCATCCTTGTCCAGTCGGCCAGGACATTGATAACCAGGTATAACGAAACAGTCGGATGCATCCGCTCATGGGATTTTAACCAGGAGGTGTGGCAGTACCCGGTGATCATCGATAACATGATGAACCTGGAGCTGCTTTTCTGGGCATCGGAGCAGACGGGTGATCCCACATTCAGGGAAGTGGCCGTCCGGCATGCCAACACCACCCTGGAAAACCACTACCGGCCCGATTACAGTGCCTACCACGTGGTGGACTATGACACCCTGACCGGGGAGGTGAGGGGGACTTACACCCACCAGGGATTTTCACCGGGATCGACCTGGGCCCGCGGGCAGGCCTGGGGACTGTACGGGTACACCATGGTTTACCGGTTCACAAGGGACCGGAAGTACCTGGAGCAGGCCGAGGGGATCGCCCGGTTCCTGCTGAACCATCCCAGGCTGCCCAAGGACCGGGTCCCGTACTGGGACTTCGACGCTCCCAGGCTGCGCAAGGAGCCAAGGGACGCATCCGCCGCCGCAATCATGGCATCGGCCCTCTACGAACTCTCCACCTATTCGGCGGATGACCTCTATTACCGTGAGCGTGCCGACTGGATCATGGAGGCCCTCAGCTCTCCGGAGTACCGCTCCTACGAAGGGGCGAATTACGGTTTCCTGCTGGACCATTCCACGGGTAACCTGCCGGGCGGCAGCGAGATCGACGTGCCGCTGGTCTATGCCGACTATTACTACCTTGAGGCGCTGCTGAGGCGCCGGGAGCTGAAATAGGCGATTCGCCGGACTTGACTTTATCCGGCCAACGCTGTATATTACCTCTCTCTTCGCTGCCTGCATGCGCCAACTGACGAGATATTGCCTGCTGCTTCTCATGCTCTCCGGGGTGGCTGAGGTCACGCTTTCCCAGAGCCGGGAATACATCTATGACCACTATAAAGTGTCCAACGGGCTGATCATGGATAATGTGTACCGGATTTGCATTGACAGCGAGGGTCACGCCTGGATCACGACCTATAACGGGCTGCAGAAATACAACGGCTATGAGTTCATGACCTATACCTCGGATCCCCAGGTAGCCGGCAGCCTGAGCAGCAACTATGTGGAGGACATTTTCGAAGACCGTTCAGGCGACATGGTGGTGGTACTTGAAGATGGGATCGATATTTACGACAAACGGACCGGCAGTTTCACGAACCTGGTCAGCGGCCTCTCATTTGCAGCGGCGAGGAGAAACGAGATCAGCAGGCAACCGCTGGCTTTGCAGGACCGTTCCGGAGCCATCTGGGTCAACTGTAACAACCAGCTGGTAAAGATCAACGCCGATAAGCGCTCCTTCATCACCTTTGAGGACGATTACCGGGGGAGGTTCATACTGAATCCGGACAGCACCTGCCTGGTGATCATTACCGATACGGTCCTGAAAAAATATCACCTTGAGAAAAAGGTACTGAACCTTTCGGATGTCGGTGATATTCCTGCCCCGGTCAGCATCCAGCGCCTGAACACCCTGTTCTATGATTCCGGCAAGAATTGCTGGGTGGGTACCTCTGAGGGGCTGTTCCTCTATGACGAAACAAACAACGTTTTCCTTGATCCGGCCGGGAAGGGTCTGATCGCACCTGCATTCAGCTCATTGTTCACCGGAAAGGGGATCACTTCAATTTATGAGGACTATAAACATGATCTGTGGATCGCTTCGGGCACGCAACTATACAGGCTGGAGCGGCAGAGCGGAACGGTAGAGACGCTCCGCCATGAAATGGATAACCCGAACAGCATCCTGGACGGGCAGATCACCGGCATCCACGGGGACCGGCACTCGGGGATCATCTGGCTCACCTACCTGAACAAGGGAATCACCAGGATCAACATCAGAAACCGGAATTTCCGCACCTACCGTTTCAGAACCGGTGAACAGGACGGGCTTGGAGGGAATACGGTCCGCTCCATATTCAAAGACGATTCGGGCGTGATCTGGGTGGGCCTCTATAACAACGGGCTGGACCGGATCGATACCCGCACAGGCAGGATCACCCATTACAGCCATCAGGAGGCGGACCGGGGCACCGTTTGTTCAAATTACATATCGGCGCTGTACAGGGATGAGAACGACAGGCTGTGGGTGGGTTCGCACGATAACGGACTCTGCTTTGCAGACCAGGTCAGCAGCGGAACCCTCCGGTTTCGAAAGCCTGACTTTCTGAATCAGAATGAGGAGATCTATCACATCCTGGGGGATTCCCTGGGACGGATATGGATCGGGACGCGTTACGGGCTGGGGATGTACGACTATGGAACCGGATCGTATCAATGGATCCTGGAGGAGCACAACATCCAGTCGTTTCTCATTGACGGGACCACCCTCTGGCTCGCCACATGGAACCATGGCGTGTGCAAACTGGTGTTCGATGGCCAGGAGTTTGAAAGTCCCCGTCCCCGGTTCGACAGGGAGAGGTCCCTCTACTACCCGACAGCTGGAATGGGGGAGGGAGAAGGTCCCGATGACCGAAAGCAGGGATCGGGCCTGATGAACTGCATCTCCATTTACCAGGATATTCATTCCCGGATCTGGGTGGGGACCTTCTCCATGGGCCTGGCAAAGGTGGATGAGAAGGACGGATCCCTGAGCTACACCCTATATGATGTGCACAGCGGTGCCCCGGGAAATGCCATTTACGGGATCCTCGGGGACCGGGAGGGGAACATCTGGGTCAGTTCAGAGAAAGGGCTCGGAAAATTCGATCCCGGGCAGGAGACCTTCGAGAATTTCTACCGGGAGGACGGCCTGCTGTCAGATTACTTCATGTGGAAGGCCTACCATGAAGCCGGTGACGGGGAACTCTTCTTCGGCTGCATGGAAGGGCTGAACCTCTTTTATCCGGACCAGATCGAAAGGGATACGGTCACCGCAAAGATCCATTTCTCGGAGTTCAGGATCCAGAACCGGCTGGTTGAAGGTGGTGATACAGTGAACGGCAATGTGATCATGACTACCCACATCAATTATGCGGACCAGCTGGAACTCAATCACGCCAACAACAGGAATTTCTCCTTCTCATTCTATGCAACCGGACCCGTTAACCACCAGAGGATCCAATACAGGTACATGCTGGAGGGATTTGACCAGGACTGGAACACGGACCGGTCAGGCAACAGGATGGCCGTGTACAACGGGCTTCCTCCGGGCACATACCTTTTCAAGGTCATGGCCTCCACCCAGGAGCATTTCCGGGATGGTTCTTCCCGGGAGATCAGGCTGACGATCCTTCCCCCCTGGTGGAAGACGAGACTGGCCTATACCCTCTACATCCTGATCGTGCTCCTTCTGGTGTTTGTCATCGCACATTCCCTGATCCGGTTTATCGGACTGAAGCATGAGCTTCAGTACAATGAGAGGCTCCACCAGGCCAAGCTGATGTTTTTCACCAACATCTCCCATGAATTCAAAACTCCGCTGTCGCTGATCCGGGCCCCGTTGAACGATATCCTGAACCAGAAGGAGCTTACCCCGAAAAACAGGAAGAACCTGCAGGTGGCCCGGCACAATGCGGACAATCTGCTCAACCTGGTGAATGAACTGCTGGAATTCAGGAGAACCGACACCGGTGTAAGCCGGCTCCGGGCTGAAAAGGTTGAAATGGCAGGGTTCCTCAAAGAAATCGTGGAGGATTTCGAGTGCATGGCAGAACAAAAGAAGGTCCAGTTCTATTTCAATATCCCCGAGGAGCCCCGCCAGGTATGGGTGGACAGGGAAAAGTTCAGAAAGATCATCAACAACCTGCTCGAAAACGCGCTCAAATACACGGAGGCGGAAGGTCTGGTAACCCTTTCGCTGTTGCCCCAGCCAGTGAACTTCAAATTCCGCCCCGATTTCCATACCCTTCAGCTGAACAATACCCGGAAAAACACCGACTATGTGGGGATCCTGGTTTCCGACACCGGGGTGGGGATCTCCGGGGAATCGCTTCCGAAAGTCTTTGAACGGTTTTACCAGATCGAGGCAGAAAGGGCCAGCCACCATATCGGAAGCGGCATTGGTCTGGCGCTGGTCAAGAACCTGGTGCTGATGCACCACGGAGAGATCAGGATCGGGAGTGAGCGCGGGGTGGGTACCGAGATCCTGGTCATGTTCCCGCTGGGTGACCGCCATCTCGGTCCGGACGACCTGCTGGCACCCCTGGTAGCTGATTCCTTTTTGCAGGCACAGGCAGGCAGGCAGCCCGCGGAGGAGCCGGATCGGCTCATGCAGGAAAACAGGGAAGCGCAGGAGGATCTCCTTCCCCGGATTCTGATCGTGGAAGACCATGATAAGCTCAGGAACTACCTGAGGGACCAGTTGTCGGCAGAGTACCGGATCATGGAGGCCCCCAACGGGGCAGAGGCCCTGAAGATCATGCACAGGGTAAAACCGGACCTGGTGATCACCGACTGGATCATGCCGGTGATGGATGGGGAGGCATTGATCCGGACCATCCGTTCGAATGAGCGGCTATCGACCATTCCGGTCATTCTCCTGACCGGAAAAGGGGACCACAGTGAGCACCTGAAGGGCCTGGATATGGGCGCCGACCTGGTGGTGCCCAAACCGTTCAGCATACAGCTCCTGAACTCTCAGGTAAAAAGGGCGGTGGAAAATAACCGGTCACGCATCAGGCAATACGCCATGGTTACCGAGGAGAACATCAATGAGATTCATGAGGTCCGGCAATCTGATTTCATAGGACAGCTGGACCGAATCATCCTGTCAAATCTCCGGGAGACCAACCTGAATGCCGGTTTCCTGGCCAGGGAGATGGGGGTCTCCAGAACCGTTCTGTATGAAAAGGTCAGGGTAGCCACCGGTGTTCCCATCGGAGTTTACATCCAGAAAACAAGGCTGAAAAGGGCCATCCGGCTGATGTTGTACGAAAACCGACCCATTTCGGAGGTGTATGTCATGGTGGGATTCAGCAGCAGTTCATACATGATCCGGCTTTTCAGGAAACATTACCAGACCACACCAGGGGAGTACATCCGCTCCATGCTGAAGGCCTCTTCCAACTGACCCTTCCCGGGGGAGGTGAAGGAAATCGCAGGTCCGGATCAGTGTGCAACGAATCCGGACAATAGTGAAATCCTCCCGCACAGAACTTCCATAAATTTCTTTCCATAACTGAGCAGTGATGAAAGTTCACGCATCCCATTCGGTGGAACTTTCCAGGAAGAAAAAGGAGATATCCAGATTCAGGAGCCGTCTGGTGATCAGTGTGGTTTTGTTGTTTGTGGTGGCTGCGGCGCTGCTGATCGTTCTGCTGAGTTGCATCGGTTCGTAACATGAGGTCAAGGTATTTGGTACTCCCGGTGATCATGATCTGGACTCTGCTGAGTCCCGGATGTGAAAAGGAATTTGACAAATACTACCAGGTACCGGAGGACCTGATCGGTACCATTCTGGAACTCCTGGAGGAGGAGGGGAATTACACCCAGTTCATCAGGGCCGTGGAACTGGCCGGTTACGATGATGTCCTGGGGAAGACCGGTAACTTCACCGTATTTGCTCCCGACGACGATGCATTCAGAGATTTTCTGACCGAGGCGGGGTACGGATCCCTGGAGGAGATCCCGGAAGAGGAGCTGAAAGGGATCGTATTCTATCACATTGTATTCTGGGCCTATTCCAGGTACATGCTGCTCTATGGACTGAACGTCCAGGATGCAGAGATCGATTACTCCACGCAGAGTTTTAAACACCCCACCAGGTACACCCCCCCGGTGACCACCGAATACGATACCCTCGGACGGGATTATGAGGTGTACCACGAGACCAAGTTTATCCCTGTTTACTCCAGTGAGTATTTCGACGAACTGGACCTCGATCCCTCATTCAATTACGGATTCCTTTACAACGGGAGCCCTTTCTCGGGATTTCACGTGGACCGTGCCACGGTGACCGAATATGATGTGCCGGCACAGAACGGGTGGATCCACCGGATCGACCGGGTGCTGGTCCCTCCCCCCAACCACGATGACATCCTGGAGGAATACGAGGAATACAGCACCTTCAGGGATCTGATAGAAAAGAACACCTATTACCAGTATTCCAGCAGCTACACCACGGCACAGAACAACGAGGGGGATGTGAACGAGGACGGCATCCTCGATTCCCTGTTCCTGAAAATGAACGCCATCTTTCCTGCGGGCACCTCCCCGGATCTTGAAAACGTGGCATACAGCGGCTACCGGAATGTCCTCACCCTGTTCGCTCCCACCAATGCAGCCCTCCAGCAGTTCATGAACGAGCGCACAAGGGGCTACAGCTCCATTCTTGACATTGGTGAATACTGGATCAACTGGTACCTGTCGCATTACATCGGGACCAACTACTGGCCCTCCCAGTTCGGATCGATGACCACGGAATGGGAATGGGACCTTACCTCCTCCCTGGTGGACTGCAACATCGGTGAGGAAGACATCCACCAGAGTGGAATGGCCAGTAACGGACCCTTCTGCGGGCTCAACAAATACCTTCTGCCCAAAATATTCGAGTCGGTGGCTTCGCCCATCACCGGGGACAAGGAGTATGAATGGTTCACAGACATGCTGGTGTTTTACCTGGTGGACAAACTGATCAACGAGGAAAACCTGGTGTTTACCCTCTTTGCTCCCTCCAACCAGGCCCTCAGGGCTGCAGGGTACACTTTCCGGACAGGGATCGGGGGCTACGGCCTTTACCATGACGCCAGTCCGCTTACCCCCGTTTCCCCCCGGATTGCCAGGGATATTGTGAACACCCACCTGGTCTTCGGGGAGATGCGGGAGGAGGATTTTGAGGAGGGGACTTTCATCGAGGCCTCACAGAACACCTACATTGGCATTACCGCTGATGGGATCTATTCGGGAGGGGACCTGACCATCTCAAAGGTAGGAACCCCCCAGGTGGTGAGCGGGAAGGGGGTGCTTTATCCCATCGACCGGATGATGGTCTCACCCCGCCTTTCCATTTTTGAGATCATCTCCAATCCGGGCATGTTTCAGCAGTACCAGAAATTCTACCAGCTCTGCTATGAGTCAGGCCTGATCGTCCTGGACGAGAACAGCCTGCCAGCCAGCCTGGACAACCTGTCGGTGGGGACCTCCTACAGCTGTTTTATACCCACCAACCAGGCACTGGAAGAGGGCATTGCCAGCGGGATCATTCCCACGGATCCGGAGGCGCTCCAGCAATTCATCCGCTACCATTTCGTGGAAGGGGTGGTGTTCGATGACGGGAAGAAGAGCGGCACCTTCCCCACCACCAGGATCGACGAGGAGAGCGGATACCTGTTCAATACCATCGAGGTGGTGAACCAGAAATATGACCTGAGGCTGGTGGACCGGCAGGGGAATATCCGCCAGGTGGTAAGCGCCAACCACATGGCAGAAGACGGGGTGATCCATCAGATAGACAGTTACCTGATTTTTGAACCGGCCGGAAAATGAGAACAAGGATCCATAGCGTCCTTTTGCTTATCCTCTGCACGGCTTCAGTGTTGGTGGCACAGGAGAACATTGTGCTGCGGGGGACGGTGACCGACGGGACCAACGGGGAGCCGCTGATCGGGGTGACTGTGGTGGAGCTGAATGAACTGAACCGTACCCTGAACGGGACCGTTACCGACGTGAGCGGGAATTTTGCACTGAGGATCTCTTCTGCAGAAACGGTGATCAGGATCTCCTATGTGGGGTATAAAACCGTGGAGCTTCCCATCAGCGGCACCGAATCCCTGGAGGTGGCGCTGGAGGAGGAATCCCGGCAGCTGGAGGAAGTGGTGGTCACTTACGAGGGGAAGAAAGTGGGGGGATTCATCCCTGTTTCCGAGCGGGACCTGACCAGTTCGGTGGAGAAGGTGGAGATGTCCGAGCTGGAGGAGGTGAAGGTCTCCAGCCTGGGGGAGATGCTGCAGGGCAGGGCAAGCAATGTGGACATCACCATGGCATCGGGGGATCCCGGGGCGGGGATGTCTGTCCGGATCAGGGGGACGGCCTCCATCAGCGGAAGCAACCAGCCGCTGATCGTGGTGGACGGGGTGCCGTTCGAGATTGAACTGGACAACGATTTCGATTTTTCGGCGGTCACACAGGAACAGTTCTCCGGATTGCTGAACATCGCACCGGAGGATATCCTGTCTATCCAGGTACTGAAAGATGCCGCTGCCACTGCGGTGTGGGGCTCCCGGGGGGCCAACGGGGTACTGCTGATCGAAACAAAGCGGGGGGTAAAGGGGAAAACCTCCTTTGATTACATCTATAAATTGAGTATCCAGCAACAGCCCAGGACCATTCCGCTCCTGGACGGGGACTCCTATTCCATGCTGATGCTGGAGGGGATCCTCAATTCGGGAAGCACCGAGATCCCCGGAGAACTGGCCTACAACAAGGAGTGGGAAGAGTATTACAACTATTCACAGAATACGGACTGGCTGGAAAACATTACCAGGACGGGCTTTTCCCATGACCACAATTTTTCCCTGACAGGAGGAGGGGAGAGCGCCCTGTACCGGTTCTCCATCGGGTATATGGACCAGGAGGGCACCACCGTTGGAACCGATTACACACGGTTCACCTCAAGGTTCAACCTGGATTACCATGTTTCCGAAAAACTGCTCTTCTCTGGGGACCTTTCCTACACCTATTCCGACAACAACCTGAGTTACCAGGAGAGTGCAATCCCCACCCCGGTGAGGGCGCTGGCCTACATCAAGGCACCCAACATGAGCATTTATGAATACGATCCGGAGGGAAACCTTTCCGACAATTATTTTTCGCCGGCTGACAATTTCCAGGGCCAGGGATACCAGTGGTACAATCCGGTGGCCATGGCCAATGAGGCCACCTGGAACAGGAAACAGCACCGGTTGCGTACCAAACTGCAACTGACCTACGACATCCTGGACAATCTGGTGTTTCAAAGCTTCGTTGCCTATGACCTGGACAACCAGCTGGAAAACAAGTTCCTTCCCCAGCTGGTGACCGGCATGCACTGGACCTCGGCCTTCGCCAACCTGGCTTCGGGAATGGACTACCAGAGTTCGGTCCTGGAATCCCAGTCCCAGCTGGTATATACCTATCTGAAAAGCAGCAGGCACAAGATCACCTCCATGCTGGCCTTCACCCTGTCTGACCGGAAGAACGGGTGGTACTACGGCAGCACCTCCAACCTTCCTTCGGACCGTCTGACCAACTATGCCCAGGACGCCCCGGTGTACTGGATAGGGGACGGTTACAGCCAGAACCGCATGGTGGCGTTCCTCGGATTCGTGCACTACTCCCTCCTGGACCGTTACATGGTCCAGCTGAATATCCGCAGGGAAGGTTCGTCAAGGTTCGGTTACGCCTCCCGCTGGGGGAACTTTCCCTCTGTCTCGGTGGCATACCGGATCTCTTCGGAACCCTTTATGGAACGGTTCCAGTTCCTCAATGACCTGAAATTGCGCTACAGTTACGGGGTGAACGGGAACCAGCCGGGGAGCAGCTACGGCTATTTCAATACCTACAGCACAGGACAGGAATACATCGATATGCCGGTGGTGGTGCCCACCAACCTGCAGCTGGATCATTTCAGGTGGGAAAAGAATTCGCAGACAAACTACGGCCTGGACCTGTTCGCTTTCAACAACTATCTGGAACTCCATTTCGATGTGTACCGCCAGCGGAGCAAGGACCTGCTCTGGGAGGGGCTGGACCTGCCGTCCACTTCAGGATTCCCGAAGATCACAAGAAACTGGGGCTCCATGGATAACAGCGGGTGGGAAGTGATGTTCGTCACCGACCTGGTCAGGAGGGGATCCTTCAACTGGGACATCAATTTCAATATCGCCCACAATGAAAACAAGATCACCGAGATCCCGGAGAACTTTGACTTTGAGTTCGAATCGGAAGGGGACAACGGGCAATATGCCCGGAGGGCGGTCGAAGGCCATCCCATCGGGGCGTTCTACGGATTCAGGTACCTGGGGGTATATCCCACAGATGCCGACGCGGTGGCCAGGGATGCCGGTGGATCACCCATCAGCGACATGGCAGGGAAGCCCATGTACATGCGCTACGGCAACGCGGACGGTTACCGCTTCAGGGGAGGAGATGCCATCTACGAGGATATCAACCACGACGGGCTCATCAATGAGCTGGATATCGTCTGGCTGGGGGACTCCAATCCCGATTTTATCGGGGGTTTCGGATCCAAGGCATCCTGGAAAAACCTGGTGGTCACCCTCTTTTTTCATTACAGGCTCGGGCAGGACATCGTGAACAAGACAAAGATGTTGAATGAGAACATGTACAGCCGGAACAACCAGAGTGTGTCGGTGCTGAACAGATGGCGGCGTCAGGGAGACGTGACCGATATCCCCAGGGCGCTATACAACCAGGGGTATAACTGGCTGGGATCGGACCGCTTTGTGGAGGATGGCTCATTTGTCCGGTTTAAAAGTGCCAGCATCAGCTATAATTTCAGGGGACTGGCCCCGAAGCTGAGGCTGAAGGAGTTCAAACTGAATTTGATGATCTACAACCTCTATACCTGGACCCGCTATACGGGTGTCGATCCCGAGGTCCCCATGCTGAGCAACGACCCGTTCTTCATCGGGCAGGACCTGGCCAATACCCCTCCCCCGCAGAGTTACATCCTGAGCGTTAATATCAAGTTCTGACCCATGAAACCTCGCTGCCAACCCCTCCTTATCCTGGCCCTGCTGATCCTGTCCGCAGGGTGCTCCGACTGGCTGCACCTGGAGCCGGAGAGCGAACTGATCAGGGAGGAATTCTGGCAGACGGGCGAGGATGTACAGGCGGTGGTGGCAGGCGCCTATAAAGAACTGGCAGGAACCGTGGGGCTGCTGTTCAAATGGGGGGAACTGCGGGCAGACCTGTTCATTCCCGGTGCCAACATTGGAGCAGATGACAGGAAGATCATGGACGGGTTCATCTATCCCCTGAATGATCTGAACCGGTGGGACAGGCTTTACCGCACAATCAATTTTGCCAATACAGTCCTCAAGTTCTCCCCCATGGTGGTGGACCGGGATCAGAGTTTCGGTATCAATGAAAGCAGGGCATTCGAGGCAGAGGCGCTCTTCCTCAGGAGCCTCTGTTACTTCTACCTGGTCAGGATATTCAGGGATGTCCCCCTGGTGCTTGAGGCATCGGAGAATGATGCACAGGATTATTACCCGGCTGTTTCCGGCGAGCAGGAGATCTTCCTGCAAATTGTCGATGACCTGAACCAGGCGGTCCAGTACCTTCCCACTTCCTACGGGCGGCTCGAGTACGATAAGGGAAGGGCCACCAAGGGGGCAGCCTATGCGCTGATGGCTGAAGTATATCTCTATTTCGAGAAGTACCAGGCGAGCATCGATGCCTGTGACCAGGTGATCAACAGCGGGATGTACGGGATGATCGACGGAGAGGACTGGTTCATGAATTTCTTCCCGGGGAATTCCAATGAAAGCATTTTCGAGGTTCAGTTTGACAAAGACCTTGACCAGACCAATTCACTCTACAGTATGATGGCACCCAATCCCGGAGACGGCACCTTCCCGGACGGGAACGACGAGTTCAGGGTCTCCCCCTATTTCGTGAAGGAGTACGAGAAATATCCGGCTGACAGGCGGGCAGGCAGCAGGACCTATTGGGATTACTCGGGAGCCGGCTGGTACCGTTTCGAAACATCCCATGTGCTCTGGAAATATGTGGGAACCGAGGGGCTGCCCAGCCTTGCCACCGGTGCCGCTGCCACCGGGTACCGCACGGGAAACAAGGAGAGCGATGCCAACTGGATCGTTTACCGGTATCCCGATATTCTGCTGATGAAGGCCGAGGCGCTGGTCCAGCAGGGGGCACTGGCGGGTGCGGTGGACCTTCTGAACCAGGTGCGGACAAGGGCCCTTGTGGAGACGGTGGAAAATATTCCCAACAAAGATGACCTGGAGGTGCTTCTTCTGGAGGAGCGCGCAAAAGAATTCTGCGGGGAAGGAAAGCGCTGGTTCGACCTGGTCAGGTTCGGCAAACGGAACGGGTATGCCAGGTCGGATCTGCTCATCCGGATCCTTGCCGAGAACAAAACCTTCGAAGAGGCAGAGATTATACGCAGCAAATACTCCAATCCGAACAGCTGGTTCCTGCCCATTCACAAGGATGAACTGGACCAGAACAACAAGCTGGTGCAGAATCCCTATTACATCAACCAGTAGGAATGAGAAGTTACAGATGGATATATGCAATCCTGGTCATCGCGGTGATGGGTGCCCTTCCCATGGTGAACGGTTGCGATGACGATCCGGAGAACATCACATTTTTCGAGGAGGAGGAGCTCCTGATCTCCGATTACCTGGAGGCGCACCGGGATCACTACAGCACCCTGATCCAGGTGCTGGAACTGACGGGACTGAAAAGGACGCTGAACGCTTACGGCCACTATACCTTTTTCGCCCCGGACAACGATGCCTTCATGACCTTTCTGGAGGAGAACGGAAAAACCTCGGTCGACGAGTTCGAGACAGCATACCTGGACAACCTGGTCAAATACCACCTGCTGAACGTCCGGATCGAAAGTTCCTATTTCAGGGCCGGTGTGATCCAGGATACCACCCTGTCCGGAGACAACCTGGTGGTCACCTTCTCTGAAGGAGGGCTGGAGACCATGATGGTGAATGAGGCCGGGATTTCCCAGCGGGACATCTACGTGGAGAACGGGATCATTCACCGGCTCGAGCAGGTCATGACACCCATTGTCGGTTCGATCATGGACCGCCTTCTGGAGGAGGGATCCTATTCGGTTTTCTGCGAGGCGCTTGAAATGACCGGGCTGGCGGATACCCTGGATGTGATCACCCTGAAACTGAACGAAAAGATCAGCTACCGGACACGGTTCACCATTTTTGCAGAAACGGATCAGGTCCTTGCCGGGGAGGGGATCATGAGCGCACAGGACCTGGCAGAACGGTATTCCGATACCGGCAATCCGGCTGACAGGGATGACGGGTTGTACCGCTTCATGGCATACCACATCATCCCCGACCTGATTTTTCTGAACGACCTGGATACCTTCAATTATTCCACCCTGGCGTCTAACCAGCTGGTCAATGTATCCATCAGGGGTGACATCTTTCTCAATGCGCATGAATCCGGGCAGGGGGGAGACGACAGGATCAGGGTGGTGCCGGAGGGATCCAACAAGCAGGCCAAGAACGGAACCTTCCACCAGGTGAGTGGTTTGCTGGAACCGGTGGAACCTCCCCCTGTATACCTGGTCATGGACCTGACCAACTACCAGGGGATCAGCCTGGGCAGGGAATATACCGAGCAGGAGATGAAGGACATCGGCGGGATCATCGCCAGGAATACCGGGATCTACTTCCGGAATTCCATCCTGTCCGACGGGGAGACCAACCTGCAGACAACCGACAGAAAGGCAGGCTGGTCGGTGGAGTTCATCCTTCCCCCCGTGATGAGGGGGAGGTACGATATCTATTTTCACTGGGCCAGCTACCAGGGCAACTGCGGCTGGGCCCAGGCTTTCTGGGACGGAGCGAGACTGGGCAACACCTTCAGTTTCGTGCACAGCAAACGGTGGCCCGGCCGGGAATGGAAATATGACTACAACACAAGTGAGTACATGGGACGGCTCGTCCTGACGGAGACCGTTCCCCATACCATCCGTTTCGTCTCCCTGGAGGACGGTTACGGGGTATTCGACTACCTGGTGCTCATTCCTGTCGGGGATTAGAAGATACAATGAGGGAAAAGAACCACATATCCATCCGATGCCTCCTTTCCCTGGGGGTGTTCCTCCTTCAGTTCGGGATGCCTTCCTGTACCCTGAATGACACCTGGGACGATTATTATGGAAACCCTCCCGAACAGATCGATTCCAATGTCCTTGAACTGCTGGGCCGGAATCCCGAGTACAGCCGGTTCTACGATGCGGTGATCACCACAGGGTATGACGACATGCTGACCAGGGACCAGTTTTTCACCCTGTTCGTGCCTGTGAACAGCGCCTTCGAATCGCTTCCGGAGTACAGCGAGGAGCAGTGGAGGAAGATCATCGGGTTCCACATCCTCTATTCGAGGCTGTTCTCCCAGGATTTTACAGAACTCGATCTGATCACCATCATCGGGAAATACCAGCACATGGCTTCGGCCGGGGGTGGAGGATATACCCTCTCGGAAGCACCGGTGAATATGGAACAGGTCGACCATTTCTGCAGGAACGGGGTGATCCATGAGCTGAACCAGGTCGTGATCCCCAAACCCAATGTCTATGAATACATCATGGCCCTGGATACTTCGTACAGCATCCTGCAGGAATTCCTCAATTCCATGGACCGGAGGTACATCGATTATGAGAAAAGTGAACGGATCGGGGTGGATGACAACGGCAATGCCATCTATGATACCGTGTGGCGGGAGGAGAACTATTTTCTGGACCAGGTGGCCGGTCTGGATGATGAAGCCTCCCCATATACAGGGTTCATTCCCGGTAACGAAGACGTGAGGGAGGCCCTGGAGGAGGTCTCAGTCTATTTCGGGGAGATCGCCGGTCTGGATGAAGAGACCTACAGCCAGCTGCTGTTCATCACCTTCAGCGGAAGTTTCACAGGCGGATCCTATACCCTGGAGACCCTTCCCGACAGCATGACATCGGTGACCGGCAAACCCATCGATAAATCGTCCCTGGTGTTCAGTGAGACAGACCTGGACATGAGCAACGGGATGGTACACATGCTCGGGGACATGGTGATCCCCAAATCCTATTTTCTGTTACCGGTCACCATCGAGTGCGAAAGGAGGGCGAACAGGACCGTATCCAATACGGTATACCCCATCGAGGAACGGAACGACACCCGGGCCTCCGACGGGGCCTATGTGTGGTACGGGAGCCAGTTCGTGGGGGATTACATCGAGTTTACGGTCCACATGGTACTGAAAACCACCTACTGGGTGGTCTGGACCGGTCCCAAACTGGGGCCGTCCCACTACCAGATCTCCATCAGGGACGGGCTCACGGGACCATTTATCCCTGTGGGCGACCCGGTGGATAACTGGAACAAGGGGAATTTTATTCCAGTGGTATCCGGAACGTACCTGTTCGATGATTTCGGGACCAAGCAGGTCAGGATCACCATCGTGGATGAGAAGCCACTGGTGGGCTATAATTCCATCTATGCGGATTACATCAAACTGATACCGGATGAGATCTATGTTCCATAAAAGGATCCATACCACATGGTTGACCATCCTGATGGTCTGCCTGACAGGAATTCCGGCAACTGCACAGGAGGATGGATTGCTGGTCAGGGGTACCGTCTATGCGGCAGCCACGGGGCTTCCCCTGGCAGATATCGGCATCAGCGCCGTGAATGTACCGGTGGAACCGGTGACGACCGGACCGGACGGAACCTTCGAGATCCGGGTAGCGGACCCGAGGGAACAGCTGCGCCTCTCCTATCCGGGATTGAAGGACCGGATCATTTACGTGTATGGCAGGGAGATGCTGGAGGTCTGGATGATGGAAGAGGACCGGTTTTCCATCAGTGATCCGGTGGACCAGTTCTTTTCAGAGGTAGCCGGGCGCAACATTGCCGGATCTGTCGGTGTCAGCCGCCTCAATGACATGGGACAGTCCCCCGAAGCCTCTTTCTGCCAGGATCTCCAGGGACGGATAAGCGGACTGCAGGTGATCAACAGGTCCGGGATGCCCGGCGAGGGTGCTTTTCTGACGGCCCGTGGATTCGCTTCGATCTATTCCTCCTCGCTTCCCCTGGTGGTGGTGGACGGCATGATGATGATGCAGGAGGGATTCAATGATCCGGTGATCCAGGGATTCCAGCACAATCCCCTGGCAGACCTGGATAAAAGGGATATTTCCAGTGTGGTGCTGCTGAAGGATGCCCTGTCGGCCGGATCGTTCGGCATCAAGGCCGCCAACGGGGTGTTGCTGGTGACCACCACACCCCCAAGGGGAGGTACTACCACCCTGGATGTTTCGGTCTCCGGGGGGATCTCCACCGCTCCGCCCCAGATCCCGGTTATGGATGCTTCCCATTACAGCTCATATGTGATGGAACAGATGCTGGGAGCCGGATTGAGCAGCGAGGAGATTTTCAACAGGTATCCTTTTCTGGCTTACGATCCCGGCTACCTCTACCGGACCAGGTACGAGAACGATACCCGGTGGCAGGATGAGGTGTTCCGGACAGGCAATCTTTTCGATACGCACCTGACCGTCAGGGGAGGAGATGCCAGGGCCAGGTATTCCATTTCCGGGGGATACCTTTCCAACCAGGCCATCGTGGAAAACAGTTCATACAACCGCTTCAACTTCAGGTTCAATTCCGTGGTGCAGGTCTCCCCGCGGCTGGACATCGGATTCAACCTGGGGTATACCACCGGCACCTATGCGCTCATGGAGACCGGTCCGAGGCCACAGACCAATCCCATATTCGCAAGCCTGATCAAATCACCCATGCTGACGGTCTACCAGAAGGACCAGGAAGGCACCAGCCTTCCTATCTTCGATGATGTGGCCGATTTCGGCCTGAGCAATCCGGCGGCGATCGTCAGCGACGTGGAAGCGACGGACCAGACCTCGAAATTCCTGGGGGTTTCCTATGTGAACGTGAAAATCACCGACCACCTGACCGGTCGGGCACAGTTCGGACTGGACAGGCTCAAATCCAACGAAAAGATCTTCATCCCTTCCTGGGGTATGGCAGCACAGGGAGACGGGTCTGCGGAACGCTCCATGAAGGTGCTTGTGAATCAGTACTATTCCCTCCTGGGTGACGCCCGGATCAGCTATGAGAACCAGTTCGGGTATGTGCATGACCTTTCGGCCCATGCCGGCGTGAGGTACAACATCAACAGCCTGATGCAGGATGCAGCCGCGGCACAGAATTCAGCCACCGATGAGTTCAAGGACCTCAATTCCGGGAAAGCGGATGAAAAGTCCGTTTTCGGGAACGAGGACCGGTGGAGCTGGCTCAACTATTACCTGAAAGCCACTTATACCCTCAATGACCGTTATATCCTCAGTGCGAACCTCTCCCTGGATGCTTCCTCCAAATTCGGAGGAGAGGTGGAAGAGGGCATCTCAGTGGCCGGTTATCCCCTTGCGGTTCTGCCTTCCGCCGGGGTGGCATGGAGGCTCTCGTCAGAATCCTTCATGGAGCGCTTCAACCGCCTTGATGAACTGAAGGTTCGGTTTTCGTATGGCTGGGTGGGTAACGATGATTTCACCAATTACTACACGCGACTCTACTACCTCACCATTCCCTACTACTCCATCACCGGCTACACCCTGCAGGGATTGTACAACCCCCACCTGAAGTGGGAAACGGTAAGGAAGGCCAACCTGGGCATCGACCTGGCCATGTTCAGGGAACGATTGATCCTCTCCGCCGATCTCTACCGGGAGACCACCGGTGATATGATCGTCTACAGGGACCTGCCCGCCTATTACGGATTCGATACCTATATGTCCAACGGGGGGGAGAGCGAGAACAGCGGGGTGGAGGTACAGGCCTATGGCCGGATCCTTGATGCTCCGGTCACCTGGGAAGTGGATGGCAGCCTGACCCTGAACCGGAACGAGGTAATCGAACTGCCTGGCGACCAGATCATCCACCCCTTTCACGGAGGTGAAAAAATATCCAGGGAGGGCTCCCCCATGGGACAGTTCTACGGGTACAGGTCACTGGGAATCTTTGCCACCCAGCAGGAAGCCGATGAGGCCAACCTGGTGGACAGGGCTGGCAGGAGGTTCCATGCGGGGGATGTCCATTTCGATGACCTGGACGGGAACGGGATCATCGACGAGGCGGACAAGACCGTGATCGGTGATCCGCACCCGGATTTCCTGGCCGGACTCTACAACAAGATCTCTTTCCGCGGGATCTCACTGGGGTTTCTTTTTTATTATTCTGCAGGGAATGACGTTTTCAATTACCTGAGGTCGCAGCTGGAATCCATGTCGGGTTATGACAACCAGAGCACCGCGGTGTACAACAGGTGGAACATGGAGGGACAGGAGACCCACCTGCCCAGGGCCGCTTTCGGCGATCCCATGGGCAACAACCGCTTCTCCAGCAGGTGGATCGAGGACGGATCCTTTCTCCGGCTCCGCACTGTGACACTCTCCTATGAGGTAGGAAAACCGCTGGGATTTATCAACAACCTGCAGTTCTATGTGACGGGGGTAAACCTGGTCACCTTCACCCGCTACCTGGGTTACGATCCCGAATTCAGCTATATGAACGGGTTGTTGGGACAGGGAATCGATTACGGAAAGATCCCCCAGCCCAGGTCGCTGGTGATTGGTATCAAGGTAGGGTTATAAGCCGATGGAAAGGAAAATGAACCATATGATGAAGGTGGTCCTGGCCCTCTGGGTATCGGGGACGGTATGGCTGGCTGCCGGATGCGAAAAGATGCTGGATCTTCCCAGCGACAACCTCCTTCCGGAGGAAGAAGCATTCGTGGACGAATTCTCGGCAAGGGCTGCGGTCATGGGGGTCTATGCCCTCCTTCAGGAGACTGCACAACAACTGGTGATCCTGGGAGAGCTTCAGGGGGACCTGCTGACGGTCACCGAGAATGCGGGGAACGACCTGCGCCAGATCAATGACCATACGGCCGGCGCAGCCAACAGCTATGCTGATCCGTCGGCCTTTTTCCGGACCATCGTCAACTGCAATGAGGTACTTCACAAGATCCACCGCGCCAGGGAGAAGGACGAGAACATCTCGGAACTGGAGTACAACTCCTACATTGCCGAACTGAAGCTGATCAGGGCCTGGGTCTATTTCAAGATGGTCCAGATCTACGGAAAGGCTCCCTATTTCGAAGAGCCCCTCAGCGACTACGACCATGCCCTCACCCTGGAGGCGAAGCTGGATTCGCTGAACAGCGAGGAGTATATCCTGGATACCCTCCTGGCCCAGATCACCGAACTTGACACCTTTGAACTGAATATGCTGGAAGAGAGCCCCTTCTTTGCCATCAGGTTCAACAAATTCACCAACTGGGCACTCCAGGGGGATATCTATTTGTGGAGAAGCAACTTTGCTTTTGCCAAGAAGGCATTCGACCGGGTGGCCAATATCCTGGCAGAAGAGGGATTCTCGGGCACCACCCGGCTGCCCTATATCAACGCCTGGGATTACCAGGATGTGAACTGGAAGACCCTGTTCCAGTTCAACTACAGCTCCAGCACCTTTGAGACCCTGACCATTTTCGTGATCCCCTTCTCTAAACTCTATAACCAGCAGCACAGCCTTCAGCGCCTGTTTTATTACGGCGAGGGAGGGGAGTACCTGGTTCGTCCCACCGATTACATCCTGAATACCTTCCAGGCGCAGCGGGTCATCCGTTATGAGGTCTATCCCGATGTGGAGCGGGGTACCCCGGGGGACCTGAGCCGGGGGAAGGGGGTGACCTATGACAGCATTGACGGCCGTCCAGTTGTCTACAAGTACTCCCTGTACAGGGAGCCCTTCGATAACGATGCGGGACTGATCGTTTACCGGACAGCCGATTTTCACCTGAAGACCTGCGAAACCTATGCGCGTCTCCGGAGGACCGAAGATGCCATCTCCCACCTGAACGACGGGCTCCTCTACAAGTCCGCCTGGGGAACAGGCACACGGACCAGGGCCAATGTGAAGGGCGTGGCCGTGGAGGATCCGCGCTTTGTGGAACCGGTGGAGGACCTGATCATGGAGGAGCGTGCACTTGAGCTGGCCTTTGAGGGGAACCGGTGGTTCGACCTCATGAGGATCGCCAGGCACCGGGAAGATCCCGCCTACCTGGCCGACCGGGTGGCAGCCAAATTCCCGGATGGTCCGAAACGGGAAGAGGTCCGCAACCGGCTCATGGACCCTGCCAACTGGTATTTGCCCCTGCAACTGAAATAACCATATATGAAACCATTCACGTTCTAACACCCAAAATCTGTTGCTTATGAAAACAAAACAAGTACTATTCACCACTGCTGTCATCCTGCTGGTACTGGGATGGCAGGTCCGGTTGGGAGCGCAGGATATCCCTGCCAATTACATCCAGAATCCCAACATGGAGCACGATCTGAATCCCATCTTCTGGTATGGAAGCTGGGATTATACCTGGGGCAGCGATGGGATCGCCGCCTATCCGGATTATTACCTCTATCATGATGATGCGCATTCGGGCAACACCAGCCTGAGGATCGATCCGGGCGGATGGATCTGGGTATCCTATCCCATCCGAGGCCATGAACAGAAGAAGTTCAAGGCCAGCTTCTGGTACAAAGGTTACTTCAACAATTACTGGAATTTCCTCTACCGGGATGCCGGGATCACCCACGAGGAGTTGCCCTGGGAACTTGCCGAATACACCGGAGCCGACTCCTGCGGCTGGGGCGGAGAAGGGCAGGACGCCCTGCAGTTCTGGTTCGGGGGTGAGGACGGTTTCACCGAGGACTGGACCTATTTTGAGTTCGTGTGGGATTTCCCTGGAACCCTTCCGGGCTGGGGGAACACTTCCATGTGGTGGGGAGAGTTCGACCCTGCCATCGTGGATGACCTCTATTACGGAGAGTGGTACGACGGTGAATACTCCGGCGAGGAGCCCTTCGGGTTCATCAACGGGGATTTCGAACTTGCCGCCCTGAACGTGGAATGGACCCTGAATGTGGCCAGCTGGGATTCTCCCAGCACAGATGCCTACCTCTGGCTGGAGAACCATACAGAAGCGGGATTACAGAGCCTGGGGCTCATCGATTACATGTCAGCGGGTGAAAGTGACACCTCTGCCGTGGACAGAAACGTGACCTATTACCTCCCGGCACTTGGCGCCGGCGGAGAGGACATGGAGATCAGCTTCTGGTACAAGGGCAACGATGCCATTGTGGGGCTCGAATTCTATGACGACTACGGGGTGACCCAGGAGGAGTTTCCGCTTCCGGCGGGATCCGCCCTCTGGGAGGACATGGACAATCCCGTCTATGACCTTGACACTGTGGGAATGACAGTCGATACGGTGGATTCCTTC
>CAZNSZ010000021.1:21889-23713 GCA_964575865.1 uncultured Bacteroides sp. | reverse complement strand
GGAGATCCCAACTGGGGAGGCGCCGAAGGGTATGTCAGCGTGCAGGACAACACCAGTTATATCTGGGAGTTCATGTACATCGGTCAGCTGCAGTTCATCCTGAACCTCTCCGGTGCCAAGTACGACCTGGTGGGCGATCCGGACGGGATCGTACCGGATGGTGCTACCGCCGATGCAGACGGGATCACCTGGGCGCTGGATGCGGACTACTGGACAAAATTCAGGTTCGAGTACACCCAGGGGACCTGGCTGGCGGACAGCTCCGCCGAGTCACCCGCCACGGTCAGCTTCAACCTGATCGGAACCTATGATGAAGCGGATCTGGGATACGTGGACGACTTCATGGTGGCCACGGGCACCGCCATCGATCCGCCTCTGGTGGATACCATGTACGTGGTGGAGGGAATGAGGTACATCACCGAGGATGTCTATCTGGTCGATACCCTGGGGGTTTCCTATCCTCCGCTGGGTGCTTACTGGGCTCTGCCGGCTGTGAATGAATGGACAGAGGTGACGCTGAACTGGACCAATCCCGACGGGGATATCGGCGGAACGCTGACCATGTTCCTGGACAATGAGATGGGGGATGCACCGGAGTACATCACACCGGATAAACAGGATTTCGACTATGACCACAGTGACTGGACCTTCTTCGACGATTTCGTTTACGGCATCGCCGAACCTATCGGGATCGATCCGGACAGGGCGGTTTACGACCTGTACACCTATCCCAATCCGGCCTCTGACGTGCTCTACCTGAGCCTGCAGATCCCGTTGAAGCGGGTGGAGGTCTACAATTCGGTGGGACAGTTGCAGATGGACCTGGATCACCCGGAAAGGATCCTGGATATCTCAAGGCTCGATCGCGGCATCTTCTTTATCAATGCCACCGATGACCAGGGGATCGTCCACAAGGCCAAATTTGTGAAACATTAGTTTTTGAATCCAACAAGGTGAAGCACGCCCTGCCTCTGTGATGAACCCACAGAGGCCTCAGGTCAATCATGACCTGGATCTTAAGAGGCTGTCTACGGACAGCCTCTTTATCTCCTTTATTTTATCCAACAGCCAAAAATTCTGCTCCCTGATGAAAAAAACCGCCCTGTGCCAACTGCTTCTGTTCCCCTTAATCATCCTGTTTTTTACGGCCTGTTCCGGGCCCGGAAACAGGGGATACAGGACCTTCTATATCTCTCCCGGCGGCAATGATGCGAACAGCGGGACCTCTGAGCAACAGGCCTGGAAATCAGTGGGGCCCCTCAATGAGGCTGACCTGTCCCCGGGCGATAGGGTCCTTTTCCAGGGCGGAGGGGTATTCTCCGGTACCATTCGCCTGACAGCAGAGGACAGCGGTACAGAACAGGAGCGGGTAACCATTTCTTCCTACGGGGAGGGGGTTGCCACCCTGTATGGGATGGCAGCGGAGGGACTGGTGGCTGACAGCTGCCACTTTCTGACCGTTCAAAAGCTCAGGTTCACCGGATCGGGAAGGCTTAACGGAAATGTGACCGACGGGGTCCTGGCCAGGCAGTGCGATGGCATTGAACTGGATCAGCTTGATGTATCCGGTTTCCAGCACAGCGGAGTGCACCTTCACCGGTGCAACGATGCCAGGATCACCAGGGTATATGCCCACGAGAACGGCTTTTCGGGGATCCATGTCACCGGCACCACCATGCGGGATGCGGAACAGTACGATAACCACAACCTCTATATCGGGTACTGCGTGGCGGAGAACAATCCGGGTGACCCCACAGTGACGGAAAACCACAGCGGGAACGGGATCCTGGCCTCATCGGTCAGGGGAGGGACCATCGAATACTG
>CAZNSZ010000021.1:18240-21789 GCA_964575865.1 uncultured Bacteroides sp. | reverse complement strand
TATAACGACGGCAGCCTCAACGGCGGCTCGGTGGGGATCTGGAAAAACGATGACCGCGGGGTGATGCGCAACTGCCAGATCTACAACAACACCTTCTACAACGGTCTCGACAGCGGCAGCAACCTCTGGATCTATGACCATTATCCCGGATTCGAATTCCGGAACAACGTATTCGTCTATGACGGCAGGATGGTGGCAGAGGACCAGGTGATTACAGAGGAGCTTTTCCAGGGGAACCTCTACTGGAACCTGTCAGGGGATCCTTCTTTCCTGGGATACGGCAGTCTGCATGAATGGGCCCTGGCAGAATGGAAGGAAATGATTGGTGAAACGTTCGCGGGGGTTTATGGCAATCCTGGATTCCGGTCCCCCGAATCGCTTGATCTCAGTGATCCCGAGCGGATCGGACCGGAAACCCTGGGTATGTTCACTCCTGCGGAGGATTCGCCCCTCATTGACCGGGGACTCTCCCTCATGGAACTCCTGGGAATCGATCCGGGAACCAGGGACCTGGCCGGAACCGGCATCCCTCACAACGGTCTCTATGACATCGGCGCCATTGAAGCGCACAAGTAAGAAAAACACATTAACGGCAAACCCATGAAAAGAACCTTCATTCTCCTGTCCCTGCTGGCACCTTTGTGTGTTATGTATCAGGCCTGTACCAAAAAAGCCGGTGCTCCCTTTGACCGGCTGGAGGAAACCCGGACCACCATCCTGCTGGATGATCAGTGGCGTTTTCTGAAAGGGGACCAGCCGGGAGCCGAATCGGACGGTTTTGATGATTCCTCCTGGCGGTTGCTGGACCTTCCCCATGACTGGAGCATCGAAGATCTTCCGGGCAGTGGAAGCCCGCTCGATCCGGAAGCACCCGGAGGGATCAGCACAGGATACTACCTGGGTGGTACCGGCTGGTACCGGAAAACCCTCGACGTTCCCCGGTTCCTTCAGGGAAAACGGTTCTGCCTGATGTTCGAGGGGGTTTACATGAATGCCGATGTATGGGTAAACGGGACCCATGTGGGATCGCACCCATACGGATACACCAGCTTCTGGTTCGACATCACCGACCAGCTCGTTCCCGGTGAGGAAAACCTGATCTCGGTCAGGGTGGCCAACGAAGGGAGAAACAGCCGTTGGTACTCAGGTTCAGGAATATACAGGCATGTCTGGCTTACGATCACAGAACCGGTGCACGTGGCCCCCTGGGGCACGTTCGTCACCACACCGGTGGCTGAGTCATCGGGCGCCACCGTAATGATCACTTCCGAGGTAGAGAACAACACCGGACAAACCGGTCAGGTGACCGTGGAAACCACACTGCTGGATCCTTCAGGGACCAGTGTGGCCTCCCGGCAGGATCTCCTGGAACTGGGTCCGGACGGAACCACCCGCATCACCCAGGAAGTGCAGGTGACCGCACCCGCTCTGTGGTCGGTGGATGATCCCGGCCTGTACACGGCCCTCATTGAGATCTCCGACCGGTCAGGAAAGAAACTGGATCAGGTGGAGACCACCTTCGGGATCAGGTCCATCGCATTCACCACCAACGGATTCACGTTGAACGGAATGGTGCTGCTTATGAAAGGGGGATGCATGCACCACGACAACGGTCCCCTGGGCGCCGCAGCCTATGACAGGGCCGAGGAGCGTAGGGTGGAACTGATGAAGGCAAGCGGATTCAATGCCATCCGCTGTGCCCACAATCCGCCCTCCCCGGCATTTCTGGATGCCTGCGACCGCCTTGGTATGCTGGTCATCGACGAGGCTTTCGACATGTGGCGGAGGGAAAAGAACCCACAGGATTACCACCTCTATTTTGATGAATGGTCGGAGCGGGACATCCGCAGCATGGTGCTCCGGGACCGGAACCATCCTTCTGTCATCATGTGGAGTACAGGGAACGAGATCCCTGAACGGGGAGAACCCGAGGGTGTGGAGACCTCTGCCAGGCTGGCACAAATCATCCGCGACCTGGATCCCACCCGCCCGGTGACCTCGGCGGTGAACGGGCTGGGACCCGACAAGGATCCCTATTTCGCCACCCTGGATCTCTCCGGATACAACTACCCGTTTTCGGGGGATTACGACAGGGAGAGCACCTACAGCGTGGATCACAGGAGGGTGCCGGACAGGATCATGTACTGTTCGGAGTCTTTTCCCCTGGTGGCTTACGGTGCCTGGATGGAGACCCTGGAATACCCCTATGTGCTCGGAGATTTTGTATGGACCGGGTTTGACTACCTGGGAGAGGCCAGCATCGGGTGGAGGGGGTATCCCCATGAAGGAAGCTTTTATCCCTGGAACCATGCCTTCTGCGGGGATATTGACATCTGCGGACTTAAAAGGCCCCAGTCCTACTACCGGAACATCCTCTGGAATGCCGGCCGGCAACTTTCGCTTTTCGTGACTCCCCCCGTACCTTCCTTTGAGGAGAATCCCGACCGGGAGGAATGGAGCAAATGGCACTGGCAGGACGTGGTGGAGCGGTGGGACTGGCCGGGGTACGAAGGGGAGCCCCTGCAGGTAGAGGTCTATTCTTCATCCGATGAGGTGGAACTGATCCTGAACGGGAACCCGCTGGGGAGAAAACCCACCACGAAGGAGACGGAATGGATCGCCAGGTGGAAGGTTCCCTACCAGCCCGGAGAACTGAAGGCCGTTGGTTACAGGAACGGGGAGGCGGTTGAGGAGTGGAGCCTGGTGACACCTTCCACACCCTCCCGGATCGGATTGACGGCGGACCGGAACAGGATCGCTGCAAGCGGGCAGGACCTGAGCTATGTGCAGGTGGAGCTGCTGGATGGTGAAGGCAACCTGTGCGTTGTTGCAGAGGACCTGGTACGTTTCGAGGTTTCCGGTCCGGGAACCATCGTGGCTGTCGGGAGTTCCAATCCAATGAGTGCCGAGAGTTTCCAGCAGCCAAAAAGGAAGGCGTACCAGGGACGGTGCCTGGTGGTCGTCAAATCGTCAAAGGATGCAGGGGAAATTACCCTGAAAGCCATGGCTGACGGCCTGGAGACCGGAGTTATACAGATCGAATCAATTAATGAAGCGCTATGAAAAGAATCACATGGACAATTGTTATCGGACTGGCACTGGGCGCAGGACAACAGGCGGCTGCTCAGCTTCCGGATGCCTACCAGAAGGTGGACCGGGTCCTGTGGGTGGTCGACGATATCATCAGCACCAGGGCCCACTACTCTGAACTGGGTTTCACGCAGGTACTCGACCTGGGAACCGTTCAGGTGTCCACAGCCAATGAAACACATCCCATCCCTGTGAAATTGGCCCTGGCCAACCTGGGAGGTGCACAGGTAATCTGGATCGAATCCCTGGGGGGACGATCCCTCTTCAGGGACTTCCTGGAGACCAACGGGGAAGGGGCCATGAGCCTGGTTCACCGCTTCAGTTCACCGGCGGATCTGGAGAAAGAGGTCCGGAGGCTGGGTGACCTGGGGATTGGGGAACTGGACCGGATCACTTTCCGGACGGGAGAGGGGGAGATGCATTTTGTATTGATGGATACCCGTGAGCAGGGCAAATACA
>CAZNSZ010000021.1:6282-18140 GCA_964575865.1 uncultured Bacteroides sp. | reverse complement strand
GGACCATGAGACACATTGTACTGCTTATCGCATCGGTATTTCTTGCGGGGGGAGGTCTTCCTGCCCAGACGGAAACGGAAGGTTCCGCTACCAGGATCTGGGAAGAAAGCGTGACGCTTCCCACCTACCTGGTGGACGAACCGGACCGGATCCCCCGGTTTTATGAGGGAAGGGCTTACCAGGGCGCACAGGGGAGGGTGTACCCCTATCCCATCTATGAGAGCCTCTCCGATACGCGGGTTGAAAGGGAGTACGATATGGTCTTCCTGGAGAACGAATACATCAGGATCGAGCTGCTTCCCGAGATCGGGGGCAGGTTGTTCGCTGCCCTGGACAAGACCAACGGATACGATTTCATCTACAAGCAGCATGTGATCAAACCGGGACTGATCGGTATGCTGGGTGCCTGGATCTCCGGGGGGATCGAGTGGAATTTCCCGCACCACCACCGGGCCACCGCATTCATGCCTGTTGAATATGCCATGGTGCGGAACGGGGATGGCAGCAGCACGGTCTGGATCGGGGAGCTGGAACTCAGGCACCGGATGCGGTTCATGCTGGGGGTGACCGTTTATCCGGGTAAATCTTACTACGAAGTGACCTTCAGGCCTTATAACCGCACCCCGTTCATCCACTCCTTCCTCTATTTTGCCAACACCGGGGTTCACACTTCAGAAGAGTACCAGGTGATCTTTCCCCCTTCCACGCAGTTCGGGACCTATCACGGAAAGAACCAGTTCGTCAACTGGCCCATCGCCGATGAGATCTATAACCGGGTGGATTACACCGGGGGGATCGATATCTCCTGGTGGAAGAACCATCCGGAATGGACCAGCATCTTCTGCTGGAACGAAACCGATGATTTCGTCGGGGGATATGACCACGGAAAGGAGGCAGGGATCCTGCTTTACTCGAACCACCACATTGCCCCGGGAAAGAAATTCTGGACCTGGAGCACCGGTCCCAGGGGACAGCTCTGGGACGAGGCGCTGACAGAAACCGACGGGCCTGAACTGGAACTGATGATCGGGGGATATTCGGACAACCAGCCCGATTACAGCTGGATGCAGCCCTATGAAACCAAGTACCTGAAACAATATTTCTATCCCCTCAGGGGGATCGGTGCCGTCAAGAATGCCAACCTGGATGCGGCACTGAACCTGGAGGTGGCGGAGGACCGCACCATCAGGATGGGCGTGAATACCACCTCATTAAGGGAGAACGCAAAGGTGGTGCTGATGGCCGGGGAACGGACCCTTTTCTCCGAAGTGGCCCGCATCGATCCGGCGAATCCGTTCATCAGGGAAACTGAACTGCCCGGGGATTTCGGTGAAACCGACCTGGTCCTGATCCTCTTTTCGGATGCGGGAGAGGAACTGATCCGTTATTCCCCTGTGGTACCGGAGCCACAGGAAATGCCGGAGGTGGTGGTCCCGCCGGGACCGCCGGAACAGATCGGCTCGGTGGAGGAGCTCTACCTGACCGGACTCAGGCTGGAACAGTTTTACAATCCCTCCTATGATCCCGATCCCTATTACCGGGAAGCACTTCGCAGGGACCCCATGGATTACAGGGTGAATACCGCAGTCGGGTTAAGGGAGTTGCGGAACGGGCAGTTTGAAAGCGCGGAAAAGCACCTGCAGGCGGCGGTGGACCGGATCACAGGCAACCACACCAGATCCAGGGACGGAGAGGCCTCCTACTACCTGGGATTGTGCCAGAAATACCTGGGCAGGTACGGGGAAGCCTATAAAAACCTGTATGATGCCACATGGAACCAGGCATTCCACACGGCTGCCTATTACCAGCTGGCTGAACTCTCTTGTCGCAAGGGGGATTACGGAGAAGCCATGGAGCACCTCCGGCGCTCCCTTTCCACCAACAATGCGCACACCAAGGCATTGAACCTGCAGGCGGCCATTTTCAGGAGAATGGGGGAACCGGACCGTGCGCGGGATGTGGCCGACAGGGTCAGGAACATGGACCGCCTGGATATCTGGCCGCTGTGTGAAACCTATTTCGTGCTGAAGGAGAATGGCGGACCTGCCGTGGCCGGACAGGCCCTGGGGGTTTTGAGGGGAAGGCTGGGGGACAATGAGCAGGTTGTCCTCGAACTGGCCCTCGATTATGCGGGTGCAGGCCTGTATCCGGAGGCGGTCATGGTCCTGGACGAGGTATGGCTGCAGGGAAGGGAAGAGCCACAGGTCTCCCCGATGATCCATTATCTCCTGGGTTATTTTCACCTTGAATCCGGGAACCGTGAGGCGGCTGCGGGATCGTTCCGCAAGGCGGCCACCATGTCACCGGATTACTGTTTTCCCTTCAGACTGGAATCGATCGCCGTGCTCGAGGCAGCCTCAGAGGTTGTTCCGGAGGATCCCATGGCCCCATTCCTCCTGGGAAACCTGCTGTTCGATATGCAGCCTGAACGTGCGCTTCATGCCTGGGAAAGGTCCGTCGCCCTGGACGACTCCTACTGGCTGGCGCACAGGAACCTGGGGATGGCCCTCTATAAGGTGAACGACGATATCCCGAAGGCCGTGGAGCACTACCTGCGTTCCATTGCACTCCGGCCCGCTGACCAGCGGCTGCTTTACGAACTGGACCTGATATGGGCCGCAGGGAGGGAAGATCCGGCTGTCAGGTTGCAGCTGCTCCGGGAACACCATGATGCCATCGCCGGCAACCATGTGTCGGATGCCCTGTCCAGGGAGGTGATGCTGCTGGTTCAGCTGCAACGGTATGAGGAGGCCCTGGAGGTGATGAATGCCAATTATTTCAAGCAGTGGGAGGGGGTGAGCAAGGCGTATAATTCCTACGTGGATGCCCACCTGATCCTGGGCTGGGACCGGATGAAGGCGGGAGATTATACCGAGGCGCTGGCGCACATGCAACAGGCGGGTGAATTTCCTTCCAACATGATGGTAGCCAAACCTTACCGGGGAGGCCGGTCCTCGGAAGTGCACTATTTTACCGGGCTGGTCTACGAGGCCATGGGGCAGAAGGACCAGGCCGCCAATGCGTTCTCCGCATGTGTGGAGGAGCGGCAGAACCTCCAGCTGGACGCCAACTACTACTTCCGTGCCTGCGGACTGGAGAAAACCGGGAAAAAGGAGGAAGCCCGGGAGATCTTCGACGGGCTCATCGCCCTGGGAGAGCGGCGCCTCCACTCCACCGATCCCGATTTCTTTGCCAAATTCGGTGAGCGGGAAACCCCTGCGGACAAGCAGTCCGACGCCTATTACCTCATGGGGTTGGGGTACATGGGCAAAGGGATGAATAAGAAAGCGGCTGAAATGTTCTCAGAGGCGGTTGATCTGAATATCAACCATGTCTGGGCTGCCAGGTTCCTGGACCAGATGAAACCTTAAAAACACGACCACGATGGACAGAAGGAATGCACTGAAGCTCATGGGAGCCGGAACCCTGGGACTGTTTGCCGGCAGCGAAGCTTTCCCCCGGTCCGCGGGAAGGCACATCATCACCCTCAGTTTTGATGACGGCTTTGAGAAATCCAGCATCAGGACTGCGGAGATCTTTGAGAAACACGGGCTCCCGGCATGCCTGAACGTAATCGCCTCGGCGCACATGGACCAGTTCCAGCTGCCCAATGAGTACCATGCCTGGCCGGTGGGTGATTTCGACATGTGGAACGATCTGAAGCGCAGGGGCCATGAGATCATGCCCCACAGTTATAAACACACCAACCTGGCGCAGGTGCCACTTGAGGAGGCAAAATACTGGACCGAGAAGTGCATCGATGTGTTCAATGAACTGCTGGAGGGATTTGTGGCGGAGGAGTCGGTGTTCAACCTGCCGCACAACGCATCCACCCCGGAGGTGGAAGCATGGCTGGTCACCCGGTTCCGCGCCATCAGGACCCACGGGGGACTGTTTAACCCGTTGCCTTTTAAAGGAATGGTGCGGCTGGGATGCGGCGGGTACGGCCCGGGCAACATCGACAAACACCTCACCGAGTCGGTGGACGCATTCCTGGAGGGGCCTCCGGGCTGGTTTATCTACAATACCCACGGACTGGACGAGGAGGGGTGGGGGCCCCTGAGTTCAGGGCTCCTGGATGAATTGCTGGGCAAATGGAAAGAGACCGAAGGGGTGGAGGTCCTCCCTGTGATCCCGGCCCTGGACTCGATATGAGGACCATGCTAAGGATAACATCACAGGGTTGGATACCCGTATGCCTGATCCTTCTTGTTTTCTGCACATCATGCAGCAGGGAAGGGGGAGATGCATCCGGCCGACCCAATGTCCTGCTGATCATTTGTGATGATCTGAACGATTTCGTGGAGGGGTGGGACGGGCATCCACAGGCTTTGACGCCCCACATCGCCAGGCTCGCCGGTGAAGGAGTCAGTTTTATGAACGCCCACAGCAACGATCCGGTCTGTGCGCCTTGCAGGGCCAGCCTGTTTACAGGGATTTACCCGCATACTTCCGGATTGTATTCATTTGAGCGGTGGGACCGCAATTCGACGCTTCAGCAATGCAAGACCATGATGGAGCTTTTCCGGGAGAACGGTTACCTGGTGCTGGGGTCCGGAAAACTGCTTCACCATGAAAAGCCGGAATTGTGGGATGCATTCGGACATGAGAGTAACCACGGACCCTGGCCCTTTAACGGGGTCGCCGAGCGGCCCAATGCCCCATGGGACGGGCTGGTGGCCCACCCTGCGGTCCCTCCCCCTTTTGGCAACAATCCTTACAGTTCCTTCGGACCCCTTTCACGCATTCCGGCAGTGACCCCCGAAGGAGACCTGCCGGGGTACACGGGATGGTGGGATGGGTACGGGCCGTTTCACTATTCTGGTGAAGCGGACCGGGACCTGATGCCGGACGAAAAGAGCGTCCTTTGGGTCATCGACCGGCTCAGAAAAATGGAAGAGGATCCGCAACAGCCCTTTTTCATGGCGCTGGGATTCAACAGGCCCCATACCCCGCTCTATGCACCGGACCGCTTCTTTGACCTGTTTCCCCTGGACCAGCTGATCCTTCCGCCCTACCTGGCAAATGACCTCGAAGATTGTGCAGATGGCCTTGTGCACGGGAATGCTTATCCCAAGTACAATTACCAGAGGCTGATGGAGACCTATGGTTCCAGGGACGCAGGATTGAAACCGTATCTTCAGGCCTACCTCGCCTGTGTGGCTTTCGTGGACGAACAGCTGGGATTGGTGCTGGATGCGCTGGAACACAGCCGTTTCAAGGAAAATACCGTGGTCATTTTTACGAGCGACCATGGATACCACCTGGGGGAGAAGGACCTGCTGTTCAAACATACCCTTTGGGAGGAGAGTACCAGGATCCCCTTCATTATCAAGGCGCCCGGGTTATCTCCGGCGGGTGAAAGTTGCAGCCATCCGGTTTCGCTCATTGACATCTATCCCACGCTGGTGGACATGTGTCACCTGGAGGGCAGCAACATGAAGGGTGAGGAAGGGAATCCCCTGGAGGGACACAGCCTGCGGTCACTGATCAGGGATCCAGGCAGGGATCATTGGCCGGGGCCGCCGGTGGCGCTCTCTGCCATTCTCTCGGACCGTATGAGAGAGGGAAAGAACATCCCGATGAAGGCCGCCGATCAGCATTTCTCGGTCCGATCCCTCCACTGGCGGTACACCCTGGCCAACGACGGATCTGAAGAATTGTACGACCACCGTACCGATCCGAACGAGTGGACCAACCTCGCTCCCGATCCGGTATTCGGCCGGGAGAAATCAACGCTTAAAGAAGCACTTTTACACATAACAGGGATGGAATGATGAAATCACTCCTGCATATCTGCTGGGGGCTGATCCTGTTGCTGACGGCACGCACCCATGATGCACAAGCGCAGCCGGCAGTGGTGGTGTATGGTGCTACTGCCAGCGGGACCATGGCTGCCATTGCTGCTGCGGGGTCGGGTGTCGAAGTGCTGCTGATAGAACCCGGGAGTAATGTGGGCGGAATGGTGACAGGAGGATTGTCTCATAATGATTACGGGGATCTGACGGTGATCGGGGGACTGGCCAGGGAATTTTATCAGAGGGTGGCGGATCATTACCGGAAGCCGATCTATTACTGGCGGGGACCTGAACCCGGAGCAGGTGAAACGATTTTCCGTGATTGGCTCATGAAAGCCGGAGTGAATGTCCTATTTGATAACCGTGTGACGGAGGTTAACAAGCAGGACGGGGCCATTGAATGGATCCTCCTTTCCCGTGGGGACACCATTCGGAGCAAGGTGTTTGTGGATGCGAGCTACGAAGGTGACCTGATGGCGAAGGCGGGGATCACCTATACCGTTGGAAGGGAAGGGACACAGGAATATGGCGAGTCATGGGCCGGGAGAAGAGCCATTCTGCAGGACGGCCACCAGATGCTTCCGCGGGTTTCCCCGTATGATTCACAGGGGAAGTTACTGCCCCTGATCCACAATGCACCGCTGGTGGGGGAAGGGGAGGCTGACCGGGCGGTCCAGGGGTACGGCTTTCGTTTGATCGTGACCGACCGCGAGCAGAACAGGGTTCCCTTTCAACGGCCGGAGGGATATGACCCTTCTCAATTTGAGCTGGTGAAACGATACTACGAGGTGCATCCGGATGCCGGGAACATGGTTCATTTCTGGCCCACACTCCCCGGTGGAAAGGCGGATATGAATTCCAGCGGCCCCATTTCCACCAACGTGGTCAACGGGCTCAACTGGGAATATCCCGACGCAGACTATCTGCGCAGGGATGAGATCTGGCAGGAAATGAAGACGTATACCCAGGGATTGCTCTATTTTCTTGCCAGCGACTCGTCAGTTCCGGCCCGTATCCGGGCGGAGACTTCCCGCATGGGGTTGTGCCGGGATGAATTCACCAGGAACGGGAACTGGCCCCATCAATTATATATCCGGGTGGCAAGGAGGATGAAGGGAGAGTACTTCATGACCCAGCATGACCTTGAGCGGGATACCTTGAAATACGATGCCATCGGGATGGGTTCCTACAACATCGACGTGAGGCACGTCCAGCGCATATCCATTCCTGTAAGCAGATTTCCCGAATTGCATCACGAAGTCTATAATGAGGGATACATCTCCATTCCGGTAGTGCCCTATCAGATCCCTTACCGATCACTGCTCCCGAAATATCACGAGTGCCGCAACCTGCTTGTCTCTGTATGCATGTCGGCCAGCTTCATTGCCAATGCCTCCATCCGGATGGAGCCGCAATACATGATCATGGGTCACGCTGCAGGAGTGGCTGCCGCCATGGCCGTCAGCGCGGACAGGCCCGTGCATGCCATCGATATCGGTGAACTTCAGTCAGCGCTTGAGGCGCAGGGCCAGGTACTGACCCTGGCAGGCCACCCTTACGGTGCATTAGAATCCGGGGAAGAGGTGATCATTGATAACAACATGAGGCGCTTCACCAGGAAATCGGGAGACTGGCAGGCCGTTGAGACCCTCCATAACGGGAGGTTCCGGATGAATTATGCATTGAATGAGACACAGAAAGGATCTTTTGGTTTTGTCCCCTGGATCCGGGAAGACGGCAGGTACCGGATCAGTCTGTGGCATCCCGGCAGCGAATCCTATTCGGATCAGGTCAGGGTAGAGATCCATCACCTTAGCGGTACCGATGTGCGGGAAATCAATCAGACTGTAAACAGCGGTCAGTGGAGGGACCTGGGAACTTATGAATTACAAAACGGAAAAAGAGAAGTTGTTACCATTGTTGCGGACCGATCGCCCGGACCTGTGGCGGCTGATGCCGTCAGGCTGGTGCGGATACGGAAAGAATAGGGGATGATTATTCTTCCCTTTGATATATTCCTCTGAACAGGGGGAGGACCTTTGAACAATGAGCTTCGCCTATGAAAAAAGCAGTCTTTTTCACACTGATTCTCTGGAGTTCGTGTACGATCAACGCACAGATGACGGAATACGAGCAGCTCCTGACCTATATCGAGAATCCCTCCAGGGTGGAGGAGCACCAGCTCCCTCCGCATGTTCCATTGATCCCATATGAAACGGTGGAACAGGCAGCCGGATCGAAATGGGAACGGTCACCTTTCTATCAAACGTTAAATGGCAGCTGGAAATTCCACTGGACCAGCAGTCCGCTGAAATCCCCCCGGAATTTTCACAACCCGGATTTCGATGCCTCGGACTGGAATGAGATAAAGGTGCCTGGTACCTGGCAGATGCAGGGATACGGGTACAACATCTACCGGAATGTGCCCATGGAATTTGCTCCCTACGATCCTCCACGTGTGCCAATAACTTTCAATCCGACAGGATGTTACATTCGGGAATTTGAACTGCCGGATTCCTGGGAAGGGCGAAAGGTGGTGCTTCATTTCGACGGAGTGAAGGCAGGATTCTGGGTCTGGATCAACGGGAAATATGTTGGATTTGACAAGGGGAGCATGACCCCGGCGGAGTTTGACATCACATCCATGCTGGTTCCCGGTACCAACAGGATCGCCGTCCAGGTGGTGCGCTGGACAGATGGCAGCTACCTGGAGGACCAGGATATGTGGAGGTTTGCCGGCATCTACCGCAGGGTCTATCTCTATGCCGTCCCCAGGCTCCATATCCGGGACATCACAGTGAGGACCCCCATGAAAGAACCCTATGCGGAGGCGCTCCTGGAGGTGGAATGCATCCTGAAGAATGAACGCCCGGAGCGGGCAGATGGGGCCGGTGTGACGGCCCGGTTGCTGGACCGGGATGGGAAGGAGATAACGGTAATCCGCGGAACAATGCCGTCCATCAGCCCGGGCGAAGAAAGCCGTGTTTTCCTTTCAGGTAAGGTAAGGCAGCCCAACCTGTGGTCCGCCGAGAAACCGTATCTATATACCCTCCTGCTCAAGCTTGAGGACCAGGATGGCAGGGTGCTGGAGGTGGTGGAAGAAAGAGTCGGATTCCGGCAGCTGGAGATCCGGGAGGCACAGCTTCTGGTCAACGGGGTTCCCGTGAGGCTCAAAGGAGTCAACCGCCATGAACATGATCCGGTACGGGGCAGGACCATGACCAGGGAGGTGATCGAGCGGGACTTTGCCCTGATGAAGGAATTGAATATCAATGCGATCCGTACCTGCCATTATCCCAACGATCCCCTTTTTTACGACCTGGCCGACGAATGGGGATTTTATATCTGCGACGAAGTCAATGCCGAATGCCATTACGGGGAAACATGGCTGGCCGAACAGCCGGGATGGGAGGAGGCTTTCATGGACCGGACCATCCGGTACGTGGAGCGGGATAAAAACCACCCATCGGTGATCATGTGGAGCATGGGCAACGAATGCGGTCTTGCACCGGTCCACTATATGATGGCAGGGTATGTCCGTTCTGCCGATCCCACACGTTTCATCTACCACCAGACCAATTATCCCAACGGAGATGCCCCCTTTGCAGACATCTGCGGAACCCGCTATCCAAACCCGGGCATGCTCGATGCCATCGGCGACACCACCACCCGGCCGGTGATCCTCGGTGAATATGCCCATGCCGTGGGCAATTCCATGGGCCATTTTGACCAGTACTGGGACAGGTTTTACCAATACAAAAGCCTGCAAGGGGGCTTCATCTGGGACTGGGTCAACCAGAGTCTCCTGACGGACCGGGTAACCACGTCCGACCGGTCCCGCTACCGGCACGAGGCTGTACTCATGGGACGACCCGAGCCGGTGGAGGGGATCCGTGGACAGGCGCTTCAACTGAGCGGACTGGATGATTTTGTGGAAATCACACCCCATCCCGCGCTCAACCTGACCGGCCGTGAGCTGACCCTTCAGACATGGGTGTATCCCCGGGGATTCAATGGGTCCAACGAAATGATCAGCAAGGGATTGCAATCCTTTGCGCTGGGGCAGTTCCATAAGGACTCCATCGCCTTTTCCCTTCGAGCGGACCGGGACTTCAGGATCACGGCTGCCCTTCCGGTCAACTGGAACCACAACTGGCACCATGTGGCAGCGGTTTATGACAGCCGTGAGATGAACCTCTACCTTGATGGCAAACCGGTAGCCAGCGGACCTGCCACAGGATGGATCGAACGATCTTATTATGAGGTGATGGTTGGAAAGAACCATGAAGGGAACCACGAAAACACCCCCGGATATATTTCCAATGCGTGTTTCGACGAGGTGATGATCCATGACAGGGCACTCAGTCCGGATCAGCTCTCCTATTCCCGTGAAGAACCTTCTATGGCAGAGCATCTGGTGCTCTGGCTCCCTTTTGAAGAGACCGAAAAGCAGGGCACGTTCCTGTGCTATGGAGCCACCCCTTACACCTCTGCTACCATGGATGGGGTGATCTTTGCGAACCGTACCTTTCAACCGGAATCGTGGCAGGTGAAACACAGCCATTGTCCTGTAAAAACAGAACCCATTGATCCCTCTTCCGGAAGATTCAGGATCCATAACAGGTACCACTTTACCGGCCTGGACGAAATTGACATTCAATGGATCCTCATCCGGGACGGGGAAACGTTCAGGGAAGGGGTAGTCGACCTGGGACTTCCTCCGCTGGAAAAGGCCGAATGGGTCCTCCCCCTGGACCTCTCCACCCTGGAAGAGCCCGGGGAATACCTCCTCAGGGTGGAATACCGAACCAGAGAAGCACAGCGGTGGGCGGAAGCCGGTCATGAGATCGGTTTTGACGAGTTCAGACTGGTCGATGTTCCCGTAAAACTGCCCCGGGATTCAGCAGCGGGAAATGCCCCCCTCGCGCTGGAGAGAAGCCCGGAACAGGCTGTGGTCAGGGGTGAGAATTTCAGCTATGCATTTGATCTGACCACCGGTTCACTGGAACAGATCCGCTTCGGATCCACAGATTATCTCTCCAGGGGGCCGCAGCTGAGCGTTTCGCGGCCCCCCATAGTCAATGAGATCTCGGTATGGACCCGGGCAGAATACGCGACCTGGTATGCCTGGGGACTGGATTCTCTGGTTCATGAGCTGTTGGAGCTGGATGTTGAAAAAATCAGCGAGAGGGAGGTGCACATCCGTGCGGTGGTTCATTCATACGCATTCAAAGAAAGGTCCCTTCAGTTCAATCAGATCCTGACCTACCGCATCGATGACCGGGGCACCCTCCTCCTGGACCACCAGGTGACCTGTCAGCTGGAGCTGCCCGCCCGAAGGGCCAGCGAGGACATCCCCTGGATTCAGAAGATCGGATTGGAAATGAGACTGAATCCCGGAGTGGAGGAGTTCCGGTGGTACGGGAAAGGACCGTTTGAAACCTATCCCGACCGGAAAACAGGCGCGAAAACAGCCATCTATTCCCAGCAGGCGGATTCCATCCGGATGCCCTATGTGATAACACAGGGCTTTGGCAACCACACGGACGTTCGATGGCTGGAGGTCAGGCATGACAACGGATCCGGGTTCAGGATCAGCAGCCCGGAGACCATGAATTACAGTGTGGATCCTTATGAGAACCTGGAGGGATCGTGGTATCCTTACCAGTTGCGCAGGGCGCAGCACCTGACCCTCCATGTGGATCACCGGGTCAGCGGTGTGGGGGGAACCCCGATCACTGTGCGGCATCCCTTCCGGACCTATCCGGACGACTACCGATATTCCCTTTTCATCCAACCCCTTACTCCATAACCTTTTAACCCGGGCAGTGCTATGAGAAAAAACACCCTCTGTCTCGCTTCGGTCCTTGTGCTCCTTACCTGGATGATCTTTGGGTGCACCAGGGTGCAGACGGTGACCACCATCGGTGTTTTTCCCGATTCGGTGCTATCAGATGTATCCCATCATCCCATCGGGATCAACCTCGATTACTTTATGGACGATGACTGTTACCTTAAACCTGCCCGGAGCACCTCGGATGCCCTGAAAGCCATGGGCGT
>CAZNSZ010000021.1:0-6182 GCA_964575865.1 uncultured Bacteroides sp. | reverse complement strand
TGCACCTGGGCCACCCGGGAGGAGCTGATCCGCCATGCGGAGGAATGGGTCCGGTACGCCAATATCAAAAAGGGATACGGGGTGAAGTACTGGATGATCGGGAACGAAAGCTGGCACAAAGAGAACCGGAATTCCACCGCTGAGATCTATGCACGGGACGTGGTGGATTTCTCCCGGGCCATGAAGGCGGTGGACCCTTCCATCCTCATAACCGCCAACGGCAATTCGGTGGAGTTCTGGGAGAAGGTCATCACCATCGCCGGGGACCACATCGACCACCTCTGCTTCAGCAACTATCCGGTATATGAATACCAGGCGGGTTATGCCACATACCGGGATACCCTCCAGGACCTGATGCACCCGGTCCGTCGGGCACAGACTGCCATTGCGCAGTATGCCACCCCGGAACAGCAGGCAAGGTGGAAGCTGATCAATGCGGAGTACGGACCCTTTGACTGGGGGAACATGTGGCCCAAAGTCAGCAACATGGGAATGGCCATGGCCAATTTCGAAATGACCGGGGAGCAGCTGAAGGTCCCGGAGCTCCTGTTCTCCTGTTTCTGGAACACCCGGTGGATCAACAACGATTCGGTGCGGTACAGCGCCTACGATGCCCTGGACAGGAACGGGAACTTCAGTGCCATGGGCATGTCGTTGATGATCTGGGGCAACCACCTGGGGGAGAAGATGGTCAAAACCACAGGAAGTGTGCATATCCGGACCTTTGCCAGTTATACACCTGGTGACCGGAGCCTGTACCTGTATATCATCAACACGGATCCCGGGGACCGTCCTGTGGAGGTGAAGATCAGTGTGAGCGGCACCCCTGAGGTTGTGATGGCCCGGGAGCTGACCGGAAATGGGCCGGACGATGTGGATCCGGTGTGGCGGGAGTGCGGAGCCTGGAAGGATCCCCTGCGCTTACCGGTCAGCGGAACCAGCATTACACTCATCGAGTACAAAATCAATTAGTTGGCCTAATGAAATCAATAAGCCGCATCATTTGCTCATTGGCGATCACCCTGTTGATGCAATGCACCGTGTGCATGGCCCAGGGCGACCCGGGAACCCTGCTGAAAGGAATTGCCTATCGTCAGCTTGAACCGGCAGGGGAGGAGTGCTCAGACATCGGCAAACTGAATGTCTCATGGTATTATAACTGGACTCCGAGGCCCAACTGCCCGGAAACCGGACCGGTGGAATTTATCCCGATGATCTGGAGCGAGAAATACCTGGTGGGGGAGAACCTGGATGAATTCTATTCCCCGCTGATCGGCTCCGGGTACCCTGCACTGCTCGGGTTCAACGAACCCAACTGGAAGGGCCAGGCGGAAATGACCGTGGAGGAGGCGCTGGAATACTGGCCCATGCTGGAACAAACCGGACTGAGGCTGGGGAGCCCTGCCACCACCGGGAGGAGCGGGCTTGACTGGACCATCGAATTTATGAAAGGTGCGAAGCTCAGGGATTACCGCATTGATTTTCTTGCACTTCACTGGTACGGAAATTGTTCCGGGACAGCAGACCTGGAGGCATTCCTGGACTACTATGATGCCTTCGGAATGCCCATGTGGCTGACCGAATGGTCCTGCTACGATCAGGATATGGCAGCAAATACAGCCTTCCTGGAGGAAGTCTTTCCGGTGCTTGAATCATTTGAAAGGCTGGAGAGGTTTGCCTGGTATTCCAACCGCACCACCCATGAGACTTACCTGGGTGCAGCTTTGTTTGACAGTACCGGTGCAGCCACCCCCAACGGAGCAATCTACATGGAGCTTCCTGCCGTTTTGAACAGGGCTCCGTCGAGGGATCCTGTGGAAGAGCGGTTTCCGGAGCTTACCCTGGAGATCGTGGACTGGCAAAGCGGTCCGGTCATCGGAAAGGGAGATCCGGGTACACTGGATATCAAACACGGATTGGAGGGTGGCAGGGTCATCAGGACCGATGGCACCTATCACCTGTTCACCTCCGAGCAGACAGGTGACCCCAAATGGGTGAAGATGAGGATCGGCCACTGGAGAAGCGCTGATGGCCTTGAGTGGGAGCGAGTATCCACCCTGTATGAATCCAGCGGGGATTATACCGGGAAGGATCCACGGGCGGCCCTCTGGTCTCCGATGCCGGTGTTCAATCCTGAGGATTCCACCTGGTACATGACCTATGTGGCATACCGGTGCATGCCCAATACAAAGGAGCAATTCCTGAATAATTTCGATGGCCGGATCTGGCAGGCAAAATCGGAAGTACAGGGAATCCATGGACTGGGAGGCCCGTATGCCGATATGGGGATCATACAGGAACCGGGTCCGCTGGCTGATGAGTGGGAGGGATTGCAGGGATCGGATTCTTTCTTTCCATTCAGGGTCGGGAACAAATGGCTCGCCTTCACCGGCTCCGCAAAAACGGAAAAGCTTCCCATGGAATTCTGGGGCAATGGTCTGGCACTGGCTCCCTCACTGACCGGGCCCTGGATCAGGCTCAGCCGGCGCAGCCCTGTGGATTTCGGGACCAATTTCTCTGAGAACCCTATTGTTACTGAGTTGATAGACGGCACCCTGATCGCCGTCATGGATGCACACGGTTCAGGATTCGGGTATTCACTTTCCAGGAACGGGGTGGACTGGTCCGACATGAAATTCGTGGAGGTCACCGACAGGGTGGAACCATGGTGGGCGGAATTCCGCACCCCCCTTGGCCTGATCGAAGAGGGGGACGGGACTTTCACCCTCTTTTTTACAGCCATGAAGGAACCCACAGACTACTGGCAGCACCTGGGCGAAGAGGGATATTCGCTGGATACGGGGTTTGACAGCATGGGTAAACTGACTGTCAGGGTGGTCACAGAATAGAACAAACTGAAAATAATGATACCCATGATTATTAAAATGACATTTAAATTCGGGTTGCTGTTATGCATCACAGGCGTCACTGGCCTGCTTTCCTGCACCGGAAACCAGGCAGGTCGCGTGCAACCGGAAATCACCAGCACGTTTCCCTTCGAACTGCCGGATCACATCCGGCAGGTGACCACCTTCGGCCAGCGTGCCGACTGGTCCCATGACGGGAAGCGGATCCTGTTCATCGAAAAGACCTTCGGGGATGTGTATGAGGTGACCCTGGAGACCCTGGAGGTCCGGCCGCTGACCCATCATTATTACCACGAAGGGTATGTGCGTGCGCTCTACCTGAGCAACGGGGACATCCTGCTGTCGGGAGCACGGAAATTTGATGCGGAGGACCCGGTACCCAGCCGGAAAAGGGATGCGGAGCTGTGGGTCCTGGACAAATCAGGAGATCAGCCGCCCCATCCGCTGGGGGAGCTTTGCTATGAAGGGCCGGCTGTGTCGCGGCAACACCTTAAAATTGCCTGGTCTTGGCGCGGGGACCAGCCCGAAGCGGTGGATTATATGGCGGAGATCACCTACCGGGACGGGATCCCGGTGCTCACCAACAAAAGAGCGGTCCTCACCAAGGAACACCTCCCGGGGGTCCTGGACATCGAGACCCAGAACTTCAGGCCGCCCGATGAGAAGGAGCTGATATTCAGTGCATATGCAGATGAATACCGGGTATGCGAGGTGATGGGGGTGGACCTGGAGACCGGCGAGATCCGGAATTATTCCCTGCGGCCTGACGAATACGATGAACCGGAGGGTATCTTCCCCGATGGAGAGCACATTCTGGTGGAGTGTGACCGTCACAATGACGGAGGGACCCATCAGATCGACATTTACAAGCTGAAACTGGACGGCTCGGGGAGTTCGGAAAGGCTCACGTTTTTTTCCGATCAACCCGGATACAAATCCTCCAACCCGGTGGTCAGCGACGACGGCAGGTACATGGCCTTCCAGGTGGCACGTGTGGGTGACTGGGCCGGGGTGGGAAGGGGCATCTTTGTGTTTGATCTGAAAGCAGCCAGCCAATGAAGATGCTGCTCATGGCATGGATCCTGCTGGGCTGCATTTCCTGCCACCCCGGATCAGACAAATACATGCTGTTTGATCCGGCTGAGGCGGCACCTGGTCAGGTCTGGTCCCCGAATGAGGATCAGATCTCGGTTTTCCCTGAAGGTGTGGAGGTTGTGTTCAGCGATGCCCGGTTCGCATCTGAGATCCATATCCGACCGCAGCAGGGCTGGTGGGATGCCTCTGGTTACCGGTTCGTCCGGTGCGAGATCGAAAACCATGGATCCCGCTCCCAGCTGGTCGAGCTGGGATTCGGCACCTATGACCTTACCCTGGGGGGCACCGTTGTTCCTCCGGGAGCGGTCAGATCACTGAAAGCGGTCATTTACCGAACCGAACATCCTGCTTATATCGATAGCGTATTCCCGGTCATGCACGGAAAGCCTGACGGTACCCTGAGGGGGTGGATGGACTCCACCAGCGACTCCATCGCAACCATCAAGTTGCTGTTTCCCGCATCAGAGCGCGGAGGCAAGGTCAGGATCGGCCGCATCTGGCTGGAGGAACCCTACCGGTTGATGCCGGAAAAGGACCTGAGAACCGCTTTCTACCCGTTTGTGGATTCCTTCGGCCAGTACATGTTTGATGACTGGCCGCTGAAGATCCATTCGGAGGAAGAACTGGCGATGCACGATGACCGGGAACGCCGGTCCTTATCAGAAGCTGCCCCGAAAGAGGACCGGAACATTTACGGGGGATGGGCCACGGGTCCTCAGCTGGAAGCCTCCGGCAGGTTCCGCGTGGAGAAGGTGAATGGAAGCTGGTGGTTCGTGGATCCCCTGGGACACTTATTCTGGTCCCATGGAATCGACTGCGTGGAGTTCGGCACACAGACCCGCACCCGCATCACAGACCGGGAGCACTATTTTCAATACCTCCCGGAGGAGGGAACCCCCGAGGCTTCCCTTTATCAGGTAGCGGAGGATCAGGGGGAACCGATTCGCTACCTGAGTTTTCATACCCTCAATATGTACAGGAAGTACGGAGATCCCTGGAAGCAGATTGCCCGCGACCGGATTCATGAAAGGCTCCACAGCTGGGGCCTCAATACCATTGGTAACTGGTCCGATCCGGAGATCTACCTGCAGCGACAGACTCCCTATGTGCTTACTGCCTATACCATGAAAACCGGCATCATCTCAGATCCCTTTGCCCCCGGTTTCAAGGAATCACTGGAACAGACACTGAGGTCCAGGGTTGAGGAAGCGGGCGACCCGTGGTGCCTGGGTGTATTCGTGGACAATGAACTGAAATGGGGGGTGAAGTGGGCCCCGAAGATCCCCGAACAGATCCTGACCGCTCCGGCCGGGCAACCGGCGAAAAGGGTCCTGGCGGAAAGGATGAGCGACCGGTACGGGTCCATTGAACAACTGAATGCATCCTGGGGCACCTCCTTCAGAGACTGGCAGCAATTGCTTGAAAATGAACAGCCCATTCCCCGGGCAGCGGAGGATATGAGGGAATTCATGAAGGAATTCACAAGCCGGTATTATCAGAGCTGCAGGGAGGCCGTAAAGGCTGTGGATCCGGGGATGCTCTACCTGGGGTGCAGGATGGATTTTCATCTCTATCCCGAGGATACCTCCCTGAATGACATCATCCGGATCGCCTCCGAATACTGCGATGTGGTGAGTTTCAACCGCTACCGGTACAGCTGTGCGGAGCTGGTCCCGCCCGACGGGGGGGACTATCCCCTCATCATCGGGGAGTTTCATTTCGGCTCCCTGGAAACGGGGTTGCTGCAGCCCGGACTGAGGTATGCTGCCGACCCGGAAGAGCGTGCTGAGCTGTATGCCCATTATGTCACCGATGCATTGCAGAATCCTTACCTGGTGGGTACGCACTGGTTCCAGCTCGTGGATCAGGCAGTGACCGGAAGACCCGACGGGGAGAATTACCAGGCAGGATTTCTGACCGTGGGGGATGTCCCGCAGGCGGAGATCACAGGTGCTGCCCGGAAGCTGGGTGCCCGGATGTACACCCTGCGGTTCAGATAAGTGAATGGAACCGGAATGAAAATTGAATCAGGGCGATCAGATAAAGCGTCAGATATTGTATATTCAAGTTCATTTGCAACACCATTAAAATCCAGATCCATGAATCCGAAATCCTTCCTTCGCCTGTCCGTTCTCCTTCTGATATCTGCCTCATGGCTCCAGGGACAGGCCCCTCCCCCGGACAACATCCTCTACGGGGCCGCCTATTACCATGAGTACA
>CAZNSZ010000020.1:50704-58369 GCA_964575865.1 uncultured Bacteroides sp. | reverse complement strand
TCAGGTCTAAGAATCCGCTCTTCACCAGCCTTTTTGTCAAGCTCATCAGCTTTGTCATGGATGTGGACATTCATCAAAAGGGCAACCTCAAAGGGCTCGCCGCAGAAAAGGAGACGGTCCGCGAAAAACTGAATTCAGACAAAGAGAAACTGAAAACAGACATCCAGCTGCTCCGGTATACTTTTCTGGAGAGCCTTTTCAAAGAGATCCTGGGTGTATTTGCCAGAAAAAAGAAACCCGGTACCGGCGAGGCATCCGTCAACGCAAAAGCTTCCGCTAAAAGGAAGAGATCCGGTTCCAGGAAAAAAGCGGGTGCCAGGAAGTCATCCGGTGCTGCAGGCAGTTCCGCTCCTGAAAATCTTTCCGGTTCTGAAGAAAACGCCAGCTCAGAAAAAGAATCCAGCCCTGACAAGAACTCAGGTGCATGAAAAGAACTCAGGTGCCTGACAAGAACTCAGGTGCCTGACAAGAACTCAGGTGCCTGAGGTGTTTAACAATACATGTTTTTTTCCTCTATTCTTGATATTTATCATAGATGGATCCTGCCTGATTCGGTAGCTTTACACGAACGAGAATCCCCCCCAATGAATAGTCAGGATAAAGTTGAAAAGCTGATCCAGCTGCGCGAAAAAGCAAGGATGGGCGGGGGTGAAGAACGCATCAATGTTCAGTATGCCAAGGGCAAGCACACAGCCCGTGAACGCATCCGGATCCTACTGGATGAAGGGAGCTTCGAGGAGTATGATATGTTCGTCACCCACCGTTCCCACGATTTCGGGCTGGAAGACCAGCACTACCTCGGCGACGGTGTGGTCACCGGGCACGGTACCATCGACGGCAGGGTTGTTTATGTGTATGCCCAGGACTTCACGGTGTTCGGGGGTTCGCTTTCTGAGACCCATGCTGCGAAGATCTGCAAGATCATGGACCAGGCGATGAAAGTGGGCGCACCGGTGATCGGCATCAATGACAGTGGAGGTGCCCGGATCCAGGAAGGGATCAGGAGCCTGGCCGGTTATGCGGAGATATTTCAACGCAATATCCTGGCCTCGGGTGTGATCCCGCAGATCTCCGCCATATTCGGGCCCTGTGCGGGAGGGGCGGTCTATTCCCCCGCACTGACCGACTTTATCGTCATGAGCGACCAGACCTCCTATATGTTTGTAACCGGACCGCGGGTTACGAAGACGGTCACCGGGGAAACCATTTCGACCGAGGCCCTGGGAGGCGCACACATGCATGCCACCCGTTCAGGGGTGGCCCACCTGGTGGCTGATGATGAGGAGGAGGGATTGCTGATGATCCGCAAACTGCTCTCCTATATGCCCCAGAACAACCTGGAGGATCCTCCGGTCGCCGAATGCAGCGACCCGATCGACAGGCTCGAGGATTCCCTTAACCAGGTCATCCCGGACAATTCCAACGAGCCATACGACATCAAGGACGTGATATTTGCCCTGGTGGATGATCAGGAATTTTTTGAGATCCACCGCCAGTATGCCATGAACATAGTGACCGGTTTCGCAAAATTCAACGGGACACCCGTGGGGATCGTCGCCAACCAGCCCATTCACATGGCAGGGGTGCTCGATATCGATGCCTCCAGAAAGGCCGCCAGGTTTGTCCGGTTCTGTGACTGTTTCAACATTCCGATCGTAACCCTGGTGGACGTTCCCGGATTCCTTCCGGGCAGCGCCCAGGAACACGGTGGCATCATACTTCACGGAGCCAAGCTGATGTTTGCTTACGGAGAGGCCACTGTGCCCAAGGTTACCGTCACCTTGCGCAAGTCCTACGGCGGGGCACACGATGTGATGAGCTCCAAGCAGCTGAGGGGCGATATCAATTATGCCTGGCCCACCGCTGAGATAGCGGTGATGGGACCAAAAGGAGCCATCGAGATCCTTGAAGGCAAAGTCCTGAAGAGCATTGAAGAACGCGAGGAGGCGGCCCGGTTCATTGAGGAAAAAGAGCGGGAATACCGGGAAAAATGGGCCAATCCGTATGAAGCGGCCAGGTACGGGTATATTGACGATGTGATTGAACCCAGGAACACCCGGTTCAGGGTGATCCGGGCACTGCAGACGCTGGCCTCGAAAAAGGAAATAAACCCGCCCAAGAAACATGCCAATATGCCCCTGTAATGAAGAGCCTGATCGTCCTGCAAAAGAGCCTGATCGTCCTGCAAAAGAGCCATATCGGACTGGATTCCCTGGTGGTCGCCATTTCGGGCTACCTGATCGTGTTTGCGGCACTGATCCTGCTTTTCTGGTTTTTCAGCATCGTCCCGAAATTGATCGCGTTCCGGAAAATAAAAAGGTCGAACCGCCGTGGAAGCGCCCATAAGCATTTGAAAGAGGAAGCGATTTCAGGGGAGACCACGGCAGCCATTGCCATGGCACTGCACCTGTACCTGGACGAGATCCATGACAGGGAGAGCGGTGTGCTGACCATCAAGCGCATCTCAAAAGCTTACTCTCCCTGGAGTTCCAAGATATACGCGGTCAGGAATCAGTTTAACAGGCGCTAGAAGGACCATCATGAAAAAATTCAAATTTACCATCAACGGCAACGACTATTCGGTGGATGTACTGGGCATTGAGGAGAACCTGGCCCACCTTGAAGTGAATGGCACCCCGTATCATGTGGAGCTTCACAGGGTAGTGAAACCCTCCAAAACCCCTACCCTGGTCCGTTCGGCCATCAAACAGCCTGTGAATCCGGATATCAGCAAACGGGAAGGAGGAGCCTCCCATCCGGTACTCGCTCCCCTGCCGGGAACAATTCAGCAACTGATGGTGGCCAGGGGAGACATTGTGAAGAAAGGGCAGCTCCTGCTGATCATGGAAGCCATGAAGATGGAGAACAGGGTACTGGCCGACCGTGCCGGAGTGGTGGAAACCCTGAAGGTGCAGCAGGGTGATATTGTGCTTCAGGGAGATGTGATCATGGAAATTATCTGAAATGAAAAGAGCCATCACCCTGCTGATCGTTTTTCTGATCATCGTCCTGGCAAGGATGGTGGCCTTTCCCCGTCATGCTTCGGGTGTGGAAGCTGCCCCCCCTGCCTCCGCGGTGCAGGTGGACCGCGCTGTCCCCTCCGGGCAGCTGGAAGAGAAAGAAGCAGACCGGCAGGAGGACGTTTTCGGACTGGCCGGGAACGGTATCCGGAAATTCTTCCGGTATTCCGGCTTCGGGAATGCCACACCGGGCCACCTGATCATGATCGCGGTGGGTTTGTTCTTCATATTCCTGGCCATCCGGTACGATTATGAACCCCTGCTGCTGATCCCCATCGGAATCGGGATCATTTTCGGAAACATTCCGTTCTTTCAGCAGGGGGATGTCAACATGCAGATCGGGATTTACCAGGAGGGGAGCGTTCTTAACTACCTCTATTTCGGGGTACTGAAAGGGGTATACCCCCCCCTGATCTTCCTGGGGATCGGAGCAATGACCGATTTCTCTTCCCTGATCAGCAAACCCAGGCTCATCCTGCTGGGGGCTGCCGCACAGGTGGGGATCTTTCTCACCTTTCTGGGGGCCCTTGCGCTGGGATTCTATCCCCAGGAAGCTGGAGCAATCGGGATTATCGGGGGGGCTGACGGTCCCACAGCCATCTTTCTCTCCTCCAGGCTGGCCAACGGCGTCAATGTCATCGGTACCTCGGCGGCAGGAGATCCCATTGTGGCAAAGAACCTGATCGGCCCGATCGCCATTGCAGCCTATTCGTACATGGCCCTTGTGCCTGTGATACAGCCGCCCATCATGAGGCTGCTGACCACCAAACGGGAACGCCTGATCCGCATGAAACCGCCCAGGGCCGTTTCCAAACTGGAAAAGATCCTTTTCCCCCTGATTGGCCTGCTGATCACAACTTTCATATCGCCCAACTCCCTTCCCCTGCTCGGAATGCTATTTTTCGGGAACCTGTTAAAGGAATCCGGGGTAACCAAGCGCCTGGCGGAAACGGCGCGCACCAGCCTGATCGATATTGTGACCATCGTACTGGGACTGACCGTGGGAGCCTCCACACAGGCGGACCGGTTCCTTACCACGGACTCGCTCCTGATCTTCGGCCTGGGGGCCCTCTCTTTCATGATCGCCACGGCAGGGGGAATCATATTTGCCAAAGTGATGAACCTGTTCTCAGGAGAGGACAACAAACTTAACCCGCTGATCGGGGCAGCCGGTGTTTCGGCTGTACCCGACAGTGCCCGGGTCGTCCAGAACATGGGGCTCAGGGAAGATCCCACCAACCACCTGCTTATGCATGCCATGGCTCCCAATGTGGCAGGAGTCATCGGGTCAGCGGTGGCAGCCGGAATTCTGCTGAGCTTCCTCTGGTAAATGAGGAATTTCAACTGATGCCCTTTCTCTGCCAGATTTCAATGCTTTTTAAGTTGATATAAATTTGTACCTTTTACATCCCATTCAAAGGACAATGCGTCTTTTGAAAGTGATCATCATGTAATTTCAGCCGTAATGAGGGAGACAGCCACCATCATGATGACTGATCTTGTCGGTTTCACCAGCATGGCCAGACAAAATGAGGAGTTGTTCACGGAGATCTGCGCCAGGCACAAGAAAATCCATCGCAGCATTGTTTCGCAGTTCAACGGCAGATTGATTTATATCTTCCGTGACAGATCCCTCAGCTTGTTTAATGATCCGGCGGATGCTGTGAAATGCGCCATGGAGATCCAGCATTCATTGAACGAGGAACCCGTTGTGCCTTTGAAAATTGCCATTCATTACGGTGAATTTACAATTGAAGATGAGGATATATTCGGTGAGGCCGTGAACATTTCTTCAGGGATTCTGAAGAATGCCGTCACCAAGAGCATATTGATCTCCAATGAAGTGGCCCGGTTTCTGGATGAGGAACCCGGAATCAGAACCAGGTCACTGGGCAGTTACGATCTGAAATATGTGAATGATCCGGTGGAGGTTCTCGGTTTGGTCAGCAGCGGTCTGGTTCTTCCCGAATCAGTTACCGAAAACAATGAAAAAACTGTCGGGCCGGTCACCACCGTCACAAAAGGACAACGGTTGCTCGCTGCCATCATGTTTACGGATATGGTTGGCTACACCGCGCTGATGCAGGAAAACGAACAAAAAGCAAAGAAGAACAGGGACCATCACCGGGCTGTTCTCCAGAACTCGATACAGCAACACCAGGGCAAGATCCTTCAGTATTACGGAGACGGGACGCTGAGTATTTTCAACAGCTCCATCGAAGCGATCGATTGTGCCATCCAGATCCAGTCTGATCTGCAGAAGGAACCCAGGGTTCCGTTGCGGATCGGATTGCATACCGGGGACATCGTTTATGATGATGAAGGGATTTATGGGGACGGCGTCAATGTGGCCTCACGCATTGAAAATCTTGCAGTTGCGGGAAGCGTTCTGATTTCGGGCAAGGTCCACGACGACATCAAAAACCACCAGTCCATCTCCACAGTCAGTCTGGGGACATTCCATCTGAAAAACGTCAAGAAACCCATTGAAGTATATGCCATCTCCAATCAAGGACTGGCTATTCCCACAGAGACAGAGATCAGGAACCAGGGCAGGAACACGGAAAAGAGCCTGGCCATACTACCCTTTGCAAGCTTCAGTTCGGATTCTGAAAATGAGTTCTTCTGTGACGGGATCAGCGAAGCGATCATCAATTCGCTGACCCAGCTGGAGGGTTTATATGTCACTGCCCGGACTTCTTCATTTGCTTTCAAGGGCGAGAACAAGGATATCCGCGAAATAGGAAAAATACTGGGGGTGGTATACATCCTGGAAGGATCGGTACAGCGGTATAAAAACAAAATCAGGGTTACCGCCCAGCTGATCAATACCATCAATGGTTTTCATATTTTTTCCGAGGTGTTTGACAGGGAACTGATTGACGTATTCTCGATCCAGGACGATATTGCCTGGCTCATCGCCGAGAAGCTCAGAGAAAAAATCAATCTGGATGAGAAGCATCAGCTGTCCACCCCAAAAACCAATAGTACGAAGGCACTGGATTATTACATCAGGGGGTTGAATCAACTGAATACAGGGGCACATTCCAATATCCTGGATGCGATTGAATTGTTCCGGAGATCACTGGAGATTGACCCCGAATTTGTATTGCCCTATACCGGGATTTGCATGTGCTATACATTCCTCGGAGTGTGGGGATTCATTGACGAATCCGAGTCCAACCGATTATCCAATGAATATGCCCTGAAAGCACTGGAAAAGGACCCAGATCACCCAAAGGCACTGGTGGCTTATGCGCTTAGCTCGTTCTGGAAGGACAACTGGGACCACGAAAGTTTCAGGACAACAATCAGGAAAGCACTGAAAATTGCCCCCGGTTCTTCAGAGGTAAGGTTGTTCCATGGCGTCATTATGTTCATGGACGGCCGGGTCGAGGATGCGTTGATTGAAATGCTTCTGGCAAAAAAACTTGACCCCCTCAATACAACCATCCATACCCGGCTGGGATATGCCTATCTCTGCCTGAAGGACTATGACCAGGCCCGTTTCTGGTTCCAGAAGGCGCATGAATCGGCAAGGCTGGATCTGTATTACCAGTTCATGATTGCATGGAGTTACCTGATCCAGGGCAAATATGACCAGGCTGAATCTGCCCTGGAAAAGGTGGAAGAGGGGAAGGATGGCTACCAGTTAAAGCATGGGACTGAAGGATATCTTCATGCCAGGCAGGGAAGGCATGATCAGGCCGAAGAAAAGATCCGGTTGATCTCTGAACTGGGAGCCGGGGGCAAAATGAAGTTCATGAACTTCAACCTTACCCTGGTCTATGCCGGATTGAACCGGCCGGATCGGATGTTTCACTGCCTTGAAAAAGCATTTAAGGAAAAACCTTTGTCCCTCATGTTTATCAAAGCTGACCCGTTCTGGGACGAATACAGGCAGGACCCCAGGTATATCCATATCGTGGACAAAGTATTTGGCAAATCATCCATTCCCGTTTGATTCTATCCGCTGAAATTCATCCCCGGTAATCATCCTGGAGGATGATTTTTCCATCCCGGAGGATGCCGAACTTTGACTATGAAGCTAGTCCGTAAACACATTAATCAGTAATATAATGAGAAGAGCGATTGAAATAAGGATAAAAGGGAATCTTGATGAATCATGGACAGATTGGTTTGAAGGAATGAAAATCACAAGTGATGGTGATATCACAGTACTTTCAGGGGAAAGAAAAGATGATGCCTTTGTCCACGGGATACTGAATAAAATAAGGGACCTTAACCTGGAACTCATTTCAGTCAATACCCATATCCACTCTTCATAAATGAAACCAACGCTTCATAATTGCCATCAGCGCCGCAAAGCATATGAAATCGGCTACAAGAATGATTGGTGCTGCTTCGGTAATCAACCGACCTTTATCACCATAAAACAAAAGGCTGAATCATGAATTCAAATGAACATCTTCCAATTCAGGCAAAGAATGCAAAGAAGCTGATCAAATCATTCCCGAAATATCTCCTTGCTATCAGATCATCACTTATCAGACAGTTCGGAGAAGATCAGGCGATGGAGGTCCTCATGCATGCGAGGCAGGCATATCCTGCAATTGTTCCCAAGATCCATAGCTATCAAACCCCCATGTATGATGCGCTGATGGTGCAGGCCAGCAAGATGGCA
>CAZNSZ010000020.1:8717-50604 GCA_964575865.1 uncultured Bacteroides sp. | reverse complement strand
ACTGCTTTTACAGGAATGGTGAGGTGGAATGGCCTGAAAGCATTCGAAAGATACTGGCTGAATCAATGTAATGAACATAAAGTGTGGAACCATGAAAAAAATCACATTAACAGGTTCATTTTCTGAGATGGGCCGGCAATATGGAACGGCATGCAGAAAAGAAATCCGAACGTTTGCAAAAATGGCCTACATCATGGCATCACTGAGTAAAAAACCAGGTTCGCAACCATTCAATCCCAACATGTGGCGTTTTGTTCCGACCTTGCTCACCTACAAGAAGGAAAAATCCAGGTGGCAGGATCTGGCAAAGCACTACGAAAAAGATATATTGAAATATCATCCTGATGCTGTCGATTTCATGAAAGGTATTGCAAAAGGTGCAGAGCTCACGTATCCGGATGTGCTTGCACTGAATGTGGCAACTGAAAACATGATCACCTGCTCAGCCTGGGGAGCAGCCGGATCCAGCACTACAAATAATGAACCCCTTCTTGGAATGAATGCCGATGAGGAGACAACAGCAGGTAAATACTACCATTTTTTAAATTTTCAACCCGACAAGGGGTATCGTTATAAAGTAACGGCACTTTCAGGCTGGGCAGGCTTCAATCATGGGATGAACGAAAAAGGCCTGTCCTGGGTCGGAACCTTATTATGGACAAAACCGGAAGTTCCAAAAACCCTCAGGCCTCCCATGATGGTTCTTATGAAGGTCCTCAACACCTGCTCTACAGTTGATGAAGTGAAAGCATATTTTGAATCGGTTCCCAACCATGAACTGGGAAGTGTTTTCTATATCGCAGATACAGAAAAAATCATGCATGTGGAATGCACCCATGACAAAAAAGTATACAGGATGATTGAAAACGGCAGCCAGGGAAACACAAATCTGGTTACTTCTCCTGAACTGCGCCATTTGGATATTGGTCATTCGTTGAAGCAAAACTTAAATGCGGATACCAGGTCTGACCGGATGAATCAATTGCTTTCCCGCTACGATGGCAAAATTGATGTGGAGGTGATGCATGCCATTGCTTCTGACCATGGTGACAGGAAGGACGGGACTTATCATAAAAGCATCTGTCAGCATCCAAAAGGATTGAAATACAACTATAAAACACTGGTCAATTTCATTGCACAACCACGCAAGAAGCGTTTCTGGATCTATGAGGGATGTCCGTGTAAGAATAAGGTCACAGCCCATGATTTCAGTAATTAATTACCTTTAAGAGTGAACAGTCACATGATGAGTACGCTGAACAGGATCAGAAAAATACCACCCCTTTGCCTGGTAATTGCCTTGGCGATGCTTGTCACCGGCAGACTCAGACTCTCCAGAAGTTATCTGGGGACAGAAGTGAGGAATGATAACGGGGATGTGTACAGGGTCTTCAGGAATATTTATATGCATCATCTCAGCAAAAACCCTGATGGGTGTGTCTTTGTAGTCAGTTTTAAGTTTGCCCGGCTTTCACATCGATCGAATAAACTGGCCTCGATCATTCCCATGCTACTGATCGCAGGGTTTCCCGGATACAGACAGAAGCTGTACGGAGTGAATGTCCGCAATGGTTACTGGCAGGGCATGTATGAATGGGCGTCTGAAGCACATCTTGGTGCATACAAGAAGTCATTTGTATTTCGGATGATGCTTAAAAGGGCCAAAACGGGGACAGTGAATTCTTATCAACCGGAGTATTCGTCTCTATCCGGCTGGATAGAAAAAAAATGCAGCACATGAATTTTACGGACCTGAAAGTAAACCGGAGATCTGTCAGAAATTACGAGGACAGGCAGGTCCCGTTACAGATTATCAAAAGCATCATCAATGACAGTATTCTGGCACCGAATGCGGGGAACGAGCAACCCTGGGAATTTATCATTGTAACTAAAAGGACCTTGATTGACAGGATATCTGAAGCATGCAAAAATTACCTGCTGGAGCGCATTGCTGCCAATCCCGGTGACTATGCGAAGAAATACGAAAAGATGCTTCAAAAGGAATCTTTCCATATCTTCTATCATGCTCCTGCCGTGGTTTTTATTCTCGGGGAAGCAGGGCTAAAAAACCTGTTTGTGGATTGTGCCCTGGCAGCCGGCTACCTGATGATGTCGGCCACTTCAAAGGGCCTGGGAACATGCTGGGTGAACTTCGGCACGGGGATCCATGATCCCGCAATCCGGAATGAAATGGGTTTACTGGACGACCATCAGATTGTAGCGCCGATTGCGCTGGGTTACCCCGCCAGGATTCCCGGAGTTCCTCATCGCAAAGAACCCCGCATACTTCGTATCGTTGAATCATGACCATCACATCCGGAACAACAATGAAAGAACTGGTAAAACTTGGGTTGAGGCCCGATCTGTATGAAAAAGGAACTGCCGTGATGTGGACGGATCCATACATTTCAAAACAATTGCTGCACGTACACCTCAATCCGGACGTGGACCTGGCCAGCAGGAAATATGCGACCATCGAACGCACCACAGAGTGGGTGTTGGCCAGGGCGTCAATGGAGCAGATGAACATCCTTGACCTGGGGTGCGGGCCCGGACTTTATTCCGAACGCTATGCAAAGAAAGGGCACAGGGTGACAGGCGTTGATTTTTCAGAAAACTCCATTGAATATGCAATAAGGGAAGCCGAAAACAAGGGTTTGGCAATTACCTACCTGAATCAGAACTACCTGGAACTTGAAGTGCCACCTGACCATTTCGATCTGGTGACATTGATTTACACAGATCTGGGGCCCCTGCTCCCGCCTGAACGGGCACAGCTGTTGGCCAACATCAAAACCGCACTCAAACCCGGAGGCATGCTGATTTTCGACGTACTGAATGACAAAAACCTGGAAAGCAAGGTGAGTCCCAAAAACTGGGAAGTGGCGGAAAAGGGATTCTGGAGGGAAGGTCCCCACCTGGCATTATCTGAATCATTCCTCTATAAAGAGGAGAAGGTCATCCTCAATCAACATATCGTTCTGGAAGAAGGCGGAACGGATGTGTACAGGTTCTGGACGCATTTCTTTTCCCATGACGACCTGGTAGGGATCCTCTCCCCTTTTAATCTGACAGAGATCCAGTTTTACGAAGATGTTTTGCCTGAAGGGGATCTGTGGAATGGCGACAATGTTACTTTTTGTGTGTCACTGAAACCAAAATATCAGTAATGAAAACAACATCATCCATTCAGAAAACAGCAAGGTTTGCAGGGATCGCATACTTTGTGATCATCATTACATCCATCCTTTCAATATCCGTTGGCTCGTACAGGCTGAGGGTGGAAGGGGATATTGTGAAAACCATTGAAAATATCGCTTCCAACCAGTTCCTTTTCAGGGTCGGGATTGTATACGAGATCCTCATGTACACCGGGGTCATTCTGCTCTCTGTGGCCCTTTTCCATCTGTTAAAGGGGGTCAATCACCCCAGGGCACTGGCTGCCCTGTTGTGCAGGTTCGGTGAAGCCATGATGGGCATGCTGACTGTCATTGGCAGTATGCTTATTTTGTATATGGTCAGGGGCAATTTTGCCCCTGAAACGATGCAACATACGGTCTCCGCGATTTTTGAGATACAGGATGCCTGTATGAGCATCCTGATGGTGATGATCGGCGTGGGATCGATCATTTTCCTTCACCTGTTTTACCGGTCACGGTATATCCCCCGGTGGTTATCCGTATCAGGGATCGCCGCATTTTCGCTGGTCGCGCTGGAAAGCCTGGTCATCCTTCTTTTTCCCATGCAACCATGGACTTTCCCGGGACTTGCAGCCATACTTTTCGAGATCGTCATCGGATTATGGCTGATGATCAAGGGAGTGAAAACTGACTGATCCCGATATAGCCCTCACAGGTATCTGCATTTCATATATTTCGTGGGGGAATTTGCAGTTTGATAATGCGGGTGCTCGCCGAATTGGTTATTGTTTCCAGAAGCTGAAGGAAAAAGATCATCCTTTGAAATCATCCTTCGGGATGATTTTATTTTGAAGGGTACGCCGGATCTTTGAATTGAATATTTCATCAAACTAAAAATCCGGAAATCATGGAGACACCAATCATTACAGAATTCATACAATTCGATGCACTGGGTACCACTACAGACGAACAAATCCTGAATACAGTGCGGCAGCTAAGCCGGTTTCAGAGAGAATATGAGGGTTTTCTTGACGCAGAAATCGCTAAGGATATCACTAATAACTCCTGGCACATTATTTTTCACTATAAGAATTTTGAATGGGTCCAGGCCATCGGGTCGCATTTGAGAAGCAGCAGGGAATTTGTTGAATTCAAATCACAGATTGTTTCCGATAGCCTGGACATAGCCTTCGGTCAACAATTAGAAAAGGGGTAGACGCCTGAAAATGATCATCCTTGAGGCCATATTGTCAGGGATCTGGGCGACAATATTCATGGATTCCCTTGCGAAGATCCTGTCCAGAAGAGGTCTTATCTGTTCATTCATTACCCCGGAAGCCATGGGCCGCTGGTTTCTATACCTGTGCAGGGGAAAATTCACCCATGAAGATATTAACAGAACACCGGCAATGAAGAATGAATACTCCTGGTACACCATATCTCACTATCTGATCGGCATCATACTGGCGGGTATCTATCTTCTTCTGGGATCAAAATTCCAGGCAGTGGGGGATCATAGCTGGACAGCTCTTGCATATGGTTTCATCACAGTATCGCTCCCCTGGTTTTGGCTGCTCCCCAGTACAGGTCTCGGGAGGATGGCTAAAAGATCCCCGTTAAGACGTCAAATATTGAAGACAAACCTGATTAACCACATGAATTTTGGATTCGGATTATTCTTCTGGATGATCCTTGTAAACCGCCTGCTTCTTCATCCTTGATCGATTTGAATCGAAGTGTAAAAGATGTTCAGGTAACAGATACAATTGCCATGAAAAAGATCACTTTGAAAGAACGGATTTTCTTTGGAGTTGTATGTAATGAAAAACGGGTATATCATCACTGGTATTCCAGGTTTTTGCTGGCCCAGGTCGATATTGACCGAATCAGAAGAGTTGTTAAAAGAATACGAAACTGGTTTCATTGGCTTGAGGAATGGTCAATCGAGGGCAGGCAATTAAATGAAAAAGCTGAGATCGCACTGGCTGAGGGTAATATTCTTACTGCCAGAAACCTGTTCCACGAGGCTGCAGGATGTTATCATATCGGACAGCATTTTTACTATTTCGATGAACAGGCAAAGAACAAAGCATTGCACGAAATATGGCGATTATACCGAAAAGCCATTTCTCTTTACCATAGCTCAGAGCGGCCTTTGCGGGTGGAAATCCCGTTCAGGAATACAGTGATCCCCGGGTATTTAAAACTGCAGAAGGTAAAAGGCAGACCGCTCATCATCCTGATCAACGGGATGGACAATATCAAGGAGATCGAACAACATTTCTGGGCAGGGCTGCTCCTGGAAGCCGGTTTCAATACCTTTGTTTTTGATGGACCTGGTCAGGGAGAGATGCATTACAGTATGAAAATGATTCCTGATTACGAAAAGTCTGTTGTTGCAATCATAGACTGGTTTGAGGCCAACCCTCACATGGAGATTGACATGGATCAGATTGGCACTGTCGGTTTCAGTATGGGGGGGTACTTTTCTCCTCTGGTTGCAGCTCATGATAAAAGGGTGAAATGTGCGGTGAGCAACGGAGGTCCTGCAAGATTGAGTTTAATCCCAACCGGAATCAGGGCCAATCCAATTCTAAAAGGGTGTTTTCCTCATGCAACAGGAAAAAAAACTTACAGGGAATCACTGGAATATCTGGATTATGACATTTCGAATGCTCCTCCCCTGGAATGTCCCTTACTATTATTTCATTCCGGTAATGATAAATTACTTCCTGATGGACAAAAGCATGTACAAATCTTCATGGATTGGGCTCAGGGGGAGAAAGAGCTGGTTTATTATCCAGATGGTGAACATGTTTGTGCGAACCACCTGGATGAAGTTATTCCTATGACAATCGACTGGCTCTTAAAACAGTTCGCCAGGAAGCATCCGAGTTTGGCCCGGTTCCGGAAAAGGGAAGCGTATCGATCGCTTTAAAAGTTCATTGAATATCTGTTTATTCTCACAGGTCTTCTTTCTGATGAACACATGAAATGGATGCGATTAGTTGAATATACCATTGATCCCAGAATTTACCATCCATCCCAACCTGTTAACCATTAATAACAATCACTATTCCGTGTATTACAGAAACTTGGACGAAAGGTTCCCTCACTGTTAACTTGGGTATTGTAAACAACGCAGTACGAATAGAGCAAACCAACAATTGATCCGATGAATGCACAATTCATAAAATACATTTTAATAGCCCTGGGAAAGGCACTCAATTGTGTGATTGTAATCCTCTATAGGCTTATCACAGGTGAACACTGAAAGCACCTCCATAAGTCTTCATTCACTCCATGCTCCTGCATATCTGTATCATACCAAATTTAAAAGTCATGTCATCGAACAAAAAGATTTTTGGCTGGGATCATCCGGGAAGAGCATTCATTACCGGTGCTTCGTCGGGGATAGGGCTCTCTTTTGCAAAGCAGCTGGCCCAAAAGGGATTTAACCTTATTCTGCTGGCCAGACGCAAAGACCGTCTGGAGGCGATCGCAGGAGAACTTGAGTCACAGCATTCCATAGACTGTGAAATCATTCAGGCAGATCTTTCAGATATGGACGATATTACAAAAGCAGCTGAATATATCCGTCAATTGAATGACCTGGATGTGCTGGTAAATAATGCAGGTTTTGCCACGCGCGGCTATTTCGCCGATGTGCCCATTGAAAAATCAGTAGCTATGATGAATGTACACCTTACAGCTACGATTCAATTTACACATGCTGCGATTAAAGGAATGTTGAAACGTAAACGCGGAGCATTGATCAATGTATCATCAATTGGCTCTTTCGTATTAAGCCCGGGCAACGTTGTGTATGATGCGACAAAATCATTCCTGAATACATTCTCGGAAAACCTGAAGCTTGAAATGCAGGATACGGACATCAGAATTCAGGCATTATGTCCCGGATTCACGCGAACAGAATTTCATGAATCAGGAGATCTTAAAAACTTCGATAGGAATTCCATACCGGATTCCATGTGGATGGCTCCTGAACAGGTTGCATCATTATCTTTGAAGGCTCTGGACAGGAGCAAGAAAATAATATTTATCCCGGGATGGAAGAAACGGCTTTCAAAATGGGTTATTATGCATTGCTCGCCGGTTCGCAAAACCTTTGTTGATAAAGCAAATAAAGACCTATCCAATAGCTGACATATATCCGGGGGCAGACTGGGAAGTTACCAGGCGCGCAGACCCTGAAAGTCCGGAAGTGCTTATGAGTTTCCAAGAGTATCTTTTATATTTATAGATAAATTGTCCGGTGCCGCAGGCTTCCGGCATATCATGCTTCTGACCAAGTTACATACCCCGCAACCAAAAAAGAACATTGTACACCGTTTCGGTCTGTTTGAAAAACTGGATGAGGGACTGGATCGAAAGCTGATCCTCGTATCTGCCACGGCAGGATATGGAAAAACAACCCTGCTGTGCGACTGGCTGAATCATTGCAGGGTACCTGCAACCTGGTTCTCGATCGATGAAAGTGACAATGATCCTTATGGATTTCTGACCATCCTGATCAGTGGGATTCAGTCCATAGAACAGAACATCGGACGTACTTCCCTGGAACTGTTAAAGTCCCCGGGTACAGTGACCACTGAATATATCATTGAAGTACTGATCAATGATATACTTTCCATTCAGACTGATTTTCTGGTGGTGCTCGATGACCTGCATCTCATCACTGCCCCCGAAATTTTTGACATCATTAAACTGATCATCGAACGGAAACCCGACCAGTTTAAACTTGCCATTCTGACCCGCTCAGATCCTCCCCTGAATTTAGCCCGTCTGCGGAGCCGGTATGAGCTTCTGGAGTTACGTTCGACAGATTTGAGTTTTTCGGAAAGGGATATTGCCGAGCTCTTTAATAAAAAACTTCGGCTCGGTCTGACCGAGAAAGATATCAACCTGCTCGGACTGAAAACAGAAGGCTGGATCGCCGGCCTGCAGCTGACGGCATTAAGCCTGCAGGGCAGACAGAACATTTCTGAGTTCATTGAAAACATTGCCGGTGACAACAGATATATCATGGATTATCTGATCGAAGAGGTACTTCAAAACCAGACAGAAGAAATTCGAAAATTTTTGCTATACACCTCCGTCCTCGAAAAGTTATCCGGTTCACTGTGTGACGCATTGCTTCAAAGAAACAAAAGTCAACTGCTTCTAGAATCTCTGGATAAACGCAATATGTTTATTGTTCCGCTTGACAACGAAAGGCAATGGTACAGATATCATCATCTTTTCGGTGATCTGTTAAAGCAGAGAATGCTGATCCGAAACAAGGAGCATATACCGGACCTCCATGAAAGGGCAAGCATTTGGTTTGAAGAAAACCAGATGAATTTGTTTGCCATCGAGCACGCCATCAAGGCAGGCAGGAACGCAAAGGCACTGGAACTGATGGATGAGATCATCGATCAACTGTGGGAAACATCCCAGTATGCGTTCATCCATAAATTTGGAAGCCTGCTGCCTGAAAGTGAGTTAATTATAAATAAAAAGATCAGCATTATCTTTGCTTGGGTACTGGCCATAAAAGGTGACCTGTCAGGCGCCCGTCACCACCTGGAAAAAATTGAACAGGATCTTGAGAGTGACCAACCGTCGGCTGAAAGCCAGATCCTTCTGGGGCGGGTCTATGAAACCTATAATTTGATTTACGTTTTCTCCGGGGATGTGGATAAGGCCTTTCAATACTCGGAGCTCGCCACAAAATACATTCCGGAGGAAGATGTCATATGGAATACCTGGGCCCATATATCATTCGGGGAATCGAACCTGCTTCGCTTTGAACTGGAGGCATGCATCGATTCTTTCCGGATTGCAAAAGAACATGCTCAAAAAGTGAATAACCTCTATCTGAACCTGATCTCAACTTCAAAGATTGCCAACGTTCAAATAGTCAGAGGAAGATTCAACGAGTCGCTTCAATTATGCTACACGTTACTGGAAAAATTCAATGCCGATACAACCATCGAAGGATACAGGATAGGGTTGCTTTCATCCATTCTGTATTCCATGATCGGGTACGTATTGGCTGAGCAGGGAAAAATAAACGAAGGAATTGAGCTGGCTTTAAAAGGGTACAATTTATCCAGGGGGGTCCTGAGCCTCTCTTTTCAGACATATAGTGAGCTCCTGCTGGCTGAAACCTACTACAAAGCAGGGGAACCTGACAAAGCCATGGCGCATATTGTGGAGCTTGAACGAAACATTGATGTCAATATCGCACAATGGGTTTTCGTTTTGGCCAATACATTGAAATGCAAGTTATTCTTATTAAAAAATGAAGACGAGAAAGCGGCTTTCATTTTGAAACAGAGAAAGGAGACCTTGAAAAACCATGCGTTTGAGACCTACTTCTATAATATGGCCATTGCCCGTTATCATATCTCGCAAAATGCTTACGAGGAGGCCATCCCCCTGCTCCAAACACTTGCAAGTGGTCTTGAAGAAAAGGGAGCCATGGAATTACTGGTTGAAGTGGAGTTGCTGAAAGCAAAAGCGCACATGTTAAGAGATGAAAAAGATGAAGCAATATGTGCTATGGTCACTTCTTTGAAATATACACATCCGGAACATTATATCCAGACCTATATCAACGAGGGGGAACAGATCCAAAGCCTGTTGAGAGAAATAAAGGAAATAAAGAAAGTAAAATCCACTAACCAGGTCGATGCGGTCCCGGATGAATACCTCGATGAACTGATCAGAAGATTTGAGTCAGGAAAAAGAATGGCCGGGATCATTTCAGAGGAAAGGTTGAGTGACCGGGAAATGGACACCCTGAAACTGATTTCCGAGGATCTGTCCAATCAGGAAATCGCCAATGTATTATATATCTCCCTTGCCACCGTGAAGACTCATGTACGGAATATCCTGCTGAAACTGGAAGTCAGGAATCGTTCAGAAGCAGTAGCTAAGGCAAAGGAGAGAGGAATATTTTAGCCTGCATCGCAACCGGATCTGAACGGCTTACAGAATCATCCCTTTCAATCATCCTGCGGGATGATTTTTTTTTAGTGGTTGAGCCCGACCTTTGAATTGAATAAGTCAATCTGAAACAAATTGAACCACTATCAAAATGAAAACAATAAAGGAAGGGCCTGTTACAACCAACAGGTTAAAAAAATTACTGGAGATCGATATTCAGACCGAAAAGGAGAACATCATCCGGTTGATCAGGGAACAATTAAAACAACTGAATAAGGACGGGGTTGTGCTTGGCTTAAGCGGAGGACTTGATTCGTCCACCTGTGCGTATTTGGTATCGGAAGCACTGGGAACAGATAAAATCCTGGGTTTGATCCTTCCGGAAAGAGACAGTGGTAAAATCAATATGGAACACGCACGCCTGGTGGCAAAAAATCTTGCCATCAGGACCGTGGAAATTGATATTTCCGGAGTACTTGAAAACATCGGGGTATACAAAATCGGACCCGGTGAGCTTAAAACAGAAGCGGACATTGAGCGTATGAAGCAAAAGAAAGAGTTATCAAAACAGATCTTGGGCGCCGGCGATCATCTTGCCTTCAAACGCCTTGCGATCATGCACGGGATTGATGAACTGCCTGATTCAGTCCGGCCAATGGGAGAGGTGTTTTATAAGAATAATGCTTTTTCGCTGACCAAGGTCAGAACCAGGATGCTGCATCTCTATTATCATGCGTGGTTACACAATTATGCAGTCATTGGCACCCTTGATAAATCGGAATATTCAATTGGTCTGTTTGACCCTCACGGCGACGGCGCCTCTGATATTGCCATATTGAGGCACCTGTACAAGTCCCAGATAAAACAACTGGCCACATGGATCGGGGTGCCCCGGGAAATCACACACAAGAAATCATCGGGTGATCTGTACGGCAATGAAGCCTGGGAGGATGCCATGGGACTGACTTATGAACAACTCGACCAGGTTCTGTCAGGCCTCGATCAGGGATATCCGGAGGAAGAGATCATTCAAATTGTTGACAAAGAGGGACTGGATGCCATTAAAAAAGGCAGAAAAGTTTCAGAACTTATACGCAGCCTGCCCATCGCACTGGGTTAATTTTTCCCGGCTAAATAAAGCCTGATGAAATTCGCTATTCAGAATATACCTGATTCATCAACCAGATTTTTGAATATAAAATTCAATCAGAGACAGATCAAATAAGAAATACAATGAAACCAATACTGTTGTTTTGCCTGGCCATCCTGAGCACGAATTGTGAAAAGGATTTCTCTCAGGAGTTTCCTTATCATCCTCCTGCAGAGATCACGGACGGATTACAGGTGGGTACCCTGCAGGAGGTTCGTATGGATGAGGAGTCGATCAGAAAAGCGGTCGGGCGGATTCATAGCGGGAAATACGGGGAGATTCATTCCATGCTCATCTACAAAGATGATCTGCTGGTGTTTGAAGACTACTATGAAGGGCACCAGTATCAGTGGGACGCTCCGGGTCATTTTGGAGCATACGTCTCGTGGGACAGGGATGTGCCACACTGCATCCACTCGGATACCAAAAGCATCACGTCATTATGCATCGGGATCGCTATCGATCAGGGTTTTATTACAAGTGTTCACCAGTCAATCTTTGATTATCTCCCCGACCATCAGCACCTCAAAACACCGGAAAATGAAACGATTACCATCGAACACCTGTTGACCATGACTTCCGGGTTCGAATGGGACGAATGGGGTGTTTCCTTAAGTTCCATAAAGAATGATCAGATCGGCATCTGGTTCTGGGAGGGTGGCCCGATGGACTATGTGTTAAGACGGAACCTGGATGCAGAACCCGGAACCAGGTTTAACTACTCCGGAGGCGATATCCAGATCCTGGTAGAGATATTAAAGAATGCCACCGGAATGACACTGGATGAATTCTCCGTCACTTATCTATTCGGGCCCATGGGGATTGAGTCTTATGACTGGTGGCTAATCTTTCCATCCGGAGAAATTCAGGGTGCCGGTGGTTTAAAGATCATCCCCAGGGATATGGTAAAAATCGGAGCCATGATGCTGAATCAGGGTGTCTGGGCCGGACACCGCATCATTTCCGAAGATTGGGTATCAAAATGCATGTCACCCTATGCAGGGAACACGGGCATCAAGGTACCCGGGGAGGATCTGGGCAGGGTCGGATATGCCTATACCTGGTGGACGAAGGATTTTAAATATGACGGCAGGCGTACAGGGATTTTCCTGGCGCTTGGCTGGGGAGGACAAAAAATAATGATCATCCCTGAAATGGACATGGTCGTGGCATTTACAGGGGCCAATTACAACTCGAACGTGCATCAGTTTGAGATTCTGGAAAGATTTATACTGCCTGCCCTCTCAGAATGAAAAAAAATGAAACGTTGCCTGACCATATTGTTGCTGTTTGCATCACTTAGCTCACAAGGGCAGGAATGGGCAATGGACGTTAACGGACCTGCTGCCGGAAAGTTCCGGTTCGGAGTCCATGTCGGAAGTGGCTGGGCATATGTAGATAAGACGCACCTGTTCAACCTTTCCGCAACCCTGACGATCGATTACCGGATATTGCATCACCTGTATATCCAGTTTGCCCCCGGATACTCCTGGCTCTGGAAATGGAACGAACACTACCTCACTTTGCCGGTTCAACTCAGGAAAAGGTTCGGTGAATGCATCAGCCTGTTTGCGGGACCGGCGCTGACATTTGACGTCGGGCATTTTAAAGATCTGGGGGTATCAGCCGGTGCGTACGTCCATCTGAACGAAAGGTTCGCTTTGGTCCTCTCTGTATATACGTTTACCTTGTATGATGATGATATAGATTTTCTGTATGTTCCGGTAAACATTTCCTACCGCTTTTCTTTTTAGCAGAGAAGAATGAAGCATGCCTGCTGATCAATGGTGAAGGAGCGAATAGCTCATTCTGGCCGGAAAGGTTATGTTCCGGCCTCGTCAGAAAGAATTTCTTTGTGATTACCTATGACCACAGGGATTTTGGCTATTCAGACAAAGTCGATTACGAAACCCGTCCTTTTGATGTCATGGACCTGGCAAAGGATGCGATGGCAAGCCTGACGGACAGAACTGACCTGCTACAGCATGTGGAAATCCCTGCACTGATCATTCACGGCCAGGAAGATTTCCTCGTGGATCCTCTCGGTGGCATTCAAACGGCCCGGAGTCTTCGGGACTCAGAACTTGTCATCATCCCGGAAATGAGACATATGCTGTTCAATGAAGAAATAAAAAACAGCGTTGAGGATCACATCATCCGTTTCATTTCGTCACAACAGACCCATAGAATCCGGGAATCATAATCTTTGCGTGCTACAGCCTTCACGTCTCATATTCATGTGGAAATTTCTGCAGCCACACCCCCAATAAACAAACCGGCAGGACCAATCAAGGTCCTGCCGGCTGTTTTGATGATGGAGAATTCCTGCGGCTTAGAACCTGTAGGCAAGACCCAGGTTAAATCCGATCCACATCCATTGTTCGTTGTTGTCGCGGCTGAAATTATGCGCGTGGGAAGGGATATTCAGGGTGCCAAAGCGGTCATCCACAGTGAGCTCCGAGACATACCAGTTCAGTGAAGGACCGGCGAACAGGGCAACATGTTCCAACAGGTAATACCTGTAGCTCAAATCGATTTTACTCAGGCAGTTATCGTCCGGTTCCCATTCCTCGTTATACACAATGTGATTGACCGAGATGTCCATACTGAGTTTGTGCTTTTCGGCCAGGCTGACCATGCTCCCGAAACCCAGTCCGAAGCTATAAACTGGATTGCTCTCATACCTGGAAGATCCCAGTTTGAAAATGGTATAAAAATGCTCCACCCCCATCTTATAATTGACATTGGTATAGAGAACCTCACCTGCGGAGAATTCCAGTTCGTAGTAGCCTCCCCGGACAATGTTAATCAGACCGATGGGTACAGCTCCGTTGTCCTGACCGGCAATATTGACAAGACCAAACTGAACGCCCCTCATTCCCCTGGCATAATTGAACAAACCGGCCTGTACCCCTGTAAAATTACCGGCAGCGATATTCAGCTCGGCAAATTGCGCACCCCGTATATCCCCCAGGGCTACGTTGAAACAACCGGCCCACATCAGGCCACTGGTGGTTCCCCGGTTGACATTGGCGATTCCCGCAAGCTGCACCCCGTTCACCGCACCATGGTCATAATTCATGATGCCGCCGATCTCCAGCCCATCCAGGCCGCCGTTGACACCATATAATACATTAAGAGAGAATCTGTTCGGAACAGAAATGGCGTCAACTCCGTTGGTGCCCAGCGGATAAGCAAAGGTGATCTGTGAACCCTGAGCAGGATTTCCTTCATTCTCCTGAGCGCTGGCAGGACTGCAGATCAGTGCAGAGGAAACAACCAGGATGCAGGCAGTGAAATGTGTAGTTTTCATGACGATGCGTTTTATGATTTCAGTTTAATTCATTCATTTGCTCAAATCTACGGGGATGCATTCTGATCGCCTCATTTCTGTCATACACTGAATAAGTGTTGTCACGAATGGTTAATTCTCCGGGACAGATGGTATTTTTTGGGATGAATGGTGACCGGACCAACATTTTTCTACCTTTATATGGATTTGCCCCCATCCGATGAACGGTCCATGAAGAATTTACTCATACTGCTTCTGGTCTTAAAGGCATTCATTCTCCATCCGCAGGACAATGCGGACAACTTCCTGAATCTTCCTGATCCGGTCTCGGGAACGGAAAGAATAGAAGCTCTCAAGGAACTCTGCTGGGAAAACAGGTACAGCGACCCGGAGCTGGCACTGAGTGTTGGCCTGGAAGCCCTGAAACTGGCGAAACAGCTGGACAGCTACGAACACGAAGCCAGCATCAACAATTACCTGGGGATCGTTCAGAGAAATGTTGGGAACCATGCCATGGCCCTTGAATATTTTTTCACTGCACAGCGGATTGCACAGGCCCGTCAACTTCAGACGGACCTGGCCTATGCCTATAACAACATCGGCGATATTCAGAACCTTGAAGGCAATTATGGCCAGGCCCTCAAATATGAAATGCAGGCCCTGCTCATTTTTGAGGCGCTCGGGGACAGCCTTGGAGTTTCCTATTGTTGTCACCAGATCGCACTGGCATACAGCAACATGTATGAATTCATGGAGGCACTTGAGTACCACAGAAGGGCGATGAACATCAGGACTCTGCTGGGAAACAGGGCCGGAGTGGCTTATTCCCTCATCAGCATGGGCCAGACCTACCTGAATCTTGGAAGGTACGGCGAAGCATTGAACCATCTGGAGGAGAGCCGGAAGGTCTTCACCGAACTCGGGGATCGCTTCGGACTTGTGCTTTCACTCCATAACTTCGGGCTGTACTATAAAGCGACCGGGAATACCGATGAAGCCATCCACTACTTTACAGAAGCTTTAAACCTGGGAAAGGAGACAGGATCCCAGATCGATGTCCGGAATGCGGCCCGTGAATTGAGTGAGCTCTATGCGGACCAGTCCATGTACAGGGAAGCCTACCAGATGCACCTCCTGTTCAAGGAGACGTTCGACAGCCTATACCGGGAGGAGAACCTGGTGAAGATCACCCAGCTGGTTCTTCAGAATGAATATGAACAGCGGGAATTGTTGCAGCTGGCAGAGATTGACAAACAGAAACAGGTGCGCAATTACCTGATCCTCTCCATCGGGTTGGTGATCATTCTGGTGGTTGTCCTGTTTAACCGCTATTTTATCAAACGGAAAGCCAATATTGAACTTGAAAAACAGAAAGCGGAGCTGAACCAGATGCTCAACCATCTTACCCAGGCACAGACCCAGCTGGTTCAGTCGGAAAAGATGGCCTCGCTCGGACAGGTCACCGCAGGTGTGGCCCATGAGTTGAACAATCCCCTCAACTTCATCAGTTCCAGTGTAAAACCGCTTCGAAGAAACATGGAGGACCTGATTTCCATCCTGGAGAAATACGATGCAGTGATTGAAGAAAAAGGTCTTCGCAATGACTTTATCGAAGCCGAGGATAAAAAACAGGATGTGGAATACGCACTGCTGTTGAAGGAAACAAAAGAGCTCCTGGAGGGAGTGAACGAGGGCGCCTCACGTTCCCAGCACATTGTGAAAGGACTCAGGACCTTCTCAAGAATGGATGAGAATGAATTTAAAAGTGTAAATATTCACGAGGGGATTGATTCCACTTTGCTTTTGCTGAGCAATAAACTGAAGGACAGGATCACCGTGCACAAAGCCTATGGATCCATACCCCCTGTGGAAGGACTACCTGGGAAACTGAACCAGGTGTTCATGAATATTCTCACCAATGGGATCATGGCCATCAGGGGTGAAGGAGAACTCTTTATTCAGACCGTGCGCCGGGATGATAAGGTCAGGGTGTCCATCAGGGATACCGGCGAAGGCATGTCCGATGAAACCAGGGAACATATTTTCGAACCCTTTTTCACCACCCGGGCCGTTGGTCAGGGTACCGGACTGGGATTATCCATAAGCTATTCAATCATAGAAGAACATCACGGAACCATAGAGGTGGATTCCGCACCCGGTAAAGGAACGGAATTTGTCATCACCTTACCAATCAGCAGAGATGAGCAGCACAGTACCTGAAGACAGCATCGCGGTCCTTCCATTCAGAAACCTGAGTTCTGATATGGAGAATGAATACTTCAGCGACGGAGTGACCGAAGAAATCATTAACGCCCTGACCAGGGTGAAGGGCCTCAATGTCATTGCCCGCTCGTCAGCATTTGCCTTTAAAGGACAGGGGACAGATCCCAGGGAGGTGGGGAGCAGGCTGAGCGTGGCATATGTTCTCGAGGGTAGCGTCAGAAAATACGGTAACAAGGTCAGGGTGACCGCCCAGCTTGTGAAAGCGCGGGATGGATTCAATGTGTTTTCTGAAGTTTATGACCAGGAATTGAAAGATATTTTTCAGGTCCAGGACCATATCTCCAATAAAATTGTACAGCGGTTTACGGAAAATGTGGGACTGCCAGCCCGGAGAGAAATGCTGGTTCCCACCTCCACGAAGAACATGGAAGCCTATGAGCTCTATCTGAAAGGACGTTTCCATTTCAGCAAAGGTTCACTGGAAGACACCCATACCGCCATCAGCTTCTACGAGGCAGCTATTCAGAAAGATCATGATTTCGTGTTGCCCATCGCCGGTCTGGCAGCCTGCTACACCTTCCTGGGAGGATCAGGAATGATGGAAACCGGTTCTGCGTTTGAAAAAGCCAGGGAATATGCCGGCAAAGCCATCCGCATTGATGACCGGGTGGCAGAAACCCATCTCGCCCTGGCCAAAAGCTCATTCTGGTGTGACTGGGATTTTGAACACACCGGTAGTGCAATCAAAAAGGCCATTCAGCTCGCTCCGGGGACATCCGGAATTCATGGTTTCCATTCAACCTATCTGATGGCTGCCGGAAGGCTGGAGGAAGCACTGATCGAAGCCCAGCTGGCCGCCAAGCTGGATCCCCTTTCAGTCAACAGCAGGTTTCACCTTGGCGAATTGCTGTACAGGTCTGAGCGATACATCGAGGCACTGGAGATCTTTGATGCAATCCTGGCCGGGAATCCCTATTTCAAGCAGGTCAGCATCTTCAAGGCATGGTGCCACCTCCAGCTGGGCGATCCGGAATCTGCGATTCACCTCTTTGAGGGGATTCCCATTTCTCCAACCGAAAAAAGCACTTTCTACGGTGGGGTGGCCCTGGCCCATTACAAAAAAATGCAATACGACGGGGTGCTTGAGTGCATGCGCAATTACCGCCGGGAGGTGGAAAAAGGCAACCTGTACTGGCTCAATTATCAATATGCCCTCATCCTCCGTGCCCTTGGGGAGCATGAGAAAATGTTCAAATTCCTGAAACAGGGACTGGAGGAAAAGAACACACCCCTGCTATTCATTCAGGTGGATCCGGTATGGAAGGAATTCAGAAGCCATCCTGAATTCATGGAACTGGTCAGGCGGGCATTCGATCCTGACAGGAAAGACTACATCCTGAACCTGAAATCCGATACCAGGGAAGTGCTGCGGATCAATCTGAAAAACCTCCTCTATATCGAAGCGCAGGAAAACTACTCAAAAATAGTCTGGCTCGAAAAAGAGCAGGTGAAAGAACGGCTGTTGCGGGTCACGATGAAGAACATTGAAACGCAGATCCGGGATGCCCATATTGTACGGTGCCACCGTTCCTATATGATCAATACCCGGATCCGCTTCAACATCATGGGGAATTCCAACGGGTATCACCTGAAATCACACCTGTTTCCTGCTACCATTCCCATTTCAAGGAGCCTGGGCAAAGAGATCGTGGCCAAACTCAGGGAATCCTGATTTTTATTATGTATTTCTCAATATAATTAGCAATTTGCAGGTGGAAACCACCTTTGAATTGCAATTGCGGCACCTTTTGACAAAGAGCCAGTTTGTCAATCTCATCCCTACCGGGTTGATCCTCCTTCTCTGCCTGGCCGGTATAAATGGTCAGGAACCTGCCGGGGAAAGTCCGAAGATCGGGCTTGTCCTGAGCGGAGGCGGAGCCAAGGGGCTGGCCCATATCGGGATCCTGAAAAGCCTTGAAGAGGCAGGCATCACACCCGACATCATCACCGGAACCTCCATGGGAAGCATCATTGGAGGGTTGTATTCCATCGGGTATTCCGCAGACGAGATCAGGGAGTTTGCGCTCACGGCGGACTGGGATCTTTTGTTATCCAACAGGACCAGCCTGGACGAGGTCGTGTTTGAAGAAAAAGATTATTACGGCCGCTATCTCTACGAATTCGGGGTCAAAGGTTTCAAGCCTGAACTTCCCAAAGGCCTCATCGAAGGTCAGAAATTATCCAACCTGCTCTCCAGCCTGACCCGGCCTGTTCATGGCATCACTGACTTTGATCGCTTTCCGATTCCGTTTGCCTGTGTGGCCGCTGATATCGAAACAGGGATGAAGGTTGTTCTTAACAGCGGGTCACTTGCGCGTTCCCTTCGGGCCAGTATGGCCATCCCGTCCGTGTTCACACCGGTGGAGATCGATGGCAAATACCTGGTGGACGGAGGACTGGTGCATAATTTCCCCGTAGAGGAAAACCTGGAAATGGGAGCCGATTACATCATCGGGGTGTTTGTTGGAAATCAGCTGCTTAAACGGGAGGAAATGGGCTCACCCCTGAGCGTACTGACCCAGTCCGCGTTCATCCACAGCTCGTTTGACACCCGGGTCCAGAAAGCGCTTGTGGATCTGTACATTGAACCGGACATGGAATCCCATGGTCCGGGCAGTTTTTCTGAAGCCGCTGCAATCATAGAAATCGGGGAAAGGGCCGGACGGCAATTCCTGGAACAGTTCCGTATCCTGAAAGACAGCATGGAACAGGCCGGGTGGAGCCGGCACCCGGTCACCAGACCGGCCATCAGCGACTCCATCTACGTGTCTGAGATCACCATCAGGGGCAACAACCAGGTGAGCGCCGGTTTTATCCTGAACAGGCTCGGAGTGAAAAGTGACTCATGGATCACTGTGGATGCCCTGCAGGAGGGACTTGATAACTTATACGGGACCCTCTATTTCACAAAGATCCTGTATGAATTTTACAGTATGAATGAAGGCAGGCAGCTGGTCATCGAGGTGGCAGAGGCACCGGAAGGCCAGATCAAGGGGGCCCTTCAGTACGACCTGGAGACCGACATCTCCCTGCTGCTGAATATAACCTACAGAAATTTGCTGCTGAATAATTCCAGGATCATCCTGGAAGGAGAGATCTCCGATAGCCCCCTGTTTGATCTGAACTACCTGAAATATTTCGGGTACAGGCAGAACCAGTCGTTCGTCATCGGGTTTTACCACCGGAACATAGGGATCCCCCTGATCCAGAATGGAATGAAATCCGCACTGTACGAAATGGATTTGAACCGGTTCTATGCGGGCATTCAGTCCTCCTCCAGGACCAACCGCATCCTTCAGTTGCTCTATGCCCACGAACGTGCGGTGCTGGAACCGGAAGTGGTTTCCAGCACCGACTACTCGTTCAACAAATTAACCTATACCGCGCACCAGGTTTTACTGAATTTTGAATTCAACAATCTGAACGACCGGTACTACCCCACGAGAGGGACCCACCACAGGATCAGTTTCAAGTACATGGGCATCATCGACCTCGAAATGGAAGTTGAACCCTCCGATCCGGAGGGACCGTCCCTGCTTGAACAGCGGGCACCTGCAAGCATCTCACCGGCCACCATGAGCCAGTGGGTGATCCCCCTGGGTAAAAGATGGAACATGGACCTGAAAGCCGGTTTCGATTTCACCGTGCATGTGAGAGAGGCGGTCGATTCCCTGGAGCTGAGTTCAGGGATCCTTGATATGAACTACATAGGCGGTTACCGGAAAATCATGCCCAATTTCAATCCATTCTGGGGCGCAGAACTGCAGGAATTCCATTCCGAACACCTCTTTTCAGGTGAAATGGCCATTCAGTATAAGGCGGGCAGGCAGCTTTATATCCGGGCGCTGGGACAGTTTTACCATGCCTATCTTCCCTTCGGATGGATCATTCCAGCCATGAAGGAATCGATCTATGACATGGGCGACAGGGATTATCTGCTTGGATTCGGGCTCAGTGTGGGTTATGTGTCACCGATCGGCCCCATCTCCTACTCCATTGGAAAAGATATCCACGGAAAAGGAGCAACCCACTTCCTGAACCTGGGATTCTATTTTGATCCTGATTAGGTTGAACGCCCCCATTTTTCAAACAGAAACGGGTACAGGAAAATCGTAAAGAACGAAAGGGCAAAGAAGCCGCCGAACCGCCATACTGCCACAGCCGGCATATTCTCGGAATCCGGTGAGGCCAGTGTGAGCAAGAGGTAAAGTGCAGCGAGCAGGACGAGCCCGGCCACACTCCTCAGCACCCTTCTCCACACTCCCCCCGGTTCAAATCCTCCGCGCCGGTGAGCGAACAACCCGCCGAGTGCCACACCCAGGAATCCCCCGCTGTTACCGGCTACACCATCCATGCCCCTGGAAGTGAGGATCGTTTCCCCGCTGCCGGCCAGGTCATCTGCGGCGTGACCGATCCATTCCGGGGGCATCACCCAGTCCCGGGTCAGGTAAAGAACAAAAGCCCCAATCAGCAGCATGGTGACCGGGATTCCGCAGATGAGGAGGAGCTGCCCGGTATACCTCCGGCCCAGGAACCAGGTGAGTACAGATGACTCGAAACGGAGAAAAAGAACCAGGATAACGATCCCTGCCAGCCAGCCAGTGATCACCTGACTGGAAAAATGAACCCCCAGGTACACCCTCGACAGTCCGATCATCAATGCAACGACGATGGCCAGGATCCAGAATCCCCTGGTTTTTATGATGGTTGCAGCATAGAGCCAGACCGTTGCCGCCTGGGCATGTCCCGAAGGCATCCCGAAACCATTGGATACCCGCAATGCCCGGATCCCCGGATCCAGCCAGAAAGGCCTTGGAGCATGCACAGCCTGTTTCAGGATACTGTTCAGGGAAGCGACCAGCGGAAGGAAAATCGCCAGACGCAGACCCAGTTTTCTGTCTACGGACCAGTAAATGATGGCCACGGCAATCATATAGGCCTGGGGATATCCCAGCCAGGTGAAGAAGCTCATCACGGGGATGAACCTGTCCCCCAGGCCCTGGAAGGCATGACTGAGCCACAAATCGGCCGAAACCACCGGGATCACCGAGACCATTGAAAGCAAGGTAAGGATTTTGGATCAGAAGGAACCCTGATACGGGGCCCGTTGTCCTGCGATTTTTTTTGTAAATTGATCCTCAGGTAATCAGCACTGCCTGAATTCCCGGATGAAACGCGCATTATTTCTACTGGTCATTCTTCTCCCCGTTTTTGACTTATGCCCGGCACAGGTTGCTGACACTTCCGGCCAGGTTGTCTACCTTATCGGGAACACCGCTTCACCCGGTTTCAGGGAAGAAATGCTTGCCGGGCTCCGGGAACAGATCCGTTCCGAGAAAACCCCCTTCTCACTGGTGCACCTCGGCGATCTTGTTGCCCCGGGTGAGAAAGGACAGAAGGGTGATCCTGACGAGGCACAAGCAAGGCTGGGATCCCTGCTCACGCTGACCGGGGACAGGGAGGATGCCCGCCTTGTCTTTACGCCGGGGGATATGGACTGGGACAATTCGGGAAGAGAGGGACTGGCCATGGTCCGGAAACTGGAAGAAGAGCTTTCAGCCCGCAGGGGCCATTCCACCGTATTCCTGCCTTCGGAAGGTTGTCCGGGCCCGGAGGTGATTGATCTCTCCCCTGTGCTCCGGCTGGTTGTGCTCAGCACGCAGTGGTGGATGCATCCCTTCGATATCCCGGAGGCGCCCGATGCCGATTGCAGCAACCTGACCAAAGAGGAGGTGATCGAGGAGCTGGAGGAGATCATCGAGGAGTCCTCCGGAATGAACATCCTGATCATCGGTCATCACCCGGTTTCATCTGCCGGGGTCTATGGCGGGCACATGACCCTTGAGACCCATCTCTTTCCCCTTGCGGAAACCAGGCCGGGCAACAGGGTCCCCCTTCCCGTCATCGGAAGCTTCCATGCAGCCTACCGCCAGAACGTGGGTACGGTAAGGGATATGGCCAGTGAACAATACCGGGAATTCATTGAAATGATGGATGACCTATTCACCAGGCACCCCGGCCTGGTCTATGCCTCGGCACACGACTACAGCCTCCAGTTGCTGGAGTTTGGGTCCGGTTTCCAGGTGATCTCAGGGAGTATCGGCCGGTCCGAGCCCACCGGAAGGGAAACGGGCAGTTTGTTCTCTGCGTCCGATTGTGGCTTTGCCAGGCTTGAATACCTCGGGAGCGGAGAGATCCGCATCAGCTTTTTTCAATCCGGTCCGGAGGGATCCCGGCCCCTTTATTCCCGGGTGCTGTTCAGGTCCGGGTGCGGGGATCAGGATTCCCCGCTCCCGGTAAACCGGTATTATATCCCTTGCCTGGAGGAAAAGGAGGAAGCCGGCAGGCTACCGGGAGTGCCTTTTCCGTCAGATTCAGCCCTGGTGGCGGGCGGTGATTACCCTGCAAAAGGGTTGAAAAGGGTGCTGCTTGGATCCCTGCACAGGGAAACCTGGCAAACCCCCGTATCCATTCCTTACCTGAACCTGGATACGGCAAAAGCCGGCCTCACCCCTTTTGCACTGGGCGGCGGAAGACAGACCACCACCCTGAAATTTAAAGCCGGTGACGGCCTTGAATACGCCTTCCGGTCGGTGGACAAGAGCCTGGTCAATGCGCTCCCGAAGGAGCTGAGGAATACATTCGTCGGGATGATCATCAAGGAGGTCACCGCCACCGAATATCCCTACGGCGCCATCATCGCTTCATCCCTCATGGATGAGGCAGGTATACTGCACGCCAGGCCAAAACTGTACGTCCTGCCCGACCATCCGGGCCTGGGCGCATTCAGGGAGCCTTTTGCCGGACTGTTCGGGATGCTGGAGATCAGGCCCGGGGATCCCCATGGAGAACAGGAAGGGTTTATGGGAGCCGATGATGTCACACGGAGCGCCGGACTGTTCAGAAAGCTGTACAGGGATAACGATGTCCACGTGGATGCAGAGACCCTGGGCGAAGCCAGGGTGTTCGATATGCTGATCGGGGACTGGGGCCGGCATGAGGACAACTGGAAATGGGCCGGATACGACCGGGAGGATCAACGGGTATATTATCCCATCCCCAGGGACAGGGATCATGCCTTCTGCAGGTGGAACGGACTGATCCCCTACCTGGCCGACAGGGAATGGGCCATGCCCATGGTCGAGAGCTTTGAGGCAGAATTCAGGGACATTAAAAGCCTGACCTGGCCGGCCCGGCACCTGGACAGGCTGCTGCTCACCGGACTGGATCAGGAGGAGTGGCGGCAGATTGCGTCCACCATCGGGAACAAAATGACCGATGAGGCCATCGACCGGGCTGTCCGCTCCCTTCCACCGGAGATCCTGTCCGTCTCCGGAAATGAAATTGGCGCCATGCTGAAATCGCGGAGGGACCAGCTTCCGGAGGCAGTGGAACAGTATTATTCCCTGCTGGCCCGGCAGGTGGATGTGGTGGGGTCCAACAAGCACGAATTCTTCGAAGTAGAGAGGTTGCCGGACGGCCATGTGCATGTGGCGGTATACAAGAAAAAGAAAGAGGGCCGGGTATTCACGGGTGAGCCGCTGTATGAGCGGGAGTTTGACCGGAAGGAGACCAGGGAGATCTGTTTGTACGGACTGGATGGGACCGACGTATTTGAGGTATCGGGTACGGCTGTGAAGAGCATCCCTGTCAGGATCATCGGGGGCCCGGGCCCGGATGTAGTGACCGACCGGTCGAACGTCAGGGGCATCTCCAGGCATACCCTCATTTATGATACGAAATCCACCTCGCTGCATACAGGACCCGAATCCAGGGACCTGACCTCGGACAAGGCGGGCATCAACCTGTACGACCGGACGGCATTCCAATACAACACCTATCTTCCCAAGCCTTTGATCTATTACTCCTCGGACGACGGTTTCGTGGGTTCATTTTCCATGAACTGGACCAGGCACGGATTCAGAAAGGTGGACTATGCCAGCAGGCATGATCTCTACCTGAGGGGCGGCACCGTCGGCAACATCCAGGTGGGAATGCACAGCAGGTGGAAAGGGGTGGTGGGCCGCTGGGACGGCGGGATCAAAGCGGACTACGGGCACTATTTTCCCTACTATAACTATTTCGGGCTGGGCAATTCCACCGAAAAAGATCCGGATCTGTTCGAAACAGACCATTACAAAGTGTACCTCAAAGGCCTCCTGTCCGGCATCTATGCGGAGAATGAGATCTTCCCCAAGGGGACCTTCAGGGTGGGGCTGCACTATGAGGACATCAATGTGAGATCGGAAACAGACTCCATATTTGACAGGGAGGAGGTCCCGGTACCCGGCGCCGACCGGGTGAGCCTCGGGGGGATCAATGCCCGGTTCTATCTGGATTTCCGGGACCGGGAAATTTTCGCCACACGGGGGCTCCAGTTCCTGCTGGAGAACTCCGGATACCTCACCATGGAGGGCGCTTCAGGGAATTTCGGGCACCTGGAAACCTATGTGAAGTACTTCGGGACAGCCAGGATCCTGATTCCCGTATCGCTGGTGGTCAAACTCGGGGGAAGCAAAACCTACGGCGGGCAGATCCCTTTCTACAAATACCCCCACCTGGGACAATTCAGCAACCTGCGAGGGTACAGAAGAAACCGGTTCACAGGCGATGCCAGTGCCTATGTGAACAGTGAACTGCGGTTCCATTTCGGAAAGGTGAGGAACCTTGTTCTCCCCTTTGAAACCGGGCTGATTGCTTTCTTTGACACGGGAAGGGTATGGATGAATGGAAATGGAGACGGAGGGTGGCATCCCGGATACGGGGGAGGGCTCTATATCTCCCCGCTCACCCGCGATTACCTGTTCACCCTGATGTTTGAATCCTCACCGGAGGAGAAAGTGCTCTTTCGCTTTGGCTTCGGCTTTATGCTGGATGACGGATAACCGGCTACAATGCTTCGATGAGTTCGTAAACCGTGACCAACTCTTTTTTGCCCTTTACCAGCCGGGGCTCCCATGCATTCAATCTGAAGGACTCCTTCACCTTCCGGTAGATGCTGTCACTGACCAGGATGGTACCCGGGTGGTCCTTGGTGATGTCTTCGATCCGTTTGCCCGTATTGACGGTGTCTCCGGTGACGGAATACCTGATCCTGTCCTCCGAACCCAGGTTTCCGGCCACCACTTCACCGCAATTGATCCCGATACCGATCTGGATCTCGGTCTTGAATTTCTCCCTGTATTTCTGGTTCAGCAGCGGAAGGGTGTCCATCATCTTCAATGCACAATACACCGAATTCAGTTCATTGTCCGGATGTAATTCGAGCGCCCCGAAAGCTGCAAAGATCTCATCCCCTACAAATTGAATGACCGATCCCTTGTACTGCTTGACCACTTCGGTCATCATCTGATAATATTCATTCAGGAACGAAACCACCTCTTTGGGGGTCAGTACCTCGCTGAGGGGAGTGAATCCCCTGATGTCGCAAAACAGGACGGCCACTTCCCTGAGCTCCCCTTCAAATATGGAATCCTGGGTGTTCTGAAGTGCCTTTTTCACGATCTGCTCCGGAACATACCGCACAAAGAGCTTCAATGTCTGTTCCTGCTCCTCCACCTTTTGCCGCAGCTCCTGCATCAGCGACCTGTTCCTCGCCTGGAGATCAAAGAGCTGCCTGGCATTCTCAATGGTCATCCGGAGCTCATTCTCATCCCACGGTTTGGTGATGTACCGAAAGACCCGCCCACTGTTAATGGCCTCGATGATCACTTCGATATCGCTGAAACCGGTCAGGATCATCCTGATGGAATCGGGGAACTCGGGACCGATTTTTTCAAGCAGCTGGATCCCTGTCATCTCAGGCATCCGCTGGTCGGTGATCACAAGCCTGATCTCATGGGCCCGCATGATCTCCAGCGCATCATTTCCGTTGGTGGCCGTATAGATTTGATATTCCCTCCGGAAGGTGGCCAAAAAAGAAGTGAGGTTATACTCCTCATCATCTACATACAATATTGGAAATTTCTCCATGATCGTTGAATCTATGACTGTTCAGAATCTGTAAGACAAAGCCATGCCATTCACCCGGCCGGCAAAGGGGACGATGGCCAGGTTGGGGCCGGTTCTTTTATGAAGGTGAGGGACCAGTATTCCCACCCCGGCACCTACAACGAGCCCGGTGATCACATCGGAGGGGAAATGTTTCAGTCCCTTGTACCGCAAAAATCCTGTAACCACAGGCGGGACAGCCGCAAGCGAATAAACGAGGAATTTCCTGTTCCCCAGTTCGGGGTGATAGTCACAATACACCTTGGCAGTAAAAAAACTTGCGGAAGTGGACATGGAGGTGTGGCCGCTGTAGAAGGCATTCCTGTTGCGTGCTTCTGTCCTCTCATCCCAGGCCACATCCTCATTGTAAGCCATGGGCCTGGTCCGGTCAAAGGGGACCGCACCTCCCCAGGCGTACAGGTTCCCAGTGATGGCCTGGGTCTGGAAGATCAGTGTGAGCACACCACCCCAGTCCCTCCTGATCTCCGGGTCCAGGAACAACAGGAAAGGCATGGCATGGCTGATCCCCATGGTCACATCCGAAATGGTCCTCGCCGTGGGTGCAAACCCTGCATCCTGCCGGGTGGCCGGTCTGTCAAAACGGTTGATATCACTGGCATCCAGTTGGATGACGAACATCGAATCCAGCGGAGACTTACCGGTTACAATAGACAATCCCCAGAAGGCAGTTGCAGTGGCCGCTGCAGTTACCGGGATATCCACATAGTAATTCACATGGTACACCTTATTCCGGATGCTGTCCCTTTCCTGGGCGGAAACCGTCATTAAAATGCCTGTCACCAGAAGTGCCGCGATACTCTTTTTTGAAAGGGAACGGAAACTCTGCATATCTATCGGTGTCTCGTGTAGAGGGTTCAGAAGAGGTATTTAAAATTCAATGTGAAAAGCCCTGCTGTTTCATCCTTTGACCGCTCATAGCATGCTGTCACCACAGCCACACTGAAAGGGGACACCCATACGCCGGCCCCGTAACCATGGTGCCAGATATTTGAATCTTCCCCCGTCAGCCAGACCCTTCCCACGTCATTGAAAGCCAGGATACCGAACTCTCCCTTGGAAATATAGTTGGAAAAATTGAATAACCTGAACCGGAACTCCGAATTCTGGTAGGCGCAGGCATCCCCGGCAAACCTGTTTGCCCTGAAACCCCTCAGGTTGGTGCTCCCTCCCACTGAACTGGCCTGGAAAAACTCATACTCCCCGATGTTTACGCTCCCACCTGCCCTGAACGCCAGCACCGCCCTGTTAGGCTTCCTGAAACTCAGGAACAGGGCCAGATCGGAACCGGCCTGATTGAATGTTTTGCCTTCGCCATCGAGATCATAATTGAAAGCCACCCTGGTATCCCAGTATATCCCCCTGGTCGGCAGCGTCTCAGAATCCCTGTTGTCAAAAAGATATCTCAGATTGAATCCGGTATAATCCTGCGTCTCAAAGGTCCCGGGATCAAGCCTCGCTTCGGATATGTACCTTCCGGGGGTTTGTTCCACCGAATACTTCTGGTAATAAATCCCAGCAGAGAAGGTGTGGTTCCCGGCAGTCCGGCTCAGTTCGGGATGAACCTCTATCTTACCGATCCGGACATGGTAATACACCTTGTCGTCCGTCAGCTTCTCCGTCTCGTTGCCCATGCCGAAATAGTTCTGCGCATACATGGGATCCCTCCATGTAAGGTGCAACTGCAGGTCGGTCCGGCGGATCACTGAGGTGAATATCCCATCGTATTTGAACTCAAATGCGCGGGTTGCCGAAGCAAAACGGCCAGCCAGGGCATGGTGGGTGGCATAAGGCGATTTCTGAAACCCATGGGTGGTGAACATGAATCCGGCCCCGGCCACTACCCCTTCGTCCACGTTGTACCCGGCATAGACCATCGGGATCAGTTTGTTATAGTTAAAAGCCGTGTAGGTATAGGTGTTCTTTTCGGGGAGACCGGAAGTCCGGTTCCTGGCTTCGCTTCCAAATTCAATGTCATTTTTTTTGCGGGTATCATAAATGATGGTCCTTTTGGAAGGGCCGCGTACCTTTGATTTATCCTTGATATCGTCTTTCCCGGGCCCCCCGATGATCCGCACCTTCAATCCTTTGTTCACCGATCCTTCCACATCGAACTCATCCTTTCCCTTGAGCCCGTAAAGCCTGATCTCACTGGTCTCGTCGTGTTTGAACTTCCTGTCATAGATCTTATTCTTCTTCTCTCCCTTGCTGTTCAGGGTCCATACCTTCACCTCAGTCTCATTGTCGTTCAGCCGTTCGACCAGGAATTGCTCATCTTCATTGCTGCCCACAATATCCACCTTTTTTGAGAGGATCGAGTAATACTCCTCTGCAAATGAAGGAAGCAGGTCACGCCGGGTCCTGAGCTTTGCGACTGTAGTATTTCCTTTCACCTCGGCAATCTGCCGGGGCATGTCATAGACCGCAGCGGTAATGACCTCGTCGCTCAGGCCGGCCTGCATCTCGCCTGCGGCCTCCATCCAGTCCTTTCTGGACAACTCGTTCAAAAACCTCCGGTCGAGCCACTTTCCCTGGCTGACCAGTCCTTCCATATCCCTGATCTCATACTTGAATCCCTGGTTGATCCTGAGGGCGAACCTGCGGCTCGATATCCACGGGAAAAACCCTTCGTTCAGAAAAAATGTCTGGTCCCTGTCCCTGGGAACAGCCCTGTACAGTTCTCCATCATCCTCCTCAAATCCGGCCCAGCGCCACTGGTCCTCATGCCTGTCCCAGTCCCCGATATAGACATCGAACAACCTGCATTTCAGGAAGTGTTCCTGGTCCACCTGGTTGTCATGGTCATCCAGGATCTCGTCGAACATATCGGGCGTGCCGATGATGTTTCTGGAACGACCGAAACTCTTCACATCCTTCCTGTTCCCGTCGGGTCGCTCCTCAAACAGGTACAGGCCTTCCCAGACATCGTCCTTGTATGGCCCCAGCCGGGGATCCTTGGTCAGATAGACGATTTCCGGGTTGGTGTGATAGATCCCTGCGGCATCCGCGAGCCTGGGAACGGACAGGGCCGCCCAGGGAAGGTAGGCCGACATCTGGTCCTGGGCCACATCCACCGCCAGCTGCATCTTCACCACCTCGGGAATCACCTTCGAAGGATCTTTCTCAATGGATCTCAGGACCCACTGCTGCCCGTCCCTGTTCTCCAGACGAAGCGATTTGGTCTGTCCCCCTCCCCCCTTTTTCACGATCTCCAGCTCTCCCGATTCATTCCTGAAATCAAAAACGGGGACCTCCACCGGGATCATCCATTCCTCCCTGTAGTTATCCCCGAAGAATACCCGCTTGAACTTTCCGGCCTGGTACTTTTCACCGTTGGGATAGGTGGTCACCGTACTGTCCGAATAATCTATTTCACTTAAATACTGCTCGATGCGCTCCTCCTCAAAGACCGGTTTATTGAATAACCGGGTCCGGAACGAAGGGTCTTCCCCAACGGTCTGGAACTGGAGCCATACATCTCCGTTCCCGTAAAAATCGAGCCCCGCAAATCCTGTCTGCGCAGCGGTATAAGCTGTCCTGCTGTTTTGTGCCACATATCCCGTACTTCCCGCTGAACCGCTGATGATGTGGTGAAGGGAATCGATGTGGGCATACTGAAGGTTGTGTTCATGAGCCGCTGCATAGATGATGTCTGAATGCCCCGCAAAGGATTCCATCAATGCTTCCCTCAGCAGTTTATACTGGGGATGAGCCAGGTCCTGCCTGCCGCCCAGGAACTTGCGGAACCCGGTATAAAAAAACCCGGGCAGCGGGATATAAAGTGCCCTGTTAACGTGCAACAAAGGGAACAGGTTGTCGAGGGCCGCAAAGTGTCCCCCGTAATTTCCCTCACTGAAAAGCGGATGGTTGGCCGCAAAGATGATCTTCCGGTCACGGTTCCTGCTGATGGCATCCTCGATCTGCACAAAGAAGTCGGCTTCATCCACGATATCGTCGTAACTCTTCTCATTCTCGTGGAACCACCAGTAGGAATCGATGGCAATGACCACAATGTCATCGGTCAGCAGGATCTCTTCAGGGCCGGGCCGGCCTTTCTTGGGCAGGAAGACATCTTTCTCATCGAGGTAATCTTCAATGTACTTTCTCTGGTTCTTCACATATTCCAGCCCCTCTTTTCTGCCCCCGGCCCAGTCTTCGGCCCCGGGAATGAAGATGACTTTCCCTTTGTACCCCTCAAGAATCCTCAGCTGTGCCATCAGGCTTGTGTGGGCCTTCTCCCAGGAACGTTCAGTCGAATCGGGGAGCCCGCCGGGCTGCACATTATCCCCCAGGAATATAACCGCCGAATTTTCCCCTGCTTCTTTCAGCTTCGCCTCAAGCATGGATAAAAGCGAGTCCTGCAGGTAGGCACTTCCCGAACCCCCCAGCAGAAAAACCGAATAATCAGGTTCAGTCTGGCCGTGTGCATTGAATGAACCACAGAGCAGGATGACAGGGAGCAGAAGGTTCCGGATGTTATTTGTGCATTTCATGGAACTTGAATTTTAATACGTACCCTTTCCCCCCCTGGCCTTCGTTGGAGATATACATATCCCCGGCGGGAGAAAAGCAGATGCCCTCGGGCTGCCGGAAGATGTCCGGATCCAGTTCTTCCACGTTCAGCACTTTACCTTCCCGGTCGAGGACGATCAGCAACTTTCCGACGCTTGAAATGATGAAAATCTCTCCCGACAGGGGGTGAATGGCAATGCCCGAGGGTTGAAAACTGGTTTCGCTCTCAATAAGCCGCAGCCTCCTGGCCACCTTCACAGAGAATCTTGTGAATGCATTGCGGTCAATATAACTGTCGAGCCTTTCCAGGTCCACAAGGAACAGCGGTTCTTCCTCCAGCTTTTCCTTTTCAAGGTCAAACCTGTATATGGCCTTATACCCGTCATAGCGTTTTTCCTTGCGCATGGAGGGTGATCCCTTACATGCGATCAACAGAGAGTTTGTCCGTGGATCGTAGGTCAGTCCTTCGGTATCGTTGGCCCCATCTAACGGGGTTTTATATTTTTTGACCTTCCGCTTCTTCTTCCTGAAATCTTTGACCCTGTATATATTCCCGTTGTTTTCCAGTACATAGGCGGTCTCATCCACCACGGCAATATCTTCATAATCCCCGTCACCCCCGAAATCGTATTTACTTCCCACCTCCTGTTCCTCCAGGTCCAGCACATAAATGTTGCCCTTTTCATCCTGCACACAGGCGATCTTTGCCTTCCCGTAAAAGGACAATCCCGAAACCTCTTCCAGGTAAGAGGGCAATTCGTATTTCCAGTCAGGGGCATTGACCTCGTAGGCAAATGCACCATCATCCTCCCCCGCACCGGGTTCCTTTTCCGGATGACAGAAGGAGGCCAGGGGCATGATCAGGACCAGGATCAGCAGCCTGAATCTTACATGAAATCGATCCGGTAAAGCGGAAAACCGGGGCAGACTACGCATACTTCAATAAGGCTAGCGGCTAATAAAAATAGGAAAATATTGAAAGTTAGTGGCTTTGACACAAGATAATCATTGATTAATTTTCAGGGTTCCTGTCCCCTGAATTGGCAGGTACCATGATTCTTTGTTCCTATTAATTGCTTACTTTTAATGATCATGGAAGAGCGTATTTTACAAGAAGCCAGGGCCTATATCAGGACCCTTTTTGAGGAAAAGGGCCGTGAAGGCTTAACCTATCATGACATTGCCCACACCGAATATGTGGCAGGCCAGGCCAGGCTCATCGGACAACATTCGGGTCTGAACCCCGGTGAACTCAACCTTGTTGAAACGGCCGCCTGGTTTCACGACAGCGGTTTTATCATCCAATCCGAGGATCATGAATCGGAGAGCAAGAACCTGGCGCGCAATTTTCTGGGTGAGAAAGGAGTCAGCGGGGACCTCATTGAAAAGGTGACCGGATGCATCGAAGCGACCAGGATGCCGCAGGATCCCGGTGACAACCTGCTTGCAAAGGTACTGTGCGACGCGGATATGGCCTACCTCTCGGAAGAGTTCTACATCCAGAGGACGAACCTTCTCAGGAAAGAATGGAACCATGAATCGGAACAGAAGCTGAGCAGGAAGGAATACTATGAAGAGACCATCGAACTGTTCGGGAATCACCGGTACTTTACCACATACGCCCGGTCAACCTTCTCCCCGGGCAAAGAAAAAAACCTGCAGTTGCTGCATTCCCTTCTGGAGGAAAAGAATAAGGAGGTGAATGAAAAGGAGAAGAAAAAGGCGAAAAAAAGGAAGAAACATAAAGCCGACCGATCCAAAGAAGAGATGAAGAAGATGATGCGAAAAATGGACAAAGATAAAATGCCCGGAAGGGGTGTGGAATCCATGTTTCGCCTCACTGCAAGGAATCAGATCAATCTGAGCTCGATTGCCGATAACAAGGCCAATATTCTCATCTCGATCAACACCATCGTGCTGACCGTTCTGTTGTCCATCGGGATCGGAAAGATCTCAGATTATCCGGTGATCACCATCCCCGCAATATTCTTCATCTCCACCTGCCTGATTACCATCATATTTGCCATCTTATCCACCCGGCCAAAGATCTCTTCAGGCAAGTTCAGTAAGGAAGATATTCATCAGAAACGAATCAACCTGCTGTTTTTCGGCAACTTCTATAACATGGAAATGGATGAATACGAATGGGCCGTCAAGGAGATGATGGATGATCAGGATTATCTCTATTCCAGCATGATCAGGGATCAGTACAGCCTGGGGAAAGTGATCGCCAACAAATACAGGCTCCTGAGGATCGCCTATACCATATTCATGATCGGGCTGATCGTTTCATCGTTGCTCTTTGCCGTATTTATCCTGTTTGTCCCCCAGTAAGTCACGCAGAACGCAACTCATTGTTTCAGCGGCAGCGAAATAATAAACTCGGTTCCCCTGCCGGGTTCAGAGATCACATCGATGTTTCCCTGATGCTGTTCGATGATCCCGTAACTGATCGAAAGGCCCAGCCCTGTTCCTTCCCCGACTTCTTTGGTTGTGAAGAAGGGATCGAACATACGCCGTTTGACCTCCGGGGTCATGCCTGTGCCATTGTCCTTGATAATAATCTTTACTCCGATGGCACTTTTGACGGTCTGGATCAGTATCCTGCCCTTTCCCTCGATGGCCTGTATGCTGTTGGTAAGCACATTCAGGAAAACCTGGTTCAGTTTGGAAGGATGGCATTCGATGGGTTCCAGGTCCCCGAATACAGTGATGATCTCGATCCTGTTCTTGATTTTATTCTGCAACAGGATCAGGGTGGAGCCAATGCCTTCATGAATATCATACAACTGCCACTTTTCCTCATCCATCCTGGAGAAACAGCGCAATCCTTTGACGATTTCGCTTGACCTTGAAGCTCCTTCCTCAATGCCTTTCAGGAGGCTGAAAATCTCCCTGGTCAGGTAGGTGAAGTCCATTTTCTTCTTCAGTGCATCCACCTCACTGATCGCCTGATCGAGTTTGTGTGATGCCAGAACCTGGTCATATTTTTCCAACAGAGAGAACAGCTCATCCAGATCACGCCTGAGCGGATTCACGCTTCCTCCAATGAAATTCACCGGATTGTTCATCTCATGGGCGATTCCGGCAGTCAGCAAGCCCAGTGATGCCATTTTTTCCGATTGGATGAGCTGGGACTGGGTCAGTTTCAGGTTGTCGACCGTTTGCTGCAACTCCTTTTTCTGCTTCCCAAGTTCCACATTGATGGTCATCAGCTCATCCCTTTGAGATTCGATTTCTTCCTTCTGTTCCCTGATCTGGTGCGTAGCCTGTTCGATCTCGGCTTCCAGTATTTGATGCCGGCGTTTCAATTTGGCGGTACGCAAACGGATAATCCAGTAGATGACCAGCAGGAATGCAATCGTGTACAGTATCCATGCCCACCAGGTAGCATACCAGGGAGTCCTGATAATGAAGGGGTATTCAAAGGCCTGGCTCCACCTTTGCGCAGCCCCCATCGCCCGCACGGTAAATGTGTAGGAACCATGTGGCAGTTTGCGGTAGTCTGCAGTCGTCGCTGTTGAAGGAAGGCTCCAGTCCTCATTGAATCCTCCTATTCTGAAACTGTACCTGATCTGATGAGGAGCCGTCCAGTCAATGGCGGAAAAGTGAAAGGTCAGGTGGTTGTTTTTATACGGCAGTTCCAGATGGACGGGGTATCCGTAAAACCTGGCAACCTCATCGAAGGTGATTTCCGGTTCTTCTCCCTGGTATAGATTATTGAAATCGATAAACCGGTCGTTGATGATCACATTGTTCAGGTGAACATCCGGGGGCTCGACCGCTATCTTATAACTACTCATCTCCAGCATGGTCACACTTTTGCTGCTCCCCCACCAGAGGCGGTGCTCCCGGTCATACAATACGCAGTTCAAAATGAAATCAGCCCCTATCAGTCCATCCTGAAGCCCAAAGGTCCTGATCACCCTGGACCCGGTTTGCACAGGTCCGTTTTCCGGATCAGGTGCTATCAGGCTCAGTCCCTTTTCGGTGCTTATCCAGATATTCCCATCTTTATCCTCCTGGACCGACTGAACAATGTTGTTACTTAATCCCTCTTTTTCAGTTATATAGGTCAGAGTATCGCCATCTAAAACACACACCCCGCCCCCATAGGTTCCAAACCAGAGATAGCCCTGTTGATCCTCCACGATGGTCTGCACATGGTTATCACTGAATCCTTCCTTTTCCGTATAATATGTAAATGTTTCCCCATTGAACCGGGCCACTCCCCTGCCGTTCGTTCCGAACCAGATATTCCCCTTGCGGTCTTCCACAACAGTCCCCAGATAATTGCCGCTGAAGCCTTCCCTCTCTGAATACCGTGTATACGTATTCCCGTCATACCTGGTGACACCCTCACCCCACGTACCGAACCACATGATCCCCTCGCTGTCTTCCAGGATGCACCTCATGCGTTTGCTGCTTAGCCCCTGTGCTTCTGAAATATGGGTAAAGCTATTGCCATTGTACATGATCACGCCGCTGCCATCGGTCCCAAACCAGATATTTCCCCTGCTGTCCTCAAATATTGCATTCACAACATGATCGCTGAAACCCTCCCTCCCCGAGTAATATGAAATGTTGCCATCCCGGTACACCGCAGCCCCCCCGTTCCAGGGCCCGTACCAGATATTGCCCTGACGGTCTTCAAGGATGCACCTGATGCGGTCGTCACGCATGCCCACCTGCCGGGTAAAATGGGTGAAGGATCTGGGATTGAATATGGTTACGCCCCCATACTCCGTGCAGATCCAGAGGTTTCCCTGACTGTCCTCAAGAATAGCATTGATCTCATTATCGCTTAATCCCTGTTCTTCGGTGTAATGGGTGAAAAAACCATCTTTCAGCTTGCACAATCCACTGTGTTCGGTTGCGAACCAGATGTTGCCATGGCTGTCCTCCATGATGGCCCGGACCGTATTATCACACATTCCATCCTTCTCCTGATAGACCGTAATATTACCGTGCGAAAACTTTACCGCCCCGCTGCCACCGGTTCCAAACCACAGATCCCCATGATGGTCCTCCGTGACAGATAAAATAATGTTGCTGCTCAAACCGTCCTTCTCGGTATAATGGGTAAAAGCTTTGCCATCAAACATCACCACACCCTGGCCATTGGTGCCGAACCACAGGGTTCCCCAGCTGTCCTCGAAGATCGAATTCACCGTTTCATTGCTGAAACCTTCCCTTGCGGTATAGTGGATCATCTCCTTGCCATCGTACCTGCTCACCCCTCCATGCCATGTGCCGATCCACAGATTCCCGTGATGGTCAACAAGCATGGAGCGGATGTGGTTGTCACTCAATCCTTCCTTCTCCGTGAAATGAGTGAATGCTCTACCGTCGTACCTGGTGATGCCGCTTCCATACGTACCGAACCATATATTGCCCTCTTTATCCTGGACGATGCAATGGACGAAGTTGCTGCTCAATCCCTCTTTCTCAGTGTAATGGGTAAAAGTGCTTCCATTATACATGCTGACGCCGCTCCCCCTTGTGGCAAACCACAGGTTCCCATCCCGGTCTTCCAGTGCGGACAGGATGTGAGAGGAATTCAACCCCTGTTGCACATCAAGGTATTTCATATCGACCACCGCAACATCTTTCCTCCCGGGAAGCAGTGCCTGTAAAGGCTGCGGGTGATAGGTGGGTACCGGCATGCCGGAGACCGGGACCGGCACCCCGGTGGAGACCCGGTCACCCGTAGAATTGATGAGTGCCGGAGCAGAGCTGTTGCCCCCCAATCGGACCATTTTCAGGGAATCTGTATTGACCTGGAAAACCGGAATATCTTCCGGAACCTTATAAGTATTCTGCCTGATGGATATCACCGATGGCCTTCCGGCAGGCAGCACTTCCGGTTTTTTGATGCTGTCGGGATGAATGAGCTTCCCGGGTACCTTTACAGGCACCCCTGTTACCAGCGGTTCTCCCTGCAGATTCAACAAGGGTGCTATGCGGTTACCTGTGACAGCGTTCGACTGGTAACCGCCCGGAGGATTGAATGCCTGCTGCTGAACGGCGGGATGAAGCAGGGGCATTTCATTTTCTGCATCAGAATGTCCCTGGCTGCAGGAAATCAGCATCAGAGCAATACCGCTACATAGAGCAATCAGCCGAACAATACTGCTTGTTGCAGCCAGTTGCTGAGCGTTACCACGTCTTGCAACCAGCAGTAGAACGATACCAGGGTATGCAAATGGTCGGTTCAGATGAATTCGGTTTAAAGCCTGCCGCAAAATAAAAGTAAGAATTGTTTAGGGCATACGGTTCACCTGAAGCGTTTTATTTCCTGTCCGGGGGTGATCCGACGGACCCTTCTTTCCGGCACACATGAAACCGCTCCATGGCATTCCCGTAAAACCGGTTAAATTTGATCCTCATGAAACCTGTGGCGCACAAACTCTATATCGGGACCATGGCCGCTGTGGTGGGGCTGGCAACGGTCTGGCTGGCTTACCGGGGCGCCTCTTACTACGCCACTCCCCTGGAGGAAAGGTTTTATCATGGTGATTACAACCTGTTAAAGCCCAATGGATTGCTTGGTCATGGCATGGGGATCCTCGGATCCATGATGATGATCACCGGGGTTGCCATCTACATGCTTCGCAAGCGATGGCGGGTGATGGCCAGGTGGGGACAGATCAGGCACTGGCTGGAGTTCCACATCTTCCTTTGTGTGATGGGGCCCATCCTGGTGCTGTTCCATACCTCCTTCAAGATCGGAGGGCTGGTAGCGGTGAGCTTCTGGAGCATGGTGGCGGTGGTGGCCAGCGGAGTGGCCGGAAGGTTTATCTACATCCGCATCCCGCGGACCATCGAAGGGCGGGAAATGAGCCTTGGGGAGATCCGGAGTATGAAACGGGACCTGAACGATGCGCTTGCCTCAACACGTGGTCTGGACCGGGAAAGTCTTTCGGAGATCGTTGAAGCCACCGAGAAGCACTTTCGCAGCCGTTCCGGGATCCGGCTTACCCGCAGGGCTTTAAAGAAAAACCGGGTCTCCCGTGCAGACCGTTCCAGGGTGATGAAGCTGGTGCGAAGGGAGATCTCCCTTAACCGGCGGATCGACCGGCTCCAGCTCATGCAGAACCTGTTCAAATACTGGCATGTGGCCCACCTCCCGTTCGCCCTGATCATGCTGGTGATCATGCTGGTTCATGTGGGCACCTCCATTGTTTTCGGGTATACCTGGCTCTTCGGATAATAGGGAGGTGATCATTCCATGAACGGCCTTTCAGAATCCGCCAAGGCCGGGACATTCCGTTTATTCTGCAAACCGTCGTATCTGCAGGCATAGATGCACTGCTATTTATACATAATTTAAATAGTTAAAATTAACCGGGCGGTCAGCAACATCCCCCATCTGATTGGAGTACATATCACTGAGGTTCATTAATTTTATTGAACACCACACCGCATTCACCCATACAGCTTCAGACATGGAACTGGTCATGGAAAAGGTCATCATCTACGGATCCGTGGCACTGTTGTGCCTCGTGGTGGTGGGGATCTATCTGATCAAAATAAGAAATACCTCCAGGAAAACGGCCAGGAAGATTCAGGAAGCCAGAGCTGCCGGGACCCATGAACCGGTATCGCTGCACCCCGTGGTGGATCCCAACAACTGTATTGCCACCGGGGCCTGTATCTCCGCATGCCCGGAAAAAGACATTCTGGGGATCCTGAACGGGAAGGCGACCCCCATCAACGCCTCACAATGCATCGGGCACGGCGCCTGTTTCCATGCCTGCCCCACCCGGGCCATTTCCCTCTGCATCGGCACCGAAAAAAGGGGTGTGGAACTGCCGCATGTGAGCGAACACTTCGAGACCAATGTGCCGGGTATGTTCATTGCCGGGGAACTGGGGGGCATGGGGCTCATCAGAAACGCTGTGGAGCAGGGACGCCAGGCAGTGGACCGCATCGCGGCGGTGCTGGACCGCACGCACAGGGCCGAATACGATCTCCTGATCGTGGGTGCCGGTCCTGCCGGAATTGCCGGCTCTCTGATGGCAAAAAAACACGGGCTTAGATCCATCACACTGGAACAGGATTCCCTGGGCGGAACGGTATATACCTTTCCACGGACCAAGGTGGTGATGACCTCTCCCATGGAGCTTCCATTGTATGGAAGGGTAAAAATGCTGGAGACCAGCAAAACAGAGCTGCTGGACCTGTGGACCAGCGTGCTCACCAAACACGGCATCCATGTCAAAGAGCGTACGAAAGCGGAGCGTATCTACCCCGAATCCAATTTTTTCCGCATCACTGCCTCAACGGGCGAACAATACACCGCCAAACACGTGCTGTTGACCATCGGGCGGAGGGGAACTCCCAGGAAGCTGAACATCCCGGGGGAAGAATCACAGAAGGTGGCCTACCGGATGCTGGAACCTGAAATGATCAAAGGAGAGCACATCATGGTCGTGGGTGGCGGAGACTCTGCGGTTGAAGCGGCCCTGCAGCTCTGTGACCGGAACACGGTCACCCTCTCCTACCGGAAAGAGTCCTTCAGCCGGATAAAGCCTGGTAACAGCCAAAAGATCAGGGCTGCCATGGACAGCGGCTGCGTGGATGTACGGTTCAATACGCACCTGAGGAAAATCGAACAGGAGGAGGTGATCCTGGCAAACGGCGGGACCGGTGAACAGCATATCAGGAATGACCGGGTATACATTTTTGCGGGTGGGGAACTGCCCACCCAGTTCCTGAACAAGATCGGAATACAGATCACCACAAAATTCGGTGAGGCAGTTCTAAAACACAACTAACCACAGCAGGGGTGAGACAGGATACCCACAGGATCAGGAGAAATGCCAGGGCAAAATCGCTTTTCCCTGCGGCACTTTTCTATCTCCTGGTGCAGGCCCTTCCGGTTTCTGCCCAGCTTTCCCCGGGCGACCTGGCCGAAGCCCACAAACACCTGGAAGGGATCTCCAATTGCACCAAATGCCATGTATTAAGGGAAAAAGTATCCAACGAAAAGTGCCTCGACTGCCATACGGAGATCGCGACCAGGATCAATGCGGGGAGGGGCTATCACGCCTCCTCCGATGTGGAAGGCAAAGAATGCGCGTCCTGCCACAACGACCACCACGGGCGGAAATTTGAATTGATCCGTTTTGACAGCGATGGGTTCGATCATGGGCTCGCAGGGTATGCCCTGCAGGGAAGGCACGGGCAGATCGATTGCAGCCAGTGCCATAAGAGCGCGTTCATTTCCGATAAGGCACTGAAGGAGCGGAGCGGTACCTACCTGGGACTCGAACAGGAGTGCCTCTCCTGTCACGATGACACCCACCAGGGAACACTGGGGACGGATTGCGCCTCCTGCCACGATTTCAACCGGTTCCGTCCCGCCCCGGGTTTCAATCATGACCGGAGCAGCTTTCCCCTGAAGGGAGCCCACCGGGAGGTCGACTGCGCCAGGTGCCATAAAACCGAAACCCGGAACGGGAAAGAATGGCAGGTATTCAGGGGAGTGGCCCATGACAACTGCACGGCATGCCACAGGGATGTGCATGAAAACCGGTTCGGGCAGAACTGCACCAGCTGCCATACGGAAACATCGTTCCACCAGATCCTCAACAGAAGCGCTTTCAACCATACAGCCACCGGATTCCCGCTCAGGGGAAAACACGCCTCGGTCACCTGCACCTCCTGTCACAAGAACGGGTATACGGCCGCCATTCCACATGCCCGGTGTGCCGACTGCCACGAGGACTATCACCGGAAACAATTCGTCACGGAGAACGGGGTGGCCGACTGCCTGCAGTGCCACAACGAGAACGGGTTCTCCCCCACCCTGTTCACCATTGAACGCCATAACAGCTCCCCCTTCCCCCTGGGGGGTGCGCACCTGGCCGTTCCGTGCTTCGACTGCCACAGAAAGAACGAAAGGTGGGAATTCCGGCAGATAGGCATCCGGTGCAATGACTGCCATGAGGACATCCACGCGCAGTACATGGATAAACAGGTATACCCGGAACAGGACTGCAAGACCTGTCATTCGGACTCCCGCTGGAACGCGATCAGTTTCGACCATTCCCGGACCGGCTACCGGCTGGAAGGAGCCCATGCCAGGCAGTCGTGCCGGGCCTGCCATTATGCCTCCAACGACCAGGGCCAGGTGTTACAGCGGTTCTCCCGGCTCACCACGGCATGCCTGGAATGTCACAGGGATGTCCACCGGGAGCAGTTCGGAACAGAATCCACCCTCTGCCTCAGATGCCACGGTTATGATGACTGGAAGGCGGGGCTGTTCAACCACGATAAAACGGCGTTCCCGCTTGACGGAAAACACAAGGAGGTGGCCTGTGCCAGATGCCACCCCAGGGTGAGCGAGGACGGCCAGGTCTTCACCCGATACAAACCACTGTCAACCCTATGCGAATCCTGTCACTGATCCTCACCCTGCCTGCTGCGATGTTGCTCCTCCTTCCGGCCCTGACGGTCCCTGAGCGGCCTCATATGACGGTCGCGGAGCGGCCTCCTATGACGATCCCTGAGCGGCCTCCTATGACGGTCGCGGAGCGGCCT
>CAZNSZ010000020.1:5809-8617 GCA_964575865.1 uncultured Bacteroides sp. | reverse complement strand
GAGCGGCCTCCTATGACGGTCGCGGAGCGGCCTTCCCGGCAGGACCAGCCGCCCCACGGGGACGATTTCAGCATCAGCTGCGACAAGTGCCACAGCCCCGAGGGCTGGGAGATCGATCCGGAGGTCTACTCCTTTGACCACAACACCACTGCCCTGCCCCTGACCGGACAGCACAACTCGGTCGGTTGCCGGCAGTGCCACCCCACCCTGATCTTCTCAGAAGCGCCGACCGAATGCGCCCTCTGCCACACCGATATGCACGAGCAGACCGTTGGCGATGACTGTGCCCGGTGCCATACGCCGCATTCCTGGCTGGTGACCAACATCACCGACATCCACCTGCAGGGCCGCTTCCCCCTGCGAGGGGCCCATTATACCGCAGAGTGTGCCGCGTGCCATCCCTCCGCCTCCCTGCTCCGGTTCGATCCCCTGGGGGTGGAATGCGTCGATTGTCACATGCCCGATTACCAGGCTGCGGCCAATCCGAACCACGTGGAAGGAAACTTCAGTACCGACTGTGCCATCTGCCATGAACTGGACTCCTATACCTGGGGCGGGGCGGGATTCAGCCACGCATTCTTCCCGCTCACCGGCGGGCACAACATCCAGGATTGCAGCCGGTGCCATACCTCGGGAAACTTTGAGAACACCCCTGCAGAATGCTATGCCTGCCACAGTCAGGATTATGCGGATACCTCCGACCCTGCCCACCAGGCTTCGGGGTTTTCCACCGAATGCACCCTGTGCCATACCACCGCCCCCGGCTGGCGTCCTGCTGATTTCAGGATTCACGATGCCTCCTACTTCCCCATCTACTCCGGATCCCACTCGGGCGAATGGAACAGCTGCACCCAGTGCCACGAGGACCCGGGGAACTATGCCAGCTTCACCTGCCTGAGCTGTCACGAGCACAGCCAGTCGAGAATGGACGATAAGCACAACGAAGTGCGCAATTACCAGTACAACAGCATGGCCTGCCTGGAATGCCATCCAAGGGGAGAAGAAAATGATTAACAGGCGAAACAATTTATAAGTGAAACGGCTGCTCCAGATATCACTCATACTGCTCCTGACGGGAACTGTCCTTTTCGGTCAGGAAAACCGGGAGGGAAAGGAAAGCGTGGAGGGAAAGGAAAGCGTGGAGGGAAAGGAAAGCGTGGAGGGAAAGGAAAGCGTGGAGGGAAAGGTGACCTACCTGACCAGCCAGAGCGTCTATGTTCGGTTCAACTCTACTGAAGGGCTTGCTGACGGCGATACGCTTCTGGTCGGGGGCCAGCCCGCCCTGGTAATCAGGAACCACTCGTCCACCTCCTGCATGTGCGAACCCCTGGAGGGGATGAAGTTCCCGGTGGGGACCGCGGTCACCGGCCTGATTAAACTCGCTGAGGAACCTTCCCGGGATGCTGCAGATAATGGAACCCGGCTGGAATCTGGACAACAGGTGGCAGCTTCGCAACCAATCGGAGTTGCCTCAGCATCTTCCGTGCAGGGAAACGAAGGAACCGTAAAGGGCGAGGGTGGCGGACAGGGAGCCGAAACGCCACCGGATAAGCCGCGGAGGTCACAGGGGAGAGTGCAGGAGATTCACGGGCGACTTTCCATTGCATCCTATACCAGCCTGGCCAACCAGTATACGGACGGCAGGCAGCGGATGCGGTATACCCTGTCCCTGGCAGCGGATCATATCGGGAATTCAAAGCTTTCCCTGGAAACCTATGTCACCTTTGCCCATTCCAGCAGCAACTGGGAAGAAATCAAAAGCAACCTCTTCAACGGGTTGAAGATCTATAACCTGTCGGCCCGCTATGACTTCAGCGAAAAAACAACCCTGCTGGCCGGAAGGGCGATCAATCCGAAACTTTCATCGGTGGGAGCCATCGACGGGCTGCAGTTCGAACAGCAGCTGGGCCATTTCACCGCCGGGGCATTTGCCGGGTCCAGGCCCGGTTATTCCGATTACAGCATCGATCCCTCGCTGCTCCAGGTCGGGGCCTATGTGGCCCATGAGGTGAAAGGGGCCCGCGGGCGCATGCAGAACACCCTGGCCATCATCGAACAACGCAACGCAGGAGAAACCGACCGGAGGTTCATGTACTTTCAGCACACCAACCACCTGATTCCGAATCTTTATTTATTCGGTTCGGTTGAAGCCGACCTGTACCAGGTCACCGAAAACAAAAAAGTGACCGTCTTCCGCCTGTACAACACCTACCTGTCGGCACGTTACCGGATCATCACCCCGCTCACCGTGTCGGTTTCTTATAGCGCACGGAACAACCTGATCTACTACGAAAGCTATAAAAATTTCATCGAAAGGCTGCTGGAGGATAAAACCCTGCAGGGCTGGCGCGCAAGGATCCATTACCGCCCCTTCGGAGGACTTTACCTGGGGGTGAACGGTGGATACCGGTACCGTCAGGACGACCCGCATCCCACCAGGAACCTCCAGGGTTATGCCACCTACACCCGGTTGCCCGGGATCGGGGGCGCAGTCACCGCCACAGTCACCTGGATGCAGTCAGCCTACCTGGACGGATTGATTTACGGGGGCGGATATGACCGGGAACTGATGGCCGGAAAGCTGAGCGCAGGGGTGGATTACCATTACGTGGACCACACCTACACCGTTACGGAGGAACAAATGAACCAGCATGTGGCCGAAGCGACCCTCCACTGGGCCATCTGGAAGAAGCTGTCGCTCTCGGTGAACTGGGAGGGCACCTTCGAAAGGGATGTCAACTACCACCGGGTCTACCTCAACCTGAGCCAGCGCTTCTGAGGCGGTCCAATCTTCAAGTGATCCGCTTC
>CAZNSZ010000020.1:2678-5709 GCA_964575865.1 uncultured Bacteroides sp. | reverse complement strand
CAATCCAGAAGCGATATACTTCCGAGGCGATCCAATCCAGAAGCGATATACTTCCGAGGCGATCAGATGAATATGCGATCCGGCTCTCCGGCCCCTCCTTCCGGCGAAAGATTTCCATGGCCTATTGACTCTGAGCTTTTCAAATCGTAAATTGAGAAAAACCCTTAAAAACCTATGTGATGGAAAGCTCGTTTATCTGCCCCTATTGCAGGGGGCACCTGAAGGTGGGTGACAAGGTCATTTTCAGGGTCCGGAATCCAAAGAAAGCCTGCGGGATCCTACTCCTTTCCCCTCAGATCGGGAATTACAGCAGTGTGAAACACCCGGAGTTTGAATACGCAGCCGGTGACGCACTTGAATTCTTCTGTCCGCTCTGCAGCCATTCGCTCAGCACCACCATCGACGAAAACCTGATATACGTGGTGATGGTTGATGACCAGAAGGTCGAACACAACATCTATTTCTCACGCATTTCAGGGGAAAAAAGCACATACCAGGTGACCGGCGATACCGTAACGGCAACCGGAGAACACTCCGACAGGTATACCTACTTCAGTATTTCGGAGCGTTTCCGGCAGTACCTCAAGAAATAAACCCGTCCTTTGGCAAAACCCTGAGCATACGGATCTCTTCAAGGAAACGCTTTTAGATGATATTCCTCGATATCTTCTTTACCGTATTTCACACCTTCCTGGTCCTGTTTAACCTGTTCGGCTGGATATGGAAGAAGACAAGGCCCTATAACCTGATCTGTCTCCTCCTTACGGGGGCTTCATGGGTCATACTGGGTATTTTCTACGGATTCGGTTACTGTCCACTCACAGACTGGCATTTCAGCATCCTCAGAAAGCTGGGGCACACCGATCTTCCCAACTCCTACCTGAGTTTCCTATTTACCCGCCTGACAGGAATACAGCTGGAACAGTCCCTGGTTGATGCAGTAACCACCTGGGGATTGATCCTTGCCCTGGCCATCAGCCTTTACCTGAATCTCAGGCATGTGATCCTGCTACGGAGAAAGAAGATGGGTTCCTTATAAACTTGCCCGGCCGGGTTGTCTCCGGACAATTAACGACCAGCTTTTTATCTATGACCATACAGGAATATTCCCTATTTTCGCGCCCATGGAATTCAAAAAGCCGGTTACAGCGCTTATCCGCGAAAGACGCTCAGTCAGGAATTATTCCTTGCAGGGATTAACAGCAGGTCAGGAAGACCGTATCCGGGGATTACTTGGCCGGCATACCACCGGCCCACTGGGTAACCGGGTCTCCTTTCACCTGGTGCACAAACCTTCACTGGAAGGGAAAAAGGTCAGGCTGGGCACCTACGGATTCATTAAGGGCGCCCGGTACTTCATTACCGGCACGGTCAGAAGAACCGCACATGCCGAAGAGGATTACGGGTACCTGCTGGAGGTAATCATCCTGTATTTGCTCGATATGGGCCTGGGCACCTGCTGGCTGGGCGGCACCTTTAGAAGAAGCGAATGGGCACAGGTCATCAATCTCCCTTCCGGAGAAGTGATCCCCGCTATTACACCAGTCGGCTACCCGGCCCCTTCCATGTCAAACAGGGAAAAACTGATCCGGAAGGGGGCCGGATCGGACCAGCGCAAACCATGGGAGGAATTGTTCTTTGACGGTGAATTCGGTGAGCCAAACGTGCCCGGGCAAAACGGGAAATATGATATTCCGCTGGAGATGGTACGACTGGCGCCTTCGGCATCCAACAAGCAGCCCTGGAGGATCGTTGCCAGCGATGGGAATTTCCACTTTTTTCTTAGCAGGACCCCGGGATATGGCGGATTTACAAAAGATATCGACCTCCAGCGCATTGATATGGGCATTGCTATGGCGCATTTCGAACTCGCCTGCGGCGAAAACGGGATCCAGGGAAGATGGGAACCATCTGTTCACGGCATCTCCCCGGAGATAGGTGTTGAATACATCGTCAGCTGGGTAGATAAACCAAACCCGGTTTGAAAAAATGCTTCCTGAAGCCTGGAATGACCGGGTTTTCATACAATTAATAAGTCAATATGTGTGTTTGAAGCCAATTAGGAGATAATTATTGTTTTGCAACTTATAATAAGTAACTCTCAATTTGCACTTTTAGCACACAATGAGATATTTGTTGGTAATCCGGGAGGAGGCCAGAGCTCCTGTAGGACCGCAACACCCATTCACTACCATTGATCAGGGAATCCAACAGAATATCCCCCGGGAATAATTCCGCCGGGACCAATCCCCCGGGAATAATTCCGCCGGGACCAATCCCCCCGGGTAGAATCTACCCTGCATCGACACAGGCTATATGTTAAATGCCTGTTAATCTGAGCAATAAATAAAACCATATCAATCCCGGCCTGTCATCTTTATATGAATAGTTCAACAAAAAAACACATGTTATGAAGAATTTAAAAATGATCCTGCCCATGACTATCCTGGTAATTTTCTGCCTCCCTGTGATGAGTCAGCATCAAAAGGTAGTCCTGAACACTGATGAGGTTCCTGAGGTAACCCACGTTCCACTGAAAGATTTTCCCAAAGACCAGGTTCTCCCGGTGATTGATGGATGGGGCGGACTTGCTGTGGGTGTCAATGAACTTCCCGCCGGAACTGATTTCGCACCCATGCTCAAAGGCCTGAAAAATGACCATTGCCAGGTAGCACACTGGGGGTATATTGTCAAAGGATCCCTGCATGTCGAATATGAGGACGGCAGCTCAGAGGTACTCCGGGAAGGGGAAGCCTATTATATGCCTCCCGGTCACACGGGGAAAGTCCTGGAAGATCTTGTGGCTGTAGAGTTCAGCCCAGAGAAAGGAATGCATGACCTGATGGAACACCTGGGGAGAACCATGTCGGATCTATCTGACAATTAGCCCCTTGACGTCAATTAGCCCCTTGACGTCAATTAGCCCATGAAGTCAATTAGCCCTTTGACATCAATTAGCCCCTGATGCCAATTAATCCCTGATGCCAGCCGGGCTCCTGACGACCGGTCGCGACCGGTCGCCACCCCCTCC
>CAZNSZ010000020.1:0-2578 GCA_964575865.1 uncultured Bacteroides sp. | reverse complement strand
TCTTCCCCTTCCTCTTCAGGATGCTGCAGGATAAAGGCGGAACGTACCGGAGCAGGCATTTCACTTTCCAGCCCCCTGACCGCTTTCCAGATCACTTCGCTGAACAAATGATCCGGGGCCGCATCGATCTCTTCCAGGTTGAACTCGTCCGAAAGCCTCGAGATCCTGTTCTCCTCGGTGTTCATCTCATGAATATCATAGGTCGGATCTAGGCAGACGAAAGGGCTGGGATCCGGAATGGAGGTGAAACATTCCCACATGGGCGTGGCGGCAGCATCATACTGGCTCATGGGCGGCAGTCCAAGGATGAGCTCCATGGTCCGCAGCATGGAAGCGGTGGAATACATGGTGCTTACCTTTGCATTGCGTTTGGCGTAAGGGCTGGCCACATAAGCCGTTGATCGGTGCGCATCCACATGATCGGGTCCGTTCTGTGCATCATCCTCCAGGATGAAAATGGCCGATTCTCCCCAGACCGGACTGTGGCTGATGTGTTCGATCAGTTTCCCCACGGCCAGGTCGTTCTCGGCCACCATGGCCCTGGGGGTGGGCATTCCTACGCGGGCCCCGGCGGTATGGTCGTTGGGCAACCTGATGACACTGAACCGGGGAACGGCTCCGATGGCTGAAAGTGAATCGAAATCCTCCCTCCACTTCTCAAACCGGACCATATCAGGGATGGAGAGGTTATACCCCGGAAAATCGGGATCATGATGCCCGATGAGGCTCTCCATGTTTCGGTCGCCTCCCTGAACAAATTCGCCGTAGTTCCTGTAGCTGACTCCCGCACGCCTGCAATAATCCCAGATGAATCCCTTTGTGGGGAAGGCGATTTTCCTCGATCCTTCATAATCATAGGTCCCTCCCCTGTTTCCATAGCTGGTGGGCCATGTTTTTTCCACATAGTCGTTGGCGTAGGCAGCGGTGGACCAGTTGTGGCCGTCGGCACTCACTTCGGCATTCACATAAAAATTATCCAGCAGCACGAAACTCCTTGCCAGCTGGTGCTGGTTGGGAGTGACCACTTCCGGGAAAAGGCAGAGATCAGGATCCCCGTTGCCTTCGGGCATGTCCCCCAGCACCTGGTCGTAGGTCCTGTTCTCCTTGATGACATAGAACACGTATTTGATCGGACTGGGATCCCCCACTTTCTGCGGAACGGGATTGCCTTCCTCCCCCCGGTATTGCATTTCCAGGTCCTTTGAATAGGGGGTGTTCCTGTATACCGCTTCCGTGTATACTTTCATTGCCGGCTCATCCGGTTCATCGATCACCGTCAGGCTCCCTTTGAACATGCGGCCGATATACTGTGTGGAATCAGTTCTGGGAAGATAGGGATTGGGACCTTTCGGATTGGCAGCTGAAGAAGATCCTTTCCCGTTGGTGATCCAAACCTTCCCGCCAGCCACCCTTACCGAGGTGGGGTACCAGCCTGTGGGAATAAAACCCAGGCTTCTGCTCTCTCCGATGTCCGACACATCAAAAACGGCCAGGCTGTTGTTGTCCGCATTGGCCACATAGAGCCTTTTGCCGTCTTCTGACAGGGCCAGCGCGTTCGGGGTGCTGCCCGGTGGTGCATCGGGGAAAGAGGCCGTATGCAGCTGCTCGATCACCTTCCGTGATTCAGTATCGATCACATGCACCGAGTTGTCATTGGCGCAGGAGGTGAACAGGGTTTTTCCGTCCGGGGTCAGCACCAGTTCATTGGGATGGCTGCCCACAGGTATGGTTGCCATCAACGTAAGGCTTTCCGGATCGATAACAGCGATGGCCTCCCCTCCCCAGAGGGAAACGTATAATTCGGATTCATCCGGTGAAAGCAGGCAGGTGTATGCCTCATGGCCCAGGAAGAGCCTCCGGATCTCCTTATTCTCCAGATCGCATTGATACAGGGCACTGTCCTCCCTGGTGACCACAAAAAGCCTCTTGTTCGCCCGGTCCGGTGTCAGACCCGCCGGAGAGATCCTGGTTGGCCATGCTTTTCCTAAAACTACAACATCCGTTTCAACCAGTTCGCTTCCTGCCGTGCTGTAAATCCGGATCACATTGTCATTCCCTCCGGAAGCGTACAGCCTGTTACCATCACCGCTGAATGCCAGTCCGTACCATGATTTTGGAATGACAGCCGTATGGACCACCTCCGGCGCTTCCGGATCGATCAGCATGAGCGACTGCTCGCTCTGCCCGTTGTTGGTCACTGCCATCATCCGGCCGTCCTGCGACACCACCAGGTTAAGGGGGAAATCACCCAGGGGTATTGATTCCCCGGGGACCGAAAGCGACCATCCGTTGGGGAGCAGGATGCGGCGGGCATCCAGCAATTCACGCAGATCAGCTGCACTGTTTTCAGTCCGTGAGCAGGAAAACTGACTGACTGACAGAATAACCGCAAAAAACAAAATCTTTACAGAGAGAAAATTTCTAAGCATGGCCATCGCGTATTAGGGTGAGAATCTAAAATAATCACTTTGTTCATGCTGTGCAATCAAAAGTTCTTCTTGCGCGTGATTGGCATTTGATTTGAATTGTGATTAGGCCGTACCGGAAGAAATCGAGTTCCCACAACAGGTCACTGAAG
>CAZNSZ010000019.1:39739-58870 GCA_964575865.1 uncultured Bacteroides sp. | reverse complement strand
GGAGTTTGAGCGAGCAGTTGAAGATCAGATAATTTAACTTCTGATTAATTGATCTAAAGAACAGGGCCATAGAGCGGATTATAAATTGAATAATCTTTCAATTCAATTCGTCCTTCTTCTTCAATCCCACAGGCCACTATTGAGCTGACATCATGTTTAAAAAGCGGGGCAACTTTTTTAAAATTCAGTTTTGCAGGATTGGGTCGTTCGCTATGTTTTGCTTCAATCAGGTAGACCATCCCCTTCTTCTCAATAATGAAATCAATTTCGACTCCATTGGTATCTCTGAAATAGAACATATCTCTTCCCACAACGAATCCTTCTTTCAAATAGTCTGATAAAACAAAGTTCTCCCAGAGGTTACCCAGATGAATTGATTTCTCCAGGGAATCCAATGAATCAATATGAAGTAAAGCACAAACCAGTCCATTGTCACAGAAGTAGAGTTTGGGAGACTTGATGATTCTTTTTCCCAGATTGTTGTAGTAAGGAGGCAATAAAATGACCAATCCTGAAACCTCAAGGGCATTCACCCAGGCTTTTATCGTATTGACTGCTACACCGATCTCTTTTGAGATTTCTGAATAGTTCAGCAATTGTCCTACTCTGATCGCCAGCAGGGATAGAAAACGTCTGAAATCTCTCAGGTTAGTTACATTAAGAATTTGCTTCAGGTCCCTTTCAAGATATGTTTGTATATAATCTTCAAAGAATTCTTCCGCATCCATATTCTCGGCCCAGAGTTCCGGGAATCCTCCTTTCCACAACAAATCCTTTTTGTTCTTTAATAGGGTTGTTCTGTTCAGTTCTCTTGCGCTCAGGGTACCAAGGTTCAGGATTCTTACTCTTCCAGCGAGGGACTCACTGACCTGTTGCATTAATAAGAACTGCTGGCTTCCAGTTAATATCCATTTTCCTTTGCTATTCCGGTCTTCATCGACCACTATTTTTAAATCACGAAAGAGAGAGGGTGCGTATTGGATCTCATCGATAATCACTTGTTTTTTGAATCGATTCAGAAATGATGTTGGATTTTCTTCTGCTTCCTCCGCCAGGACGATCCTGTCCAAGGTAACGTATTCGGTATCCGCATAGAGCTTCTTTAACAAAGAGCTTTTACCTGCTTGTCTTACCCCGGTTAATAAAACTACTGGTCGTGTATTTACCGCAGCCTTTATTTTGTCAGCATAATCACGTTCTATCCACATCAATGTCCAGATTGAGTTCTTTTCCACAAAGATAGATTATTTGCAATTATATTGCAAAATATCATAATATGAATTGCAAATTATACTAATTAAATGAAGAAATTATCTGTCGCCATAATGCCCGATGGCTGAAAATATCAGGACCACCACCCTGTCTTCGTAAACTTTGTAGATAATGCGGTCTTTTTTATTGATACGCCTGGACCAGTAGCCTGTCAGATTGTATTTAAGTGGTTCAGGATTTCCGGTGCCCTCGAAGGGATTCTCCGTAAGCTCTTTCAAGATTTGCTCTATTTTGAGAATATTCGATCTTTTCGCAGATCTGTAGTGATATCGCAATTCCTTAATCGCCCTGGTGGTGAACTCTACAAGATACTTTCCCATGGATTGTCAGGATCCTTTAATGGTATCGTTTGTCTTTTGGCATATTCTTCTTCTCCCTCCCTGACAGCCTGGATTAATTCTTCATTTACGGAAAGGCGATCGGCATCATTCAATGGGACGATCAAATAAGCTTTGTCCCTGCCGCGCTGAACAATGATCTGTTTATTCTGGTCCACCAAATCAAAGTATTTTTTTTGATGGTCTCTGAATTCTCTGCTACTTACTATTACCATAGTTGTCCTATATGTACCAATATGGTACAAATAAACACAATTTCTTAGGTGAATCCACATGTCAATCTATGTATCACATGATATATGTGATCGAGGGCAGTGAAAAGTCCCGATGAGAAGCACCTGCACCTGAGCAAGGGTGACCTTCCCCTCAAAATGATCTGCGGGGTGCCGGAATGGTTTGATGAAGACCAATTGCCCCGGTACCGGGAAGAATTCCTTTGAGGAGGGCCCTTACTTCAGTGTTTTTAAAAGAAAGCGGGTGAGTGCCTCTTCACTTTCGGAAAAGACGTAACCGAATTCGTGGTTATAGTCAGCCAGTTCAACATACATGGCGGGGATCTGTTGAGCTTCAAGAAGCGAAAGGAATTCATGGTGGGCCTCCTTCAGGAGTGCGGCACTGAGAAATATTGAAGTATCCTGTTTTGCCTGCAGTGCGTCGCGGTTTCTCTCCACCCACCCGTAAGGGCTTCCATTTTCCAGGAAATACGCCACATCAGGAATGATTTCGGGCCTTCCTCCCGTGCGGGCGATGTAGTCCTCGTAAGTAACAATGCCGCCATCCAGGGAGGCCGTCGCCGCAAAGAGTTCCGGATGTTTCGTGTAGAAGAAGACCGCCCCGTTACCCCCCATGGAGTATCCCATGGTCAGCCGCCTGTCCGGATCTGTGCGATAGGTGCGGTCCATATAAGGAATGAGGGTTTCGACGATATCCGTTTCCAGCAGAAGCGCTCCGTCAAAGTGGTCCATCCAGTATCCCTCACCCCCGTCGATGAAAACCATGATGAATTCAGGCAATCGCGCGGTGGTGAACTTTTCAGTAAAGATGGATGCGATCTGCTCGGCCCTCGAACTCAAATAATAACGGTTGGCACCGTGCATATAATAGACCACCGGGTAGGTGCGGTCAGTCAGGGTATAGGAGGGGGGGAGCATCACCCCGAACCGGATGGTTTCATGTTGTTCATTGGCCTGTATTTCAACCGGAGTGATCAGGCTGGTATTCTGTGCATGCAAAGCGCCGGTCAGGAAAAAGAACCCAATCAGGAATGGAATTGCGCGATAGGTTTTCATGTCATCAGGTTTTTGCGTATGCAGAATGAAGATACGAAAATGTGATGCAAATAACGCTGTGTTAAACCATCGAATGCCAACCTGTTCTTACATTTATTTCCTATCATTGTGAATGCCCCAACTGAAAATTCTCCTTCGCCGGCTGGGAAACGACTGGCTGTTGACCCTTATCACCTTTACCGGACTTGTGGCAGGCATCAGCGCCTTTATGCTGTTGTTCATCCACGTTATGAACGAAAAGCAGTTCGACAGGCATTTACCGCATTATGAACGGATCTACCGCGTACACTCTTCCCCTGCATATATCGACCAGGACCCGTGGGCCAGGAGCCTGGGGATCGTACATTCTGCAGCCGATCAGATTCCGGGCATTGAACTGGCTACTCAATTCACCCATTGTGACGGCGGGCGGATCCGCATCGGTGAACGTTCACTGGAGCAGGATCACATCCTGTCTGTGGATATGGCATTCATTGAGATGTTTGGTGTGGAGAGCCTGACCGGCGATCTGAGGGACATTGAGAAGCCCAATACCGCATTCATTTCCGAGGCTTTTGCAGAAACGTATTTCGGGTCTTCCGATCCGGTCGGGCAGCTGATCCACATTGATGCCCTCCAGTATGTTACAGACCTTGGCCCCTATGAAATAAGGGGAATTGTGAGAAACACCAATCCGAGGACACATTTCAGGTATGAGCTGCTTATCTCGCAGAAAGGAAAGCTTGAGGAGCGTTATGAGAGTCTGCCCGGCAGGAAAATAGCATGGACATACAACTATTTCAGACTGGATGAAGGCGCGGATCCGCAAAAATTAGGCGGTCAGCTAAAAGCCTATTACGACAACAGCAGCCTGAAACCTTTACCCGGACCACAGGAATACGTGTTCAGTCTTTTTCCGCTTAAGGATATACACCTGATGTCCGAATTCAGGTTTGAGCTCAGGGAAAGGATCAGCAGCCTCAACCTTCCCCTTTTTATGCTGATTTCCATAGTGATCCTTCTGGTAACCCTGCTCAATTTTACAAACCTCAGTGTGGCTAAGGTCCTGAAGAGCTCAAGGGAGTTCGGATTGAAAAGGACCATGGGTTCAGGAAATTCAAGGCTCATATGGCAGGTGCTGGGAGAAGTGGTTTTTATCTGTGGGGCGTCCATTCTCATCTCCCTGATCCTTATCGAATTGTTCCGTCCCGTCCTGAACCGATCCTTCTCCATCGAATTTGATATCTACTATCATGATCCCATGGTGATGGTCAGCATACTGGCTGTGCTGGGTTCCTGCCTGTTCCTGGGCGCACTTTTTACAACAGGCTTTCTCCGCTCAAAGAGCAGTTCCACGGCGCTCCTGCATGAGAAGGTCAGTTTTTCAGGGAGCGTGATCATGCGGATACTTTTAATGGTACAGGTGGCCATGGTCATGATGCTGATTACCGGGACCCTGCTGGTCAACAAGCAGGTTCGCTTCATGCTTGACAGGCCCCTGGGATTCAATGATGAACAGGTTGTGGTGCTTCATATCAACGACCTGTCAAAGGACCCCGGGATATTTGTCAGGTCGCTTGAGGCGCAAGACCCTGTCATTTCGGTGGGGATGACTTCACAACATTTCGGATATCCCGCTCAGGCCATATCCCTGGAAAACTTTGGCCTGGAAGGCAATGCAGAGTTTGTTTTTGCTAATTATTCCTATCTGCAGACCATGGGTATTCAGCTCCTGTATAACTGGATTCCCCCTGATGCGGATACCGTGCGCGGAATGGTGGTGAATGAGCACCTCTACAAGCGGTTGATGGAGCGGCACGGAAGCATGGAAGCGCTGCAGGCCTTTCATTCCTCCCAGCCCATGGAAGGAGGGCAGGTTCCCGTTAATTTCGTGGGTGTTGCGGAAGATTTTAGTTTCAGATCGGCCCACGAAAGCATCGGCGACTTTGCGTTCTGGCTGGATGAATCGGCCAGCCGTGCACGATTCACCCACATCCGGTTAAAGCCGGGCAATCTGCAAACTGCCATGGAGACCATCGGCACCCTGTGGAAGGAGTATTATCCGGGACAGGAACTCAGCTATTTCTTTCTGGATGAGAAGATTGCCGGTCAGTATGCCTCAGAAATACTGCTCAGAAAAGTACTGCTCGCATTCTCTGTTATGGGGATCCTCATCTGCCTTCTCGGAATGAGTGCAATGGCCCTCTTCATCGCCCGGCAGCGCACCCGGGAAATAGGCATCCGAAAGGTGAATGGCGCCGGCATGGTCCGGATCCTTGCCCTGCTTAACCGGGATTTCCTCAAATGGGCCCTGCTGGCCTTTGTCCCTGCTGTTCCCCTCATCCATTATGCCATGAGCCGATGGCTTGAGAATTTTGCCTACCGGACCGCCCTGAGCTGGTGGATTTTCCCACTGGCTGGAATGATCGTACTGGTCATTACCGCATGCACCGTTTCGGTTCAGTCCTACCGCACCGCCTCAAGGAATCCGGTGGAGGCAATCAGGTATGAATGAACATTTTTGTTGTAGTTTTACGCCCGTTACAGGAAAGCAAACGGGACTGGTACAATTGAACATAATGAAGGAGTTCTCTTCCCTGGTATGGCTCACCATAGTGCTGGCAGTTGCGGGCTGCCAGCGTGACCTTCCTCTGAAGGGGCCCCTGGTGGAAATCCCTGATTCCGCTTTTTTAGGAGGGTTGGTGGCGGCAGGGACTGATGTTGATGGGGATGGTCAGATCAGCTACCGGGAAGCCGAATCCACCGGATCGCTTGTACTGCCTCCTTCCGGGATCACGGACCTGACAGGACTCGAGGCTTTCGTGAATCTGGACTCCCTCACCATTACCCTGAATCCCCTGAACCGCCTGGACCTCTCAAATAACACATCACTCAGGTACCTGAGCTGTACCTCCTGCGGGCTTACCGAACTCGATATTTCCGCGAACCGGGACCTGGAGCACCTGGACTGCGGAAGGAACCTGCTGGAGGAACTGGATGTGACCCGAAACCTATCGCTGGTAACACTGGTCTGCAACAACAACCTGCTCACCTCCCTGGACATTTCTGCGAATACCGCGCTGACAAAAATGATCAGCTGCGGGAACCGGCTCGGCTTCCTTGATATTTCCAGGAATACAGGTCTGAAGCTCATTGGGTTTGACAACATGCCCATGCTCGCGGAGGTGTGCGTGTGGATCCTTCCCTTTCCCCCGCCGGGCGTCACCACCCTGCAGGAGTTCAGCCCCAATGTGGTCTTTACCGTCTGCACCCGTTGACCGCCTGAGACCTTGTGCATTTTTACATTCCACACCTGGAAAGCAACAAGCCATTTGACCGGGCAATTGATTCAGTTCTATGAAATACAGGAAATGATTACATTTAATGTTTGGAGGCCGGTCCTTCCCGCAGCGTTTTAAGAACAGTGTCATAAGCAGGAAAACAAATATCTAAAGCCATGAATCCACATTCATTCACCAGGAGAGACTTTATCAGGAAAACCACACTGGCAGCAGCCGGGACAGGACTTGCTGCACGTTCCTTCACCGCACCGGCATTTTTGACCGGGAAACAGAAAAAGATGGGAGTGGCCCTGGTCGGACTGGGCTATTACAGTACGGACCTGCTGGCCCCGGCACTGCAGGAGACCAGCACGGCATACCTGGCAGGGATCGTTACGGGAACTCCATCCAAAGAACAGTTATGGATGGAGAAATTCGGGATTCCCCGAAAGAATGTGTACAACTACGACAATTTTGACGCCATCGCCGACAATCCCGACATCGACATCGTCTATGTGGTGCTCCCCAATTCCATGCACAAGGAGTACACCATCCGTGCAGCCAACGCCGGTAAACATGTGATCTGCGAGAAACCCATGGCCCTGAATGCGGCTGAATGCTGGGAAATGATCGATGCCTGCAGGGAAAACGGGGTGCAGCTCTCCATCGGGTACCGCATGCAGTTCGAACCCTATACCCAGGAGGTGATGCGCCTGGGACAGGAGCAGGTATTCGGAAAGGTGCTGCAGGTCACTGCCGGGGCTGCATTCCGTCACTCCGGGCAGGACCACTGGAAACTGAAGAAGGCCATGGGAGGCGGGGCCATGATGGATATGGGGGTCTATTCCCTGCAGGCGGCACGCTATGTGACCGGGGAAGAACCGGTGTCGGTCAATGCCCGCTCCTATGTGACCAGGTCCGAATCTTTCACCGAAGTGGAGGAGGTGATGCTCTTCGACCTGGTTTTCCCATCCGGTGCCATAGCCAGCCTTTCCACCGGCTTTCATGCCAGTGTCAATTCCCTGAAGGTGGCCTGTGAACGGGGCTGGTTCGAACTCGATCCGTTCCAGGCCTACAGGAGGATCAAAGGCCGCAGCAGCCAGGGAGTATTTGACTTCCCGGACATCAACCAGCAGGCGGCACAGATGGATGAGGTGGCACAGTGCATCCTCTCCGGAAAACCCATGCGGGTCCCGGGTGAAGAGGGATTGAAAGATATGATCGTTGTGGACCAGATCTATGCCTGCGCCGCAAAGGAAAAATGCTGAGGATAAGGATCAGTTGAAACCTGCCTTTTTCAGCCCCTCGTGGGAGATGCGGATGGCTTCGGCCGGTTCCATACCGTCGAAGGTCTCGTCCTGTTCCACAATGTAGTACTCCATACCGGCCTTCTTTTTCTCCTTCAGGATCCTGGCGAAATCAATGGTGCCCGTTCCGACGGGAGCAAACCTGCCCTGGTCATCCATGTCCTTCACGTGCCATACCTTCCACCGGTTGGGATACTTGTTGAAATAGTCAACGGGATCGGCTCCTGCCTTGACAACCCAGTATAGGTCTATCTGGAAGTTGACGAGTTCCGGGTCCAGGTTTTCCAGCATGTACTCGATGGGGACGATGCCATTGGCGTTCTCCTCAAATTCGAAGTTGTGGTTGTGATACAGCATCTCCAGCCCTGCAGCCCTGCATTTCTCCCCAAGGGTGGTCAGCAGTCCGACCAGTCCTTCCACGTCGTCACTCATGGAGATGGAGCGGGTCTCCCGGTCAAACTGGAAATATCCCATGGGAGGGATGGGGATCACAAAATATTTGATCCCCGCAGCCTTCACGTCGGCAATCAGCTGGTCTGCATTCTGCAGGCTGACCATTCCCATGTGTGCGCTCAGGGGCTCCATGCCCAGTCCCTCAACGGCAGCTTTCAGTGCGGAAGGGGTCATGCCGTAAAATTTCCCGTCCCGGTAGTCGGCCACTTCAATGTATCTGTACCCGGCGTCGGCAACTGCCTTCAGGGTCTCCATCGGAGCCGAAGCCATCTGATTCCTGAGGGTGTAAAGGGTGGCGCCTCCGAAACGGTCCTGGGCCAGCGAAAGACCTGTGGTGAACATTGCGAGTGCGATCATCAGCAAATGTGTTCTGAATATTTTTTTCATCTGTCTCGGTGGGTTGAATAAGGGTGTGAAGATAATAATTATTATCCCTTAACTAATTTCCAGCAACTCAACAATCCTGGCCCAGATACTCCGGATGGCCTGTGAAGCCTTTGTCCGGGGATCGAATTCAACCACCGACCGGGCCCTGACCATGGCTTCGGTCACCGCTTCGTCGAAGGGGATTTTCCCGAGCAGGGTGACGGCCCGGGCGCTCAGGAAGGCTTCAATTTCATCGGAGAGTCCCGGGTGGAGGTCGTATTTGTTGATCACCGCGGCCGCTTCGATGTTGAACTTTTCGATGAGCTCAAGGATCCGGCCCGCATCATGAAGGCCCGACCGGGTAGGTTCGATCACCAGCAGGGCCAGGTGCGACCCGGTCAGTGAGGCGATGGCGGGGCAGCCTGTTCCGGGGGGTCCGTCGGTGAGGAGATAATCGGCCTTCAGTTTGATGGCTTCCTCCCGGGCCCTCTGGCGGACCCGGGTGACCAGCTTCCCGCTGTTTTCTTCTCCCGGGCCCATTCGTGCATGCACCAGGGTCCCATGTCGTGACCTGGAAACGAACCAGAGGTTGTTTGTGCTTCTGACCGAATGGATTGCTCCGGACGGGCAGATCCTTTCACACAGCCTGCATCCCTCGCATTTGAACGGATCGATGAAGGGAATGTTGGTTTCGCGGGATTCAATGGCATCGAACCGGCAGTATTCCATGCAGATCCCGCAGGAGGTGCACCGTTCCGGATCCACGCTGGCTATCCAGTTCCCCTCAAACACATGGGATTCTACCGGTTCCGGATCGAGGACCAGGTGCAGGTCGGGCGCGTCCACATCCCCGTCGCACAGCACCAGGTTTTCCCCGGCAGCGGCCAGTGCCACGGTCACCGATGTTTTGCCGGTCCCTCCCTTCCCGCTGACGACTGTTATCTCTTTCATGAAGGGTTCACATGTTGCATGATCCTGCCGCATATGTCAAGGTATGCCCCTTCAATCTCAGCGGGAACCCTGGAAAAGAGATCCCCGCCGGCATACGCGGCCGCATATTCCCTGCTGAACGGGACCTCCCCCAGCAATTGGATCTGCTCGCCCTGCAGGTAGGCATACACCTCCCGGTTACCCGTTCCTGCCTTGTTGATGATCACCCCGAAGGGGATCCCCAGTTCCCTGACCAGCTCCACCATCAGTTTGAGGTCATGCAGGCCGAAGGGCGTCGGTTCCGTGACAAGGACCAGGTAATCGGCATCTGAAATGGTCTCCACCACCGGGCAGCTGGTCCCGGGCGGGGCATCGAGCAGCACCGTACCATGGTCCTGCAAGGACCGTTTCAGTTCCCGGATGACCATGGTCTGCATGGGAGAGCCTATCCTGAGCCTCCCTTCCATCAGGGCGGACCCCTCCAGCTGATAGCGGGTCACCGTTCCGATGGGTTCATCCTTCACCCAGATGGCATCGTAGGTGCAGGCCACCGTGCAGGCGCCGCAGGAGTGGCACAAGGAGGGATTCACTTCGGCGAACCGGGCGGGGGGGATAACCACGATGGCATTGAATTCGCAGTACTCCGCGCATTTCCTGCAATAGGTGCACCGGGAGGGATCGATCACAGGGATCTCCTGCTGCACCGGAACCTCGCTGATCTGTCTTAAGTCCGGGAAAAAAATAGCCGCATTGGGTTCCTCCACATCACAGTCACCCAGCACCACATCCAGTACCCCCAGCCTGACCAGAAAGCGATGCAGGTTCAGGGCGACCGTTGTTTTGCCCGTCCCTCCCTTGCCACTGGCAATGGCGATCCTGGTGGCCACGGCCCTTCAATTAATGGTCGCAGTAATTGGCAGAAAATGAGAGGGTCCCCTGAAGGAATCCATCCACCAGGGATTCCACCCCGGATCTGGGCGCCCCCACAAACACATTGATCCCTCTTTCGTTGAAAAGCTGAACGGCACGCTGGCCCATTCCCCCTGCAATGACATCGGTAACCTTCCTTTCCGCCAGCCAGCGGGGCAGCAGCCCCGGTTCATGCGGAGGGGCGTCCACAAGCCGGATCTCCCGGATCGTTTCTCCTTCCGTATCGACGAGTGCAAATTGCCTGCAGTGGCCAAAATGGCCATCCAGAAGCCCCTGGCTCACAGGGACGGCGATTCTCTTATTCATGCATTGAACTGTTAAGTGGACTACATATGAACCTTGCGGTCATTAGTTACCGCGCTTGCGCCTGCGGTTCCTTCCGATACCTCTTCCCATGCCACGGCCGGTTCCCCGTCCCGTGGCCCTGCCGAGACCCCTTCCGGCACCTCTTCCGAAACCCCTTCCCCCGAAGGGAACCCAGCCGTCTGTTTCGAACCTCTCGTTCTCCCCGGTCAGTACATCCTTACCGGTCTGATCAGTGGGATCCTTGTCGGTCTGATCATGGGTCTCCTTTTCATTTTTCTCTTTTTTTCCCGGGGCGGCGCAGCGCCCCATCTGCCTGCCGGTGCGGGGACCTTCGCCCCGCGGTCCGGTTCTGTCCAATCCTGGCATATCTCCAATTTTTCATTGAACGAAAATGAATCATTTGATCTGCTGAATGATGTCGGCCACGGAGGCGGCATCATCGCCGAGGATGACCATCTGCACATCCAGCTGGTCCAGCAGCTCTTTCGCTTTGGGCCCAAAATCGCCTGAAATGACTTTACCGGCCCCCAGCGCTACGATTTTTTCCACGACTTTCCGGCCCGCCCCCTGGGGTGCGTCCTCGAATTCGTTTTTATAGAAGCGGGTCTCCCCGGATTCCTCATCCAGCAAGCAGAACCAGGCAGCCCTTCCGAACCGCAGGTCGAAAGCCGACTTTACATGGTCACCGGTGGAGGTGATGACTGTTTTCATACCTTCTGTTTCATGGTTTATTCTGTGATACGGGATGAAAATCCCCGGACCTGCACATGGGGCAGTGTTTGTTGTTCACGGAGGACGGGAGCGTGAACCTGGCATGGCACCCTTCACATATATACCAGGACTTGTCCAACAAAGCGTTTCCAAACGATGACCTGATTTCCCGGGTCTCTACCAGGGCCCGTGCGATCTTCCGCCGGGCGCTTTCATAGATCCTGGCGAAAGTGGGCCTGGAGATCCCCATCAGCCTGGCAGCCTCCAGGTGATTCAACAGGTCGTAGTCAGCCAGCTTGATCGCTTCGTATTCTTCATACAGCAGGTCCACATGCTCCCTTGCCCCGTGGCGGTGGCCGAATGGTTTGTAGCCTCTGAATCCGGGCGGTGCCACCACTTTCCTTAAGTTCTTCCTTCTGGGCATTTTCTTTCGTTCACCACAAAGATAATGAGAATATTCTCAAAATAACAACTAATCGATAAAGAAAATGCCAGGTTCTCTCAACAATCAGGAATTCCGGCCGGGAGGGAACTGCACCCGGATGCGGGAGAGGGCAGGGGAGCGGCTGAACACGATGGATGAAACTTCTGAGGGCAAAGTGCTGCCTTCAACCCTTTCGCGTTTTCCGTCGCGGTACTCCACCAGGATTTCCCGTTTCTCACCGATGTGATAAATGACCGGGATTCCGCAGAGTGTGAATCCCAGCTCACCGGCCTCGAGGCCGATGCGCTCATCCCCGGGGCTCCATTCCTCATTTTCCTGCAGGAACTCGTCCTGGGAAAGCAGCACCGGATCAAAGGAGAGGCGGCCGTCCACGACTCCAATCCCCAGTTCACCGAAGCGGCTGAGAATATCCTCTTTCACCTGGCCGGTCATGCCGGGTTGCTGTACCCCTGAAAATCCAGGGGTGTGGGAGTAGGGATCCATGGGGAAGGCCCCGTATTCCCGGGGGGGCTTCGATGCCCCGATGCCTTCCTCGATGCTTTCCAGGTGCGCCTTCAACGGGCGGAGGACCGTTTCTTTTTCGCCTTTCCGGAACCCGTCCAGGTAAGCCTCCTGTGCGGCAAGCAACAATTTTGAAACCATGTGCCAGTATATGGATCCCAGTCCTTCATATTTAAAAAATGTGCCCGATCGTCCGGTGAACTGCCTGTGCCGGAAAGTTTCCAGGAAGGCATCGCAGATCACTCCCTTTTCTTTGTCATACAGACCCTCAATGGCATCAAGGCTTTCCGTCAGCTCATCCACATTCCTGAACCGGCCGTTGAAATGGAGCTTTCCTTCCTCATCCTGTTCAATGATCCGTCTGTTGCCGTTCCGTACTTCACGGGACAGGAAATCCGACCGTTTGAGCAGCGCCGGATCTGGCAGGTTCTTCTCCAGGAAGGGTGGAAGCTGTTTATCGGGGTATAAGGTGTAGGAGCGCTGATCACTCCGGTACATGGCACTTTGCCTGAGCGCGTCCAGCAGTTCCAGGACCTCTGCCGGGCCGAGGAAACCGGAGCTGATAACGGCCACCTGCCCCTCCAGCATCTCCTGCAGGTGCCCTATACTGCAACTCCCCTCCCCGAAGTGTACCAGGTTGTAGGCATGATACAGCCCGTCGGGCCTCCTGTTGGCAGCGATGGACTGGTCAAAGTATTCAAGGCAGCGCTGCAGGAACTCCGTCAGTTCGTTTTTCTTCAGCGCCCCCCTGCGGGTTTCCGCCTCCTGCACATAAACAGAAGCCCTGTAGGTTGTTCCGGCGGCGCCCATGGCGTCTGCAAATTCCCTTCGCCCGCTGTCGCTGAATCCGGTTTTTAATTGATCCCTGTACCGGTTAAGGATCCCGGATACCTCACCGAAATGATCCGCTACGGATCCGGAGACCTGCAGATGATCCTGTGCCCCCCTGAAAATCTTCGTTACCACTTCCACATACCTCCGGAGGTAATATAGGGTCACCATGGAGAGCCCGTTCCCTACCAGGGCATTGTTGGCATCATTCCACTCGGGACGCTGGGTATTCATCCAGATACCCCCTTCAGGGATCAGGTTGGTCAGTTTGGAAAGCAGCGGAACCAGTAACTTTTCCGCCAGGTTCACCCTGAAGATCTGTTTCCCCTGAACCACCAGTTTTCCATCTGAACCCAGTTCCGCCACCCGCTGGTCAATAATCGCTGCCAGTTCTTCATCGAACAGGATGGTATCCCTCGGATGAGCGACGATGGCCTCATAGTCCATGATGCGGTATGGCACGTTGGCATAGGTGAACAGTTCTTTGTCCAGCAGCTTCACCAGTTCACCGGGATGGTAATTCAGGGAGAGCTCCAGGAGCTTGACCAGGTAGATCACCTGGTGATCCCCCCAGTAGCCGATGTTGGACCAGGGATCGGAAGGATCCAGTACCTCCCAGTCAATTCCGTTCCTGGTGATCCGGTAGGGATTGTATCCGTCCCGGGTGGAAGCGTTCAGGAATTTGATCGCAAAGCTTTCAATAAATGCCGGAAAGGAGAGGGCCAGGGCCTCCCAGTTCTGAAAGATATCGCGCCAGTTTCCCTGGTAGTTCAGGCTCCATTCCCCGTTTTCTTTCCTGACATCGATGGAGAAGGCGTTCCAGGGACGGCTCGGATCGCCGTGCCTCCGGCTGAAGGTCAGCGGGAGGTATTCATAGACCAGCCTGAGAAAATCGGCATCACCGCTCTGACCAGCCAGGTCAAGGAGTTCGGAATACCCCATGAAACCGTTGTCTTCGGAACTGAGCCACCGGTGGTTGCGCCCGAATACCTCACTGTTCCTCTCCTTCAGGAAATCTGCCAGATCCCTTAACGGCACCCTGTACCCGTAAGGAAAAATCCCTCCCCGCATGATGTTGAAAAGGGCATTGGAATAATGCCTCATCGATTTCATCCGGTCCCCGGTATGCTGAATCCCGTCCGCCTTGCCAACCAGTCCCGTCAGCCTCCGGGTCCCGGCCCGCACATCTTCCTTCACCTGATCGGCCAGTTCTTTGCTCCCCATGGCCCGGATGAGCGATGCTACCTCCGACGGCCCCTGGTCCACATCGGCCACCAGCATCAGCTGCTTATTCCCGCCGGGATCCAACGGGTATTCTTCGTAAACCAGGTAGTTCCCCCTCCTGCCTTTCAGTTCCTTTTCGGCAACGGGTGCGGATCCGAGACGGAAGGCGGGCAGCTGATCCTCCGACAGCAGGTAAACCGGGCTGCTTGTTCCTGCAGACCATACGGTGGTCGCCTTCAGCGCTTCGCTGGGCTCTGCTTTGTCGGTGGGAATCGAGCTCATTGTGTAGATGCCCGTACCGGTGGGTTCATGGATCTCGCAGCGTTTATAACCGTCCACCAGCGTACTCATGTTCGACTGCATGGACCTGTTCACCCCGTAGGGAAGGATATTCCTGATGCCATCGATCATCCTGATCCGGATCGTTTCAGGGCCATCATTGGTCACCACGGTTTCTTTCACAAAGCCGTACTTCTGGCTGTTCTGCCAGCTGTAGGAGCAGGTCACCTGCAGGGTATGGTTCACCGCCTCGAAAAGCAATGTGTTGCCTGCCGAACTCTTGTAAAGGTTTTTCCGGGTGCTGTAGACCTCGGGGCCTTCCGCCGCAAACGGTTCCCAGAGGAAAGTGCGGTCTCCCTTTTCGATCAGCAGTACAGAAAGGGGGCCCGTTGTGACTGAGCCATCATGAATTTTGTCATCCGTGTAATAGGGAAACAGGGCATATCCCGGGTCCTTCCTTCCGCAGGTCAGTCCCCCGCGGCTCGACACGAACATCCAGTGGTCAGAATCGCTGACAATGGTCATGAAAAAGGGGGGCATCCGGTCAAAATGGGAGATCCGGTAATAGTGTTCACCGTTGCGCTCAACCAATTCACCTTCGACTTTCTTAATCTCCTGATCCAGGGGGGTCTGCCCGAAAAATACCTGCTTCTTCATCACTGCTGTCTTTGGAATTGAATGGGGCCGGTTTATCCTTCCACGAAAAACGGGATATTGGCGGTGGCTGTCTTGTTCCCGGGATCGGTCACATACACGAAAAGCCTGTAGGCTCCCGGTGTCCCGGGCACCTTCAGTTTCATGCGCGCCTTTCCTTCGGTGGAAAAGAAGGTCTCAGGCCGGCTTTCGAAATCACCTCCCCAGCCCAGGTCGGTGCTTTCGGGAAGGATCTCCCAGCGGTACACCAGCGGATCCCCTTCGTAATCCATGGCAAACACCTCTCCCGTGAAGGATTTTCCCTTTTTCAAACGGATGTTGTCGTATGCGCTCCTGCCGTTCAGCCTCAGGGAATCGAGGGTCGGGCAACGGTTTTCCGGCCATTCTCCGTTCCAGATGAAGTGCATGGCATCCACCGTTTCGGTCTCGTTCCCGTTCTCCAGGAACATGCCGTACCAGGTGGGAGTCCGCTCCTGCTTCTGGCCCCACAGGAACGCATAGGAGCCCATGCAGTTCACCGGGTCCGCCGCGATGGCCACCTTGTACCTTTCAACCAAGGAAAGGGCTTTTTCCTGACTGGTGGGTTCAATGGCCACATCCCATTCGGTCCTTGCCACCTCCCAGTGCCCGGTGGCCCCCCATTCGGTGACCATATAGGGTCCTTCCCAGCCCGCGTCTGCGATCCTGGTGGCCAGGTTCACGATATCCCCGTACATCTGGATGCTGATAAAGTCCACATCGGTGCAGTGTTCTTTGATGTAATCCACCTCGCGTTTCCCGATACCGGCCAGCGTGATGGTGGTCAGGTGGTTGGGATCGAGCCCATGGATCATCTTCGAGATATCGTTTACCGCATCGAACACCTTCATGTTCTCGGTCCCCAGATTGATCTCGTTCCCGATGACCCAAGCCAGCAGGGCAGGGTGGTCCTTGTACCGGAGCACTTTGGCCCTGATGGTGTCGAATTGTTCCGCCACCCAGGCCTCATCGTTATAATCATACCCGTGCCGCTCCCTTCCGACCTCCAGTCCCATGAGCACCTTCAATCCATGCTCTTGTGCTCCGTCCAGGACCGACTGTTCGGACGGGTGCCCCTCCTGGTCCATCCAGGTGCGGAACGAATTGGCACCATGCCTTGCCAGGGCGGCCAGGTCGCCCCCCTCGCATCCTGCCCCTTTCACATAGAACTCTTTGCCATCGACGAACAGCCTGTAATGCCCTTCCCGGTTCTTTTTCAATTCGACTTTCGCAACGGATTCTCTGTCAGATGTAGGGGTGAATGAGGTCATGATCATGGTCACTGCGAGGATGATTACTGTCAATGCTTTCATAATGTAGGAATTCTCAGGATTTGGTTCTGATCAATATCTTTTCCAGCTCTTCCAGCGATTTGCCTTTGGTTTCCGGAAGAACGGCGATGACAAAAATGAATCCGATCACCGCGAATCCCCCGTAAATAAAGAAGGTGCCGGCATTGCCGATGTTGGCAAGCTCCCAGGGCAACAGGAGCTGCACCAGGAAGCTGACGGCCGAATTGATGAAGCCGGCGAAGGAGATGGCGAGCCCCCTGAGCCGGTTGGGGAACAGTTCGGAGAAGAGGATCCACATCACCGGGCCCAGGGATACGGCGAACGAGGCCACAAACCCGATGATCCCGATGAGCACCAGCCAGGAATTGATGGTGATGGCGCTGGAGATGATGGTCCCCTGGTGCCTGACCAGGGCCTGTTCGCCCAGGATCCCGGCCACCGCATCCTTGAACTGGATATCACTCGTGTAGGTCACCCCCTCGATCTGTTTCAATTGTTCATATCCTTCGACCTGGGTCAGCCCGTCGATGGCCGCTGCAGAAAGCCTGTACTCAGCCCCCCTGAAACTTGATCCCAGGATGAACATGGAAATGAAGATTCCGGCGATCCCGAAGACCAGCAGGGGTTTCCGGCCGACCCTGTCCACGAAAAGAATGGCCACCACCGTAAAGACCAGGTTGGTGAGACCGATGATGATCGCCTGTATGAAGGAGGCGTCCCTGCCGATCCCGGTCTGCTCGAAGATCATCGGTGCATAGAAGAAGACTGAATTGATCCCGGTGATCTGCTGCAAAACGGCGATCACCACCCCGATGGTCAGCACCAGCCGCAGGGCGGGCATAAAGAGTTCTTTAAAGGGGACCCGCTCCCTGTTCTTGTCCTTCTCGATGCTCTGAAGGATATTTTTAATCTCACCTTCCGCTTCCTCCCTGCTGCTCATTTTTTCCATGATGCGGAGCGCCTCCTCCTTCCTTCCGTGCATGATCAGCCAGCGGGGGCTGTCGGGCACGAAGAACAGGAAAAGGAAATAGAGGATGGCGGGAAGCGCTTCCAGTCCAAGCATCCATCGCCAGTTGTAGAGGCCGAATCCCAGGTTCTGGGCCCAGGAGGCCTCCGATTTTCCCAGCTGCAGGATCAGGTAATTGGTGAAGAACGCCACCGAGATCCCCAGAACGATGTTCAGCTGGTTGAAGGATACCAGCTTTCCCCTGATCTTGGCGGGGGAGATCTCCGCGATGTACATGGGGGCGATGATCAGGGCGGCACCGACGCCAAAACCGCCGATCATCCTGGCGATGATCAGGTGGGCAAAACTGGGGGAAAGGGCTGAATAGATCGCCGAGACAAAGAACAGGACCGAGGCGGCCACCAGCACTTTCTTCCTTCCGATCCGGTCCGAAATGGGCCCGGAGATCATCATGGAAAGGGTGGAGGTGAGGGTAAGGCAACTGACGGCCCATCCCAGCTGCAATTTGGTGAGCTCGAACTGTGTCTCAATGAATCCGACCACCCCGGAGATGACCGAGGCATCGAATCCCATCAGGAACCCGCCCAGTGCAACGGTCAGGGCGACCCGGTAGGAATAGGCTCTGTTGTTTTTCATATAAAAATGAAGTAAGGTTCGCAGTGTTTGAATTGGATACTACGAACATAAGAAAATTCTGCAGAACGCAGGCCTGCCGTTCGCGGTTCCCCGGAATGGATTTGAAATCCGGCAGGTCTCCATCAGGTTCCGGACTGCCTGTAATGCCTCACATAATCAATGAGGAATTCCAGTGGCAATGCGGTGGTATCGACCCCCCGGTTGCCTCCCCAGCTGCCCCCGTACGCCAGGTTGATGATGAGGTAATGCGGTTCGCCGAAGGGCCAGGTATCGGGATTTCCTTCCCCGTCGTTCAGGTAGGTGAAGTAGAGCGAATCGTCATAAAAGAAATCCATCCGTTCCTCATCCCATTCCAGCGCATAGAGGTGAAAACCGGCGGAAGGATCCCCCGCATCGATGGTATTCCCCTTGTTGGTCCCCATGACATGGTTATAGGCGGCAGTGTGAATGTTGGCATGGATCTTTCCAGGATCGTACCCCACATGCTCCATGATGTCGATCTCCCCGCATTCCGGCCAGCCCACCTCGGACCGGTTGGATCCGAGCATCCAGATGGCGGGCCAGGTCCCCAGTGCGGAAGGGATCTTTGCCCTTACCTCCAGCCTTCCGTACGTGATCTCATACCGGTCCCGGGTATTGATGGAAGACGAGGTGATGCTGTCGGGCCCCTCCAGCCTTGCGGTGATGGTGCATACGCCGTCCCCCACGCTCACATTCGCCAGCTGATCGGTATAATACTGGAGCTCATTGTTCCGGATATACCCCTTCTCGAATCCCCAGTAGCCGGCATCGGGTTTCCCGTTGTAGTCGAACTCCTCGGCCCAGGCCAGCTCCCATTTCCCCTCCTGCTCCTGCTTCTGTTTATTCTGGTTGCAGGAGGTGACTGTCAGGCCCAGGGCAAGAGCCGCTGTCACAAGGAAAGCAGGATTGATGGGAAGGGCAGGTTTCATAATAAGGGCGGGCTTGGTTCAGAACCAAAGATATGAATAATAATTGCTACATTTGCCGACGAAATCAGCCGCCTGCACCAGGGCGCCTGTCCACTCGGGGTATAGCGCAGTCCGGTTAGCGCACCTGCTTTGGGAGCAGGGGGTCGCAGGTTCGAATCCTGCTACCCCGACA
>CAZNSZ010000019.1:0-39639 GCA_964575865.1 uncultured Bacteroides sp. | reverse complement strand
AATCCTGCTACCCCGACATACCAGGACATCTTCTTTATAACGGAGGGTGTCCTTTTTATTTCTGTACCGCAGGGCAGGCATTCAAACAAAAAGTAATGTCCCATTACACTCTTGCATATGATATATTCAAAGCTGGTCTTCGTCTACTCTTTTAAAACCTACTCGTTTTCGACTTTTGTGTTCTAGTTCCTGTTGCTTAGCCTGCTCTAATTGCTTAAGGTATTCAAATATCAATAGGATCTTCTTATCGTGTTCGATATCTTTCCTTTCCAGATCGTCAAGTTTCTTAAGGATCTCCTTATTAGCCTCAAGCATTTCACGCATTCGAGTAAAGATCCGCATGATCTGGATGTTTACCCTAATCGCTCTATCACTATGCAGAACTCCCGAAAGCATAGCAACACCCTGTTCGGTAAATGCATAAGGTGGAGTTCGGCGGCCACCCCAACTTGATCTTCCAATATGGAATAGCAAGTTGTTGAATTCTTCTACTGTTAACTGGAACATAAAGTCTTCAGGGAAGCGGGCAATGTTTCTCTTAACCGCCTTATTCAGGTTACCTGTTGCGACATTGTAAAGTTCAGCCAGATCTTCATCCAGCATAATCTTTATCTTTCTTATTACATAGATCTTACCTTTAATAAGATCGTCAGGAATTAGGATATTATTTTTCTTTTCAGCCATTCTTTCAGTATTTGAACAATTCAATTTTCATAATTGTAGCTAAATGTGGAATATGATCTATTAGGTTTTATGAGCTATTATTCTATTTGTCAGCGTCAATTTTAGTTGAAAAAGCAAAGACCAGCCTTCGAAATTTATATCCTAACTGGCAAGCATATCTCTGAAGGAGGGAGAAACAAAAACGCAGCATGAGGCGGGGCGGCAGCCCCCCTGAACACCTGCCGCCCCGCCTGCTCTGCAAAGCAGGGCGGAAACAGGGAGAAATCAGCATGGGTACCCATATCCTCCCTCCGAGGATTACGAACGAAGCGAGTAATCATGCTACCCCGACATATCAGGACATCTTCTTCGCTTTGGGGGATGTCCTTTTTCATTCCAACCTCACCAGCAGAACCTTCCTCCCCTCCGATCCCCTGCCGGCTGCGGTATTCAGAGATCCTCTTAAACGGCGAAGGCACCTCGAAACAAACCTCCCTGTCCAGCACCTGTTTTGAATGAATGAATCTATCTCTTAATTTTAATCAATCCGGAATCCGGAGTATGCTGGCTGTATATGTACTGATTAATTAACTTATAAATATCCGCACCATGAAATTCTCCATAAGTTCAATCCTCTTCATGCTCGGGTTTATATTCCTGCCTGGAATGAACTCAATCGGGCAGCAGGCAAATGTCAACCTGGATTACAACCCGCAAAAAGATACTGAAGGACTGATCCCCTTCAGCGCCCCGTTGAATTCACCGGATGTAAGGGATGACCACACGGTCACATTCAGGCTGAAGGCTCCCCTTGCTTCGGAAGTCAGATTAACCGGTGCAGTCCTTTCGGAGCTGGGAAATGGCCGGGAGGGAATTCCTTTAATTAAAGGCGATGACGGTATCTGGACCCTGACGGTGGGGCCGCTGACACCGGATATCTACATGTACCACTACAATGTGGACGGCATTCAGATCACTGATCCTTCAAACACCTGCGCCGCTTTTACGGCCATGCCGCCCTACAGCCAGCTGATCGTCCATGGTGATGGCCCGGCATACTATGATGCCAGGAATGTGCCCCACGGCAATGTGACCAGGCACATCTATCATTCCGGTGTCACAAATGGCGAAAGGGAGCTCTATGTGTATACCCCTCCAGGCTATGACCCTGGTGGGAAATACCCGGTGCTCTACTTGCTTGGCGGAAGCGGCGAACTCCCTTCGAACTGGATATACGATGGAAGGGCAAATCTGATACTGGATAATTTGCTGGCTGAGGGAAGGGCCCGGCCGATGCTAATAGCCATACCAAACAACCAGGTAATCCATCGAAATCACCCGAACCACGTTGAACTGACCTTCGACATCTTTGAAAAGGAGCTCAGGAATCATGTCATCCCCCTTGTGGATGGCAACTACAGTACCATTCAGGATCCCAGCGGCAGGGCAATATCAGGATTGTCCATGGGTGGCCGTCATGCCATGTTTATCGGATTCAGGTCCCTGGATCTTTTCGGATCATTCGGGATACTCAGCGCGGGTGATGTGGATGCCGGGACGTCGCTGGTAGCATTCCTTAACGATCCCGAAGTCAATGAGAAAGTGGATTACCTGTTTGTAGGCCAGGGTACCCTGGAAGCAGAAGGCTTTTTTAACGGCCGGGTCGAGGCCCTGGTGAAGGCCCTGGATGAGCATGGCATCGTGCATGATTATTATGTGGGCGGACACGGTGGCCATGACTGGGCCACCTGGAGGCACTTGCTCTATTTTCGCTTCCTTCCGGGGTTGTGGAAAGATCTATAACCGGAGAGAAATATTAGGCTGAATGTTTTAAAATTCTATAACCATGAAAAAAGCAAGGAAGATTTTTACAGTAATCGCAGTTCTGATGGCCATGGGTTCAGCAGGAAACGATGGCAACGGGACTGGCGAATCACAGGACAATGCACCGGTATTCACAAGGGTGATCTATCAGGGAGATGATCCGGTTTATAAGGAATTTCCATTGGAAGCGGACGAGTTTTACAATCCGATTCTCCAGGGCTGCTATCCGGATCCGGCCATTACGAGGAAAGGCGACGATTATTATCTGGTCTGCTCCTCCTTTGCCATGTTTCCCGGCGTTCCCATTTTTCACTCCAGGGACCTGGTAAACTGGAAACAGATCGGGCATGTTCTGGACAGAACGAGCCAGCTGGATGTTCATGATACGGGCATCAGCGCCGGTGTGTACGCCCCGGGCATCACCTACAATCCGCATAACAATACTTTCTATATGATCGTAACTGCTTTCGCAGGCGGACTGGGTAATATCGTTGTTAAAACAAAAGATCCCATGCAGGGATGGAGCGAGCCACAAAAACTGAATTTTAACGGAATAGATCCCTGCATTTTCTTCGATGAAGACGGAAAAGGATATGTTGTCCATAACGATGCCCCGGATCCAGGCAAGGAGCTATACAATGGGCACAGGGTCATTAAGATATGGGAGTATGATACGGAGAACGACCAGGTCATCGCGGGTACTGATCAGATTATTGTAGATGGGGGTGTGGATCTTGATGACAAACCCATCTGGATCGAGGCGCCCCACATCTACAAGAAGGATGGCAGCTATTACCTGATGTGCGCCGAGGGGGGTACCGGCGACTGGCACAGCGAAGTGATCTTCATCAGCGATCATCCCAAAGGTCCGTATGTGCCGGCACCCGGCAACCCGATCCTGACCCAGCGCTACTTCCCCGGGGATCGGAGGCTCAAGGTGGATTGGGCCGGTCATGCCGATCTGGTAATGGGGCCCGATGGGAAGTATTATGGAGTATTTCTCGCCATCCGACCCAATGAAAAGGACAGGGTGAATACGGGCCGGGAGACCTTCATCCTTCCTGTGGACTGGTCCGGAAAATTCCCGGTATTTGAAAACGGGCTCGTTCCAATTGAACCTACCCTCAAGTTGCCGGCTGGGGTGAAGAACAGGACCATGGAGGCGGATTATTTCCCCAACGGGAACTTCACCATCACGGAGGATTTCAGTTCTGACCTGCTGGATCCCAGATGGATTGGTTTAAGGGGACCGCGCGAGCAATTTATGGAATTCACCGGGAAGGGATTGCTTATCCGGCCCTTTGAAGCCAATATCAAGGAACTGAAACCCACCTCCACCCTTTTTCACCGGCAACAGCACGACCATTTTTCCTTTAGCACCGTAATGGAGTATCAGCCGGGATCGGAAAAGGACCTGGCAGGGATCGTTTGTCTGCAGAACGAGGGATCAAATTACGTGTTCGGGATCACGAAGAAAGGGGAGGAGTATATCCTTCTGCTGGAACGAAACCAGAGAAAAGGCCGGGGGGACGCCGGGATCACTTCAGAAATTGTGGCGAGTTGCACGGTGGATATGGCGCATCCCATTGAACTCCGGGTAAAGGCCAGCGGCGACGATTATCAGTTCAGTTATTCTGAAGGCGGAGCAGAATTTGTGAATCTCGGGGGAACTGTTTCCGGTGACATTCTCTCAACCAACGTGGCCGGGGGATTTACCGGTGCGTTGCTTGGTCTGTATGCCACCTCCGGAAATACTTCATTGCCCGAATAAGCGCATGCTCTTCACCACCTTCGATGGCAGGCGGCTGTTCATCATCCACCACGCCGGGGGACAGGGCTGGAGAAAACCCCAGCTCTGGGAGGTGGATGACTCGGGTGACAAGCTGGTACTTGGCGCAAGATATCATCCCTGAACGATGAATGGCATTTCCTGAGAAACTGAACTGTAAACAACAAACACAGACCCTGATGAAACAAACCTTGCTTCTGAGCATCCTGATGGCACTGACCATCAGTCTGCCCGCGCAGACCTACCCGTACCAAAACCCGGAGATCCCTTCCGGGGAACGTGCTCGGGACCTGATCTCAAGACTCACCCTCGAAGAAAAGGCTGCCCTGATGTGTGACCAGTCGGATGCCATTCCCAGGCTGGGCATCCGGAAATTTAACTGGTGGAGTGAAGCCCTTCACGGATACGCCAACAACGATAACGTGACCGTATTTCCCGAACCCATAGGGATGGCGGCCTCATTCGACGATGAACTGGTATACCGGATCTTCGATGCCGTCTCGGATGAAGCCCGCGCAAAATACCATCAGTGGATCGATATGGGCAACGAGAACAAGCGTTTCCTCAGTCTTTCTGTCTGGACACCGAATGTAAATATCTTCCGCGACCCGCGATGGGGACGGGGACAGGAGACTTATGGAGAAGATCCCTACCTGACCTCGCGCATGGGTATATCCGTGGTCAAAGGCCTGCAGGGTCCCGAAGATGCCAGGTACAGGAAATTGCTTGCCTGTGCCAAGCATTATGCGGTCCACTCGGGGCCCGAATGGAGCCGGCATGAATTGAACCTGAATCAGGTGAGTCCCCGTGAATTGTATGAAACCTACCTGCCTGCTTTTAAAGCGCTTGTTCAGGATGCCGGCGTCCGTCAGGTGATGTGCGCCTACCAGCGTCTGGACGACGAACCCTGTTGCGGCAATTCCAGGCTCCTGCAAAGAATACTGCGTGAGGAGTGGGGCTATGAATTTATGGTGGTCTCCGATTGCGGGGCCATTTCGGACTTCTTCAATACCCACAAGGTCTCTTCCGATGCCGTTCACGCTTCCGCAAAGGCGGTACTGGCGGGAACGGATGTGGAATGCATATGGGAAAATTATCCATACAAAACCCTGCCGGAGGCGGTCGAGCGGGACCTGATCAGGGAAGAGGATATCGACCGCAGCCTGATGCGGGTCCTGACCGGCCGATTTGACCTGGGTGAAATGGATGACGATTCCCTCGTGCCCTGGACCCGGATCCCCCCTTCTGTCCTGAATAACGAGGAACACCGGCAGCTTGCCCTTGACATGGCGCGGGAATCAATGACCCTTTTGCAGAACAGGGACCACGTGCTTCCTGTGTCCAAAAAGGTGAAGAAAATTGCCGTCATCGGACCAAATGCGGATGACAGGCCCATGCTGTGGGGAAATTACAACGGAACGCCTGTGCGCACCATATCCATCCTTGACGGGATCAAAACTAAACTGCCGGAAAGAAAGATCCTGTATGACAGGGCCTGCGATCTTGTGGAAGACAAAGTGACCCGGAGTTATTTTCATCTGTGTTCGGCGGATGGAAAGAAAGGATTCCTGGCCTCCTACTGGAACGATCCCGAACCCGGGGGGGAACCAGTGGCCACACAACAGCTCCCGGATCCCATTAAAATGACCACTGCAGGTCAGCATGAATTTGCATCCGGGGTAAAACTGGAAGGATTCTCGGCCATCTACCGGACTACATTTATCCCTGAAGTTTCTGAAGAGATTGTATTCAAAGGAGGAGCGACTGGCCATTTTGAGCTCCTGGTCAACGGGGAATCCCTGTTGAAGTATGACAACTGGCGTACCCTGCCGACCAGGATCCCTTTCCAGGTGGAAGCCGGCAGGGAGTATGCCATCGAAATCCGCTACGCCCAGTTAAACAACTGGCAGGCCAGTATTGAATTTGATTTTGGCAGGGAAGTCGATGTGGACTATGATGAACTCATCCGGAAACTGGATGGATATGAACTGGTCGTGTTTGTCGGGGGATTGTCGGGGAAACTCGAGGGTGAAGAAATGCCCGTATCCTACCCGGGATTTAAGGGGGGTGACCGCACCCACATAGAATTGCCTTCTGTTCAGCGAAATTGTCTGAAGGCACTCAAAGAGGCAGGCAAGAAGATCGTTTTTGTCAATTGCTCCGGCTCAGCCATCGCCCTCACACCTGAGACAGAAAGTTGTGATGCCATCCTGCAGGCATGGTATGCGGGCGAATCGGGCGGACAGGCTGTTGCCGATGTCCTGTTCGGGGATTACAATCCCTCCGGGAAACTCCCCGTTACCTTCTACAGGAGCTCCGATCAGTTGAAGGATTTTGAGGATTATTCAATGGAGGGCAGAACCTACCGGTACATGACTGATCCCCTGTTCCCGTTCGGATTCGGACTGAGCTATACCTCTTTCGATCTGGGGACTGCCACTGTGAGCAATTTGAACCCCCTGCGGGATGAAACTATTGAAATCACGATACCTGTGGAGAATACAGGAAGCATAGAAGGAACCGAGGTCCTGCAGGTTTATACACGCAAAGTGGGCGATGTGGACGGACCGGTAAAAAGCCTGAAGGCCTTCAGGCGTGTGGAGCTGGTCCCGGGGGAATCGAGGGATATCCGCATCGGCCTTCCTTCTTCCTCTTTTGAATTTTACGACTGGAGTCAACGCAGGATGGCCGTTGTGCCGGGAGAGTACGAAATTTACTATGGCACCAGCTCCGATCCCGGAGATCTGAACATGATCCGGATTGAAGTCCAATAAACCATGATTAAAGTTAAAATGATTCTATATAAGCGGCTGGAGTAACATTTCCTTATCATATCCTCCTATAATTTAACAAATTTCATAAATTTATGGGATAAGGAAAGCCGATTCGCCATTGGATCACGAACTCACTCTGTCTGCTCATTTCTGCTGCCAGGACCTTTGGAGGAATTTATTTTTTTCGCACGACTGCCATATTTGTCATCGCCCCTCTTTTCAGCCAACAGCAATCCCAACATAAATTATAGCATACTAACTAACCTCATCATGAAAAAAGCAAGCAAGTTATTTGCCTTAGTGTTTACTCTGGCGGCATTCCTTCTCGCGTTAGGTCCAGGAGTTTATGCCAGTTCTTCAAGCAATCAGATGCAGATGACCATCCGGGGAACTGTCACTGATGCCACGACAGGAGAACCCCTCCTGGGTGTGAATATCGTTGTGAAAGGAACCACCCGGGGTGCGGTGACTGATATGAATGGGAGTTTCAGCATCGATGCCGATGCAGGTGAAATTCTCGTCATAAGCTACGTCGGTTATTTCAGCAAGGAGATCGAAGTGACCGGCGAAACCACCATCGATGTTTTACTAGAGCCGGATATCATGGGACTCGACGAGATCGTGGTGGTTGGCTACGGAACGCAGAAGCGAACCGAGGTGACCGGTGCCATTTCGACCGTGGACAGCGATGAGATCACAGCCGTACCTGTCACCACAGTTGATCAGGCGCTGCAGGGACGGGCAGCCGGTGTTTATGTGGTCAACAATGGTTCTCCCGGGACAGAACCGACCGTAAGGATCAGGGGAATCGGAACAGTCAATGACAATACTCCCCTGGTCGTCATAGACGGAGTGGTTGCCGCAGGGATGGGTAACCTGAATCCCGAGGACATCGAGTCCATGCAGGTCTTAAAAGATGCATCTACGGCTGCCATTTACGGATCACAGGGATCCAACGGGGTAATCATGATAACCACGAAGAAAGGATCTCCCGGCCAGATCAAAGTGGATTTTGATGCATACTGGGGGACCCAGTGGAACAATAAAAGGTACGACGTGTTGAACGTGGATCAATATATTGAATATGCCGGTTCTGCCGATGTAACTACCCCCCCGCCGGTTCTGAATGATCCGGAGCGCCTGGGATGGGCCGAGACAAACTGGCAGGATGAGATATACCAGAATGGTTTTATGCACAATTACAACCTGGCTTTGTCCGGAGGCGGAGCGAACAGCTCCTACAGGGTCTCAGGCGGTTATATTGGTCAGGAAGGAATCGTCAAAACAACGGATTTCGAACGGTACAATTTCAGGGCGAACAGCGAATTTTCGAAGGGCAGGTTGCGTGTGGGGGAGAATCTGGCTGTTTCCTTTTCAGACCAGGTTCCCCTGGTTGACAATGGCGGTCGCTCCCTTCTGGAGCACGCCATAAAAATGGCGCCCTACCTTCCGGTATACAATGAAAACAACCTGGGGGGGTTCCAGGGTCCCAGTTCTCCGTATGACGGCCAGGATGCGGAGAATCCGGTAAGGATCATCGAATTGAATTCTTTCGATCAGATCACATCGAGCATCCTTGGGAATGCCTGGGCTGAACTGGACATTGTTAATGGGCTTAAATTCAGATCGGTAGCAGGGATAGAGGAGATTGAGCTTAAGGATAATCGCTTCCAGCCTTCTTATAACGATGACAATCTGGGAAGCACCCATTCCCAGGCTTTTGCATTAATTACAAAAAACAGGAGGAGTTACCGGTCAACGATCTTTACAAACAGCCTGAACTATTCCCAGACTTTTGCACAGGTGCATAATCTGGAAGTACTGGCATTGATGGAATTCAGTTCCATACAAAGATCTGCGCTGAACAGCAGCTCCAGGAACAATATTACGGATGAGGTACAGCAGGTCAGCAATGTGTCCTCCAACCTCTCGTCCAATTCTTCTGAATATTACAGGATCGGTTATGTGGGAAGGCTGAACTACAATTATGATCAGAAATACCTCCTCGCCGCATCATACAGGGCGGATGCTTCTTCCAGGTTTGGTGCCAACAACCGCTGGGGATTCTTTCCCTCGGTGGCAGTGGGCTGGCGGATCCACCGGGAATCCTTCCTCGAAAATGCGGAGGCGCTCAGCAATTTAAAGCTGAGGTTCAGCTGGGGAAAGGCCGGGAATGACAAAATCGGGGATTATGCCTATGCCACTACGCTGACATCCGACATGAACTATGTGATCAACAACCAGGCTGCCCCGGGAACCACCGTCTCAGGTGCAGCTAATCCGGATCTGAAATGGGAGGAAACGACCATGACCAATATAGGGTTAGACCTCGGATTGTTCAGAAGTCAGTTCACGCTTGCTGCCGAGTACTATATCAACCGAAGCGACGACCTGCTGATGAATCTCACCACCTCCCCCTCGCTCGGGATATTCAGCCGTGCAAAATCGGCCAACGCAGGGTCAGTGGAGACCAGGGGTTTCGAGCTGCAGCTGGGGTACAACGATTTTGAGGGAGATTTCCAGTGGTCAGCTCATCTGAACATGGGGACCTACAACAGTGAAGTCATCTCATTGGGTGGGCTGGATGCCATTCAGGTGAACCAGTTCGAGAATGAAGGATTGACCAGGCTGGAAGTTGGTATGCCGGCATTCTATTTCTACGGCTGGCAATTTGACGGAATATTCAGGGACGATGCCGAGGCTGAGGCCTACCTGAACGGAGGACAGGACGGAGCCCAGGGGGGTGATTTCAGGATAGTGGATGTGGCCGGACCGGAAGACGATGACGGGAACAAAACCGGCCCCGACGGGATTATTGATGCCAATGACAGGACTGAGATCGGAAATCCGTTCCCGGATGTCACCATGGGATTGAACATCAATCTTAATTACAGGGGACTTGACCTGAACGTATTTATACAGGGTACTTACGGAAACGATGTCTATAATACCAATATTTACGACCTGGAAGGGATGCCGAGGCTGTTTAACTCCGGGGTGGCCGTTCTGGAAAGGTGGACACCGTCGAACCCTTCAAATACCGTTCCCAGACCTGGCACCGGGAGGAATGTGGAGGCCTCGAGCAGGTTTATTGAGGATGGTTCCTACACGCGGATGAAGAATCTGACCCTCGGATACACCCTGCCTTCCTCGATCTTTAAAAGCGCCTTTTCCAGTATCAGGATTTATATCAGTGCACAGAACCTGATCACCGTTACCAAATATTCCGGTCTGGATCCGGAGATTGGGGCATACACTACCGGTAACGGAGGTACAAGGGACATCGGAATTCCTCCGGCATATGGTGAAGGATATCCGGTGGCCAATTTTAATACCGGTGTGGATTATGGGAATTATCCCATCCCGAAGTCCTTCATTGCAGGCGTTCAAATTTCCTTTTAATATCAAATAAGATAGGATGATGAAAACTTTCAAATATATATTGTTGACACTGGTTTTTGGTGCATTCATTCTGATTGATTCCTGCAATGCGGATAAATTGGAACTGACGAATCCCAATGAGTTATCCCCTGAAACCTATTTTAAAACCCCCAGCCAGGTCCAGGCAGCCGTAAATGCAGCTTACGGTAACCTGCAGACCAGGGGATTGTATAACCGGCATATCTGGTTCGGGTATGATAACATGGCCCACGAGAACTGCGGAAATCCACAGCTGGAGGCGGATAAGAGGGAGTACCTGAATTTCTCTTTCGATCCGACGCATGGTGCCATTCGTGCATTCTGGGAAAGCTGTTATATCGGGATCAACAAAGCGAACTTCGTCATTAACAACAGGGAGTTCATTGACCTGATCCCGGATGAGCAACTTTCACAGAAGATGAAGGACAAATTCGAAGGCGAGGCAAAATTCATGCGGGCCCTTTACTATTTCATGCTGGTGGACAGGTTTGGAGATGTCCCGCTTGTCCTTGCGGTTCCTGATGACCAGGAAGGACTACCAAGGTCGCCGAAAGCCGAGGTATGGGCACAGATCGAGCTTGACCTTCAGGATGCAGCCAACCAGTGCCTGCCCAAATCCGAAGAAGAACTCGGAAGGGCCTCTTCCGGGGCGGCCTGGGCTTTGCTCGGGAAAGCCCGTCTTTTCCAGGGAAATTACCAGGGGGCACTGAGTGCTTTTAACAATGTGACCGGCTACTCCCTTGAGGCGAATTACTTTGATAATTTCATGGAGGAGACCGAGCATGGGCCCGAACAGATATTCTCTGTAGAGTTCAACCTGGATGCCGGAAATTCCAGCAGGTGGAATTCGGATGTGACCGATGTGGGACTGAACGAGACTACTTTCAGGGGACAGGAATACGGTTGTTTTAACTGGTACAATGTTTTTCCTTCAGTCGATCTGAGAAATGAATTCGAGACGGCAGCCGATAACGGAGTAAAAGATGATCCCAGGTATGGTTACTGCTTCTATGAGGACGGGGACCTGTTTAACAACGGTCAGAATACCGCGGTCATCACTCCCCTGGAGCAGTCCGACGGAACAACTTACCCGCGGGCCGGATGGAGAAAATACCAGAACTATTACAAGCAGGAAACTGAGATCAACCAGGCTTCAGGGATTAACATGAAGATTATCCGTTATGCCGATGTCCTTCTGATGAAGGCCGAATGCGAGGCCAACCTGGGCAACCTGGGTACTGCTGTTGACCTGATGAATGAGGTCAGGGCCAGGCCGGATGTGGATATGCCCCTGTATGGCAGCGCAGAGATGGATGCCATCTATCCTGTAAGCAACCTGGCAGAATTTATGGTGGCACTGGAGCATGAACGGAAAGTGGAACTGTGCGGTGAGCAGGTGCGTTTCCCTGACCTGGTCAGGTGGGGAAGGCTTGAAGCCTTTATGGATGAAGTCTATGATGACCTTCCGCTTCAGGAGCAACAGGAACTGGTGTTCCAGGTTCCCAAAAACCTTCTCTGGCCCATTCCCCAGGCTGAGATTAATGCAAATATCAGTCTGACCAACGCCGATCAGAATCCCGGATACTGATCGTGAGTCTGAATTATTTAAGAAAATGGTCCTGTTTCAGGGCCATTTCTTTTTTATATTGCGCCTGTCAGCGCACCACATTTTTTGACACTCTAATGGGACCTGCATCTGGATTTCATTCAGGAAGGTGGTTTTCATCCCGCCTGTTCCCGATTATTCTGCTCACTGTCCTGTCTTCATGCAGACAGGATGGAAATGATGCGCCCGGAAACCTTTTCCGGAGTATTCCTGCGGACCGTTCAGGCATTGCATTCATGAACACCATTACCGAATCGGATTCCTTTAACTATTTTCTCTTCTCATACATTTACATGGGAGGTGGGGTCACAGCCGGGGATTTTAATGCGGACGGAAGAACGGACCTCTATTTCGTCGCCAACATGGAACCCAACCACCTCTATCTGAACAGAGGGGACTTTCGGTTCGAGGAGGTGGGAGAACAATCCCAGGTAGCAGGGGATGACAGATGGATGCTGGGATCGACCCTCTGTGATATCAACAACGACGGTTTGCACGATCTGTATGTCAGTGTGTCCGGCCTTCTTGGAAACCGTAAGAACCTGTTATATGTAAACCGGGGCCTGAACGGGGAGGGAATTCCTGTATTCACTGAAGAGGCTGAGAAATATGGAATAGCTGATCCAGGGCTGAGCACGCAGAGCGTGTTCTTCGATTACGATAACGACGGGGACCTTGATCTCTATGTGGCGAATTATCCCATCACCCAATTCAAGGCTCCCCCTTTTTTCTACAGCCAGATGATGAGGAACGTGAAATGGATCGATTCCGATCATCTTTACAGGAACAACAATGACGGTACCTTCACCGATGTGACCCGGGAAGCCGGATTGCTCTCTTTCGGACTGACGCTCAGTGCGACGGTCAGTGACCTGAACCTGGATGGATACAAGGATATCTACATCTCCAATGATTTTATCAGTCCTGACTATTTCTTCATGAACAATGGAGACGGAACCTTTACAGACCGTGCGGTTGAGGTCACCGGGCAGACCTCCTTCTACGGGATGGGGGCTGACATTGCCGATTACAACAACGACGGGCTCCCGGATATTATCCAGATCGATATGGCACCCGAGGACCATCAAAGGAACCAGGAGAATATGACACGGATGCGCCCGGGGGATTTCGCCGAGATGCTGCAGGAGGGGCTTCATCACCAGTACCGCTACAGTACATTGTACCTGAATCGCGGAGTGGTCAGGAACGGATTGCCATTTTTCAGCAATGCGGCATGGATCGCCGGGGTGACCTCCACCGACTGGAGCTGGGCGGCCCTGTTTGCTGACTTTGACCTGGACGGATGGAAGGATCTCTATGTGACCAATGGTTCACGCAGGGATATCAACAATATTGACTATTTCAACCTCATGCAGAAAAGTGTCTATTTTGACACGGGACTGGATGAATCAGAGTATCTCGACCAGGTACTGAACATGCCTTCAGTTGCCCTTCCCAATTACATGTTCCGGAATAACGGTGACCTGACCTTTACAAGAAAGAACCGGGAATGGGGCATGCCGGAAGCTACTTTTTCCAACGGTGTAACTTATGCGGACCTGGACAATGACGGGGATCTTGAGCTGATTGTCAACAATATCGATCAGCCGGCGCTGGTCTACAGGAACTACGCCCGTGAAAAAGCTGCCGGCAATTATCTGAAGGTTCAATTTATGGGACCGGCAGCAAACCGGATGGGAATCGGATCGGCGGTGAATTTGTGGTGCCGGGGAGCCATGCAGACAGCTGAACTTACCCTTTCCAGGGGCTATGAGTCTTCTGTCGAGCCTTTCCTCTATTTTGGGCTGGGTCAAGAAACCCTGATCGATTCTATGAGGGTGACCTGGCCGGATGGCCGGGTCCAGACCTTAACGGGATTATCTGTCAACCGGCAAATGACCGCCCTTTATGAGGAAGCAGCATACACGGACCCTCCGGGACACACGGGGAGGAGACTGTTTGCCGAGATTACCGGAAAGGACGGTCTTGAATTCATTCACCGGGAAAATAGCTATGACGATTTGAATAAACAGGTCCTCCTGCCCCACATGCTCTCCAGGATCGGTCCCGGAATCGCTTCAGGTGATGCGGATCGTAACGGAATGTGCGATTTCTTTATCGGCAATGCAGCAGGGAGTCCGGGATCCCTCTTTATGCAGGAGGAGAACTCAACTTTCATTATCCTTGAAGGTCCATGGACGGAAGATGGAGCTTATGAAGATATGGAGTCTGTTTTCTTTGATGCCGATCAGGATGGAGATCTGGACCTTTATGTGGTATCGGGGGGGAATGAATTCCCGGCAGGCTCTGAATTGTACCGGGACCGGCTCTATATCAATGATGGGGAAGGAAACTTTACAAAGGATCCTGCGGCACTTCCTGATATTCGTTTCAGCGGTTCCTGCGTGGAAGCACTGGATTTTGATATGGACGGAGACATGGACCTCTTCGTTGGCGGGAGGCACATCCCGGCAAAATATCCATCTCCTGCTTCCAGCCAGCTTCTGGAGAACCGGAGCCGGGACGGGATGATCCGGTTCGAAGATGTAACCGCAGAAAAGGCCCCCTTCATGCTGGACTGGGGACTGGTGACAACTGTATTCAGCAGCGACCTGAACAATGATGGTCAGCCTGACCTGATGGTAGGAGGGGAATGGATGCCGCTGTGCTTATTGACAAACAAGGGAGGCACATTTGAGCTGGTTGAACTGGAAGGAACTGATGGCTGGTGGTTCAGCCTGGCAGGGGATGATTTTGACCAGGACGGAGACGTGGACCTGGTGGCCGGGAACCTGGGCCTGAATGCCCGTTATTCAACCCAGTCGGAGGGCTCGTTCGATGTTTTTGCCGACGATTTTGACAGGAACGGAAGTTATGACATTGTGCTCAGTTACATTCAGCATGGAAAGCAGTATCCTTTGCGCGGAAGATCGTGCTTTATCTCCCAGAATCCCACAATTGAGCTGAAATTTCCCGATTTCGCATCATTCGGAGAGGCCACGGTGGAGGACATTTTTTCCAGGAAAGCCATCAGAAATTCTCTGCATTTGCGGGCGGACTACTTTGCCAGTTGCTATTTGGAAAATACGGGTAACGGACAATTTGAGCTGGCCGTCCTTCCTAATGAAGCACAGTTATCTCCCATCAATGGCATGGTCATCGGGGATTTCGACAGGGACGGTTACCCGGATATTCTGGCAGCAGGGAACATGTTCGCTGTGGAGGTGGTCACCCCCCGTTTTGACGGCGGTGTGGGTGTATTTCTGAAAGGGGATGGCCAGGGATCATTCACCGTCGTGCCCGCTGCGGAATCAGGTTTTTTTGCCAGCGGGGATGTGAAGTCACTGTGCATGTTGCCCGTGGGCCAGGGAAATGAAATGCTCATCCTTGCAGGAAACAACAACGGGAGCCTCCAGGCATTTAAATGGGAACGTGAATGAGGCATCTGAAGATATTTATCGGCTTTTTTGTCCTTTGCCTGATCCCTCTCTCCTGTATGGATCTGTCAAAGGGATCGTTCCGCAAGATCCCGTCTGCAAGGTCGGGAATCCGCTTTCTCAATGAATTGATCGAAAATGATACCCTGAATTACACCATTTTCCCGTACATGTATATGGGAGGAGGGGTTTCAGTGGGCGATATCAACAATGACGGCCTTGACGATATCTTTTTTACCGGTAACCTGGTGCCGAATAAGCTGTATCTCAACAAAGGCGATATGCGTTTTGAGGATATCTCAGCAGAGGCAGGCATTGAAGGGGAGGGGCAATGGTTCACCGGTTCGACCATGGCCGATGTGAACAATGACGGCTGGCTTGATATTTATATCTGTGTATCGGCCAAATATCCGCCATCCGGCAATTTGCTGTACATCAATAACGGTGACAACACCTTCTCAGAGAGGGCTGCTGAGTTCGGGATCGATGATCCGAGCTCATCGGTTCAGGCTACCTTTTTTGACTACGACAATGATGGCCTGGTCGATCTTTATGTGGCCAACTATCCCATTGTCCACGTCACCATGGGCCCCACCTACTACCACCAGAAAATGCAGGAAAACGATTATTCAGAATCCGGACATCTCTTTAAGAATAACGGTGACGGGAGTTTCAGCTGCGTGACCCGTGAAGCGGGTGTTCAGAATTTCGGAATGTCCATTGGTGTGGTTGCCATGGATTATAACAACGACGGATGGAGGGATCTTTATATTTCCAATGATTTTAATGTGCCGGATTACTTCTATCTGAACAACCAGGACGGGACCTTTACGGATATGCTCAGGGATGCAACTTTCCAGACCTCTATTTTCGGCATGGGGCTGGATGCAGCAGATATGAACAATGACGGTTTCATGGACCTGTTTCAGATTGACATGACTCCGGAGGACCATTACCGGGCCATGGTCAACGTGGCTCCCATGAGCCAGAGCAGTTTTGATAAGAGTCTTGAATATGGATTTCATTATCAATACATGCAAAACTCACTGCAGATCAACAATGGGATTTTCAACCGGTTGCCTGTGTACAGCAACATCGCCCTGCTGGCCGGGATCGCATACACAGACTGGAGCTGGGGAGGGTTGTTCATGGATCTGGACAACGACGGGAACAAGGATCTATTCGTATCCAATGGAGTTCTGAAGGATATCAACAACAGGGATGCCCTGGAGGTTTCCGCCAACAGCATCTACTTCCGGGAGCAAAAGGAATATACCCCTGATCTTTATGAGAGCACCCCGGTGAAGAATTATGTTTTCCGAAATAATTCGGACCTGACCTTCACCAATAAGACAGATCACTGGGGATTTGCAGAGCCCACCCTCTCAAACGGATTTGCCTATGGGGACTTCGACGATGACGGAGACCTGGACCTGGTGATCAGCCATGTGAATGCCACATCCGCGATATATGAGAACAGGGTGGCGTCGAAGAAACATCATTTTCTGAAGATCCGCTTGAAGGGACCTTCAATGAATCCGTTCGGCCTTGGAAGTGTGGTGAGCGTCAGGACAGGGGAGGTCACTCAGACACAGGAGTTAACACTCTCACGCGGCTACCAGTCCAGTGTCCCTCCATATATCCATTTCGGTACAGGGCAGAAAGCGATCGTAGATGAGCTGCACATTACCTGGCCCGATGGAAAAATAGAGATCCTGAGCCATGTGGAGACAGACCGGACGGTGATTCTGGATTATGCGGATGCGGAATACCGGGTACCGGTGGAGACATCTGCTACTGCCTGGTTTAATGAGATCAGCGCATCCAGCGGGATTCACTTCCTGCACCGGGAAGACGTCTATGATGACTATCAGTTTGAGCTTCTGCTTCCTCATAAGAACTCCCGGATGGGACCCGGCCTGGCGGTCGGCGACGTGAACGGGGATGGCCTGGATGACTTTTTTATAGGCAATGCCGCCGGTTCTCCATCTCAAATGTTTCTGCAGGAAGAAGATGGAGCTTTCATACGCATGCCCGGGCCCTGGGGAGAAGATTCCGCATTTGAGGATACAGGGGCCCTGATCTTTGACGCCAATGGTGACGGAAGACCGGACCTGTATGTTGTCAGTGGAGGAAATGATCCGAGAAAAGGTCCTGATTTTTACAGGGACAGGCTTTACCTGAATTCGGAAGGCGGGTTTTATTCCTCGCCTGAATCTTTGCCGGGGGAGTTGAATCAAAGCGGGAAATGTGTAAGGGCGGCAGATTTTGACCGGGACGGGGACCTCGATCTGTTTGTCGGAGGGAGGCTTGTTCCTGCCGGATATCCCGCCCCGGCAAGCAGCTATTTGCTCGAGAACAATGGCAGGCCGGGAAATGAGGTCAGGTTTGAGGATGTGACAACCAGGCTGGCACCCGGATTTTCTGAACTGGGAATGGTGACAGATGCAGCCTGGATTGACTTTAACCGGGATGGCCTACCCGACCTTGTTGTTGCCGGGGAATGGATGAATATCTGTTTTTATGAAAATACCGGGACAACATTGATTGACCGGACCGAAGAAATGGGATTCGGTCAATCCGCCGGGTGGTGGTTCACACTCCAGCCTGCGGATGTGGACGGAGACGGGGATGAGGATCTGATTGCCGGGAACCTCGGCCTGAATTACCGCTACCAGTCCACAGAAGAGGATCACTTCGACATCTACCTGAATGATTTTGACCTGGACGGAAGACAGGATATCGTCATGGCCTACAGTGAGGACGGCAGGAACTTGCCCCTGAAAGGACTGCATGCTTCAAGCCGGCAGATTCCGGTACTGAGGTTGCGATACGAAGGTCATGAACATTTTGCCAGTTCCACGCTGGAAGAGATTTACGGGAAACAAATGCTGGAGGCCTCCTTGCATTACAGGGTGAATACTTTTGCCCATCACTGGATTGAGAACAGGGGAGAGAATGATTTTAAAATGCACAGGCTGCCAAATATGGCCCAGATATCCTCGATCAACGATGCTGTGACCACAAGTGACCCCTCGGACAGGCCAACCCTTATTGTCGGAGGGAACCTGTACAATTCTGAAGCAGAAACGCCCAGGAGCGATGCAGGTGTCGGCCTGGTGCTCCAGATGGATGACCAGCAGCAGTTAAGGGCCATTCCTCCTGCAAGAAGTTCGCTGCTGGTCAGGGGGGAAGTGAAAGCTATTGAACGGATCGGTCTTGCCGATGGTCATGAGGGCTTTCTATTTGCGATCAACAACGATTCTCTCCGGCTGTTGAAATGGATTCATAAATAAAAACAGGGTAATGGCACTGGCCATCCCGGATCGGTTCTTTTTCATATCAGGGGATGTCCTTTTCTTTTCCAATCCCGCCGACTGATCCTGTTCCTGCTCCGATCCCCTGCCGGCTGCGGTTTTCAGAGATCAATCAATCTAAGTGGCAAATTTTTAGCTGTATTTATAATCTTGAAGTAGGATCAACTACCGAGTAGTACTTGTTGGCACAAACCTGAGGTGTGAGACAGGTTGGAGGAAAGATAAATACTGAAACCTGAAATTATTCTGGTCGATAAGATCTATAAATCAACGTATATATGAAGCTTCCCATTAAGACCGGTTTCAATGATACGTCTAAGTGTGGAAATCCTTACATCACTTGAAGCTCTTTCAATTTTGGAAATGTAGGCCCTGTTTACATTCAGTTTTTTCGCGAGCTGTTCCTGGGTCATGTGAGCTTTTTTTCTTGACTCCTTGACGAGTTCAGCTACCATAAAGGCTTCTGACTTCTGTTCGAATTCATTTCGGCTATTTGATCCAGGTTTGCCATATTTCTTATCAAAATGCTCGTTTATGGTCTTTGGATTTCCTTTGCTGCTATTTTTTTTCATAGTATTCTCTTCTTAGTTTTTTTGCGCGATCTATTTCCTTTCTAGGTGTCTTTTGTGTTTTCTTCTGAATACCATGTAGCAGAATTATAAGTCTGCCTTCATCAAAAAAGGAAAAGATCCTGAAAATATCACTTTTATATTCAATCCGGATTTCGTAAATGCCATCATCAATATGTTTTGAAGAATTTCGTCGAGATTCTTTCTACTGAAATGATAATCTGTAATACATAGTCAACTTTTTCCTTCAGTTTCTTTTCCAACGGATTATAAAAATCCCAGAAGAAATTCCTATACGGTATAAGAACTCTCATTTTATAACAGCAAAGGTAACTAATTGGTTACTATTTTCAACCTCAATTCAGTAATTAATGTAATGAGGAAGCTGAATATCGATTTATTTCAATCTTAGACAGTGTTCTTTGAATCAATGACTCGTACCATTACGGTGTACAGTTCCATGATCCGGATCCTTGATGAATGTTGAAATTTTAGGCCACAGGATGTGATCCCGAGACGTGGCAGGTTCAGATATCAGCCCATCAAATTCACCGTGCAAGGGGTGAGATTTAATTTGCATCTGACCATGGAGCGCATATATTTGCATTGAGCAAAACGCTGAATGGAACCTGATGGCCACACGCAAGACCATTACTGATATTGCCCATAAGCTGGGTGTTTCCGTTACACTGGTTTCTTTTGTACTCAATGGCAAAAGCAAGGAGATGCGGATCAGTGATGAGATGACAGCCAGGGTCCTGGAAATGGCTGAGAGCATGAATTACCGGCCCAATTATCTGGCCAGAAGCCTCCGGACCGGAAAATCACAAACCATTGGGGTCATTCTTGCAGACATCTCCAATCCTTTTTTTGCCAGGTTGGCCAGGTTTATTGAGATTGAAGCTTCCAAGAAAGGGTATATGGTCGTCTTCAGCAGTTCGGATGAGCGAAAATCCAAATTCGCTACCCAGCTTGAGATCCTTAAGGACAGGCATGTGGACGGACTCATCCTTACTCCCCCCATCGGAAGCGAGAAACTACTAACCGGTCTGAAGAAGGACGGGATCCCATTTGTGATCCTTGACAGGGTCTTTCCCGAGTTAAAGGTACCCACGGTGATCATCAACAACCACCAGGCCGCATATGACGCCACCCTGAGATTGATCGGGAACGGACGAAGAAGGATCGCACTGCTTAACACGAACAACCAGCTGGTCTCCATGCAACAGCGGGCCACGGGTTATTGGGATGCGTTGGTGAGCCAGGGAATTGAGCCGGATCCTTCCATCATTAAGCACCTGAAGTTCAGTCATGAAAAACGACCCATTATGAGCGCCATCCGGGAAATTGTGATCCAGAATGCAGATGCGGTGCTCTTCACAACGAGCAAATTGGGAATCAGCGGGATTGAATGCATCAGGGAGCTCGGGCTCTCCATTCCAGGCGACCTTGCCATTGTCAGCTTCGATGATTCAGATGCCTACAGGATTTCCTCAACCACCATTTCCGCCATCAGACAACCACTTGAAAAAATGAGTAAGCAGGCTGTAAGTATTTTATTATCAATGATCAGTGACTATGACCCCGAACGGGTACCTGAGAAAATTGAATTGAAAGTTGAATTTATTCCGAGGAATTCTTGCGTTTAATCTTTTTTTATCATTTATTTGCTAAAACAATTTAGCATATCATATAAGTAAGCCTCCAACCTCCTCTTGAGATGGAGGTATTATTGGCAACGAGAACTAAAACGATTTAGCTTATATCATATCAATACGTGATGAGATGTTTCGGTTAGTTTTTTTTACAAATCAGGCTAAAACAATTTAGCGGAAACCGGTTTGCACAATGATCGATCATCACCAGAATACATATAAACACCTTTCCAGATTCGCCGGATTATGGAAGTCATGGGGAGCTGCCTGCCTGCTTCTTCTCTCTTTCGTTACCGGCACCCGGGCCCAGGAAAGGGGAACCATTGCCGGGACTGTTTCTGATGCTTCCACACAGATGGCCCTGCAATTTGCCAATGTGGCCATACCCGGAACGACCCTCGGAGTTTCCACTGATCTGGACGGAGAGTATTCGATGAAGGTGGCGCCGGGTATTTATACACTGGTAGCCTCCTATATCGGATATCAGTCCCTTGAAAAAAGGGTAGAGGTGAGAAGCGGTGAGGAGGCCCGGGTGGACTTTGAGCTGATATACGGGGAGGCGCTTGAGGAAGTGACAGTTACGGTCCAGGCCATCGGGCAGATCTCTGCGGTCAGGGAGCAGGTGGCTTCCAGTCGCATCGTCAATGTGGTATCTGCGGAGAAGATGGAGGAACTTCCGGATGCCAATGCGGCAGAGGCCATCGGAAGGCTTCCGGGCATTTCGCTGCAAAGATCCTCCGGAGAAGCCAATAAAATTGTGATCAGGGGGGTGTCGCCGAAACACAACAATGTGACCATCGCAGGAGTAAAAATGGCATCCACCAACCTGTATGACCGCAGCGCAGATTTAAGCCTGATCCAGAGTGAAATGTTATCCGGGGTGGAGGTTTCAAAGAGCCTGAGGGCCGATATGGACGCCAGCGCCGTGGGAGGCACGGTGGACCTCAGGCTGGCCGAGGCAGAGGAGGGTTTCGCGGTCAACGCACGTGCTGAAGGGGGATACAGCAACCTCTATTCATCCGTTGGAGATTACAAATTGACCGGCGGGTTGAGCAACCGGTTCTTTCAGAACAGAATTGGGGCAAAGCTTCAATTGACCTATGAACAGAAACAACTGACTTCCCACCGGTTTGGCGGGAATTACAGTGGGCCGATCCTGGTTCAGGAGGTGGATGGCGAAGGGAATTTAACCGGTGAAGAAAGCTATGTGGTGAGGACAGAAGGAGCCGTGCTGACGGAGAATCTTACCGACAGGGAACGTCTGGGGGCCAGCGTTACCCTCGATTTTAAATCGGAACATTACGATGTGCTCATTTTCAATCTGTACAACAGGAAAACGGACGATCTGATCGACAGGGTCAATACACACAAATTCACCTCTGCATTTCAGCCCTTCAACCACACCAGCAGCCTGGATGAGACAGTCTCTGACAACAGGGTCCATTCCATGCAGAACCGAATCAGATTCGCCAATACCCGTCTTGACCTGATTCTCTCCTATTCCCAGGTAAGCCATCGCGGGAAGGGAAGGAGTTTCCCGTTTGAGCAGGTCAGTTCCGGGGCGGATCCCATCAACCAGGACTGGCTGATATTCAGGGAGCCCGCAGAGGTTCTTGAACTCTACGGGGAGACCAATGCGGAAGAGAGCTTCATGGGGATCGACGAAATTTATGACAACGAGCTGACCGACAGGAACTACGATGCACGGCTGGACTGGAGAATTCCATTCAGGATATCCGTGAAGATCAGGGGTGATTTCTCTGTGGGGGCAAAGTTCCATAAGCTGGAAAGGACCAGCGACGGCCGTCAGGAGTTCGTGGATTACAGGTATGGGGCAGGTGCGGCCCGAAGGGCGGCATATGTGGCCATGTTCCCGTGGGTCGTGACCAACGCCGCAGATCAATACGGATTGATTGCCACCAATTTTGTGGATAGTGAGTATGATCCCGGGGATTTTCTGAATGGAAGGTACGAGCTGGGATGGGCGCCGGATCTTCCCCTGCTGGCGGACATGCAGAAACAGTATTATGATGCGAACAGCATCCTTTACCAGAAGAACGGCAATGCCAATTACAGCGAAGACTATCACAATACGGAAGAATCCTATGCAGCCTACACCATGGCTGAGATCAATGTCGGAGATAAGCTCACACTCGTCCCCGGCATCCGGTTTGAGAACGAAAGGACCTCCTACCAGGCGTATTCCATTGAGCTCCTGGCGGCCAATGTGAACGGGATCAAAGGAGTCCCGGACAGCACCCGGGTCGACCGGACAAACAACCTGTTTTTCCCTTCGGTCAACATGAAGTATCAGCTCAATAGCCTGCTGGCAGTTCGGGGTGCGGCATACAGGAGTGCTTCCCGCCCGGATTTTATCGCACTCTCTCCCAGGATTGTGTTACCGGAAAATCCTTCCCAGAATTTCACCTCCGGCAATCCGTATCTCGCCCCTGCCACTGCGTGGAACTATGACCTGGGAGTGGAGGCATACAATAACAAACTGGGACTTCTTTCTGCCAACCTCTTTTATAAGCGAATAGAAGGCTTTGTATTTGACATGGGACCATACTTCCCCCTGAGGAATGACAGAATAGTCGATGCCCCTGCCGGTTTTCTGGAAGCCCTGCCCGGAGGGGATTTTTATCCGTTTGAGAAGATGGAGGATCAAAGCAGGACCTATATCCCGGTCAACAACCACGAAAAGGCGGCCTATTACGGTATTGAATTGTCGTATCAAAAGAATTTCTGGTACCTGAACAGCCTGCTGCGCGGACTGGTCCTTGATGCGAATCTCACGTTGATCAACTCTCAAACCCGGTATCCTTATTTCGAAAACGTGGTGGTGGGCATTGATTCCTCAGGCTTCGTGCCCAGGGAGATTACCGGATATCAGTACCAGACCCGGAAGGGTCCCCTGATCGATCAGCCGGGCCTGATACTGAATCTCATTGTCGGATGGGATTATAAAGGATTCAGTTCGCGCTTTTCATTCAGATACCAGGACAGGACACTCAAAAGCCTCGATTCCAAACTCTCCTTTGCCGACTCCTATTACGACAAGTTCGTGCTGATGGATATCAGTCTGAAACAAAGGATTATCCATGGGTTGTCGGCATATCTGAATTTCACAAATATCGGGAACCATATCGATGAATATTACATGCAATACTATGGTGACATTGAACTGCCCACTCAGAATGAATACTACGGAAGCAGGGTACAGCTGGGCGTGAGCTACCAATTCTAAAAGCACTAATGATAAATGATCAATAGTACCAATTGTAAAACTAAAAAAACTGTGAGATGAAAAAAGTTTACCTATTGCTGACTACAATTGCGTTATCTGCGGCAGTGCATGCCCAGGACACCATTTCCATTCCCGGCGGCATTGATAACGCTGGTTTGCTGGAGACCACCATCAACGGAGATGTGAATGAGGATGGTACACGAAAAGATCCTGAGCGGGTCTATAAACTGCAGGAAGGCTTTCACTTCCAGTATTCGGCCATCAATGTGGACAACCCGGACGGGACCATCAGGATCGTGGGTGAGACCGGAGGGAAGAAGCCGGTCTGGATCCCCCTTACAAAAAATGACATCGGCCCCGGAGAGAACGTGATCAACGGAAGCCTTGAAATGAAGAACCTTCATGTGCAGGGGCGCAATGATCAGGGGGGGAGTTATTTCGCCATGTTCAACCTGAAGGGATTGAACCGCAGAGTGACGATTGAAAACAGCCTCTTTGAATTTATCCAGCATCAGTTCTTTTATTGCGATGAAGTCACCGACGGGCTCGTCATCGAGATGCGGAACAATTACTTCAGGGACCTTTTCTGGGATGATCAGGTATGGGCGAGCAGGGTTTTCCAGGCAAAAACACCCATTGATACGCTGATCTTCGAAAACAACACGGTATCGGGAAGCGGCATGGCGCTGCTTCAGCAGGAAGCCCTGTGCATGTATGCACTGATCAACCACAACACCTTTGTGAACAACCATGCATACAACATGATCAATGAGTATTACTGGGAAGCGTACATCACCAACAACCTGTTCTATAACGCGATGTTGAAAGGAGAGGACTATAACCTGATTGAAAACGCGCCCGATAACATCCTCTACGGGGTGGTCAATATCGATACCATAGAGCCGTCGATCAAGGTGCCGGAAAGGGTGCGGGTGGACGAGAATACGCTGAAGGCGGAATATAACGATATCGGGAATTATAAGGTCTACATCGCCGATAACATCTATTACAATTCACCGGCGATGGACGATTACAACAATGGGGCCTATAACACCATCGGTGATTACCCTGTTTCATATTACAGCTGGTTCGGTGTGGCGGGCCCCCACCAGGTTCATGTCCCGACGCCCTGGTTCAACGAACGGACCCAGGCTCTGATCAATGATTGGGACAACATCAAGGCGGAGAACAACATTCTGGACACGGATCCGGGGCTGGCCACGGAGGCCATTTCGGCGGAGGATGCCGAACAGCTTGCGATCTGGCTCAGGATCATGTACGAGGTGCCGGATGAAAGCCGTACGCCTGACCTGGATGGATACTTTTTCGGCGACAATGATCCTTTGACGATCCCCGGAGTGGAGACGGAGGATGGCGACGGGATCACGAAGATCTCTGATCTGATCGAGGACTTCACGATCGGCTCTGAATTCAAATCGACCATTGACGGCCACTCCATCGGAGCCTTGCACTGGTCCGGTGAGATCGACAGCTATGATCCCGGGGCTTCACTGGCCAAGATCAAACAGGCGTACGAGAGCACTACATCCGTGTTTGACCAGGCAGCTCCTTCGGATATATTCGAGTTAAAAAATTACCCGAATCCTTTCGACCGTGAAACAATCCTGCATTTTGTCATGCCGGTGAGCACGCGGGTCCGGATTGCTGTGTATGACATGGTGGGTGCCCATGTGGCCACCCTGATCGACGAAGCAAGGGACGCCGGCACGCACAGTCTGTCGTGGAACGCTGAATCGCTGGATCCGGGATTATACTTCTGCACCATGGAGGCGGGGAATGCAAAACAAACCTCCAAGATGATGATTGTCAGGTGATATGAGCGAGTGATTAAAAACTTATATATCTGCGGGGCACTTTTAAGCCCCGCAGGTATTTTTACTCTCAAGCTATCTGTATATTGTTCTTTCTTAAACCGAGAATATGGCCCAGCTGAATAAATCGGGGATTGATCCTGTGAGGGCATCCCCTGTATTCCTTGCATACATTGTCATGGGGTTTGTGGATATTGTTGGCGTATCCACCGGGTATATCAAAAATGACTTCGGACTGCCTGACCGGCTGGCACAGCTGATCCCCTCCATGGCCCTGGTCTGGTTCTTCTTTCTCTCCGTGCCCACCGGACTGCTGCTGGACCGGTATGGGAAGAAGGTGATGTTGAATGCCGGGATGGGGATCACGGGACTGGGTATGCTGATCCCATTTGTCCACTATTCCTTCCCGGTGATGCTGATCGCCTTTATTTTTCTGGGCATCGGGAACACCATAGTGCAGGTGTCTGCCAATCCGCTGTTGCATGACGTGGTTCCCCGCGAGAAGTTTTCCAGCTATATGAGCCTGTCCCAGTTCATCAAGGCGGTCAGCTCCCTGCTTGGGCCAATCATCGCCACTTTTCTTGCCATGCGGGCCGGGAACTGGAAACTGGTCTTCCTGGTCTACGCCGTCACCTCTTTTATTGCCGTCGGCTGGTTGTACTTCACCCGGATCCGGGAGGCAGAACTGGACCAGGTCCCTTCCACCTTCAGATCCTGTTTCTCCCTTCTCAAAGACAGGTTCATGTTGTTGATGGTGCTGGGGATTTTCCTTGTGGTCGGGGCAGATGTGGGGATGAATTCCAATATCGCCAACTATCTGCAGAGCCAGCACCAGGTGTCGCTTGAGAAGGCTTCCCTGGGGATCAGTATCTATTTCACCGCCCTGATGATCGGGCGTTTTCTGGGGGCGGTGCTGCTTCAGTGGATTCCGTCCGGAAGGTTTTTTATTTACACCTCCGTGCTTGCATTGGTGAGCATGGTATTGCTGGTGCTTTCACCTTCGCTGCTGGTGACCCGTGTCGCCATCTTCCTGATCGGCCTGGGGTCTGCCAACCTGTTTCCACTTATTTTCGCCATTTCTGTGGACAGGCTGCCTGCGCGGGTCAATGAAATCTCAGGGCTGATGGTCATGGCCATCGCCGGAGGAGCGGTGATCCCTCCCATGATGGGATTGATCAGCTCTGCTTTCGGGGTACTGGCGAGTTTTCTGGTACTGGTACTGGTCATGACCTACCTTCTGGTGATCAGTATTTATGCAAATCGCAAATGATGATGCCAGAAAAAAATGTAACCTTGAGCAGCATATATTGCTGAAACAACATCCTGCTATGGAGAAGAACTTTTATTTGGGAGTGGATATCGGCGGAACAAAATGCGCGGTGCTGGGGGGTACTGCGGACATGGAGGTCCTTGACCGGATCCAGTTTGACAATGAGACCGTCAAAGGTCCGGACTATACGATATCCAGACTCCTTGAGGCAGCAAATAAAATCATCCGGAAATTTCCCGGGCACCACCTGGTTGCCACCGGCATCAGCTGTGGCGGACCGCTGGACAGCCGCAAGGGGATTATTTACTCCCCGCCCAACCTGCCGGGATGGGACGCGATCGAGATCGTGAGGATCTTCCGGGAGGCCCTGGGTGTGCCTGCATTTGTTCAGAATGACGCCAACGCCTGTGCCCTGGCCGAGTGGAGGTTCGGTGCCGGCAAAGGGACCCGGAACATGATTTTCATGACTTTCGGCACCGGCCTGGGGGCGGGATTGATCCTGGATGGAAAGATCTATTCCGGGACCAATGACCTGGCGGGTGAGATCGGACACATCCGGCTGGCGGATGAGGGCCCCGAAGCCTATGGCAAGAAGGGCTCCTTTGAAGCTTTCTGCAGCGGATCGGGCATCGCCGAGCTGGCCAGGATCCTGCTCCGGGAAAAACTGCGAAAAGGGGAAAACACATCATTGGTGAACAACACAGGGGACCTGGATCAAATCAATGCCAGGGACCTGGCAGAAGCAGCCCACCAGGGAGAACCGACTGCCATGGAGATCTTCAGGATATCTGCGGAGTACCTGGGGAAAGGACTCTCCATCCTTATCGACATCCTGAATCCCCAGAAAATTGTCATAGGAAGCGTCTATGCCAGGAACCCGGCCCTGTTCGAGGCAGTCGCCCGGGAAGTGATTGAGCGGGAAGCGCTCAATCCTGCATGGAGGGTGTGCGAAATTGTCCCGGCTGCACTGGGTGACCGGGTGGGGGATTATGCGGCCCTGAGTGTGGCCATGTCCGGTACTGCCATGAGCCATGAAAATGAATATTGATCTGAACCCTGTACAGTATGGAGTTTTTCTTACTCGATCATCTCATTGAAAGGGTTCCCCGGCTGGCCTCTACAAGAAAGGTGATCCAGGAGGCTTATTTAACCCTGGTCAGCTGTTTCGAAGCCGGGGGTAAATTATTGATCTGCGGGAACGGGGGAAGTGCAGCGGATGCCGACCACATGGTCGGCGAACTCATGAAGCGGTTTTCAATAGAGAGACCCGTCCCGGACCCTTTAAAACATCATTTGATAAAGGAATTCGGCGAACGGGGCAGGTATCTGGCGGAACACCTTCAAGGTGCACTGCCCGCCATTTCGCTCAATGGCCATCATGCCCTGAGCTCAGCCTTTGCCAACGACGTGGATCCGGAACTGATTTATGCGCAGCAGGTGGTCGGATACGGGAACAAGGAAGATGTTTTACTTGGAATATCCACGTCGGGCAATGCACGAAATGTTGTTGCCGCCATGCTGGTTGCCAGGTCGAAAGGGATGAAGGTGATTGGACTCGCCGGACGGGATGGTGGTGAATTTAACAGGTACTGTGACATATTGATCAATGTGGGGGGAAACTCGACACCGCAGATACAGGAACTTCATCTGCCTGTTTATCACACCCTTTGCGAAATGCTGGAGCGTCACTTTTTCGGTGAACCCGGGAGGAGAGGCATCAATTAATGATTTCCGGCAGAAGGACCGTTTTGTATTTGAATGAAGACACATCGCTTAAAAACATACATGTCATGAAGTTGAAAAGCATCATCATTCCCACATTCTTCATGTCAATGCTGGCTTTCAGTTCCCGGGGAGAATGCCGGAGCATGGAAATTCAGGAGGTCATCAGCAAGCCTTCCACAAAAAAGGTGGTCCCTTTGAATTCGGGTGAGAAGTCGGAATGGATGCTCTATTACGGTGTGCAGGACGACAATGCCCCGCAAACACCTTCAGAGTTGCTGCAATCCGGATTTAAAGGCATTCCGGCCACAGTTCCGGGAAATGTTGAAATCGATCTGGAGAGAGAGGGGATCATTCGAGATCCGATGGTCGGGACCAACGTGTACGGTTTGAGAAAATTTGAGGTGTACGATTGGTGGTACGTGAGGGAATTTGACGCCCCTGAAGTGAAGCCCGGTGAGCGTGTAGAACTGGCCTTTGACGGAATCGATTGTATCGCAGATATCTGGCTGAATAACCAGCGGATCGCTTCGATTGAAAATATGTTTGTGGAACACCATTTCGATATCACCGATCTGCTGAAAGAGAACAATTCCCTGCATGTGCATATCAGGTCTGCCGAACTGGAGGCCCGCAAATACCTCAGGAACAATTTCGGTGTGCGTTACGACCAGCTTGGCGAGGCGGTCAGCATCCGGAAAGCCCCGCACATGTTCGGCTGGGATATCATGCCCCGCCTTCTGAGCGCCGGGATCTGGAGGGATGTAAAACTGGAGATCATCCCCCCGACCCATTTCACCTCGGTATACTGGGTGACCAAGGAGGTCTATCCCGATGTGAAGAAGGCCAACATGTATGTGGACTGGCAATTTCAGACAGACAGGCTGAATATTGATGACCTGACGATCTCATTTGAACTGGAGCGCAACGGTCAGCATATCCTTCGGAGAGAAATCCCCGTCATTACGACCATTGCACGCGAGCGTATCTGGGGGCTGGAAAATGTGGATCTGTGGTGGCCGAGGGGATTTGGGGAACAGGCATTGTATAACGCCACAATTAAAATTACAGATGCAGAAGGCAGCTTGCTTTGTGAGAACAAACAAAAAATCGGGATCCGCAATTCAAAACTGATTGTATCTCCCATAAATACAGAGGAAGAGCCGGGGGATTTTCACTTTGAAATAAACAATGAATACATCTTTATCAAAGGCACAAACTGGGTTCCGCTTGATGGATTGCACAGCCGGGATATCCAGCATGTCGACGATGCCGTTGGAATGCTTGCCGACCTGAATTGCAACATGGTCCGCATGTGGGGGGGCAATGTGTACGAAAGTGACCGGTTTTATGATCTTTGCGATGAAAACGGCATCATGGTCTGGCACGATTTCACTTTTGGATGTACGACCTATCCGCAGGATGAAGCCTTCAGGCGGAAGGTGAAGGCCGAAGCAGACAAAGTGTTGCGCCGTTTGCGGAACCATGCGTCCATTGTGTTGTGGGCCGGAAACAACGAAAACGATGTATCGCTCGACTGGGGCGGTGATCAGTCGCACATCGACCCGAATACGGATGTGATCAGCCGTGAGGTATTGCCCCTGGCCGTGCGGGAATGGGACCCGAAAACCCCTTACCTGCCGAGCTCCCCTTTCATCAGCGAGGAGGTTTTCAACATTCACAACAGGATCAGCCAGGACCTGTCCCCCGAAATGCACTTATGGGGGCCAAGGGGATATTACAAGGCTCCGTTCTATACCGAAAACAATGCCCGCTTTGTAAGTGAAATTGGGTATCATGGCGCGCCCAACGTAGAAAGCCTGAAAAAAATGATGACCCCTGACAATGTGTATCCCTGGGTCATGGATGCAGTGCCTGTAACGGAGGAGGTGGTCACTGTCATCGGTGAGGTGAAGAAGCCCGAAAGCCTGGTCTGGAATGAGGAGTGGCAATGCAAGGCCACCATGTCTCATCCCAACTCTGCGACCAATAAAGAACGAAACTATTTAATGGTGAACCAGATCAGGGAAGTGTTCGGAGCGTGCCCGACGGAACTGGAAGACTTTGTGACCGCCTCTCAAATCGTCCAGGCCGAAGCAAAAAAATACTTCATCGAATTCTGGCGGATGAACAAAGGCCACCGCAACGGGATCCTCTGGTGGAACCTGCGCGACGGGTGGCCCATCGTTTCAGATGCCATTGTCGATTATTACGGAGGAAGGAAACTGGCCTATGAATACATTAAAAATGTGCAGACCGATGTGTGTGTGATGATCGGTGATGTCCGTGAGAACAATGCAGGACATCCCGTCGTGGTGGTCAATGATACAAGGGCTTCAGAAATTGTGGAGATCCTGATTAAGGATAAAGACTCCGGCAGGAACCTTCTTTCAAAAAAAGTGGAGGTGGAGGCAAACGGTTTGCTGAGGGTGGCCGAATTGCCGGCGGTGGAGGAAAATGAAATGTGGATCATTGAATACAAGGTGGATGGAAAGTCATTGAAGAACCACTATGTCGCCTATCATGCTCCCATGGATTTTGCCAGATACAATAGCTGGCTGAAGGGGCGGTAAACCCAATGAATCACATTCCCGCTGAACAAGGTTCAGTCCCCGGGGTTTCAGAACACCTTCCTTGCCAGGGAGGGTGTCCTTTTGCTTGCTTACTGCCTCAGCCGGTCACGGTAGGTTTTGGGATTCGTGCCGGTGATCTCTTTGAACTGCCTGTTAAAGTTGGCAAAATTGTTATACCCGCTTTCGAAACAGATCTGAGAGATCGACATGTCGCTGTCCTGGCCGAGCAGCTTGCATGCATAACCGATCCGCACTTCCTTGATGAAATGGGAGAAGGTTTTTTTGGTGCTCTTCTTGAAAAATGAACAGAAGGCTCCTTCCGTGATCCCTACCTGCGAGGCCACTTCATTCAGCTTGATGCTGTTCTTGAAGTTGAAAAAGACGTATTCATAGACCTTCTTGAGACGCTGGTTCTGCGGCAGGTCCGTGTTCCAGTTGAATTCTGCCACTTCAAGCTGTTCGGCATCCTCGATCTGGGAGATGAATTTCAGGATTTCCAGTACCCGGATAAAACTGTCAAAGGAAGAGTCATGGTGCATCAATCCATTGAACAGTTCCATCAGCCTCTCACTGTCATACCCTTTCAGGTGCAGCCCGCGGTGTGATTTCTTTATTACATCTTTGATAAAATCCAGTTCCGGAATATGATGCAGTGCAGTTTCCAGGAATTCGTCCTTGATATGGATGGTGATGGCCGTCGGTTCATCTTCTTTGTTGTCGATCTCCCAGCAGTGGGGGACTCCCGGTGCCATAAAGAGCAGGTCGCCAGGCCAGAAATTGCTGATGTTGCCTGAGACAAACCTCCGCCCCATTGCATTGACAATAAAGTTTAATTCGAACTTGTTGCTGTGGTGATGGATCACACCCCGGTTGTTTTTCAGCTCGATCTGCCTGATAAGGAAAGACTGGTTCTCAGGCAGCACCACCGTTCTTTCGATGACCTCCATTTGCATACAGGATAATGCTGGTAATCCAAAGTTATTAAAATAATATAAAGTTTAATATCCGGCAAATAATAATATGGTCATCTAACATCTCTGTACTATTGTCAAATTCATGCGCTTATATACAGAAAAACAACATCATAGAGGACCGGTCCGGCAAAAAATCGATAGTTTATTCTCTTCAGTTCGCAGGAATTTAGTTTAAGATATTGCTAAGATTATTGTAGTATTTTATTGATTGATTGTTTTTATTTGTTTCTGATCTGTTATGAACGTGCGACCCGTTATAGGAATTACCATGGGCGATCCTTCAGGGATCGGACCGGAAATCATTATGAAGGCCCTGCAGAAGGAGGAAGTGTATCTGCGTTGCCGCCCGCTGGTCATAGGCGATGTGGAGGTTATGCGCCAAACCGCCGGCAGGCTTGGCCTTGGGTACAAATTCCGGGCAGTCAGGCACGAAGGGGAGGCTGCATATGAACCCGGCACCATGGATGTGTTCCACCTGAATTGTTTCCGGGGCGACCTGCAGTTCGGCGAGGTGTCCGCGCAAGCAGGAGAAGCGGCTTTCCGTTCGATCGTCAGGGCCATTGAACTGGCGAAAGAAGGCAGGGTGGAAGCCACGGTCACCGCCCCGATCAACAAGGAGTCCATCCATCTGGCAGGACACCGGTTTGCAGGCCACACAGAGATTTATGCACATTTTACGGGAAGTGCAAAATATGCCATGCTGCTGGTACACGGGAATCTGAGGGTCATCCATGTGACGACCCATGTCTCCCTCAGGGAGGCATGCGATCTTGTGAGCAAAGAAAGGATCCTCGAAGTAGTGGACCTGCTCCGGGAAGCATGCCGGCGTCTGGGAATACCCGATCCCAGGATTGCCGTTGCCGGACTCAATCCCCATGCTTCCGATAACGGGCTGTTCGGGTGGGAAGAGGAGCGGGAGATCATACCGGCCATACAGGAGGCAAGGCGGATGGGATTCAGCATTACAGGGCCGGTCCCTCCCGATACCATGTTTGCCAAGGCCATCGGTGGAGAATACGACGGATGTGTTGCCATGTACCATGACCAGGGCCATATCCCGTTTAAAATGGCGGGATTCAGATGGAACGAGGAGAAGAAACGGATGGAGGTCAGCGGGGTGAATATTACTGTCGGGCTTCCCATCATCAGGGTATCTGTCGATCACGGGACCGCATTTGATGTGGCAGGCAAGGGAATCGCCAGCGAGGCGGCCATGTCCCTGTCGATTGACTACGCGACACGGATGGCATTGGAGCCCACAGCACAGTAAAATTCACAGCACCATGCAGAATGTCCAGATACACTTCCCCCGCAAATTCGTTTTCGGAGACGACTGCCTCCAGGATTTTATCGAATATTTCCTGGGCCTGCCTTACAGGCGGACATACCTCCTGGCTGATCCTCATGTGGAGAAAATGCTGTCCGGGCTGTATGATACACTGGACATGGATGGTGTGGAGGTCATCACCAATGTGAGCATAGACAAAGAGCCTACGGAGGATGGCTTTTTATCCATACTCCGCGAGGCAGAATCCAACCGTGTTGATTCGGTGATCGGAATCGGGGGCGGAAGTGTTCTGGATGTGGCCAAACTGGTTGCTGCCATGGCTGGTTCGGGGAAACATCCCGGATCATTTTACGGGAGCGGCACCCTTACCGGCCGGCCGCTTTTTTTGGCCTGCCTTCCCACAACAGCCGGGACGGGAAGTGAGGTCTCCCCCAATTCCATCCTCCTGGACGAAAAAGAGAACCTGAAAAAAGCGGTGGTGAGCCCTTACCTGGTGCCGGATGCCACCTATATCGACCCGGTCCTCACACATTCCGTTCCGCCCGCTGTCACCGCTTCCACGGGTATCGATGCGTTGACCCACTGTATCGAGGTCTATGCCAACAGATTTGCCCATCCGGTCACCGATCTTTTTGCCCTGGAGGGGATCCGTCTGATCTATGATCACCTGGAAAGGGCGTATTCTGACGGTTCTGACGCAGAGGCCAGGCGGAAGGTCGCCCTTGGAAGCGTATACGGCGGATTGGGCCTTGGTCCGGTGAACACGGCGGCTGTCCATGCCATCGCCTACCCGCTGGGGAGTGAATACCATATTCCCCACGGGATCTCCAATGCGCTCCTGCTGCCGCATGTACTGGAATATAACCTCCCATTCGGACTGGAAAGGTATGCTGAGATCGCCAGGACCATCGGGGTTGCAGGCTCCTCAAACGAAACCGAGACTGCAAGGGAAGGGATCAGGAGGATCGGGGAGCTTTGCAGGAAGGTGGGTATTCCTGATGGGATCGGTGCATTCAATGTTCCCTCCGATGCGGTCCCTTCACTGGCCAGATCGGCCATGAAGGTCCAGCGATTACTGAAAAACAACCTCCGAGAATTGTCGCAGAAGGAGATAGAACAGATATATTACAGGCTTTACTGAGGTGATCGGACGTTCACTCAAAATATTGGTCCTGGCAGACGATCTGACAGGTGCGGCGGAGATCGGCGGGATCGCTCTTCAGTACGGTCTGGCGGTGAGGATCCTGACCGGCGGTCATCATGATGCAAGCATCCGGGAAAATGTGGCCATCATTGATACCGCATCCAGGGGTTTTGAGCCGGAGAAAGCACATCAGGCGATCCGGAAACTGTTGGCGGAGCTTGACCTGACCGGCTATGACCTGGTATACATGAAGGTGGACTCGGTCCTCAGGGGACCCGTCATTGCAGGGATCCGTTCCCTTCTGGAAGAACCCGGATTCGACAGGGCACTCCTGATCCCGGCCAATCCTTCAAGGAACAGGATCATCCGGGATGGACACTATTTCATCGACGGGGTGCCCATCAACCAGACTGCCTTCAGGCTGGATCCCCTGCATCCCAGGCTTGCTGCTGAAATTCCGGAACTGGTTGAGAACGATGGGACGGTTGTAACAGGAAGTGATCCGATGCTCCTTGCCGAAGGAAAAGTATTCATCCCCGATACCGGATCCGTGGAAGATATCGAAAGATGGATATCGGATCACTACAGGCCAGGCATTTTGCTGGCCGGGGGATCGGATCATTTCAGGGCCGCCCTGAAGGTCATTTTGCACCTGATGCCCGCGCGGGATCCGGTCCTGCTGAAAAGACCTTTGAACCATCATTTCATCAGCGGCAGCAGATCCGAAAGCAGCATCCGGTTCGTCAACTGCCTGGTAAAGCTGGGGTATCATGCTTTTAAACTGCCGGCCGCAGCGATCCGCAACGAATCGCTGTTTATGGCATGGACCATTCAGATCGGGGTCAGTGTAAAAAGCGGAGAGAAGGTGGTGGTATCCGGACCGCCGGATACCGAAACGGATCCCCTTGATGCAGGTGGCATTGCTGGAAGGGTTGCCCTTGCTGCCAAAGTAGTCGCCGGGCTTTCCGCACCGGGTACGCAACTTTTCATTGAAGGGGGAGAGACGGCTTCGTCGTTCTTCAGGGAAATGGGCTGGTACCGGCTCATTGTAAAGCAGTTTCACGATGTGGGTGTTGTCACGCTTCAACCGGAGGATTCAGACAGGGCTGTTACCGTGAAGCCAGGTTCCTATCCCTGGCCCAGAGGTTTACTGGTATTCAACGAGAATAATGAAAAAGCACCGTTCACTTCATAACGAAAAGAAGCAATGGAATTCGTCCTACTTAGCCAATCAGTGACCCCGCGAAGCGGACTCCCGGTTATCGATTATGCGATTATTGTGGTTTCGCTGCTGGCCTCCCTGTATATCGGGTTTTATTTTTCCCGGGGACAGAAATCGACCCGGAAATACTTCGCAGCCGACGGGAAGATCCCTTCCTGGGCCATCGGGATGTCGATCCTGGCCACCCTGGTAAGCAGTGTGACCTTTCTGGCCTACCCCGGTGAAGGTTTTTCCAGTAACTGGATCCTCCTGGTACAGGGATTGATGGTCCCCCTGGTGCTCCTGATCATCATATGGGGGGTGGTGCCCCTGTACAGGAATGTGATCGGGATCAGCGCCTATGAATATTTCGAGAAGCGGTTCGGTTACCTTGCCCGGGTCTACGCATCCCTGGGATTCATCCTGGCACATTTTTCCAAGATGGGGACAGTGTTTTATCTCCTCGGACTTGCCATTGCCAGCCTGCTTGGGGTGGAGACCCTCACGGTTATCTGGATCCTCGGGGTCATCATTATTGTGATCACCCTCCTTGGGGGCATCGAAGCAGTGATCTGGCTCGATGTGATCCAGGGATTTTTATTGATTGCGGGGGGGGTCACGGCACTGCTGATCCTTCTGTTCACACCCGAAGGGGGACCTGCTGCGGTATGGCAGGTGGCCGCTGAAAACGGCCGGATCGGATTCGGGCCCTTTGACCTGGATTTCGTCAAACTGACTTTCTGGGTCATGGCCATCAACGGGATCTTTTATGCCATCCAGAAATACGGCACAGACCAGACGGTGGTCCAGCGCTACCTGACTGCACGTTCCAACCGCGACGGGATCAAGGCTTCATTGATCGGTGTGCTGCTGAGCGTGCCCGTATGGGCCCTGTTCATGTTCATCGGGACGGCCCTTTTCGCCTACTATAAGCTGATGCCCGGTGCGGTCCTTCCGGCCGATATGGCCCCTGATGCCGTCTTTCCCCTCTTTATTCTGAATGAGCTTCCCGTGGGTGTCACGGGCCTGATCATATCGGCACTGATCGCGGCTGCGGTATCCAGCCTCGATTCGGACCTGAACTGCCTGTCCGCGGTGGTCACGGAGGATTTTTACGGGAAGATCCGTAAAAGGGCGACCGATGAGCAGAAACTGTGGTTCGGGAAAGCCATGGTGGTTGTCTCCGGGCTTTTGGCGATCCTGGTGGCCACGCTGTATACCTATCTGGGCGGAGAAGGGGCACTGGGCATTGTTTTTGGCCTCTATGCCATTTTCTCGGGGGGCATTGCCGGCATGTTCCTGCTTGGTCTTTTCTCCCGGCGGGCCAACAAGAAGGGCCTCTATATCGGGATGGCTGTTTGTGTTTTGTTCACCGGATATGCCGTCCTGACTTCCCAGGAGATCGGGAACCGTCAGGTGCTTGATTTCGGGAACTGGAATTTCCGGCAGCACAAATACATGCTGGGGGTTTACAGCCATCTGATCCTTTTCGGCGTTGGCTATCTGGCCAGTCTGTTCTTCAGGAAATCGGAAGTTCCGGAGAACCTGACCTATTATGGATGGCGGAGGAAAGGATCACGGGAGCGGGCTTAATTACTGCTGTCCAGCACCGGTCGGATACCTGTCAGCGGGATCAATGAAACAATGATATGACACAATGGACCCTTATCCTGTTCGCTGCACTTTTTGCGAGCTGTCAGAACAGATCTGTTGAAGTCAACGCCGTTCCAGACTCAAGTGACTGGCTGGGGACCAGGGCACAGGCGGATTCAGAATCTTATATTCCGATCATGGCCTGGTGGAGCATTCCCCAGTCCTTTACATCAGAGGAGAGGTTTCGTGAGCTCAGGGATGCCGGTTTTACGATTTCCATGAGTCCTTATGATGGGCCCGAGGAGGCAGAAAAAGCGTTGGATGCTGCCCTGAGCGCAGGGATCAAGATCTCTTTGAACTGCCCTTCCCTTCTTTTTTCTGACCCGGAAGGTCTGGCAAACCGTTTCATGGATCATCCTGCACTGGAGTCTTATCATCTCTATGACGAGCCCGGTAACAATGAGCAGCTTTTTATGGACCTGGGTGCGCTGGCCAGCCGGATCCGTTCTGTGGATGACAGCCACTGGTGTTATTTGAACCTTCTGCCCGGCGGAAAAACAAATACGGTAAGTGGGTTATCGTATCTGACCTATCTGCAATGGGTTGAGAAGCATATCAAACCTGAAATCATCTCCTTTGACCACTATCCTGTTCGTGTTTCCAGAACAACAGGGGAAATAGAGATCAGAAAAAACTGGTTCGATAACCTTCAGACAATCCGGGAATTCTCAGATTCAGTCCACAAACCCTTCTGGGCGTTTGCCATGTCGGTGGCACATGAGATCGAATCGGCCACCTACCCGGAGCCGGAGATGGGCCACCTCAGGTTGCAGGTATTCACAAACCTGGTGTATGGCGCAAAGGGTATACAGTATTTTACTTACTGGACACCCGAAACGGACAATGAAAACAGGATACCGGGCAACGAGTACTATTTTACCGGACCTGTTTTGCCTGATGGCCGGAAATCGGTTGTTTATGAACGGGTGAAGAAAGTGAACCGGGAAATACGAAATCTTTCTTGGGTCTTTGCCCATTCCACTGTCAAGTGGATCAGGCATCTGGGGATTGAGGATCAAAACACCGTAACGCCGCTAACGAACGAATTGGCAGACACCCCGGTTCAGGAGATAGATCATGAAGGGGGGCTGACCGTGGCCCTTCATCAGAAGGCGGACACTGCATATCTGATGATCGTCAATTATGAGCTGGCAGAAAACCGGATTCGGATGGCTACAACAAATCCTGTACAAAGAATCCTTAAAAGCGGAGCAGTGATTGATGCCGGGGAAGAAATTATCATCCTGCCCGGTGATATTGTGATTTACACCTGGGTACACGGTTCAAATGGGTGAACGCAGAAGATTGAACAATCATCGCAAATAAGATAGTATTGGGCCATTCTTCCCCATGATTACTATCTTTCCTTTTATCCTGAGGACCGGAGAACCATTCATCATGATCAAAAATCCTGAAGGAATGGTCTTTTGCGAACCTGAACCATTCATCTCATGTGTATGTCCGGTCGCGGGATAGTATCAAATAAAGGGAAAATAGTTGTAGCATTTTCGTATTCTGATGATGATATTAGTCCACATGAAATACGTACGATTTCTTATACTCCCTTTTGTACTGCTCTCCCACTCCTGTGGCCATAAGGGCGGCAAGGAAAACTTTGCAGAAGGCTGGAGGGAAGCGGACCGCATCCTGGAGCGGATCATCCCCCCGGAATTTCCTGACC
>CAZNSZ010000018.1:8239-59185 GCA_964575865.1 uncultured Bacteroides sp. | reverse complement strand
CAGGGCCTCCAGAAACAGGGCCTCCAGAAACAGGGCCACACGAAACCAATCCTCACACTGCCTGCCGGTCTCCGGATCAAAGAATACCCCTTGACCAGCCTGCCTCCGGAACCCACCCTTTTTTTTATCGGGGCCCTCGACTGGCTCCCCAACCAGGAAGGACTGGAATGGTTCCTCAAAGAGGTTTTCCCGGGACTCGTCAGCAGGGTTCCCTCCATGACCTTTCATGTGGCCGGAAGGAACGCCCCGGGGCACGTGACCCGCAGACTGGCACACCCCAACATCACCTTTCACGGAGAGGTGGAGGATGCCATCCGTTTTATGCAGGAGTACCGGATCATGGTGGCTCCGCTTAAGACCGGAAGTGGGATCCGCATCAAGATACTGGAGGGGATGGCCATGGGCCGGCCGGTGATCACCACCCCGGCAGGTATAGAAGGGATCAATGCGGAACACGGCCGGGAGGTGCTGGTCTCAGGGGATCCGGAGTGGTGGACCGAGCATCTGTCCTCACTGCTCAGCGGAGACGAAGAGGCCATTGGGCTGGCTGCGGCGGCCAGGAAATTCGTTATACAGAATTTTGATACATTTGAGATCGCAAACCGGCTCGGCCAGTTCTATAAATCGCAGGCATGATCGTATTACAGGTGATATTCTGGATCAGTTTCCTGCTGATTGGTTACACCTACCTCCTCTTCCCGGCTATTCTATCCCTTCTGGCAGGGAAAAAGCAACTCCCTTCCACTGGATTCAGAAAGGAGGATCTGCCTTCAGTATCCGTTTTGATCGCTGCCTACAACGAAGAGGAGGTGCTGGAAAGCAAGATCAGCTCTGTGCTTGAGGGCAATTATCCGCTGGACAGGCTTGAGATCCTGGTGGGATCGGATGCCTCCACCGATGGCACAGGTGCACTGCTGGAGAAACTGGCCGCAAGCGATTCCCGGATCCGTCCCCTTCTGTTCGGGCAGAGGACGGGGAAACCCGGGGTGATCAACCGGCTCGCGGAAATGGCCGAAGGGGAGATCCTGGTCATCACCGACGCCAATGTGCTCCTGGACCGGGATACCCTCACGGAAATGGTATCCCCATTCAGCGATCAGCAGACAGGACTGGTGGATTCGCGGATGATCAATACCCACCTCAGGAGTGACGGGATCTCCCGCCAGGAAAGGTTCTATATCTCCAGGGAGGTCCGGATCAAGCACCATGAAAGTGTGATCTGGGGCGCGATGATGGGACCGTTCGGAGGATGCTATGCGGTACGGAAAAACCTATACCGCCCGGTTCCCGGCCATTTCCTGGTGGATGATTTCTACATCAATATGTCGGTGCTTCAACAGGGATACCGCTGCATCAGCCGCATGGAAGCGAAGGTGTATGAGGACGTATCCAACGACCTCTGGGAGGAGTTCAGGAGGAAAAAGCGGATTTCGGCCGGCAACTTCCAGAACCTTGCACTGTTCGGAAGCATGTTGCTGAAAGGACCACCCGGTGTTCCCTTCTGCTTCCTTTCCCACAAAGTCATCAGGTGGCTGGTCCCCTTCCTCGTCCTGATCACCCTGGTCACCAGCCTCTGGCTCGGAACCACCAGGGAGCTGTACCGCATCCTTGCCGTGCTGCAGGTACTGGTGCTGGTGATCCCTCTTATTGACCTTTTTCTGAGGAAAATTAAGATTCATGCTTTACCTTTGCGGTTCATTTCACATTTTGTGTGGATGAACCTGGCGCTCCTCGCCGGATTCGTCCGTTTTTTGGGAGGAATAAAAAGCAATGTCTGGCAACCCACAAGAAGAAACCAGCATCAGGCTGAACACCATTGAAGAAGCGCTGGAAGAGCTGCGGAACGGGAAATGCATCATCGTCGTGGATGATGAGGACCGGGAGAATGAGGGGGATTTCATCGCCTCTGCCGAACTGATCACCGCCGATCAGGTCAACTTTATGGCCACCCATGGCCGGGGCCTTATCTGTGCTTCCATCACCGAGGAGCGGTGCGCCGAACTCGAACTGCCACTGATGGTCAGCCGCAACACCAGCAGCCATTCCACGGCCTTTACCGTTTCGGTGGACCTGCTGGGGCACGGGACCTCCACGGGCATCTCCGCTTCCGACCGCGCTAAAACCATACGGGCGCTGGTGGACCCGATCACCCGGCCCGATGACCTGGCAAGACCCGGGCATATCTTCCCCCTGATGGCCAAGAAACAGGGGGTTCTCCGCAGGGCCGGTCATACCGAGGCAGCAGTGGACCTGACACGCCTGGCGGGCTTGAAACCGGGCGGGGTGCTGGTGGAGATCATGAACGAGGACGGGACCATGGCACGCCTTCCGCAGCTGAGCGATATTGCCGCGGAATTCGGGCTGAAGATGGTGAGTATCCGTGACCTGATCGCCCACCGCCTGCATACCGACAGCATCATCCTCAAGGGAACGGAGGTTCACCTTCCCACCGAATTCGGGGAATTTAACCTCATCCCGTTCATACAGAAATCCAACGGCATGGAGCATGTCGCACTGACCAAGGGAACATGGACCGAGCAGGATCCGGTGATGGTCAGGGTACACTCCTCATGCGTGACCGGGGATATTTTCGGCAGTTACCGCTGCGACTGCGGTGTGCAGTTGCATGAGGCCATGCGGATGATCCAGAAAGAGGGACGCGGTGTGATCATCTACCTGAACCAGGAAGGGCGCGGGATCGGGCTTTACAACAAGGTCAGGGCCTACAAACTGCAGGAGCAGGGCCGGGACACCGTGGAGGCCAATATTGAACTGGGTTTCAGGGAAGATGAACGCGACTACGGGGTGGGTGCCGGGATGATGCACTCACTGGGGATCAGAAAGATCAGGCTGATCACCAACAATCCGGTCAAGAGAGCGGGTCTGGAGGGATACGGCATGAAGATCGTGGAAACCATTCCCCTGGAGGTACCGGCCAACGAGCACAATCAGTTCTACCTTCAGACCAAGAGGGATAAGATGGGGCATTTTCTGAACATTGCCAGGTACGGGGACCAGGAAAAAAATGAATCCTGAATCCATACGGATCGTTTACATGGGGACCCCCGGATTCGCGGTGATGCCCCTGCAAAGGCTTATCCATGAGGGATACGGGGTGGTTGGTGTGGTGACCGCACCGGACCGTCCGGCCGGAAGGGGAAAGAAACTCCGGGAAAGCGAAGTGAAGGCATTCATCCGGAAGCACCATCCGCAGATACCGCTGCTTCAGCCGCAAAACCTGAAGGATCCCGGTTTCCTGGAAGAACTGAAATCCCTTCAACCTGCGCTTCAGGCCGTTGTGGCCTTCCGCATGCTGCCTGAAGCAGTCTGGAAGATCCCCCCCCTGGGCACCTTCAACCTCCACGCCTCCCTCCTGCCCCACTACCGGGGAGCCGCACCCATCAACCATGTGCTGATGAACGGGGAGAAGGAAACAGGGGTGACCACCTTTCTCATCGACCATCAGATCGACACAGGGAATATCCTGCTCAGGGAAGCGGTTCCTGTAGGGGAACAGGAAACGGCCGGTGAACTGCATGACCGGCTGATGGAAGCCGGAAGTGAGCTTCTGGTGAAAACGGTCAGGGGACTGGCAGAGGGTACGCTGAAGGCACTGCCGCAGGACCGTTTCATTGGATCGCATGAGACCCTGAAAACGGCTCCCAAGATCCACAAAGAGGATTGCCGGATCAACTGGCAGCAGGAAGGCCGGAGAACCGTGAACCTCATCAGGGGACTGAGTCCGGTCCCCGGTGCATTCACATACCTGGAGACCACTGAAAATGAAAGTGATGCGATGCCGGGCAGCGGAATGATGTGCAAAATCTTCCGGGCCACCTTTGAACCCGCCTCGCACCATAAAAGTACAGGATCGATCGTCTCAGACGGTAAAAAATCGTTAAAGGTGGCCGTACCGGATGGCTTCGTGGAGATCCACTCCCTTCAGATGGAAGGAAAGCGGCGGATGGAAACGGCGCAGTTTCTGGCCGGATTCAGGATCACTTCCGGGAATTACCGGTTTTCCTGAGGTGTCTCAGATTCAGTTCCACACCCCTGGTCAGGGCGTAGTATAGCTTCAGGGCATTGATGAACTGGAGCTGATAGGAGCGTGAATACCTTCCCGAAACAAAGAAATCGAAATTGTAATCCTCGATCTCGGCCATGGTGATATCCGCGGGATCCATGTCCGGAAAATGACCGAAGAACCGCTTCATCATGAACAGGTAGGTTTTCTGGGACTTTTCCGAGTACCCTTCCTTCCGCAGCTGCCGTTCGAAGAACTCCAGGTCCGGCCCGTGCCGCTTGTCCTCATGCCTGAACCAGGAAGAGATCGAGAGCCACCATTCGGGGGCATGTTTTTTGGCCTGCTTTTCCCTGAAAAAATCGATGCGGGTCTGCTTTCCGTCCGGTGGTTGGATCAGCCGGACCGGGGGAGTGTCCGTGGTTGCCATGCTCCAATTTTCATACAAATTTAGAGCCTGCATTCATCATTGTAAAGCTTTGATTGCCAAAAACATTAACATTTTCTCAACATTTTGGCTATTTTTGACCGGGGTGCATGAACCATTGCACCACGAAGTTGTCATACGTGAGACTATTGCACACAAATACCTTAAACCACTGTATACCAATACCTGGAACCTTTGTAACCCATTTTTGAACCACATACCATGAAAAGATCCGTTATTTCCATTTTGGTCCTGGCCTTACTGGCTGCAGGATGCTCAAGCACGCAGAACACAGCCCGCAGCGAACAGCAGGCTGAAGAGCTAGAGAAAATGGCCGCGCTCCTGGAGAGCGGGAATTATGTCTATACCATTCAGAGCATCAATCCTACCGGAGGCAGGACCATCCAGAGCACCACACCCTACACCATGAAGGCAGTGGACGGAAATTATGAAGCAAGCCTCCCCTATTTCGGGCGCGCCTACCAGGCAAACTACGGGGGGGATGGCGGCATCAAATTCAGCGGAACTCCGGAGAACCTTGAAATCACCAGGAACAGCAAGAAAAAGAGTGTACTCGTCACCTTCTCCATTGCCGGTTCAACAGATAAATACACGGTCACCCTTCAAGTGGGATCCGGCGGTTATGGCACCCTGATCATCAACAGCCAGAACAGGCAGAGCATCTCCTATTACGGGACCGTCACTCCGCCTCAGGGATAGTGGCTCGATCTCAGGGATAGTGGCTCGATCTCAGGGATAGCTGGGTTATCTCAGACAAGTGTTGAATCATCAGGAAGAACTCGCATCCCAGGTGATAGCAGTGCAGCTTCAGGGCTAGCGGCGGGAAAGGCTGCCGGGGTCAGTTGTCGAATTCGAATTTCATCTCCTCTCCCCCCGAATCATCCTCCAGGGGCTCGATTTTCAGGATCGGTTCCTTGCGCTTTCCCCTGAGATAGATCCGTGTGCCTGCAGGCACCTCCTGGCCCTCCACCAGCTGGTTGTAGCGGTAGATTTGCTTCAGCTTCACCCCGTATTGCTGTGAGATCCCGTAAAGGGTCTGCCCCTCTTCCACCACATGGAATTCATTGCCCCTGGCCGCTTTTCGCCGCTTGGGCTGCAGGTATATGATCTGACCCGGCTCCAGTTTCGATCCCTCTTCCAGCTCATTGTACCGGTAAAGCTCATTTTTATACAGATCGAGCTCCTGCCTCAGCGATTCCGGGGTATCCCCCGCTTCGGTGCGCACGTATTCGACGTTGTTGTTCAGCCTGATCTCCCTGGAGGAAACCGCGATTGTGGCAGCACCCCCCCTGCCCGGGCGGGAGGAGGGAGAGACCGAAGGCAGGTCCCCCTCTTCATAATTGCCGCTGAGCACCAGCTGATCATACCTGTAGAGCTCATTTTCCTCGATGATCTTGATCAGGAGGTCATCATAGTTCCTTGCCGTGGCATACCCGGACCTTTTCAGTTCCCTGGCCCACCCCTTGTAATCGTCACCGTCCAGCTCGAACAGACCGGCATACCTGCTTCTGGTAGTAAGGAACATGGAATGGTCCATATAGGATTCATAAGGAGAGGCATATACCCTGAAGCATTCATTGCGGCGGTCGTCGTCATGGTAGATCTTCTGGCCGTCCCACTCGTGGCACTTGATCCCGAAATGGTTGTTACCCACCACTGCCAGCCTGCTGTTCCCGTTGCCTGACTCCAGGAGTCCCTGTGCCAGCTTGATGCTGGCGGGGATCCCTACCCGGGCCATTTCCCGCATGGCCAGGGAGGCATAGGTATCGATGTATTCCTCCCTGCTGAGCTCTGCACTCCGCTGTCCTTCAAGGACCAGGGGCAGCATCACCCCCAGAACGATCAGCCTGATTCTTGTTATTCCCATGATCATCCGATATACCTGAACCATCCTGGTTACAAAATTAGCGTGCCGGAACCCAGTTTCACGTCCGAGTTGTTAACAACCCTCCTATACCGAACGTTGGTTCATAAGATTATCGTACACCAGTATGAAAATCTGTAACTTTACAGGGAAATCTAAGGCGGAATGAGACAGGAATCCCATCAGTTTCAATATACCGAGTATAAACGCCTGGAAGAGTTGCCGGCTTCGCATGCAGGCCTGGTGAACAGGGCTCTTGAAGCTGCCCGCAATGCATACGCGCCCTATTCCGCATACAGGGTAGGTGCCGCCCTCCGGCTGGAGGACGGGACGCTTATCACCGGGAACAACCAGGAAAATGCCGCCTATCCTTCCGGAATGTGTGCCGAACGGGTGGCCCTGTTCTACGCCGGGGCCAATCATCCCGGCGTGGCGGTCATTGCCATGGCCATCGTTGCACTGAAGGGGGGAAAGGTGCAGGAAGAGCCCGTTACGCCCTGCGGAGGCTGCAGGCAGGTGATGTGGGAGAAGGAGTGGCAGGGGAAAAAGCCCATGGAGCTCATCCTTTACGGGGCCTCTGCCATCCGGGTCATCTCCTCGGCCGCACACCTGCTGCCCATGCCGTTCATATTAAGGGACATCAAGGATACCCGCTGAACCGCCCGGGCAACTTCAATCTTTTTCCGGCAATTTACCCGGCCTTGAATACGGGAAATATATCCATTTTCGGGTAGGGGGCCACCACCTCCACCCGCTCCTTCCTGACCGGGTGGATGAACGCGATCCTCCTGGCATGCAGGCTGATCCCGCCGTTCTTGTTGGTCCGGCGCGCCCCGTATTTGCGGTCTCCCTTGATCACGCTTCCAATGGCCGCCAGCTGTGCCCTGATCTGATGGTGCCGGCCCGTTTCCAGGACCACCTCCAGCAGGTGGTAATGGTCCGATGAGGCAAGCTTCCTGTAGCTGAGCCTGGCCAGTTTGGAGCCGGGCACCTCCCGGTCATGGACATAGGATTTGTTCTGCTTCGTATTGCGGGTCATGTAATGCTCCAGCACCCCGGCCTCGGGCTCCGGACACCGTTCCACGATGGCATGATAGATCTTTTCCACCTCCTTCTCCTTGAACAACTGCGCCATGCGGCTCAGCGCCTTGCTGGTCTTGGCGAAGACCACCGCTCCGCTCACCGGCCTGTCCAGCCGGTGCGGGATCCCGAGGAACACCTCCCCCGGCTTCCCGTCCCGTTCTTTGATATATTCCTTCAGCAACCGGTCCAGTGACACATCCCCGGTCTTGTCCCCCTGCACGATGTCGGACACCCGCTTGTTCACCACCATCAGGTGGTTGTCCTCATACAGGATCGTTACAGGTGGGTTCATAGTCGAAAGTCGTTAGTCGAAAGTCGTCAGTCAATCAAAGATAAGGGTTAGGTTCATTTAAGTTCGAGGTTAGGGGTTGGAAACGGGGGTTAGCATCCTGTCAGACAGGCATCTAACCACTAACCCCTAACCTTTTTCTAACCTCTAACCCCTAACCCCTAACCAACTTTCAGTACTGCTCATTCTCGTTGGGGAATTTCTGGTTCCGTACATCGTCGATGTAGTTCTGTACGGCTCCCTTGACTTCCATCTGCAGGTTGTGGTACCTTCTCAGGAACCGCGGGGAAAACTCCTGGGTAATGCCCAGCATGTCGTGAAGGACCAGGACCTGTCCGTCCACCTTCGAACCGGCACCGATGCCGATGGTGGGAATGCTGATGGAACTGGTGACCTCCCCGGCCAGTTTGGCCGGTATCTTTTCAAGCACGATGGCAAAACACCCGGTCTTTGCCAGCTCCTGTGCATCTGTTTTCAGTTTGTCGGCTTCCTCCTTCTCCGTGGCCCGTACCACGTAGGTCCCGAATTTATGGATCGCCTGGGGGGTCAGGCCCAGGTGCCCCATCACCGGGATCCCGGCCGAGAGGATCCTTTCCACCGATTCCTTGATCTCGACCCCTCCCTCCAGCTTGATGGCACTGGCGCCTGTCTCCTTCATGATCCGGATGGCCGATGCCAGGGCCTCCTTGGAATTGCCCTGGTAGGTCCCGAAGGGCAGGTCCACCACCACCAGGGCCCGTTTGGTGGCCCGGACCACCGAGGCGGCATGGTAGATCATGTTGTCCAGGGTGATGGGCAGGGTGGTCTCGAAGCCGGCCATGACGTTGGAGGCGGAATCCCCCACCAGGATCACATCAATCCCGGCCTGGTCCAGCAGCCGGGCGAAGGAATAATCGTAGCCCGTCAACATGGCAATTTTCTCCCCCTTGAGCTTCATGGCCAGAAGCACATGGGTGGTTACGCGTTTAACGTTGCTGTGAAGCGACATGGCGAAAGTGGAATGATCAGACTACAAAGTTTAAAATAAATTTCCTTATAGCGGTCAATTTGTCAGTAAACCTGACAGCCTGCTCCCGGTGAACCGCCTTCGATGGTGTCAGAATAGCATTAGGCCTCCCCCGTTGTGATATTGGCACAATCTTCGTTGAAAGGAGTACAACAGTTCAGAAAAGAAACAGAGAAAAGAATAAAACAGATAACATCATGAGCAAGATTATTGGAATAGATTTAGGTACCACCAACTCCTGCGTCGCAGTGATGGAAGGGAACGAGCCGGTTGTTATTCCCAACAGCGAAGGGAAACGGACCACCCCCTCCATGGTCGCTTTTGTGGAAAACGGGGAACGCAAAGTCGGCGATCCTGCCAAACGCCAGGCCATTACCAATCCTACCAAGACCGTGTACTCCATCAAGCGGTTCATGGGAGAAACCTATGACCGGGTCTCCAAGGAGATCGCCCGCGTGCCCTACAAAGTGATCAAAGGGGACAACAACACGCCGCGCGTGCAGATCGATGACCGGAAATATTCCCCGCAGGAAGTTTCCGCCATGGTGCTTCAGAAAATGAAAAAGACAGCCGAGGACTACCTGGGTCAGGAAGTCACCGAGGCCGTGATCACCGTGCCCGCATATTTCAGCGACTCGCAGCGCCAGGCCACCAAGGAAGCCGGAGAAATTGCCGGGCTGAAGGTCAAACGGATCATCAACGAACCCACCGCAGCTTCGCTGGCATACGGACTGGACAAAAAAACAACCGATCTGAAGATTGCCGTTTTTGACCTGGGCGGGGGAACCTTCGACATTTCCATCCTGGAACTGGGAGACGGCGTGTTCGAGGTCAAATCGACCAATGGCGACACCCACCTGGGCGGTGACGATTTCGACCAGGTGATCATCGACTGGCTGGTGGCCGAATTCAAAAGCGAGCAGGGAGTGGACCTCTCCAAGGATCCCATGGCCATGCAGCGCCTGAAGGAAGCAGCTGAAAAAGCCAAGATCGAGCTTTCCAGCTCGACCCAGACCGAGATCAACCTTCCCTACATCATGCCTGTGGACGGGATCCCGAAACACCTGGTGAAATCCCTGACCAGGGCCAAGTTCGAGAGCCTGGCCGACAAGCTGATCCAGGCCACCATCGAACCGTGTAAGAAAGCATTGAAGGATTCGGGATTCACCCAGCAGGAAATCAACGAGGTGATCCTCGTGGGCGGATCCACCCGCATCCCGGCCATCCAGAAAGTGGTTCAGGATTTCTTCGGGAAAGCCCCTTCAAAGGGAGTGAATCCCGACGAGGTGGTGGCCGTCGGTGCCGCCATCCAGGGAGGTGTGCTCACAGGTGAGGTGAAGGATGTTCTGTTGCTCGACGTGACCCCGCTTTCACTGGGGATCGAGACCATGGGCAGTGTCAACACCAAGCTGATCGAAGCCAACACCACCATTCCCACCAAGAAAACACAGACCTTCACCACCGCTGCCGACAACCAGCCTTCGGTGGAGATCCATGTGCTTCAGGGTGAAAGGGCCATGGCCAAGGACAACAAGACCATCGGCCGGTTCCACCTGGACGGGATCCCGCCCGCACCGCGGGGGATACCGCAGATCGAGGTGACCTTCGATATCGATGCCAACGGGATCCTCAACGTCTCCGCAAGGGACAAGGGGACCGGAAAAGAACAAAGTATCCGCATCGAGGCCTCTTCGGGTCTTTCCGACGATGAGATCGAAAAGATGAAGAAGGAGGCGAAGGAGAACGAAGCAGCCGACAAGCAGGCCAAGGAGCGGATCGAGAAACTGAACAACGCCGACAGCCTGGTCTTTCAGACCGAAAAACAGCTGAAGGAGTACGGGGACAAGATTCCCGCCGATAAGAAGGCCCCCATCGAAGAAGCGCTGGGGAAACTGAAAGAGGCCCACAAGGCAGAGGACCTGGCCGCCATTGACACGGCCACCGAAGCCCTGAATGCAGCATGGCAGGCCGCCTCACAGGATATCTACAATGCGCAGCAGCAGGCTTCATCGGGCGGCAGCACCCAGGAGCCGCAGGGTCAGGCCGGAGGGGAATCCTCATCGGGCAGCAAGGGCGACGACGGGGAAGTGACCGATGTGGACTTTGAAGAAGTAAAATAACATAACAATCACCTGCGAAGGTTTACCAGAGAGGGCATTCATACCGGATGCCCTCTTTTCTTTTTTAGCTATATTTGAGGCTTCTATGAAACAACTGTTGCTCATCATCGCCGCGGGGATCCTCTGGCCGGTTCTGGTTCAGGGGCAGGACCCTGTAAACGGTGCGGCCAACAGGCTGGATGACCAGGGAAGGAGGACCGGCCCCTGGAAGGTGGAGTATCCGGATGGCAGTACCCGGTATACGGCAACTTTCGTTGAAGGCAGACCGGTGGGGGAAATGGTGCGCTACTACGATAACGGGGCGGTGCAGGCGCGGATGGTGTTCGATTCTGCAACCGACCGGAGCTACACCCGGCTCTATTACGAAAACGGGAAAATAGCCGCCGAGGGCTGGTATGTAAACCGGGAGAAGGATTCGGTCTGGACCTACTATTCGGAATTCGACGGGACGGTCCGGATCCGGGAACCCTACAACCAGGGAAAGCTTCATGGAACGGTCAGGAGCTATTTCCCTTCGGGCCCCGTATCGGAGGAGATGGAATGGAAAGATGGTGTGAAGCAGGGGGAATGGAAACAGTATTACGACGACGGTTCCCGGAGGCTGGAAAGCAGGTATGAGCAAGGCATGCTGAATGGTCCCTACCGGGTCTATTATCCGGACAGTATCCTCAAGGTGAAGGGGACCTACGGGAATGACCGTTCAGAAGGGATGTGGGAATTCTATGACCAGTCAGGGACGGTGCTCTACGCCATCGAATACCGGAAAGGCATGCCGGTGGACCAGGAGCAGTTTATGGAGATGATGCAGGACAGCATGCTGCGGTTCCAGGAGATACTGGATAGTCTTGAACAGTTCCAGGAACCCGGCCAGGACATGGATATGGAGCAATTGCCATAAAAAAAGCTGATGGAACAATGATTGTGGCGATGAAAGATGCATTAACCGGAAGGATGAAAGGAACATATGCCGGATGGCTCATGGCAGTCCTGCTGGGATTCGGATCCCTGCCTGGAGGAATCTCCCTTCTTTCGGGGCAGCAGCTGGCAGACAGCGTCTACTGGGTCTATTTCAGGGACAAGGAAGGGAACGGGTACGCGGTGGACCAGCCCGGTGCGTTCCTCACCCAGCGGTCCCTTCAGCGCAGGGCGTGGCAGGAACTGCCCGTAGATGTCAGGGACCTGCCGGTGAACGCCTCCTATGTGCAGCAGCTGAAGGATGCCGGAGCGGAGGTCAGGCATGTTTCGAAATGGCTCAACGGTGCGGCCATTGTCAATGCGGATTCCCTGCTTTTCGAAGCGGTGCTGGATCTGCCGTTTACGGACACGGTCCCGTGGGAACCGGAAAAAGGGCCGGTCTACTATCCGGTCCGTGCCGGCAATGACCGCTTTGAGCCGCCCATGGATCCCGCACCGGTGATCAATTACGGCTTATCGCTTAATCAGGCCGCCATGCTGGGGACGGATCACCTGCACGAACTGGGATACACCGGAAAGGGCGTCTGGATCGCCGTGCTGGATGCCGGTTTCAGCAAAGTGGACAGCCTTCCTGCTTTTGAGTCACTGATCGGTGAGGGACGCCTGGTGGGCTCCCGCAATTTCATCAACGACATCCCGGTCATGCGTGAATCTTCCACCCACGGCATGAACGTGCTCTCCTCCATGGCAGGATGGATGGATGGGGAACTGGTGGGAACCGCCCCGCATTCCCGCTACTACCTCTGCATGACCGAGGATCCTTCGCGGGAGACCCGGATCGAGGAGATCGCCTGGATCGAAGGGGCTGAATTTGTGGACAGCCTCGGTTTCGATGTCATCAATACCTCCCTGGGATATTCCGACTTCGACGGTACCGCATTCGACTATACCTATGAGGACATGGACGGACAAACCACCTTCATTTCAAGGGCCGCTTCACTGACCGCCTCCAGGGGAATGATTTCCGTCAACAGCGCGGGCAACCAGGGCTCCGACCCCTGGTTCTATGTGACCGCCCCCGCCGATGCCACCGATATCCTTACCGTCGGGGCGGTGGACAGTGAAGGGACCATCGCAAGATTCAGTTCCAGGGGTCCCTCCTACGATGCCAGAATCAAGCCCGATGTGGTGGCCCAGGGGGTGCTGTGCGTGCTTCAGGGGGTAGGCGGCTCCCTGGTCCTGGGCAGCGGAACCTCTTTCTCCAGTCCCATCCTGGCCGGATCGGTGGCGTCGCTCTGGCAGGCCTATCCGGACATCAGTGCGAAGGAGATGATCCGCTGGGTCCGGCAAAGCGGCGACCGAAGGATGAATCCCGATGCCACCTATGGGTTCGGCATTCCGGATGTGGCGAGGACCTACTGGAACATCACCAGTGTACCGGCCGGACTGAAACCGGGAAGGCTGGAGATCTATCCCAATCCTGCAAGCGACCGGATCCGTGTGAGGCTCCCGGGTGAGAGGAGCGGATATCAGGAGATCCGGCTGTACGATATGAGCGGCCGCATGGTCGTGGTCATGGAAGCCGACCTGACCTCGGAGGTCCTCCTGCCCGCAAACCTGCAGCGGGGGGTCTACCTCATGGAGGTACGGACCGGCCAGGGAACCTACAGGGGACGATTTATCAAACAGTGATGCCGGAAGATTCCCGCACCTTATCCCAGCTGCTCCGACAGGTTGGAGAGGCACTCGGGCGCGCTTTCCCGGAGGCCGCCTGGGTGGTGGCAGAGATCCTGGAGATCCATGAGAACCGCAGCGGCCACTGTTACCTTGAACTGGTGGAAAAAAGCGATACGCAGGACCGGATCCTGGCCAGGGCACGGGGAACCATCTGGGCCTCCAGGTACCGCATGCTCAGGTCCTACTTTGAAGCCTCCACCAATACCACCCTCAAAAGCGGGATCAAACTGCTGATCAGGGCATCCGTTGAATTTCATCCCCAGTACGGTTTCAGTCTCAACATCACCGACCTGGATCCCTCCTATACGCTGGGGGACCTGGCACAGAAAAAGCAGGAGGTGATCCGCAAACTCCGGGAAGCCGGGGTGATGGAGATGAACCGCGAACTTCCTTTTCCCACGGTTCCCCAGTCCGTCGCAGTGATCTCCTCCGAAACGGCCGCCGGTTTCGGGGATTTCATGGATTCACTCCACGGAAACCAGTACGGATTCTATTTCCGTACGGTGCATTTCCAGGCCGTGATGCAGGGAGAAGAAGCCCCCGCTTCGATCATCCATGCACTGGAACGGATCTTTGAGTCGGAAGAAACATTCGACTGCGTGGCCCTCATCCGGGGGGGCGGATCACGGGCAGACCTGGAGTGCTTCAACGACTATGAGCTGGCATACACCCTGACCCAGTTCCCCCTGCCGGTCCTTACGGGGATCGGTCACGAAAGGGATGAATCGGTGGCAGATATGGTAGCGGCCATTGGATTGAAAACACCCACTGCCGTGGCGGAATACCTGGTGAACCAGCTACTGGCCTTCGAGTTCCGGCTCTCAGAACTGGATGAGAAGATCTCCGCCGCGGTAATCAGGAGCACCCGCAGCGAAGCCGCCCGGCTGGAACGCTACCGCTCCGATCTGAGCCACCTGGGCAGAAGGTTTCTGCGGGAACAGGCAGAGACCCTCCGGCAACACCGGTTATCCCTTGCCAGGGCATGCGCGGCCACCCTGGAGCGGAAACGCGAGCAGCTGCTGTTGCTGGAAACGCGCAACAAAGGGGTTGATCCCGTCCGCATACTCAGCCGGGGCTATTCCATGACCCTGTTGCAGGGAAAGGCTGTTACGGACACAGGGGGCATTCAACCGGGATCCACGCTGGAAACAAGGCTGTACCGGGGAACGCTCTTCAGTGAAGTCACCCGCGTATCACCGGAACGATCCAGGAAACAGGACGGAAGCAATAATGAAGACATCACAAACGAATAGCGCATATGGCAAAGGAGAAATTCAGCTACGACAAAGCCATCACGGAGATTGAAACCACCCTGTCCCGGATCGAAAAAGGGACACTGGGAGTGGATGAACTGGCCGAACAGGTGGCCAGGGTAAACAGCCTGATCACCCGTTGCCGGGAGCGTCTCTACCAGACCGAGTCAAAAATCGAGCAGATCCTGGAGGAGCCGGATGATCAGGGTGCGGACGGATCGGTTTGAAGGTCCGGGCGCGTGTTCCGCTCAGAGGTGCTTGGCCAGCGTGTCCAGTAATTCACTGACCTTGATCGGTTTGGCCAGGTAATCATTGCACCCCGCTTCCCTGCTCACTTCCCTTTCACCCGACATGGCATAGGCGGTCTGGGCGATCACCGGAAGCTCCGGCCGCTCCTCCTTGATGACACGGGTGCATTCATATCCGTTCATCAGGGGCATGTGGATGTCCATCAGCACCAGGTCCAGACCGGGATTCTCCCGGAAAAGCTCCAGGGTTTCCTCCCCGTCCTTGGCCCAGATGATCTTTACACCGGTGTCCCTGATCGCCTCGTAAAGAAAGTAGTAGTTGGAGTGATCGTCTTCTGCAATGAGGATCAGTTTTCCTTCCCAGGACCTGACGTCGGAACGGGGTTTGCGCAGGGCGGCCTCGTGCTTCAGGGGCACCTCGTTGCGCGGAAGGATAAACCAGAAGGTGCTGCCCTGACCCGAAGTTGATTCCACCCCGATCTCCCCGCCCAGGATCTCTGTCAGGTTCTTGGAAATGGCAAGGCCCAGGCCGGTCCCGCCATACAGCTTGGTCTTGGTTTCATGACCCTGCATGAACCGGTCGAAAATCACTTTCTGCTTCTCCTCCCGTATCCCGATGCCGGTATCCTTTACATAAAAGAGGATTCCTTCTTTATCTTCCCTGATACCAAGGGCGATCTCCCCTTCCTCGGTGAATTTCGCCGCATTGCTGAGCAGGTTGACCAGGATCTGCTTGAGCCGGAACGGATCCGTGTAGATGGCCAGTTCGTCGGAAGGCCAGTCCCACTGCACCTTGATCTCCACATTCTCTTTACCCAGCCTTTTCAGGTTCTGGATGAACATCAGGTGCAGCTCCTTGAAAAGATCCCGTACCAGGCACTCGGAGATGTGTACATTCACCTGTCCCGCTTCGATCTTGGCAATATCGATGATGTCGTCGATGAGCCGCATCAGGTCATCGGCCCCCTGGTTGATCTGGGCGATGAAGTCGCGGCGGTCCTCCGGTTTGATCGATTCGTCCGAGAGCAGGTCCGAAAAACCCACGATGGCATTCATGGGGGTCCTGATCTCATGGGACATGTTGGAAAGGAAGGCGGTCTTGAGCCGGTCTGATTCCTCTGCTTTGTACTTGGCTTCAAGCAATTTACGCTCTGCCTCCTTCCTTTCAGAAATGTTCTTCAGGATCAGGACCATCGAATCCGGCTTCCCGTCCCTGGCATACATGGCCCCGCTGGAAACCTCTGCATCGAAGGTGATCCCGTCGGGCCTCACCACCTGGTATTCCAGGTTCTTCAGGTACCCTTTCTCCCAGGTCTCATTGAAATCCGTGATCGCCTGCCTCCAGTGCCGGGGATTCAGGAACCGGAAGATCTTCTCTCCGTACACCACTTCCTTCTCCACATTAAAGGCTTCCAGAAAGGCACTGTTGAAATCCTGGATCAGCGCCCTGGTGTCCACTACCAGCATGGGGTCGGGAGAGGATTCAAAGACCCTGCGCTGCCGGTCCTGGGTGGCCCTCAGGTGATCCTGGTGCCGCTGACGGTCGATGGCCATGGCGATCTGATCACTTGCAAATTCCAGGAGCGACGCATCCGATGTGGTATAGATCACCTCCCTGGAATAGGACTGGACCGCGAAAACACCGATGGTCTTTCCCTCATGTTTCAGGGGAACCCCCAGCCAGCTCACACAGGGTGCGCCCACCGGTTCGATCTCACCCTTTCTGGTCAGTTCCTTTTCCCGCTTCACATCCACCAGCTGGGCCTCCCCGGTGCGGATCACATAGCTGGTCAGGGTTTTCCTGGCGGGAAATTCCGTAAAGGAGTCCTTTTCATCCTCCATGAACGGCAGCGTCAGGGTGTCCGATTCCTCATTGTAAAGCGCCAGGAAACAGTTGGTGGTGTCCAGCACCCTCCCCAGGTACTCCCGGATCTTGTAATAGAGCTCGTCCAGGCTGTGGGTGGTCCCCACCGCGTTACTGATATCGAACAGCACCTGCCTCACCAGCTCTTCCCGCTTGCGCTGATCGATGTTCTCATGGATCCCGGTAAGGCGTGTGGTATTCCCCTTTTCGTCCTGCTGGACCGCCTGGCCGATGCTCCTGACCCAGACATACGAGCCGTTTTTGTGTTTCAGCCGGAATTCAATCTCGAAGGACTCTTTCCTTTCCCGGATGCTCGATTGCACCGCCTTCACACTCTGCTCCCGATCGTCCGGATGGAGAAGGCCATTCCAGGTCTCAAGGTCCTGGGGCAGTTCGTCGGGACCATAGCCAAGCATGGACATCCAGATCCGGGAAAAAAAGACCTTGTTGGTCTCCAGGTTCCAGTCCCACAGTCCCAGGCTGGCCGCATTCAGTGCCAGGTTAAGCCTCTCCTCGCTCTGCTCCAGTGCATCCTGCGACTCCCTGGCCTCGGTGATGTCCCTTGCGACCCCTATGACCGACTGGATGGTGCCGGAAGCCCCTATCTCGGGATAGAGCCGCCATTCATAGCTGGTCTGCTTTCCGTTCAACGTGATATCGAAAACCAGGTTGTGGGATTTTCCTTTCTTGAACACCTTTTCCAGCGCCTCTTCCCACATCACCACCTTTTCCTCGGGAAAGATCCCCATCTCCCGGTGATTCTTATGCATGAAATCAGTGGTCTTCAGGCCCTGTCCCTCGATGGCACTGTTCACATAGACATGCCTGTATTCCCTGTCAAACCGCATGATCACATCAGGAGAATTTTCGGCCAGTGCCCTGAAATGTTCCTGCGATTCCAGCAGGGAGCGGTCCAGTTTCTTATTGTCGTCAATATCCCTGGTGACCAGAAGGATGTGAGGCTTTCCCCCGATCTGGATAATGCTGAATGAATTGAGTGTCCAGAAACGGCGTCCCGAGGCGGTAATGTTGCGCCATTCGAAAGTGACGGTTTTACCTTTAGCAGCTTCTTCCAGGTACCCGCGCGCCTTCTCTATGGTGTACCCCTCATCGGCCGGGCTGTAATCCTTCAGGTCGAGCTCCCTGATGTTCTCGTCGGTGAATCCGAACATCTGCTTGAAACGCGGATTGTATTCGGTGATCTTCCTGGTTTCGAAATCAAACAGGATGATCGCGTCATTCACTGAATTAAAAATGGACATGTAACGGTCCCTGGATGCCGAAAGCGCCTGTTCCGCCTCCTGCCGCTCCCGCGCCACGCGGATAAATTTCTGGGAGGAGTAAACCGAAGGGACCAGTTTGTACAGCTGATCCTTCAATACATAATCCCATGCCCCCCGTTTAAGTGATTCGGCCGCTTCCCTTTCATTCTTCCCCCCCACCAGGAAAATCAGGGGGATCCTTGAGAAATAGGGCTCCATCTCCTCCTCCACCTCCTCCCTGAGCTGAGCGGGCAGATCGTAATCGGCAATGATCAGATCGGGCAAAGGATCTTCCTGCAGCCTCGCCTGAAGGTCCTCCCTCTTCCTGAGCAGCTCATGTTCGGTAATGAATTTCCCCTCCCTGAGGATTTGAAGCACATGGTCCACCACCTCAGGATCCATGTACCAGAAACAAATGTCCATTTTCAGACCAGCCATCGAGGTAAAATCAGCGACACGCGTTTTTGGTTGTACCTTCTCCATTATTTTCATTTCACCGTGCCGCCCAGGTCAGAACCTGATGCGGACCCCGGCCATGACATGGGTTCCGGCCTGAGGGAAGTATCCATCGTAAACTCCCTCATTACCAGACTCATAATACCTGTAAACCCATGCATTTGTCTCATATTGTACGTTAAAAAGATTGGAGAGTTGCACTTGCAGCGAAATCTCTTTCACAAACTGTGGCAGAAAGGTATAGGAGATCCTCAGATCGTTGATAAAATAGGGATCCAGTGACCTGGAACGGGTGGAGGTATTGTCAATGAACTGCCTGGAAACAACCCTGCTGTCCAGGATAAGGTGAAGCCTTCTGAGGGGTTCCAGATCGATGCGGCTGTTACCGATGACTGCCGGGGAAAACGCCAGGTCGGTGGTCCCCAGCTCCTCCACGATCTGGTAAGGCTCACCTTCCGGATCGGACCAGTAATCCCAGTTATCCACATAACCGGTGTAATCCATGATCTTATTCCGGCTGAAGGTTCCGTTCACACTCCATGTAAGCCAGGGGGTCAGCCTGGCTGCTGCGGCAAGTTCGATCCCCGCCCTGTAACTGTCCCTCACATTGGTCATCACCGGGCTTCCCACATCGTTGATCTCACCCGTCAGGACCAGCTGATCGGTGTAGTCCATGTAATAGAGGTTCATCTCGGCCCGGAGGCTCTCTGTGCTGAAAATGTATCCTGCCTCGTAATCGATCATGCTCTCCTTCACCGGTACCGGGCCGGCGGGATCGGCATCGGTGAAATTGGTACGGCTGGGTTCCCTGTTGGCCCGGGCCACAAAGAGGTAAACGCGCTGTCCGCTTCCCAGCTCCAGGTTCACCCCCGCCTTGGGATTGAAGAAGAGGAAGCTGTGCTGCTGGGTGAGGTTTCGCAGATCGTCGTCGATCCCGTCGATGCTGTACCCGATGGCCCGCAGCTGCAGGTCCGCGAACAGTGAGAGCCTGTCACCTGCCTGCCAGGTGGTCTTCAGATACCCGTTCCCGTCGGTCTTTATTCCCCTGTTCTCATACCAGCGGTGGCGTATTTCACTCTCTCCGGCCACCCTGGCCCAGATCACCGTTCCGAAATGATCCCCCACATAACGGTTCCATCCACCGCCCAGGACCGTGGTCAGCCGGTCACCGTTGTACCGGATCCCTCCCGTGAATCCGTAGAAATCGTTGTCAAGCCACTTTCGGCGGATCAGGTCGGTTTCGGTGATGGTGTCTCCCCCGGTAATCACGTCGTCCAGCTGGTAATCGGCCAGGGATTCCTTCTCCTCGTATTGCTCATAATAACCCGCCCCGATGGTGTAGTGCAGTGCCGCATTGGCGATCCAGCGGTCCCCCAGTGTCCGTGAGAGGTGCAGCTGGTAGTGCTGCTGGGTGTAATGGTCGATCTGGTTGTCATAATAGACCGTCTCTCCGTCGGCATTGGTATAGGCTCCCAGACCGTTGTAAGTCCTGTCGGTCTCCAGCATGCCTGAAGGAACCCCGTTCCACGCCTGGTAAAGCTCCTCGGTCCCCGAGAAGGTGACGAATTTGATCAGGGTGCGGGCATCGTGGTAGGCCGCCGAGGCATACCAGGAGCGGAGATCGGTCCATGACCGGTCGATGTACCCGTCCGAGTGGAGATCCGACAGCCGGAGGTCCACCGCAAAATGGTCCCCCAGCAGTCCCGTCCCCGCAGAAACCGCATGGCGCATGGTATTGAACGATCCGAAGGTACCATCATAGATGGCATAGGGCTCCTTTTCCAGTTTCCGGGTCTGGAAATTGACCGATGCCCCGAAGGCGGCTGCACCATTGGTGGAGGTCCCCACCCCCCGCTGGATCTGGATGTTGTCCACCGAGGTGGCAAAATCGGGCAGGTCCACCCAGTAGACCTGGTGGGATTCAGGATCGTTCAGGGGGATCCCGTTGATGGTCACGTTGATCCGCGTGGCATCGGTTCCACGGATCCGCATGGAGGTGTAGCCGATGCCGTGGCCTGCATCGCTGGAGGTGACCAGCGAAGGGGTGGTATTCAGCAAGAAGGGAATGTCCTGCCCGAAATTCCTTCCTGTGATCTCCTCCCTTTCCATATCGGTATGGGCCACCGGCGTGGCAGCCCCTGCCCTGGTGGCGGTAACGATCACCTCCTCTCCCAGGACCGCCGCCGGGGTGAGGACGATCTCCCCGAGCTCAAGGTCCCCTTCGACCTTCACCTGCCTGCTCACCGTTCCGTATCCCACATAGGTGATCCGCAGCTGGTAGGTCCCCGCCGGAACCTCCCTGAATGTAAAACTTCCGTCCCTCCCGGAAATGGTCCCCCTTTCCAGCCGGGACATCACCACATTGGCCCCGGGAAGCGGGTCCTGGTTCTCATCCAGCACGCTGCCGCTAACGGAGTGCTGGCCGAAGGCGGGCAGGGCCATCCATGACCACACCAGCCACCATATGGCGCGTCTCATCATCAAACCTGTGTTTTATAAACTCATGCGATCTTCTTTTTCCCTACACCGGCATTACCCGGATCAGGTTCTAAGGGTATAATCTCAGCCTGACAGTTAGGCACCCCCTTAGGGAAGTCTCCCGTAAAGATAAGGAATTTATATTGTATTTTTGTGCCAGCAACCGATCATGAACCTCGCACACCTGCTTCAGCACCCCGTTTTTAAGATCACCGCCGATGTGGCGGCCCATGAAGGAATGGAAACCTATGTCATCGGCGGCTTCGTGCGGGACCTGCTCCTGGGGGAGGATCGCCAGGGGGAGCAGGAGGATCACCAGGGGGAGCAGGAGGATCGCCCGGGGGAAAAGTCCGGGGAGAGGGCGTTGGAAGGTCCCCCTGAAACGGTTCCCAAGGACATCGACATGGTGGTGGTCGGCAGCGGCATCGGGCTGGCCGGTAAGGTCAGGCAGGCCCTGCCGGGGGAATCCTCGCTCACGGTTTTCAAGAATTTCGGAACAGCGATGCTTAAATGGGGAGAGACCGAGATCGAGTTCGTGGGGGCGCGCAAAGAATCGTACCGCCAGGATTCAAGGAAACCGGTGGTGGAGGACGGCACCCTGGAAGATGACCTGCGAAGGCGCGATTTCACCATCAACGCCCTGGCCATCTCCCTCAATCCGGGGACCTACGGGGAGGTGCTCGATCCGTTCGGGGGGATCAGGCACCTGGGTGAAGGGGTGATCCGGACCCCCCTCGATCCCGGGACCACCTTCTCGGATGATCCGCTCAGGATGCTCCGCGGGATCCGGTTCGCCACCCGCCTCGGATTCCGGATCGAAGATTCCACCCAGAAAGCCATCCTGCTGAACCGGGAGCGCATTTCCATTGTATCGCAGGAGCGGATCACCGATGAAATCAACAAGATCCTGATGACCGCAAGGCCTTCACAGGGTTTCCTGCTGCTGGATCAAACGGGACTGCTGGAGATCGTTCTCCCCGACCTCTACCGGATGAAGGGTGTGGAAGAGGTGGAGGGACAATTCCACAAGGACAACTTCCTCCATACCCTTGAGGTCCTGGACAACATTGCACGGAAAACAGACAACCTCTGGCTCCGGTGGGCGGCCCTGCTGCACGATGTGGCCAAACCCAGGACCAGGAAATATGAACCGGGCACCGGCTGGACCTTTCACGGGCATGAGTTCATCGGGGCGAAGATGATCCCGGGGATATTCCGGAAGCTGAAGCTGCCCCTGCACGACAAAATGAAGTATGTGCAGAAACTGGTGCAGCTGCACCTGCGGCCCATCGTCCTCTCACAGGAAACTGTGACCGATTCGGCAGTCAGGCGGCTGCTGTTTGATGCGGGGGAGGATCTGGAGGACCTGATGACGTTGTGCGAGGCGGACATTACCTCCAAGAACGAACGGACGGTCCGGAGACACCTGCGCAATTTTGAGATCGTGCGGGAGAAGCTGGTGGAGATCGAGCAGAAGGACCACATCCGGAACTTCCAGCCCCCCATTTCTGGGGACGACATCCAGCATGCCTTCGGCATTCCCCCTTCAAGAACCGTGGGTGAGATCAAAAATGCCATCAAGGATGCCATCCTGGACGGGGAGATCCCCAATGCGTTTGAAGCAGCCTACCGCCTGATGACCGAAAAGGGGAAGGAGCGTGGGCTCTCCATCCGCAATCCATTGAAGAAACGAAACGCGGACCAGGCGGATTGAGATTCATGTTGGGTTGAACGGACCACCTCTTCCCGGAGACCGGTTCAGCTCCGTCTGAGATTCAGGCCGGGATTGGTGGACCACCTCTTCCCGGAGACCGGTTCAGCGCCAAAGAAAGTTCCTGAATCCGTGCAATTGGCACCTTACCTGCGGCTGATCTCCAGCACAACGGGAAGGTGATCGCTGGTCCCGCCCAGGTAAATGGGACCCTGGTAGGTCCGGAAGGGCTTCATTCCACCCCACGCCTCGTCGGTGACCAGCAGGGCCGGCAGGGATACGATCCTCGCCTGCAACAGGAAGTCATCCCTGCTCCGGCTGACCAGGAACCGGTCAATGTGGCTCCACTGTCCCTGGTATTTATAAGTGCCCGGTCCGCCCACCGGAACAACCTCCTCCAGGATCGCTGAGGCTCCAGCCATTTCCGTGGACCCCCGCAAAGGAGCCATGGCATATGCCCCCGGCGGATCATTGAAATCCCCCGCTACCACAACCAGACGGCCCGGGTGGATCCGCCGGAGTGAATCCGCCAGACCCGCCAGCTGTTCCGCCTGTTCCCTTCGAAGTTCAGCCGTAATCCCCTCCCCCCTGTATTTGGAGATCAGGTGGCACAACAGCAGGTGCAGGGTATCCCGTCCTGCTGTCAACTCCAGGGAAAGCAAATTCCGGGTCCGCTCGCCATGACGGGCCAGCACCGAGGGGATTGCTTTCCAGCTGCTAACCTTTACCCGCTTTTCCCGGTAAAGGCAGGCCACCTCGGTCCCCCGGTGATCGGGTCCCTCCCGGTGGACCACACGGTATCCGTAGGGTTCAAGAATGGGATGGGCGGCCAGCTCCTCCACCACCCGGCGCTCCTCCACCTCACACATGCCCACCACCTCCGGGGGCTCCCACCCCCCCGCAGCCACGATCACCCTGGCCAGGGAGGTCAGTTTCTTCTGATACCGGTAATCGTCCCAGTGCTGGCTCCCCTCCGGGGTAAAGGGATCGTCCGTTGCCAGCGAATCATCCGAGGGATGGAACAGGTTCTCCACATTGTACCAGAGGATCCGCAGCTTTCCGGAGGGCAGCACCTGCTGTGTGTTCCCGCTGCCTGGCAGCAGTAACACAACCATCAGCAACACCGGTTGCAGGAGCAACCGCCGGCTTTTTTCCGGTCGTCCCATACCCTTTTATGTATGGGGGGAGGGAATGATCAGCTTCAAAAGGGAAATGATGAGCTTTCAGGGGAAATGATATGCTTCCAGAGAAAATGATCAGCTTCAAAAGGGAAATGATCAGCCAGCCTGTGACTCAGTTCTCCTCCCCGGATCCGATCCACTCCAGGGCTCCCAGGTCGGGTGCCGCATCGTCCAGGCGGCTGTTCCCGTTCAGGTCCAGGGGGACCAGGATGGCATGTCCGGGCAGGCCCGCATCGATGACCGGCGAAAGGGAATCGGGCATGAAGATGGAATCGAGCAACGGATTCTCGTTGTTGATGATGTGGCTGAACAGGGGATCGGACCGGTAATCAAGGCTGTCCTCGTCGATCCGCGTGAGGCAGTGGTCGAAACGGTAGACCATCTGGCTGCCGTCGTAGCTGTCGATCACAAGCTCCATGATCCGGCTGCCCCAGATCACCGAGTTCCTGAACTCCGCTTTCTCAAACTCACCACCCGTATAGACCACCAGGTTCCCCTGGTCGTCATAATTTCCGAAATAATCGGTGAGGAGCAGGGATGGAAGCTGGCGGTTCGAGAAGCCGGTGGGCCAGTTGTTGTCAAACGTGCAATGGGTAAAATCGTAACTCCCCCCGTAGATCAGACCGGCACAGCTCCCCCCGCAATCGCCGATCACCAGGTTGGTGGCGGTCACCGAGGCATTCAGGGCATAGATCCCGTTGGAGCTCATCCGGTTGATCACCGTGTTGGAGATCACCAGGTCCGGTTGCCTGCCCGACTCGGGCGGGGCACTGATCAGGACCCCCAGGGTCCCGTTCACGATCTCCGCATGGTCGATCCGGTTCCCGTGGCTGTTCTCGGTCATGTAGATCAGTCCCCACTGTCCGGGGATCTCGTCATAGAACTCCTCCAGCCGGTCTCCCATGAACCGGACCGGTTCGTCCAGCGATCCGTTCACCAGCAGGGTCCCTTCCACGAACAGCAGCGCGTTCCTGTGCAGGTGGATCCGGGCACCCGCCTCGATGGTCAGTGAAGCCATGGAATCCACATACACGTAACCGAGGATCAAATAGGGCTTGTCCGCCTCCCACACCACGGGCTGGTCGATCACACTTTCGTTCATAATATGCACATCCTGTCCCCATGCCACCAGGTCGATGTCCTGAAGGTTCCCGTTGGTAAAGAACACAATGGAGTCCTGAATGCGGAGGACCTCGTTGCTCTGGTTGGGATCCAGGGTCGCCTCCACGAAAACGTACATGCTGTCCCTGGGGGCGATTTCCACATCGGTGAACCGGATCCCCGGCATCCCGTCCACGTTGACCCGGAAGACCGAGGAGGTCCCTCCGGCCAGTGTGATTTCGTCTATTTTCACAAACTGGTTGTGCGGATTCTTGATCCTGAACGATTTGGTGACCGTTCCCACCGTGGTAAAGACCGTATCGAAAAAGACCGTATCGAGGGTGAAGGCGAGTTTTGCATCCGCATCCTCCACGTAGCTGCGCTCGGGGTGACAGGAATGGAACAGCGATCCGGAAAAGAAGAGCGACCCGGAAATCAGTGCCAGGGGAAGGACAACACGGTACAGGTACCTGGATGGGATCATCGGGCCGGTTTGTTTCATAAAAACGCAAAAATGGGGAAAATAATGTGAGAATGCTATTTTTGTTCCAAACCTTTGGCCATGCAGATGAACAAGCTCCTGCCCGTGGCGTTTCTGATGATCATGACAGCGTGCACCGGGAATAAAAAAGAAGTAGACCTGATCCTTACCGGCGGAACCGTCTATACGGTCGATTCCTCCTTTTCAGTGGCCGAAGCGGTGGCCATCCTGGAAGGCCGCATCGCAGCGGTGGGAAGCAACAGTGAGATCCTCGGGAAATACACAGCCGCTGAGGTGACCGACCTGCAGGGCAGGTTCGTTTATCCGGGATGGATCGATGCACACTGCCATTTTTTCGGATACGGAATGAACCTGAACAGTGCGGATCTGGTGGGAACCACCTCGCCGGATGAGATCATTGACATCCTTAAGGAAGCGGGACCAAACACCGGGGGCACATGGATCACCGGCCGCGGGTGGGATCAGAACGACTGGGAGGACACCCGGTTCCCGGACCGCGGCATGCTGGATGCCCATTTTCCCGATACCCCGGTGTTGCTCCGGAGGATCGACGGTCACGCCGCCTGGGTGAACAGCAAAGCCCTGGAACTGGCAGGGATCACAGCCGCCACACAGGTGGAAGGCGGGGCCGTATTGCTGCAGGATGGGCAGCCGTCCGGGATCCTGGTGGACAATGCCATCGGGCTGGTGAGCAGGCTGATTCCCCCGCCCACCCGGGAAGAGGTGGTCAACGCACTGCACGATGCAGAACAGAACTGTTTTGCGGTGGGACTCACCTCGGTGCAGGATGCGGGACTGGACCTGGAAACCGTACGGCTCATCGATTCGCTGTACAAAGCCGGATCCCTGCACATTCGCATGAATGCATGGCTGAGCAATACGGAGGAGAATTTCGAGCACCTGATCAAGCGGGGACCCGTGCAGACCGATTATCTTTCGGTGAACACCCTGAAACTGTTCGCCGATGGTGCACTGGGCTCACGGGGTGCCCGGATGCTGGAACCCTACAGCGACGATCCGGGGAACGTGGGACTGTACCTCACTTCCGCGGAGGATCTGGAAGCTGCCTGCCGGAAGGCGTATGAGCACCGTTTTGCGGTGGCCACCCACGCCATCGGCGATGCCGCCAACCGCACCATGCTGGAGATCTACAGCCGCATCCTGGGGGGAGAGAATGACCGGAGGTGGCGCATCGAGCATGCCCAGATCATCAACCCGGAGGATTTCCATTATTTCCGGGACTATTCCATCATCCCTTCGGTGCAGTCCACCCACGCCACCTCCGACATGTACTGGGCGGAAATGAGGCTCGGTGCGGAACGGATGAAAGGGGCCTACGCCTTTCATACACTGCTGGAGCAGAACGGTTGGCTGGCCAACGGAAGCGACTTCCCCGTGGAGGCGATCAATCCGCTTTACGGTTTTTACGCGGCCGTGGCCCGGAAGGACCACGCAGGTTTCCCGGAAGGGGGATTCATGCCGGAGGAGGCACTCAGTCGCGAGCAGGCCCTGAAGGCCATGACCATCTGGGCGGCCAGGGCAGGATTCGAAGAGCACCTGAAGGGTTCCATCGAACCCGGGAAACTGGCGGACCTGGTGGTCACGGGGACCGATCTGATGACCGCCCCGCAGGAGCAGCTGTTCGGAATCAAGGTACTGGCCACCTATTCGGGGGGAAGACAGGTATACCCGGTGCAATAGCCGGTCTTCGGAGGAAAGTTAACCCCTGACGGCCATCCCGGTGGGGATCCCGATGTGGAGAAAGGTGAGGATTCCGCCTTTGCCCTGTTGCAGGAGAACTCAGAATTCGATGGGTTTCCCCATATAGAAATCGAGGATCTCCGTGTAGAAAATCAACACATACTTGGAGCTGATCATGTCGGCGGTGGACTCATACAGCTGGTTCCTCGCCTCCTGCAGCTCCAGTGCGGTCCCGGTACCCACCTTGAACCGCTCTTCCGCGAACCGGTAAGCCTCTGTGCTGTTGGCCACGGACTCCACAGCGGCCAGGTAGTTGTCCCTTGCGGCCAGCGCTTCGGTGTGGTACTGCTGGATGGCCTGCTGCAGTTCCAGCACCACCGTATTGTACTGCACCTGAGAATCCTCCAGGCTGATCCTGGCCTTGTTGATATTGGTCTGGACGGCCCACCGGTTGAAGATGGGGATCTCCAGGCCCATGGAAACCTGTTTGTACTGGTTATCCTTTACCTGCAGGTTGACAGGGTAATCCAGGCTGGGATCACTGGGATTGGGATCCCGCGGGTTGATCAGCCCGTCCGAATAGTTGGAATAATAAAGGCCCCGGGCATAAAGGCGGGGGGAACGCTGTCCCCGCTGGACGGCCAGGTACCGCTCCTGTGATTCGATCCCGTACTCCGCGCTCCTGATCTGGGGGAGGTGGACCAGGGCATAGCCGAAGACCGAGTCGAGTTCGGGGATCTCCACTGTGGAGGGATCGGGCATGACCGGGGCCTCGATCTCGAAGGAATCGGCTGCGGTGAGGTTCATGGTATGCATCAGGTTCAGCCGCGCGATCTCCCTGGCATTGATGGCCCGGGTCAGGACGAGTTTGGCGTCACTGTGCTGCGCCTTTACCTCCAGCAGTTTTCCCTGGGGCTCGTTCCCCACATCCACCAGCCGCTGCATGCGCTCCATCTGCTGCATGGTCACCTCCACCTTGTGGGCGGCCACCTCCACCAGTTCCCTGTTCCGCAGCAGATCCAGGTAGCCGGTCATCACCTGAAGGGTCACCTGATCCTCCATGGCATCCAGCTCCTCCTTGTTCATCATGTAGGTGGCCCTGCTCATCTTCATGGTGTTGTAGTTCTGCAGCCCGTTGAACAGGGTCAGGTCGCTCTGGAGCCCCAGGTCCCCCTGGCTCACATTGGCATTCTTCCACTCATAAGTTCCCCTGTCCAGCACACGGCCCGATCCCAGCTGGTGCTCCACCCTCGCATTCAGGTTGGGCAGCAGATCCAGCCTGCTCTGCCGCAGGTCCTGGTCGGTGGATTGCAGCATGAGCTCCTGCCGTTTGACCTGCAGGTTATAACCGATGGCGTGATCGATACACTCCTGCAGGCTCCAGGGGGAACCGGCGGCCGGAGCCTGGCCGGAGGCCCCCGCAACGAACATCAGATTGGCCAGCAATGGCCACATATATTTCCGCATAACGCTTTGTTTTTTCCTTTGAACCGGTCTGCACAATTTCATGGAACGGTTGACTTTTTGTTTGAACACCGGTTGGTCTACCGGTTATACTTCAGGATCAGTTTATCGTGGTCGGCATAGTTCTGGTAGGAGGATACGATCACCTTTTCACCCGGCTCCAGCCCATCCAGCACCTCGTAGTACCTGGGATTCTGCCGCCCGATGCTGATATCCCGCTTGGTGGCAAATTCACCACCCGGATCCAGAACGAACACCCACTGCCCGCCGGTGGTCTGGTAGAATCCGCCCTTGGTCAGCAGGATCCCCTCCTTGGATTCACCAAGCTGGAGCCGGATCCGTGATGTCTGCCCGATCCGGATCTGTTCGGGCACCTGGTCCGTAAAGACCATGTCCACGGCGAAGCGTCCGTTCTGTACCTCCGGATAGATCTTGGTGATCTCACCCGTGTAGGGCTGATTGGCAAAATCACATTCACCCGTGAGTCCCCGCTGGATCCTGGCAATGTAGTGCTCGTCAATATCGACCCTCAGCTTATAGGAGTCGAGGATATTGATGGTCCCCACCCGGGTCCCGTAGGTGATCACCTCTCCGATCTCCGGATTCAGGCTGGCCAGTTCCCCGTCCACCGTCGCTTTGATGTTCAGGTTGTCGAGCCTGCGGCGGATGATCCGCATGCTCTCTTCCATGCTCTGCACCGAGGACTCCATGGACCGGATCTGAATGGCCTGGGTGATGGAGTCGTTGCGGTAGTTCTCCTTTACAAGGGCAAGCAGCTGCTTGTTGGCGTTGTAGTTTTCACGCGACTGATCGAACTCCTCCCTGGAAATGTGTTTCTGCTCGAACAGGACCTGGTTGTTTTCAAACTGCCTTTTGCTCTGGGCCACCTGGGTTTCCAGCTCGATGATCTGCTGCTTGTACCTCACCCTGGTCTGGTCCATGGTCAGCTGAACGGTCCTCAGTTCGTTGATGGCCCTGACCACCCCTGCCTCCCCGTTGGTGATCTCAAGCAGCAGGTTGTTGTTGCTGAGCCGGAGGATCACGTCCCCCTTCTTCACCATGTTCCCCTCTTCGATGAGGATCTCTTCCACCCGGCCCCCTTCCACGGCGTCCAGGTAGACGGTGGTGATCGGTTCAACGGTCCCCTGCACCGTGATGTAATCCTGGAAAACATCCTGCTTCACCTCCTCGATGGTCACCCTTGAAACATCCAGGTTGTATTTGGAACTCTTATCTCCGAAAATGATGATGGCCAGGACGGTAATCATCAGCGCACCGAATATGAAATACCAGATATTCTTTTTGGTAATGCCGCGCTTCTTTTCAAGTTTGCGGTCCATGCCGTCGGTATACTCCATGAATGTATAGTTTTAGAACCCCCAACAGGATGCAGCTTTTGTGCCAAACAAAACAAAAATTTGATTATCATAAGTTTAGAATTTCCCACCTTCCGCTTATATTTGAAAAAGTGTTCGATTCCGGGATTAAGGTGTACGAATACGGACATATCGGACACCTCCTTTCATGCGATTTGAATTAAAAAATGCTGAACATGAGGATTTTGAATCGAAAGGCATTTTTTTTGCTTTAAATAGCCATCAACCGACTTGAAACTGTACCTATGGAACAAAAAATTGGAAGAATTCTGGCTGTAGACGACAACGAGGACATTCTGTTCGCGCTTAAACTGTTGCTCCGCCCGCATGTGGAAATCATCGAGACCCTGCCCGGGCCCGAGCGGATCCCTGAAATGATGCAGAAGCAGGACTGGGATGTGATCCTGCTGGACATGAATTTCACCAAGGACGCCATCAGCGGACAGGAGGGGTACGACGCCCTTGCACAGGTCCTGCAGATCGATCCCAATGCCGTGGTGGTCTTCATCACCGCCTACGGGGATGCGGAAAAAGCGGTCAAGGCCATTAAAATGGGGGCCACCGACTTCATCCTTAAACCGTGGCAGAACGAAAAGATCCTGGCCACCATCAACTCCGCCATCAGCCTGCGCCGCACACGGCTCCAGGCCCAGAAGCTGCAGATGAAGCAGCGCGAGATCAGCGCGGTCCTGGACCAGCCCTACACCGATTTCATCGGACAGTCACCCGAAATGTACGAGGTATTCAACACCATCAAGAAAGTGGCCGCCACCGATGCCAATGTATTGATCCTGGGGGAGAACGGTACAGGTAAAGAGCTGGTGGCCAGGGCACTCTACCGCAACTCGCTCCGCAAGGATGAGGTTTTTATCAGCGTGGACCTGGGATCGATCCCCGAGACACTGTTCGAAAGCGAACTATTCGGACACGAAAAGGGGGCCTTCACCGATGCCCACAAAATGAAGCAGGGACGATTCGAGATCGCCTCCGGCGGAACCCTTTTCCTGGACGAGATCGGGAACCTCACCTACCCCCTCCAATCCAAGCTCCTGACCGTGCTCGAACGCAGGGAGATCAACCGGGTGGGCTCCACCAAGCCGGTCCCCATCGATGTACGGCTGATCTGTGCCACCAACAACAACATCCACCAGGACGTGGCCGACGGGGTGTTCCGTCAGGACCTGCTCTACCGGATCAATACGGTGGAGGTCCATCTGCCTTCCCTGCGGGACCGCACGGGTGACATTCCCCTGCTGGCCGATCATTTCCTGAAGATCTATGCCCGGAAATACCGCAAATCGATCCGGAACATCCAGTCCTCGGCCATCAAGAAACTGAACCAGTACAGCTGGCCGGGAAATGTGCGGGAGCTGCAGCATGCCATCGAAAGGGCGGTGATCATGTGCGACGGGACAAGCCTCGGTCCCGATGATTTCATCCTCTCATCGGTGGTGAAGAGCAGCGGTGGACTGGAGCTGGATACCTACAACCTGGAAGATATTGAAAAGACGATCATCGAAAAAGTCCTGAAGTCAAACCAGGGCAATGTGACCCAGGCAGCTTCCCAGCTGGGGCTGACCAGGACCTCACTGTACAGGAGAATGGAAAAACATGGTCTTTAGACAGTTCCGATATAACATTGTACTGAGGGTACTGCTGCTGACCGCCACGTGCCTGGGCCTGTTCATCACCCTGAACAGCAGCTTCACCTTTACACCCATCCTGGTGGCGGGGCTCATCATTTACCAGGTCTGGTCCATGATCCGGTATGTGGACCGGACCAACCGGGAGCTGGCCAGTTTCCTGGAATCGATCCGGTACTCGGAATTCACCCGGTCGTTCCAGATCGGGAACAGCGGGAGCTCCTTCGATGAGCTGAACACTGCCTTCAACGATGTGATGAAGGATTTTCAGCAGGTGCGGTCGGAGCGGGAGGAGCATTTCCACTACCTGCAGAGCATCGTGCAGAACATCGATGTGAGCATCCTGGCCTACCAGCGGGACGGCACAGTGGAGATGATCAACCCGGCAGCCAAGAAGCTGTTCCAGATCAGCACACTCCGCAACATCAATAAACTGAGGGACCTCAGTGATAAACTGGCCAACACCCTGCTGGCGATCCATCCGGGCGAGAACAAACTGGTGAAGGTGCAGGACGAAGACGACATCCTTCAACTGGCCATCTATGCCACCGAATTCAAGGTGAAGGACAAGGTGATCCTGCTGACCACCATCAAGAACATCCAGAATGTCCTGGAGGAGCAGGAGACCGCCGCATGGCAGAAGCTGATCCGGGTGCTTACCCACGAGATCATGAACTCCATCGCCCCCATCTCCTCCCTTTCGGCCACGGTGGCCAATATGGTCAAACCCTTCACCAAAGGAAAAAAAGGCGCACCGGAAATCGACCTGGATACCCTCAGCGAGATCCAGGGGGCCCTGCAGACCATCAACAAGCGGAGTACGGGACTGATGAATTTTGTGGAGACCTACCGGAGCCTCACCAAGGTCCCGGAACCCAATTTCGCAATGGTCAGGATGAGCGATATGATCCAGCGGGTCTGTACCCTGATGAAGAAGGAGCTCCAGGAGAGCGGTATCGAACTGGCCAGTTCGGTGGAACCGGAATCCATCGAGCTGCAGATCGATGAACAGATGATCGATCAGGTGCTGATCAATTTGTTGCAGAATTCCATGCAGGCACTGGAAGGACGCCCCAATGCCGCCATTCAGCTGCGCGGCTACTACAACAAGCGGGGCCGGCCCACCATCCAGGTGATCGACAACGGGGCGGGTATCCTGAGTGATGTGATCGACAAGATCTTTATCCCCTTTTTCACCACCAAACGGAGCGGATCCGGGATCGGTCTCAGCCTCTCCAGGCAGATCCTGAGGCTTCATGGCGGCACCATCACAGCCCAGTCAAAGCCGGGTGAAGAGACCATCTTCACCATGACCTTCTGAGGTAAAACACCGCAGATCCGGCCGGACTTCGACGCAGATCCCCTCCCCGGACATGCGGACGGGGGGATGGCAGCACGGGCAAAATTCCTTATCTTGAAACCCTGTTGCTGCGCCCGCGTATGCGGAAGAAAAATGGCCATGGAACCGCTCAGAGCTTCATTGAGAAAGAAATCAGACCAGAAGGATTCAGTTCACATCCGCATATACCGAATGAAACGCATCTTTATCTTCCTGTTGCTCACAGGGTTCATTCAGGTGGCGGATGCGCAGCTCAAAACGTACCTCACCCTGGAGGCCGGACCCCAGTGGAGCATGCTCCGCGTTTCCGATCCGGGGGGGTATTTCCGCAATACCTCTGTGATGAGCGGCATGGCAGGCATTTCCCTCAGCCAGGAATTCATGCCCGATCTCTCAGTGGGGACGGGGATTTACTACCAGCCTTACCGCGACGGGATCCATATGGACGACAACCGTCCCAACCAGAGCCGCTGGGCCGCCTATGATGCCCTGCTCATCCCGGTCAGGTTCGAATACCGGTTCAGGATCCCGGATTCGCCCGTCAGCCTGAGCCCCAGGCTGGGGTACGTGTTCGGTCTGCTGTCTCTCCCCGATTCCCCTTACAGCGCCTCCGGCATCCTATCCGCTCCCGGCGGGACACCGTTCAACTATTCCCTGGACCATACCTACGGGGCGGAGAATTTACATATGCTGGAAGTGGGCGTGGGTGTCAACCTGGCTTTTTTTGGTCACTGGCTCGCCTCGGTCAATCTCTCCTACATGAGCGGTTTCAGCGAGGTCCTGAGCAACAGCGTCTCCTATAACGGATCCGCCGCAACAGGCGGCGAGGCCGAATACACCACCGGCGGGAACGGGTTATCGGCCACACTGGCTGTGGGGATCCCGGTCAGCAACCTCTGGCACAACCGGGATTACCGCATCGCCTCGCGCATCGAAGGATCGCTCTATGCGGGAAAACCGGTGGAGCGGAAAGGGAATTTTTATGTGGCGCTGGAGGCGGGTTCCCTCTGGAGGCAGTTCCATACCACCAATCCGGCCATCGGTGACCGGCCCATGGAAGGGAAAGGTCTCTTCAGGTATGCCAATTTTCACGGGGGCGGATACCTGGGGTACATGGTCGCCGAAGAACTGGGCATCGATGTGGGCGCCTATTACCAGCGCTCCAGCAACTTCTTTACAATCATGGTGGACCACGAGGACGATCTGGTGGTGAAAAATCCGGCGCCGCTGTTCCTGGAGCTGCCCCTCCGGGTCCGCTATTTCTATAACCTGTACCGGGAGGAACTTCACCTGGCCGTCTACGGCGGTGCTTCCCTCCTGACCCACCTCGCATCGGGATCCTACAATGAAAGTGCGGGAAGTTTCCTGTACACCGATCCGGCCTCGGGTACGCCAGTGGAGGGCACCGTGCAGTTTTTCGGTTCCAGGCCCTCGAGGCTGCGGCCCGTTCTGCGGCTGGGAGGCGGACTGGAGTACAGGCTGCCGCTGGGGCTGCCACTGACCGCCACCCTCTACGTGAATTACATGCACGGATTCGTTTCGGCGGAGGAACTCACCCTCACCACCTCCCTTCCTGAAGTTCCCGGGGAAAGCCGGGTGAGCTATAACGGAGGGGGTTGGAGCATCGACCTGGGGATCAAACTGCCCCTCCGCTTTGGCAAAGAAGGCATCTGCGTGCCCCTTCCGGAAAGACCTGCTTCATGAGACACCGGGCCAGGAATAGTTGCGATCGAATACTCCTGCTGATGCTCCTGGCAGCCAGCACCGCATCCCTTCCTGCATGGGCGCAGGAAACCAGGTTCCGGGTCATCGACATGGTGGATCTGGCCTCCGTGTTTGCCGGTGAGGAATCCTCCGGTGGTTACCTGGAATTCCGTGAGGAATGGATCCCGGATCTGCAGAGGCCCTCCCTGTCAAAAAAGGTAACCCGTTATGTGGTGGTCCACCCGCAGGATTCGCTTGCAGGATCGCAGGACTCTGTGAAAAGCTCGCCGGGGTCACAGGCCACCCCTGAGGAGCGACTCCGGCGGTTCGGGGAACGGATCCGCCGGCTTCCGGTCAGGGACGGGAAGGTCCAACTCACAGGCATCCGTTATGAATTCAATCTGCTGGATCCACACCTGGAAGGATCAGGGTCCGCGGATTTTCAGGTGCCCGACTCCATGGACCGGGCCACCCGGCAGCTGCAGCAGGCGCTGATCGGCCTGCTCTCGGCCCGGACTACCGGCAGTGACCGCTATGACTGGGAGCAGCAGATGCTTTCGGTGGAATTTTCGGAGCAGTGGAGCATCGATCCGGCAACCCTTGAGATCACCAAAGAAGTGGAGTCTGTCACCCCGGTGATATGGCAGCGCAGACAAACCGAGGAGGGCGAACCCCTGGATGAAGCCGGCACAGGGTTCCCGGTTTATTACAAAAACAGGTTGCGTCCGGTCATCCTGCGCAACCCGTAAGGGGATTTGCACGTCTTATCAAAGGATCCCCTTCTTCCCTGATGGAGAGGGTACCGAAACAGACCAAACGGAACAATCATGAAAAGGAGCTTTACCTTACCGGCCATCGCCGTGCTCGTGTTTATCGGCCTGGGCTCCTGCAACCTGCAGGAAGAAACGGGTAAACTGAAACTGGACATCCGGCAGAACAGCAGCGAATCGCTGAAGGCCGCCCTGGCTGATGGCCGGATCAGCGCCGCCCTGGTCACCGTCACCGGAGAGAACGGCCGGCTGATCTGCGACAGGGAAAGGCTCGACCTCTATCATTTCGGGGAGGGTTTCATCAGCGAATCCCTGGAATTGCCCGTGGGGAAATTCCAGCTGGACGAATTCATGCTGATCGATTCGGCAGGTGTGGTCTGTTGGGCGACCCCCCTCCGCGGATCCGGACTGGCCGGACTGGTTTCGCAGCCCCTGCCCAGAGCGTTCGGGATCGATCCTGACGGGACCACCACCCTCCAGCTGGAGGTGGTCCGCACCCTGGATTACCAGCCAATGGACTTCGGGTATGCCTCCTTTGAAATCGCCTTCATCGAGCGTTTCTGTGTCCAGGTGTTTTACAATACCCGCTGCCTGGAGGAATGGAACGACTCCATCCTGGGCCCGGACGGATCCGCCGCCCCGGTCTACATGCCCATGCTCTCAGTCAGGACCACCGACCGGAGACTCCTTTACGAGCCGCTCAATCCCGGACTCAACCATTATCAGCTGCCACTGCTGCGGGAAGTGTACTACCTGGAGGCGACCGATTGCAGGGGACAGGTGGTCTACCGGGCAAGGATGGGACTGGACCAGCTGCTGTCCTACCCCTGCAGGGATGACGCCCCTGCCCTGGTCATCGACCGCGATTCGGTCCCCGGGATCACCATCACCCCTGAGGGCCTCAGGGCACCCGACATCAGCCAGGGGGTCTTCGGACAGATCACCCTGGGGCTGGACAACTACATGCTGATCGACAGCACCGATATCCCGCCGGCCGTCAGGGACATCTATTTCTTTCCCTATGCCGTCATGGATTCCATCTACACTTTCGCACCCATTGATTGCCATTTTCCCATCCACCTGATCGGTGCGGACCCGGTGGCGGTGGTCAGGTCCAACACCGCAGGGTATTACCAGGTGCGGCTGGCGGAAGGGAACTACCTCTACCTGGTGAGGGACGGGGACCTCTACTACCTGGATGCCTGGGTCAGCTCCCACCGGCCCGGACACGTGGAAGTATTCAGGGATTCGGTCACCGAGCGGCACATCCATGTGCTGGACTGTTCCATGTGGATGTAACTTGCAGCAACTGCGGTCCTCAGAATACAGAACCCGTCACAATATCCTAATTTTTAATTAATTAGCGCCCCGGAAGCACCGTCTGGGAGATTTGGGCGGTTTTCCTATCTTTGGAAAAACCCGCCAGCCCATGACCGGTTCGCCTTCCGAAACCCCTTCACCCCCTCAGGATCCCGGGAAACCGGATGCTGCCAAAGAAAAACTCCGGAGTGGGTATGAGGAAAGAGCCGCCGGTTTTTCCGAATCGATCCGCAGGGAAACCCGTAACATCAACTACATCGCACTGGCCAGGCTGGCAGCCCTGGTGGCCGCCATCTGGGTCCTGGTGCTGGGGATCCGTCATCAGAGCGTACCCCTGTACGCACTGGCGCTAATCCTGACCGCGGGTTTCCTCTACCTGGTGTCCCTTCACAACAGGCGCAACCAGCAGCGTGAGCTCTTCCGGCACCTGCAGGCCCTGAACGAAACCGAGCTGGAGTGCCTCGAACACCGTTTCCACCACAATCCCGACGGAGGGAAATTTGCCGATCCCGCCCATGCCTGGTCCCATGACCTGGATCTTTTCGGACCGGGATCCCTGTTCCAGTACCTCAACCGGACCAGCACCCTGCGCGGGGAGGAGATACTGGCAGATCGGCTCACCACCGAACCGGACGGACCGGACGATGTCCTGCACCGGCAGGGGATCGTCGGAGATCTAATAAATAGACTGGATTTCAGGCAGTTCTATACCGGCAAAGGACGGACGGTCATGGAGGAACCCGGGGACCGGGACGACCTCTCGCGCTGGGTGAACGACCGCGCCTATATCCGCTCCCAGGGATGGCTCTTTTACCTGGCGCTGGTGATGAGCGCCCTTTCGCTGGGGATGGTGACCGGACTGATCCTGGGAGCAGTGAGCATCTGGGGACTTCTGACGGTGTCGCTGGTGAACTTCTCCATCCTGTCGCCATACCTCATGCGCACCAATCAGTACCAGGCGGCTGTATCCCGTAAACACCTGCTGCTGGAAGGTTACGCCAGGTTGCTGGGCCATATCGCAGGGGAACCCTTCGAACATTCAGAATTGCAGGAGAAGGCCAGGCACGCCTCGGAAGGAATGCGGGAGGTGGCCGCCCTTTCCAGGCTGCTCAATTTGTTTGACCAGCGCCTCAACATGCTTTTGGGGGCCATCCTGAACGGCCTGTTCCTGTTCGACTTCATTATGATCAGGCTCCTTGAAAACTGGAAAGAAAAGAACAGCCGGCATATCCTGGAATGGATCGAACTGATCGGATGGACCGATGCCATGGTGAGCCTGGGGGGATTTTCCTACAACCACCCCTCCTTCACACTCCCCGAACTGGGTTCGAGCCGCAGATCACAGGAACAGATGAAGCCTGGAACGGAGAAGAAGGAAGAAAAGGAACTTTCGCAAGAAGATCTGGAGCAGGAGGAGCTGGAACTGAGGGAGCTGGGACACCCCCTGATTCCGGACCGGAAACGGGTGGACAATGACCTGCGGATCGACAGCGAAAAAGTGGTGGTGATCACCGGGGCCAACATGGCAGGAAAATCCACTTTTCTCCGTTCCCTCGGGGTCAACCTGGTGCTCGCCTACACGGGCTGTCCCGTCTGTGCTGCCGTCTTCCGGACCCCTTACATGGGACTCTGTTCAAGCATGCGGACGGCCGATTCCCTGAAGGACGAGGAGTCCTATTTCCTGGCGGAGATCAGGAAACTGCAGGTGATCGTGCAGCGGATGGAGAAGGGCGAATCCCTGATGATCCTGCTGGACGAGGTGCTGAAAGGGACCAACACCACCGATAAAAAGAAGGGGTCGGAGGGGCTCATCCGGCGTGCCATCCGCTACCCCGTGCGCTGTTTCATCGCCACCCACGATCTCTCTCTGGGAGAGCTGGAGAAGCAGCACCCCGGCGAAGTGGTCAACTATTGTTTTGAAAGCTATATCCATGGAATGGAGCTCACCTTCGACTATACCATCCGTAAAGGGATCGCCACCAACATGAATGCCTCCTTCCTCATGAAAAAGATGGGCATCATGGACTAACACCGGAACGGCATGCAGGAAGCGGCAGTGAATCCTTCGGAAACGACCATCAGCCTCACGGAAAAATGGATCACCGGTTTTTCGGACCTGGCCTGGGGAACACCCCTGCTGGTCCTCCTGCTTGGCGGAGGCCTTTTCTTCCTGATCTATTCCCGGATGCTTCCCCTCCGGTACCTCAGGCATTCCATCGCCATCCTGAGGGGACGCTACGACAACCCTGACGAACCGGGACAGATCAACCATTACCAGGCCCTCTCCACCGCCCTTGCGGCCACCGTGGGAATGGGGAACATCAGCGGGGTGGCCCTGGCCATCAGCATGGGGGGACCGGGGGCGATTTTCTGGATGTGGGTCAGTGCCATACTGGGGGTGACCATCAAATATTTCACCTGTACCCTGGCGGTGCTCTACAGGGGAAGGGACTCCTCCGGGGAGCTGCAGGGCGGGCCCATGTATGTGATCGTGGAGGGACTGGGAAGGAACTGGAAACCCCTGGCCATCTTTTTCTCCCTCATGGGTATGATCGGGGTGCTGCCCATGTTCCAGGTGAACCAGCTGACCCAGATCGTCCGCGACGTGGTGCTCATCCCCTACGGGGTATCCGCCGGCTTCGTGACCAACCTCTTCTCCGGGCTGTTGGTGGCCGTAGTGGTGGGGATCGTGATCTTCGGCGGGATCCGGAGGATCGGAAAGGTGACCGGAAGGATGGTCCCCCTGATGGTGGGGCTCTATGTGCTGTCGGTCCTTTTTATCATCTTTTCAAACACCGACCGGATCGTGCCCAGTTTTGCCCTGATTTTCCGGGACGCCTTTACGGCCGAATCGGTGCTGGGGGGATCGCTGGGGGCCCTGGTGGTCACCGGGGTCCGCAGGGCGGCCTTCTCCAATGAAGCGGGGATCGGGACCGCTCCCATGGCGCACGGGGCGGCCAAGACCAACGAACCGGTCAGGGAAGGACTGGTGGCCATGCTGGGCCCCATCGTGGACACCATCGTGGTATGCACCATGACCGCACTGGCGCTGATCATCACCGGGGTGTGGAACCTGGGTGAGGTGGACGGGATCAGCATGACCGCCGAAGCATTCGAAACGGCACTGCCCGGATTCGGCGCCCTGCTGCTGACGGTCTGTGTCACCATCTTCGCCCTTTCCACCATGCTCTCCTTCCCCTATTACGGGACCAAATGTTTTTCCTTCATCTTCGGGACCCGCTACAGCTTTCTTTACAAGTGGTTCTATATCCTGACCATCCCGGTGGGGGCCACCGCCACCCTGGGAACGGTGGTGGGTATCTTTGACGGGGCCTACGCCATGATGGCCTTTCCCACCATGATCTCCGCACTGCTGCTCTCCCCTTCGGTGATGAGGGCTTCCAAAGATTATTTCAAAAGGCTGAAAATGAATGCAAGCCATGGATAAAATCACAGGATGGATCCGGGAGTACCGGGTCATTCTGGCCTTCACGGTCACCAAGCTGGTGGTCCACCTGCTCACCGCCACACAGTACGGGTTGCAAAGGGATGCCTACCTCTACCTGGCCCAGTCGCAACACCTGGACTGGGGGTACTACAGCACCCCGCCCCTGCTGGCCCTTCTGATCCGGATCCATACCTCCCTCTGGGGAGACGCGGTGCTGGCAGTCAGGCTCCTTCCCGCCCTTGCCGGGACGGCAGCCATATTTATCGTGGGCTGGCTTATCCGCCAGCTGAAGGGCGGGACCCGGGCCCAGCTGATCGGGATGGGCGCCTACCTGCTCTCCCCCGCCTTTCTCCGCCCTGCAGCGCTCCTGCAGCCCGTGGTCTTCAATCACCTGTTCTGGCTGCTTGCCGTGGTGGTGGTCTTCCGGATGGTAAAACGGGAGGACCCCCGCCAGCTGCTCTGGCTGATCCCGGTGCTCGGCCTGGGCTGGCTGAACAAATATGCGGTCATCTTCTATGCCCTGGCCCTGCTGGCGGCACTGGTCATCAGCCGGCACCGGGCCCTGCTGTGGTCCCGTTTCCTCCCGCTCACCCTGGCAGGGGGGCTGCTGGTGATCCTGCCCAACCTCTGGTGGCAGTACCAGCACCAGTGGCCGGTGATCAGCCACATGACTGAACTCCAGGAGACCCAGCTTGGCAATGTGCTGATGAAAGATTTCCTCACCGCCCAGGTGTTCATGCACCTGCCGGCCCTGCCTGTCTGGGCCGGGGGACTGGTCTGGCTGGTGGTGCAGCGGGAACACCGCCGCTACAGGCTGTTCGCCTGGGCGTTCCTGCTGACCCTTCTGCTGATCATCCTGCTTCGGGGGAAATTCTATTACACCATTGCAGCCTATACGGTGCTGGTGGTTTTCGGGGGGATCGCCTGGGAACGCTGGAGCCGGAAACCCCGCAGGTGGAGAGCCGCCGTTGTTGCCGCTTTCCTGGTGGGATCGGCACTGTTCATCCTGCCTTTCAGCCTTCCCATTTATGCCCCGGAACGGATGGTGGAGTATGACCGCAGGCAGCTGGACCGGGGAATCGACGTTATGCTGAAATGGGAGGACGGACAGGTGCACGATCTGCCCCAGGATTATGCCGATATGGTGGGATGGGAGGAGCTGGGGCAGAAGGTCTGGGCCTTTTATGACACCCTGGAAGACTCAGTAAAGGCCCGCACCCTGGTCTACGGGGAGAACTACGGCATGGCCGGAGCAGCGCTCTACCACCGCCCCGGTCCCGGATACCCGGATGTAACCAGTTTCAACGATGCCTTTATGATGTGGGCCCCCCGCGTTCCTGAGGGGGATCACTGTATCTATATCGGGTACTCGGACCGCCTTCCCCTCTATTTTGAATCGCTTGAAAGGGTCGCCACCGTGGAACACCCCTATTTCCGGGAGCGGGGCATGCCGGTCTGGTTCGGGAGCGGTTTCACTCCGAAACTATATGAAGACTGGGAGGAAGCCTGGCAGGAATCCGCCGGCAGGTTTACCCGATGACGCCGACCGGACCCGGATGAATGAGTGCCGGTGTTGAATGAGAATACCCTTGAAATATGTGTCAGGTTCAGCCGCTGATGTTATTCCAGTTTACGGACCGACCGCTGGAACTGCCTGAAATTTCCCGGCCGGGCCAGGATCTTCCGGTACCGGTCCATCAGCAGCATGGTCGGGGTGGCGTAGACATGGTACTGTGTGGCCACCCTTCCGTTCCATCCCAGGGGATCATGCGCGGTGATCCACGGGGGCTGAAGCTCCCCCAGATAACGTTCGAAATCCGCCGTGGTGGTATCGATGGAGATGGCCAGGACCTCCAGGCCGATGTCGTTTTCATTTTCGTACCACTGTTTTAGTTCCGGGAGGGTTTCCCGGCAGTGGATGCAGCTGCTGGCCCAGAAGACCACCAGCACGTAGGGCCGCTCCAGCATAGAAAGGCGGTGACTGCTCCCTTCCGTGTCCATGATCACGAAATCGGGTGCGGTCCTTCCCGCTGACATCAGGCGGGTTCCGTCCATCCGCTCCTGCACCAGTCCGGCAATATCGGTCTCGCAGGAGGCATCCAGGTAGTTCTCCGACAGGTGCATCTGTACCTGCTCCATACCAAGCATCTCGAATCCATCCATTAAAAAGTCCACCACGAAACTGCGCAATTCGGGCCCCGGGGAGACATGGTCCATGATCTGGTCCACCGCCGTTATGAATTCCTGCTCCTGCTCCGAAAGGGTCAGGGTGTCCACCTTGAACAGGGAGAGGTAATCGATCAGTTTGAAGCTGTAGACAGGCGCATACAGCAGGGCCGGATCATCGATCCGTGCATGGTCGAAGAAGGAGACCTTCAGGGTGTCGATCCGCTCCTGGTGGGTCATGGTCCCCGGCGTGAAAGGGGATCGGAACGCATTCATGATCCGGACGGCATACCGGCCGGGATAACGGGCCGACAGGGAGTCCATGAACCGCTCCCTGTGCTGCTGCAGCTCATCATACTGTGCCGCGCTTACACTGTCACACCAGCCCTTCCGTTGCATGAACAGGCGGTTGTAAAGGGCCATCACGGCAGCCTCGTACTCCAGTTCATAGGCCATGAACCGGGTGTAGGCCTCATTCTCCGCCGAATTCTCGAACAGGGGCTCCGGACCCTGCGGTCCGCCTTCGACCACCACCTCAAAATTCTCCCTGTTGAAAATGAATTCCACAAAGCGGTTCTCATTGAGCACCCCCTCCTCCCTGGTCGTAAAAATGATCCGGTAGATGCCTGCCGGCACCTCTTCCCCGAGCATGAAATAGAAGAATCCCGATGCAGATTCCAGGCTGTCCACCACCGTGAACCGGTCCCCGTAATAGGAAGCCAGATAGACCTTCCCCTCCTCCGCATCTTCGATGGTCCCCTGGATGATATAGGGCTGGGCCAGCAGTCCAAAACCCCATCCCTGCAGCAGGAACAACAGGATTGGCAGCGAGGTATGGATGCGGCGCAAAAACATTCCGAAAATTAATCATTTGAAAAATCCCGGCCATCCCTGCAACCTTCTTTTTATCCCCATATTCCAAATACCACGGGCAAAAGAGAAAGATTCCCGCAGGTTCCCCTACCTTTGCCATATGAAAACATGGGTGGAGGTTGTCGGGAAATATAACAGGCCGGATATCAGAATGAGCATCTGGCAGATCATCAACAGCCTGGGCCCCTATCTCCTGCTTTGGTACCTCATGTACCTCTCTCTCAGCATCTCATACCTGCTCACCCTGGCCCTTTCGGTCCTGGCGGCAGGGTTCCTGGTGCGGATCTTCATCATCTTCCATGATTGCGGCCACGGATCGTTTTTCAGGTCAGGGCGCGCCAACCGGATCGTGGGCACCCTGCTCGGAAGCCTTGTATTCACGCCCTATGAGTACTGGACCAACGACCATGCCATGCACCACCGCACCGTAGGGAACCTGGACCGCAGGGGGTGGGGCGACGTCTGGACCGTAACCTGCGAAGAATATGAAAAAATGAGCAAAGGGGAGCGGTTCCTATACCGGCTCTACCGCCACCCGGTCATCCTTTTCCTGATCGGCCCTTTTTTCTTTTTCGTCGTTTTCTACAGGATTCCCAGGAAGAAAATGAACAGAAAGGAGAAGCAGGGAATCCTGTTGACCAACCTGATCATCGCCGCCTGGTGCACCCTCGTGATCCTGCTGATGGGATGGAAAGCCTTCCTGCTCATTCAGCTGCCCGTGATCTACCTGGCCACTGCGGCCGGTTCCTGGCTGTTCTATCTGCAGCACCAGTTCGATCAGGTGATCTGGACCCGGAATGAGGAATGGGACTACCGGCAGATGGCCATGGAGGGAAGCTCCTACCTGAAATTCCCCCGCATTCTTCAATGGTTCTCGGGGAACATCGGATTTCACCACATCCACCACCTCGGCCCGAAGATCCCCAACTACAAGCTGGAAAAGTGCCAGAGGGAGAATGCCCTGTTCCAGCAGATCGAGCCGGTCAGGTTCCTCGACAGCCTGAGGGCCGTGCGGTTCCGGCTCTGGGATGAGGAGCGCCGTAAACTCATCACCTTCAGGGAGTACCGGGAACTCCGGACAGCCTGAGCCGGAGCAATCATGCTGGCTGAAATATAGCCCCCCCAGACTTTGACAACATTTCGTACATTTACGGGAATAATCCAAAACCGCCACAACCTATGAAAACCACATCCATCCGCCTCCTCTCCATCCTGGTGTCCGGGATGATCCTCCTGGCCGGCTGCGGGCAAAAAGGCAGCACTGGCTCCGCCCAGGCCGAAAACGAACCCGGTGAAGAGTGGATCCAGCTCTTTAACGGCAAGGACCTGAACGATTGGACCATCAAGATGACCGGATTTCCCATTAACGAGAATTACCTCAATACCTTCCGCGTGGAAGACGGCCTGCTGAAGGTCCGTTATGACAACTACGACCAGTTCAACGGGGAATTCGGACACATCTATTACAATACTCCCTTTTCCCATTACAAACTGCGTGTGGAATACCGGGTGGTGGGGGAACAGGTGGAAGGAGGAGCCGAGTGGGCCTTCCGGAACAACGGGGTGATGTTCCATTGCCAGTCACCCGAATCCATTTTACTGGACCAGCAATTTCCCGTCAGCATTGAAGCCCAGCTTCTTGGGGGATATGACGATGCCGAACGCACCACCGGAAACCTGTGTACCCCGGGGACCAATGTGGTGATCGACGGGGAACTGGTGACCCAGCACTGCATCAACTCCACCTCGGAGACTTACCGGGGGGAACAGTGGGTCACCTTCGAACTGGTGGTCTATGGCGACAGCATCATCCACCACATTGTGAACGGAGACACCGTGCTGACCTATTCCCAGCCACAGGTCGGAGGCGGGAACGGACCGGAGGGCTATCCCCTGCCGGACGGGACGCCTGTCGCTTCGGGTTACATCGCCCTGCAGGCGGAGAGCCATCCCTTTGATTTCAGGAAGGTGGAGCTGCTGGACCTGAGCAAATAGGGGCCTCCGGGTTCAATACCGGCCGTAGGTCCGTGCTGTCTCGACCATGGCGAACAGGTTCTCGTCGGGGGTATCCCTCCCGCACTGGTCCCCCGTTGACAGGATGAACCTTCCGCCCTCTGCCGCTTCGTCGATGGCCTTCCGGGAAGCTTCGATCACCACCCGGGGATCGGGATTCAACATCACCGAGGTGGTGTGCAGGTTTCCCTTGAGCACGATCCTGTCGCCATAGAGCCGCTTCAGCTCAGCCAGGTCACAGTCCCCCATGGGAGGGATCTCCAGGGGATCGATCACGGTCAGGGTGGTCTCCTCCGCCATCAGTTTAACCAGCTCCTTTTCCGGCCCGCAGGAGTGGATATGGGTGTAAAATCCGGCTTCCGTGGCCAGTTCGATTCCCCGCTTCACCGCAGGATAGGCCAGCTGCTGAAAGATCTCCATGGTCTGGAAGACCAGGGTGCCGGATCCTCCCACACAGATAAAGTCGGGCTTCACTTCCATCTCCATGATGTCCCGGAACCGGCGCTCCACCTTCTCCACCCGTTCCATGGCCCATTGCTCGTGCATTTCCGGGTGCTCGTAATAGCTGTAAATGGCCTCCACGCTGGTCAGCGCCCGTGAGGAGATCAGTTCAATCCCCACCATGCCCTGGTCCCCCATCAGTTGCCGGACCCTTTTGAGTCCCGCCGGCCCCCGGTCCACTTCCCGGACCCCTTCCAGCGGCTCAAACCGGTCAGGAACCAGGGGAAGTCCCAGCGATGCCGGCTTCACCCCCTCGGTGGGCGGATCGGCCACGTAATACACATCCACGGTCTCCTTCCAGATCCTTGATCCCTTTTTTAAAGCCGACTGTTGCGTGACGATCCTGCCGGGGTCCCGGTATACGATGAAGGTCTCCCAGGCGGGCTCGTCAGGATCCAGGTCGGAGGGGTAACGGATTGGAAAGTAGCCGTCCATCACTGCATCGATATTGAAATACTTTGCCGTTTCAATATATGCTTCCCAGATGGGCGGATCGTTGTACAGGTAGAGGTCCCAGAAGGGCTTTCCGGTCCTTCTGGCCGGGATCATGTTGGAGAAATCGGGGGCCACGGGTACGCAGTCGGGGATGCCGCCGCTCAGAACGGTGTCCAGCCTTTCACGCGATGTCATTCCAATCCAGCTTTGGTCATTCCGCCAAAGATAGTGCAAAATCCAGCACTGCATCCCTGCCCGTCACCAGATCCTCCGGGGAGAGGAACACAGGATGGTCCGGCAGGATCCCCCGGCGGGGATCCATGCCCTTCACTGCAGCGGTGTACCGGCGGTTGCGGGCCGTTCCCAGAATGATGCGGGTCTGTTCCATGGTGGGATACATCGCAGAGCCGGTGCAGGTATAGGTCGCACCGGTCTCCTCTCCAATAAAGGTACCGATCCCGTGATATTTCAGCAGGGCACAGAAATGTCCCGTGGTGGAGAACCCGCCCCCGTCAATGAGGGTATAGAGTTTTCCTTTGAAATGGCCGGCCGGCTGTGGCAGCGGCAGCGCCAGGGTATCATACCTTCCGTAATGCTCCTCAAAATACGGGGACGGAGCGTGCTCCAGGTATGAGAAAAGGTAAGCGGCACAGAAGGGATCCCCGCCCGAGTTCCCCCTCAGGTCCATGATCAGGTGCCCGGTGCCGTGTTTCCCGATCTCCCGGAAAACACTGTCCATGAAGGCATGGAACTCATCCACCCGGTCGTAATATCCGAAGGTGGGAATGGTCAGGACCCCAACGCGGCCTCCCTCCAGGAACCTGAAGGACATTTCACCGGAAGTGGCAGCCTGCCGGTCGATCTCAGAGGCCGGAACACCTTCCAGGCTTACTTCCCGGACATGGTCGCTTCCGGGATCCTGTACAATGATCCGGAACTCCCCCGGGAATCCGTATGCCAGGGCATACTTCCTGGAGAAATTCTTCCCCACCATGTGCCGTTTGTAGGAAGCGTTGAATCCGTCAGCGGAGGTGAATCCCTCCAACCGGGAGACGACCTGTTCCATGGGCACCCCGTTGATGGAAAGAATCCGGCTTCCGGGAGCCACTTCAGCCGTGTCACCATAATGCCCCCTCACCCATGCACCGCCGGGAGCCAGGTAAAGCTTCAGCGGAAACAAGGCATCAGGAGCAGATTTCCAGTAATCCCCCTGTATCCAGAGGCTCGAATGGCCGCACCCGATCCGGGCCATCACCCCGGATAGCAGGGTGTAGTACTCCCTGAAAGTCATTCCTTCCTGCAACTGATCCCTGGCATGGTCAAAGGCACTGTCCATTCCGGGTTTTCCCGTGTAGTCATAGAGGGCGGGATGGATCCGCTCCAGCATGGCCCGGATGGTATCGAAGTCGGTCACCAGCTTATTCCTGCTGAAGGTGACAGGGAAAGAAAAATATTCGTCAAAGCAGAACCTGACCGGGGGGAGCGCCAGGGAGTCACCGGTCAGTTGAAGTGTGCGGTTCCCGTCAGGTGGATTGGAAGGATCGGGCTTGATCTCCCAGAAATACCGGTCCCCTCCCCTGGCAATGACATATTTGTAGGCCAGCGTATCCCCCGGCGCGCCATCCAGAACAAAGGTCGCCGCATAGCGGGTTGAATCCCTGCCCGGCAGCAATTCGGATCCGGCACTGTTCCAGCCGTTGAATTCGCCCGCCACGAACACCCGGTCCCCCCTGGCGGGGACAAACAGCTGCTCCTCCAGTAAAGGCTCCAGGTCCAGGCTGAAGGTCACCGGGGTCTGATCCGTAATGGGAGGGTTGGTTGGCTGGTTCTGAGCTATAAGAGGAAGGCTGGTGACCGGCCAGATAAGAAGCAGCCACACCAGTCCCCTCCCTGCCCCCGGGCGGGATTTCCCTCCTGATATGTTCCTTTTCCGCATTATAAAATCCATTCCCCGGCCGCACCGGCTGACACCCGGAGACTACCTCCGACCGGCTACCCCGACCGGCTACCTCCGATCGGCCAACTCCGACCATCTACCCCGACCGGCTAACTCAGACCTGCTACCTGCGCCTGGCTCCTGAAGACCCGCTGCCGCTCGACCTGCCCGGTGTCTGGGCAGGGCGTGCCGAGGGTGAAGGCCTGCTTGACGGTGCCGGTCTTGAATACTGGTAATTCTGCCGGTTCTGGTTGTACTGCTGCGACCGTTCCGCTCCCCTGTTCCGGGAGTTGTAATCCTGGTTCAGGTTGTTGGGGACCGAACCTGGCCTGGTGGAGGGCTGTGCGGGACGCGCCGACGGCTGGGTGGCAGGCTGACCAGGGCGATCCGAAGGTCTGGCCGATGGCTGTGTGGAAGGCTGGGCAGGACGAGCCGAGGGTTGGGTGGCGGGCTGTCCCGGCCGCTCCGAGGGCCTGGCTGACGGTTGTGAAGGACGGGTCGCGGGATCAGATGGGCGGGCTCCCGGATCAGAGGGACGGGTGGTGGGCTGAGAAGGCCTGGAATCGGGCCGGCTTCCTGAGGAGGGCCGGCTGTTGTCCACCCTGTTCCACTGATCGCCATCCCTCCGGTAGACGTTGCCGTCCCGGTCGGTGTACACATTGTTGGCGCGGTCGGCAGGCTGGGCGACAGGCCTACCGGCACGGTCAGTGGTAGCCACCCGGTTGCCTGTCCGTGGATCATAGGTGGTGTTCCCGGTTCGGCGGACCCCCTGTGAGCGGTTGTTGTAGATGTTGTTGGAGGCCCTTTGCCTGTTTGGGTAGGGGGTTGGTCTGGCCGCTGCACGCTGTCCCGCATAATAACCTGCACGATATCCGTAGTTGTATCCGTGACGGTAGCCATAGTGATAGCCGTGCCGGTATCCGGCAGGACCCCACCAGCCATAATAGGGAGAGTGCCAGCCGAAGGTCATCCATCCGTAGGATACTCCGTATGAAAAGCCCCATCCGGTATAGGGGTTCCAGTGGACGTTGAATCCGTAGGTGACCGGCCGGGGGTAGTAGTACCTCCCGTACCAGGGCCTGTAGTAATACCCTGTCCCGTAATAGACGCATCCCCGGTACACATATGAGTGCACGTAACCGGGGGTATATCCCACATAGACCACCGAAGGGGTGTAGTCGTAGATGTAGACATACTTGACATTGTAGACAGGCGATTCGGGCGGGATCTCCTGGACCGTTTCGGGAACGAAGGTACTCACCGTCCACGGGCCCGACGGGGAACCCGATTCGAACCAGATGGCATTGTCGCAGCAATAATACCGGTTCTCGATCAGGAGCACCGATTTGTCGGTATTGACCGCATATTGCATCGAGGTGCCCTTGATGGGCTCGAATTTGGGATTGCCGTCGTAACTGACCTCAAGTCTGGCCTCGTTCCGGTCCACCTCCGCGGTCTGGGGGATCTGGTTCTCCAGCACGGCCTCCTTGGCCTCCTGGGTTCCCGCCACACTGGCCCTTACCGATCCCATCTCCGATTCGGACGGGATCTCGGCAAATGCCACGGGCACCTCATCCGGGTCCACGAAGTTCCAGGGTCCCTCACGGAGGGAGGAGGATTTGTACCACCTTCCCGATACCAGGATGAAATACTCCTGGGTCTCGATGTTCATCAGGATATCATCGGCCGAGTTGGTCACATACAGGACGGAGGTCCCCTCGATGGGCGAGAACTGGGGTTCTCCGTCCGACTGGATCAGTTCGGCGGGTCCGGTCCGCAGGATGATCTCGGGGATTACGGGTTCTGCCGGGTCCTCAGCCTCCCCTTCTCCCTGACCCCCTGCTTCCTGTGCGTCTGCCAGTTCCTGCTCTGCCAGTGCTTCTTCGGCGATCTGCTCCAGTTTGCCCGGGATTTTTTCAGTATACACCCACTCCACCGCATTCTGGGAAGTGTACCAGTGTTCCCCACCCTTGATGAAGTATTCTCCTTTTTTTGTATCCTTTACGATGAAGAAAGGGGTGTTGACCACCCGCTCGTAACTGGTTTTATCGATTTTTTCGAAAATGGGGTCCCCGTCCACCAGGATCAGCGCCGAAGGCGATTCCCGGTAGATGATCTCCGGAGGGGTATTGTTCAGCTCCTCAGAACGGGCGAGCTGGGTCTCGCTCAGGTCCAGGTCCGCCAGCAACAGGTCCAGGGAAAGCTCCATATCCCATTCAGGGACCTCCTTCTCCAGATAGGCGCTGAGCTTCTCCACATCCCCCTCCTCCAGGTCTGGGAATTTGGCGGCCGACACCTTCAGGTCGATCAACCGGACGATCCGCTCGTCCCGGTCCGTGGAGATGTTGCAATCGAACCACATGGCGCCGAACACCGGTGTGGGGTATTCCGCACTTGTCACGGAGACTGCCGCCCTCGATTCCAGTTTGTTTGCGGTCAGGGATTCGATCTGCGGCTGATAGATCACCACCGTGCCGCCCTCCCCTTCTATTCTCCTGGGCCATCCCGGTTCTTCCTCATCGGCCAATACAGGCATTGTGCATGCAACGCCGATCATTACTGCCATCACCTTGTTCCAGATATGCTTCATTGGTTCGTTTTTTTGAATCAGAAGCAAGTTAGCCAAATTCCTTCTGTTTTCCATCAGTTTCCTGAATACCACGGCCCGAACCAATTTCCGCTTTCCCCGTATACATGATTTAACGAAAACAATGGCTA
>CAZNSZ010000018.1:0-8139 GCA_964575865.1 uncultured Bacteroides sp. | reverse complement strand
GGACTGAACGGGCGGGCCGGATTCAAACTCTCCAAGGAGGGAGAAACGATTCTGCTGGTCAACCCGGGCCAGACCGTGGAGGACGCCTTTACTTACCCTGTCCAGCTGACCGATATATCCTACGGCCGCAGCGGCAGCGATCCGGCCATATTCGGGTTCTTCAACCTTCCCACACCGGGAGGCAGGAACGGGAACGAATTGGTTGCCGGGATTACCGGACCACCGCAATTCTCCCTGGAAAGCGGTTTCTATGCGGGTCCGGTCTCCATTTCCCTCACCTCCGCCACCCCGGAGGCAGATATCCGCTTTACCCTTGACGGAACCGACCCTTCGACCTCTTCTCCCCTCTACAGTGCGCCAATCCAGATCTCATCCACCACGGTGGTGCGTGCAAGGAGTTTTTCCGCAGGCATGCTGAACGCTCCTGCGGTGACCCGTTCCTATTTCATCGGAGAGCAGCAGAACCTGCCGGTGGTATCACTGGTCACTGATCCGGACCATTTCTTCAGTGATGAAACGGGCATTTATGTCATCGGAACCGCAGGCGTTCCGGGTTATTGCACGGAAGTGCCCCATAATGTGAACATGGACTGGGAGCGACCCGTCAATATCGAACTGATCGAGAAGGACGGAACGGTGGGGCTCAACCAGGTGGCCGGGGTGAAGATCTTCGGCGGGTGTTCCAGGGTCCGTTATCCCATCAAATCCCTGGCCCTGTTCGCCCGGAAGGAGTATGAGACCTCCAGCTTCAACTACCGGCTTTTCCCCGATAAAGCGGCCGATGAATATGAATCCTTCGTATTGCGGGCCGGGGCCGATGACCAGCCCTTTACCATGATCCGGGATCCCCTGACCGCCACGGTGGTCAAGGACGTGATCGATGTGGACATGCAGGCCCACCGTCCGGTCGTGGTCTATATCAACGGGGAGTACTGGGGGATCCATAACCTGAGGGAGAAGGTCAATGAGGCGTACCTGGCCAACAACTACGGGGTGGATCCCGATTCGGTGGAGCTGCTGACAAAAAACCCGGAAGAGCCGTGGAACGTCCTGGCCGGGAGTGCGGACCATTACAACGCCATGATCGACTACCTGCGGAACAACGACATCAGCCAGGATGCCCACTACCAGTACATCAGGACCCAGATGGAAGTGGACGAGTACATCAATTACCAGATCATCCAGATCTTTCTGGGAGGAAGGGACTGGCCGGGGAACAACATCAAGTTCTGGCGCATGCCCTCAGGTCCCCACAACCGCTGGCGGTGGATCCTGTACGACCTGGACCATATGTTCAAGGAGTATTTCTCCGATATCATGGAGGAGGCCACCGAGGTGGATTGCGGGTGTGACTGGCCCAATCCCCCCTGGTCCACCTACCTCTTCCGGAGGCTGCTTGAAAATCAGAGCTTCCGGGATGAATTCATCCAGCGGTTCGCGCTGTTCTCCACCACCCATTTCTCCAGGGAGCGGATGCACGGCATCATCGATGAGATGGAGGCGGAGCTGATGCCCGAACTTCCGCGGCATATCGAGCGCTGGGGAGGACAGAAAACATCCCTTCCGGACAATACCTGGGTGGCCCCCATTTTCCAGTCGGTGGAAGAATGGCAAACCAATGTGCAGGTGATCCGCGACTTTGTGGATGCCAGGCACGAGGCGGCCATGCAGCACCTCAACGCATATTTCGGCATCACCGGCTACGCCGGACTTGAACTGGCACTGGAACCGGCCGGGACCGGGTCCATCCGTTCCGGCGAAAGCCTGGTCCCGGAGCTTCCCTATTCAGGGACGTTCTCCGGGGGCGAACAGCTCACCCTTTCCGTCATTGAGGAACCAGGGTACATTTTCTCTCACTGGGAAGTGGCCACCGCCTCCATGTCCGACACAGCCCTGATCCCCGCAGGGGATACATGGAAATACCTGGTCACCCGGGAAATTCCGGATGACTCCTGGAGGAATGTGGGGTACGACGACAGCCTGTGGCCCTCGGGGCAGGCGCAACTGGGGTATGGCGATTCGGACGAACAGACTGTTATTGATTTCGGAGGGGATCCCGGCAACAAGATCATCACCACCTGGTTCAGGAAAACACTCACCCTGGATGACCCCGACACCATCAGGCGCCTCACCCTCCGGTTGCTGAGGGATGACGGGGCGCGTGTATTTGTGAACGGGGTGGAGGTGATCCGTAACAACCTCAACCGCTACTATGTGGGCGGGTACTCCCTGGCCGAAATCTCCCAGGACAATCCCGAAGAAACCTACTGGTACACCTATCCCATCAATCCCGGCTTGTTCACCAGGGGGGAAAATGTGGTGGCCGTGGAGGTCCACCAGGCTTCGGTGACCAGTTCCGACCTCAGTTTTGACCTGGAACTGGTTGCCCACCGGAGGGGGATCGCGGATACCACCACGGTGCCCGAACAGGAACTTCAGCTGGAACTGCAGGGGGATGCGCTGGTCCGGGCCGTACTGATGGCCGATACCAACCGGGTGGAACAGATCTTTATCAACGAAGTGATGGCCAGCAATGTGGACGGCGAGCAGGACGAGGCAGGGGAATACGAGGACTGGATCGAACTGTACAATGCGGGGCCCGGGGAGGTGGATCTTGCCGGTCTGTTCCTTTCAGATACCTATCCGGCCACCGGCCCGTGGGCATTTCCTTCGGACCGGCCCGAAACGACCATCCTGCCCTCCGGCGGTTACCTGCTGGTATTTGCGGACGGGGAACCGGAAGAGGGGCCGCTCCATACCGATTTCAAACTGGACAAGGAGGGTGAAGAGGTGGTGCTGATGCAGCAGATCGGCTCCGAGATGCATGTGATCGACAGGCTTGCTTTCGGCATCCAGGCCCGGAACAAAACATTCGGAAGGTACCCTGACGGAAGCAGCATCCTGGAGTACCTGGGTTCCCCCACCCCCAGGGCCACCAATGTCATGACCTCCATTGCGGTGCAGGAACCGGTCCAGGCAGGCGATCCCGGACAGGAGCTCACCCTCTACCCCGTACCCACAGACGGTCCCCTTACCATCAGGTTCAACGGGCCGAATCCGGCAGGATCAGCAATCCATGTAACCGTACATTCCATCTCCGGGGTGAAGGTATTCGAAGCCGGATACGGGGCCGCAGACCTGGTCACCCTTTCCCTGGAAGACCAGCCCGAAGGGATCTATGTGGTCCATATTCGCAGGGATGAACAGCGCTGGGTGCGGAGGATTGTCATTCAATAAGCTGTAAATGTTTACATTTCGGGGAGGAATTGCTATTTTTGAAGGTTGCAGAACAGCGGACCATGAAATCCTTCCTCTACCTGATCTATTCGGAGATCGGTTTTATGATCGGGAAATCCTCGGACATCTACCGGAGATTTGCCGTCATCGACACCCATTCGCCCATTGAGCTGCAGCTGTTCAGGGTATACAAGATCGAAAAGAACGGGTACCATGAGAAACGGCTGCACAAACAGTTCGAAAGCAAGCGGATCCGCGGGGGATGGTTCGCCCTGGACAGGGAGGACATTGAAGCCATCGACCGGTATCTTCTGGAGAACAAGGGGACCCGGATCCTGGACAACATGAAAAAGGTGACCCGTTCCGGAAGGTCAAAGGATCCGGATTCCAAAGGCAATCCCTACAAGGGTATCCGCGATGACATCGAAAAACTGGAGGATGTGGTGGCGCGCCTGAAAGGCACCCTCGACGGAAGAAAAACGATCTGACCTCCCATTCTACCCCGCCCTTCGGATCTCCCTGGGCCTGGGATATCCCCTGAAATGGAAAGAGACCTTCTCCATCGCCTTCCTTATCGCATGGTTGATGGGTTGGATATCACTGGCCAGCGCGAAATCGATCACATCGAGCCGGGTCTGGTAATCCTGTGCCATCGGGATGGGCAGATCTTTCTGGATCCGCTCCAGTGTCCGGCCAAACTGGGAGGCATGTTCCGTCTTCATGATCCGGCAGGTATAGATGGCGATCTGATGATCTTTGATTCGGATGCCTGCATTCCCGAAGAGCCTGCAGATCAGGGCACGCTGTTCATAGAAAAGGCATCCCCCTGAACCCGCACCCGTCTCCATCACCCGGTGCAGCACACACACTGAACGTTCTCTTTCCAGCTTTTCCAGGATTTCATCCTGGAGACCGTTGCTGTACAGGTGCCAGGCCAGGGGCATCATTTCCAGCACGCTGGCCCGGATGTTCTTATACAGGCAGCAGGCGGAGCATCCGGGAAGACAATGGAGATCCGACCGTGCGGTGAAATTCATCGCTTCCCGGTCCAGGTCGGCATAGATCTTCTCTACCTGCCGGACAACCTTTTGCAGATACCTCATGGCTAGAAATAAGGGCGAAATCCGGGCTCGATGAACCAGTGCTTCCAGATCCTGAAGAGATCCGGATCCCGGGGAATCTCTATACCCCCGCAATCCAGCATTTTTTTCAATGCCCTGTTCCTGTCACGCGGTATGACCACCGGGTAGGATGCGGGTGCCGTGGTGTAGGAAAAAACCTCTCCTCCCCTGGGTCTCCCCGAAGGGACCCGGCCCGGCCCTCCCTGCGAAACCTGTGGAGCGATGGAGCTTCCTTCAAAATAAAACACCAGGTACCGGAAATAATCGAAGCCTCCCTCCCTGGATCCCGGATCCAGTTCCACCAGCTCTTTTTTCCGCATCATGTTCCGTATCTGCACCATGGAGTGCCGCTGGCCGGGATCCAGTTCCCTGTCCGTTCCGTAGAGGGTCACCGCATACCCGTTTTCCGTGATCCATTTTCCCGGATGGGCACGGGCGGCGATCTTACGCCGGTAACCCGCCTTCTGGAACCTGTGTTTGTATTGAAATGCGCAGTAGTTCACCCCGATGTCCAGATCGCTTTCATCCACATACCGGATCAGTTCAAGGGCGGCTAGTTCCGACTCCAGCACCGTGGGGTGCTCACCGTGCAGGTAGGTGTAGGAATGCTTCAGCATCCGCCCTGCATTGTAAGGGGTGAGCCTCAACTGGTGCAGGTTCAGGTTGGTGACTCCTTTCTTCACCATTGAAGGAAGAAGTTTTTTCAGCGTGTCGGTTTTTTCCGGAACCGCCGGGATCTCGACGGTGATCACCGGAATGACACCCTTTGCCTTTGCGATGGCATCCAGCGAATAGCCCGTTGCGCCGATATCGAACCGCACCTCGTTCAGTCCCTCATCGGCCAGCTGTTTGAAGAGCGAACGATCCGCCAGCATCCCGTTGGTATACATCCAGATATACTCCACTCCGGACGCCTTCTCCCTCACAGCCCTGAGAAATGCCAGCACCCGTTCCGGTACCAGAAGCGGCTCCCCGCCGCTGAAGCTCGAGCCGCGAAATCCGAACTCCTTCAGGTAGAAAGCATAGTCTCCCGGATTCTGAAAACTGACCCCCTGGGTGGTGGGAGGATCATCGGTGTCCTGGGCGGAGGGGCAGTAAAAACAGCGGGCATTGCACATTCCGGATATAAACAGGCAGGACCACTCCCCTTCCCCGCACAGCCTGCATCCCTTCGAGATCCTGTTGATCCAGGGCTTGGTCCCTTTGAATTCCCACTGTACACGGGGAGAGAAGGAATCGATGATCTGTTGGCGCTCCTCCTCCCTGCCAAGGGATTCCCCGTATGAGATCCAGGGGACCCGGGCATGTTCTGATAAATCTCCTGTATGCTTGTTGACCAGCTCATTCAGGAAAGCATGGTATGCTTCCATCGTCTATTATCATTGAAACAAATGCTGTGAAAGAATGGTGTGGCGGTGAGCGCCCGGTTCGCGGCCGGGGCGGAGGTTATCCGCAGCACCCCGGCAATGTTCAACGGATCTTTACAATTCGGAGAAAATGTAAAGGCAGATCAGGATCTTGAAGATCCCGGGCCGGAGGAAATTATTGGATGCCGGTTTGACCGTTCTGGCCATCTCCATGTGGTGTTTGCGCAGCAAAGTTGGCGAATAAAATGATCCGATGTTACGGGGTGGAATGTTAATTGTTAAATGCGACGTTAAATATTTGACTCTTAGTTGCTTTTTGTGTTTATTTGATTTAATTAAAAATTGCAATTATGAGAATTTCAAACCACTTTGTACCAGTGATCATGTTGGTCGCAACCACCCTGATCCTAACCGCATGTGAAAAAGAGAATGACGATCCGGACACAGGTCCGAAGACCCTTTTCGGCCCTTCGGTCAACCTTGGAAACGGAACGGCCTCCACCTACATCATTGAGGACGTCAACGGGGATCCTCTGGAGCTGGGGGTCACCATGACGGAAGATGTGCTGGAGAACCTTCCTGATCAGATGCGGGCCTTGGTCCTTGAATTGCCTTCGGGAGCGGCAACAGATTTTTATACCCATGTGTTGCTTGACTGGAACCCGGCAGGCCACGAACCCCCCGGAGTGTATGACCTGCCCCACTTCGACCTTCATTTCTATATCATACCCAGTGACGAACGAATGGGCATCGGACCCGGAGACATGGAAGCCTTTGCCCATGCACCGGATGAAATGTACGTACCGACAGATTATTTCCAGACCGAAGGCGGGGTTCCCCAGATGGGAGCACACTGGCTCGATTCAAAAGCACCCGAATTGAACGGTGAGGTATTTGCCAATACCTTTATCTGGGGTTCCTACGATGGGGCGTTCATTTTCTGGGAGCCCATGATCACGAGGGATTATCTGTTGTCCAATCCGGTTGAGGAAATGGCCCTTAAACTACCTGATGCCTATCAGCAGCCAGGCTGGTACGCCACCAGCTACAAAGTAGCCCATTCGTCCGGCAAGGGAAGCTATGAGATCGCCCTGACCGGCCTCACATACAGGGAAGCTTCCATGATGAAATAGATTTTTTCCTTCCCACGTGTGATACGGCTGATGGCATGCTGCTTTCAGCCGTATCTTTTTTATCAGGCGGGGCGTTAAACCTTCCTCCTGAAATGGCATCAAAGTGAATGTTGAACCATCAGATTTACTACTTAACCCAACCAATCATGAAAAATATTGTGCAAATCAGTTCTCTGGTATTGATTGCCATCTTCCTGGCATCCTCTCTTGAAGCTGCCGAACCTGTTGCGAAAAAGAAACAGCTGGGCATTGCCACCTATTCAGTCAAAGGCCTGGAGTCGGATATCGAAGGCGCCTTCGAATCCCTTCAGAATGCCGGTTACACCGTGATGGAGATCTCCAACTACAACGGGCGGGAAGGTACCGTCGAAGGATACTCTCCTGCCGAATATGCCGGGCTTGCGGAAAAATACGGTATGGACATCATTTCGAGCCATGCCCGGGCTCAGTTTGATGCAGACAATGAGGCCGCCACCCTGGAATCGTGGGGGAAGCTGCTGGATGACCACAAGGCCATGGGATGTGCCTACGTAGTGCTGCCCATGTACAGGTGGTCCGGAGATGCAGAGGTGATGAAGAAAGAGTGTGACCTCCTGAATAAAATCGGAGCCGAGGCCAACAAACGGGGGATCAAATTCGGGTACCACAACCACAATTTCGAGTTTGAAAAGATGCAGGGATCCGACCAGCTGATCGAGGATTTCCTGATCGCCAACACCGATCCCGACAAGGTGTTCTTTCAGATGGACGTCTACTGGGTCACCCAGGGCGGCCAGGATCCGGTGGACTACCTGAAAAAGTATCCGGACCGCTTCCAGGTGCTGCATATCAAGGACGATTATGTGATCGGAGAGAGCGGGAACATCGATTTTGAAGCCATCTTCAAGCAGTTCTACAAGAATGGTCACAAGGACTGGTTCGTGGAGATCGAGGAGTACATGACCCCGGAGCAGCGGGAACAGATGAGGCAGATGATGGAGCAGATGAGAGAGCGGCAGCGCCAGGCTGAACAGAGCGGGGCCCAGGCCCGTCAGCAGGGCCAGGATCGCCCCCAGGGCCAGGACCGCCCCCCCATGCGGAGGCCGGAACGGAGTCCCGAAGAGCAGGCCAAACGGCTTCAGACCTCCCTGGATGCCATCGCCAAAAGCGCCGAATACCTGCAGAGCGCCAAATTTGTCAAATAAGCCAGTTTTTTCAGATAAGCCAAATTCGTCAGATCGACAGCAAGAGGCATTTCAATGTAGATTTCGTAAGGGTTAGTTGCAAAACACCCGGTTGCAC
>CAZNSZ010000017.1:52977-59616 GCA_964575865.1 uncultured Bacteroides sp. | reverse complement strand
TGAGGTTGGTCATCGGCTCCCCGTAGCTGGCCCCCACCCCGTCGGGCAATGTAAAAGTGAGCATGGTATTGTCCTGGGTGGCCACCACATCGATGGCCGAATAGGAAGGCATGACAGTCAGGTGATTGGGATACTCGGTCTGGAACGGGGTGTAGAACAGGGTACCCAGTCCGTTGGATCCCTTCAGGGACCAGATGTCGGCCCCGTAGATATAGTTCACCTCCCAGTAGGCATTGATCACGTTGGTGGAGGTGATGTGGAGTCCGAAGGGATTGATCCCGCTGGCATTGAGCGGTTTGTTCTCCAGCCCCGTGATGGCCGGATTGGCTGCATCATCGATCAGGTACGAAAGATCCACCGCTGCATCACTGTTGGCAGGGATATTGAGCACAATGGGGGTGAAGGCCGGGTTGGCAGGCATCTCGATGGTGACCGTGGCATCCAGTTCCAGGGTGGCAAACCGCATGGTCCCCGGTTTTCCGCCGGTCGCCCCCCTGTGGGAGATTTCCGGTACCGCAAACCAGAATTCCGTGTCGACCTGGGCGGATAAATTCGCCCAGTAACCAGACAATAAAAGGCACAGCCCCGATAACAGCAGAGGTTTCCGGGAACACTTCAGGACCTTTTTCACGAAATTCACCATACCAGGAAACTCATCAATGCAACTATACGTAGAAACTAAGGGATTTGTTATAGGGTTGCATCTCACTTCTGACATATGAAAGCATGGATCGTTATCACCGGGTTACTTATTGGGTTGACGCACACGGGGCTCCTTTCTCAGGTCATTTTGTATGAAGGATTCGAAGACGGGAGCAAACCGGAGGGCTGGACCGAGGAATACATGTCCGGATCGGTCGATTGGCGGTACAGGAACGGTGGATACAATCCCAGTGATCCCAACCTGGACTATCCCATTACCCCCAATGGCGACGTGGATATTGCCAGAAACCCTGCGTCGGCCTTCGAAGGCAATTATAACGCTTTCTTTTTCAACCAGGGGGACGATAACGAGCGGACCAAGCTGATTACCCCGCAGTTGAACCTGATGGGTGCCCCCGCTGTGGAACTCACCTTCTACCTCTGTCAGATCCCCTGGACCTTCGAGGGATCAACGGGTTGGGATGTCCTCCGGGTCTACTATAAAGTTTCGGACACCGATCCCTGGGTGCTGATCCGGGAGTTCCTCGATCCCGTCTACGAATGGGAAAAACAGGTCCTGAATCTTCCCAATCCTTCGGAAAATTATTATGTGGCCTTTGAAGGTCAGGCAAGGTGGGGATTCGGCAGTTGCATGGACAGTGTCTGTATCCGGGAGACCGGCATCCAGGAGCTCTATGTGCAGGATGTGGAGTGTGATAACGCATCCATTTTGGGAGTTCCATCCGGATCCCCCGATGTCCCAGTGCTGAGGACCGATCTGAAGGTATACGGAAATTCCGGGACCCTTACCCTTGACCAGATCTCTTTCAATTCGCTCAACACCTCTGATGCGGACCTCTCCCCCGGAGGTGTTAAGCTGTATACCACCACCACCCAGGATTTCAATACGGGAAGTCCGGTGGGAACCGCCGCCGGTTTTGTGGACGGGGAAGCCACTTTCACGGCGCTGAACCATCCGCTTTCCCCAGGCCACAATTACATCTGGCTTGTGTATGACGTGGCCCTGGATGCCAGCCACAGAAATCTCCTGGATGCCAGTGTACTGACCAATCAGATTGTCACCAGTAACGGTACATTCCCTGACTCGGACCTCTCTCCGGTGGGGGCCAGGATCATTCATCAGACACAGTATTTTGACGATTTTGAGGGGGGACTGAGGTGGGACCTTTCCGGTGAGTTTGAGCTGGGGATCCCCTCCGGCGGCGGAGGGAACCCCGGCAATCCCGATCCGGCAGCAGCTCACAGCGGGATGCATGTGCTGGGGACCGACCTGACGGGACTGGGGTCCCATCCATACAATTACGAACCTGACCTGAGTGGAACCAACGTTTATCGGGCCACTTCGGAGATCGTCAATCTGCTGTATTACAGGGACCTCAATCTCTTCTTCTGGCGGTATCTCAATATCGAAGTATGGGACATGGCCTCCATTGAAATAAGCACCGACAGCGGAGCCACCTGGAACACCCTGTGGGAAAGCAATGCCTACCTCAATGATTTTACCTGGAACCAGGAGAAGGTGACCATTCCCGGCCAGTTCTGGAGATCAGAAGGGATCCGGCTCCGTTTCAGTCTCGGTCCCACGGACGGCGTGGAAAACTATTCGGGATGGAACATCGATGATGTCTATCTCACGGGGGAGTTTATTTCCAGGGATGTGGGCGTTTCCGAATGGATCTATCCCCGGAGCGGCAGCGGACACACCTCCAGTGATTCGGTCACGGTTCGCATCCGGAACTATGGCGGCGCCCCGATCACCGACCCGGTCCCGGTAGCCTACTCGTTCAACGGGGGGATCTCCTGGACCATCAACCAGATGGATGCGGACATCCCGGTGGACGGATCGGTGGTGTTCACATTTCCCAGCCGGGCGGACCTGAGCCAGCCGGGTTTGCGTCCCCATGTACTGGCCAAAACCCTGTTGCCCGGTGACCAGTTTGCGGCCAATGACCAGGTGGCCACGGAGATCTATATCGTTCCTACCTATACCCCCCCCTATGAGGAGGATTTTGAGGAGAATGACGGGTTCTGGCGTTCACTCAGTGGCGGCCTCTGGGAGTACGGGGAGCCTGCCGGCGCAGTAATCAACAGCGCTGCGTCAGGTGACATGAGCTGGGTTACCGGACTTCTTTCCACTTACGGGAATCTGATCTCGGATGCCGGGGAGGTGATTTTTCAGGATGGCTTTGAATCCAACCTGGGATGGGGGTTTACCGGTGAATTCGAAAGGGCCATTCCTGACGGAATACACCTTCCATGGTATGCCCACGAGGGCTATTACTGCATCGGGACCGACCTGAAAGGACACGGGGACAGCCTGAATCTTTACGAAAATGACATTACGGCAGCCACCGCCTATACGGCCACTTCTCCTGCCCTGGATGTATCTGACTACAGCAACCTGGAACTCAGCTTCGCGGGATGGCTGACCATCCGGGATGGTGACTCCCTCCGGCTGGAGGTCAGTGACGACAACGGTGCCAGCTGGCACAGCATATGGCAGAACGACGGATCGGAGATCATGGATACCTGGTACCAGGTCAACTATTATTCCATCCCGGACCAATACACCTACACGGACCAGTTCCGGATCCGGTTCTCGCTCTATTATTCTTCTCCATCAGGCGCAGTGGCACAGGGCTGGAGCATTGATAAAGTGCTGCTTACAGGTGACCGGATCCATACCTCCACCGGATCCCTTTCCTCTCCCAGCTTCGATCTTACAGGCATGCAGCATCCGATGATTACCGCCAGCCTCTGGGTTGAGACCGCACAGGGCATTGACGGTGCCAGCCTGGAATATTCCCTCAATGACGGTGTGAGCTGGACCCCCGTCACCAATGCTTCCGGGTATGATGATTACTGGAACTGGTACACCGGCCAGCCGGTCACCGCCCTGGCGAACAACGGGTGGAGCGGGCACAGCGGGCAATGGATCCGGGTCAAACACCTGCTTCCGGCCTCCCTGGCGGGCGAGAGAAATGTTCAGTTCCGGTTCCTGTTCGCAGCCGACAAGGCGGATAACCAGTATGACGGGATCGCAGTGGACGATGTTCGGATACTCGAGGCTCCTGTGGATGCCGACCTGCTCTCCATTGTGAATCCGGTAAGCTCCTGTGAACTCTCCTCCAGCCAGCGGTTTACCCTGGCAGTCAGAAATTCGGGGCTGTCCGCCATCACGGCAGGTGACTCCATACAGATCGGATACCGCATAGAACACCCGGAAGGGATCCAGACCATGGACGAGATCTATCATTTCACACAGAACCTGCCGGTGGGAAATACCGTTCAGATCACCACAGGATCCGCATTCGATTTAAGCACATCAGGGGAATACCAGGTAACCATTGCGCTGCACAGCACTGATCCGCATTTCTACAGCGCTGTCTCATCAGATACGGTTTCCGGAGTGATCCTGGTCCGGAAACCGCAGGTGGACCTGGGAGCGGTCATCTCCACCTCACAGCCCGATACCGTGGTGCTCAGGGCCTACTCAGGGGTAACCGGACAGTCCTACCTGTGGCAGGACGGGTCGACGGATTCCCTGTTTCATGTGGGGAGCGAAGGGATCTACCATGTGAGGGTAACCAACGGACTCGGATGTGTGACCAGGGACACGGTCAGCGTCATGCAGCTGATACCGGATGTGGGGATCGGGTCGGTCACCGCGCCCCTGTCGGACTGTGAACTGGGGGATCAGTTGCCCCTGGAGATCATCATTGAGAATTTCGGGACCGATACGGTGGATGTGGGGGATACCATTCTGGTAGCGGGTACCATCAACAACGGAATCCCGTTCGGTGAGGCCATTGTGCTGGATCAGCGGTTTACACCGGGTCAGACCATCGCCTATACCTACCCGGGCCTGTTCGATTTTTCCATTCCCGGTGCCTATCAGATGAAACTGTACACCCGGATGAGCAATGACCTGGACAATACCAACGATACGTTGCACCACCTGCTGGAAGTGTATGGCTACCCGGACAGTGAGCTGGGACCGGATACGGTGGTGGTGGCAGCCGAATACCTCCTGAAACCGGGAACCGGTTATGCACAATACCTGTGGCAGGATGGTTCAACAGGCGAGGAGTATACAGTTACCCAGCCTGGTGTTGGGCTGTATCACGTCAGTATCACCGATGCCCACCAATGCTCCGGTTCCGACAGTGTGGTGGTGAACCTCCGGGTATTTGACCTGGAACTGGCGGAATTGATCTCACCGTCCACCTCCTGTGAATTGTCCGAATCGATCACTGTTTCGGCCCGTTACAGGAATGTGGGGAACCAGACCATTCCTTCAGGATCTCCCGTTCAGCTGGGATACCGGATCGACGGCGGTCCCGTGAACCTGGAGCAGGTTACCCTGTCGGAGAACCTCCTGCCCGGTCACGGGAGGAATTTTACCTTTACCCGGTCGGAAACCGTCCAGACCGGTCAGTGGTATGATTTCACGGTATTCGTGGCGTATCCGGGTGACAGCAAATCATTCAACGATACCATCATCCAGTCCGTGGGGGTGTTTGAAACACCCAACCTGGACCTGGGCGATGATTTTCAGGTAGTGACCGAGCTGGAATACACCCTGGATGCAGGCCCCGGATTTGCAAGGTATGAGTGGCAGGACGGGAGTTCAGAACAGACATTCACCATCACAAAGACCGGAGTGGGAAGGTACTGGGTCACCATCATGGATCTCAACGGTTGTTCTGTCAGCGATACGGTGGATGTGATGCTGGCAGTCCCGGATATCGGGGTGCAGGAGATCACACACCCTTCGACCGCCTGCCGCCTGGAAGAGAGCGAACATGTGGTCGTAGCTGTAAAGAATTTCGGGAACTGGGACATTGAACCGGGTGCCGGCATCACCATAGCCTATTCCCTGAATGGTGCCGATGCGGTAACCGAGAGCCTCCTGATTGAAAGGACCTTCGAACCGGGAACAATCCTTCACCACACATTCAGCAGGGCGGAGGATTTCAGCAATCCGGGCCGTTACGAGATCATGGCCTATACCAGTTTTGACAACGATCTGGTCCCCACCAATGATTTCTTCCTGGTCAATGTGGACCATTACGGCAGCCCGGATATCGATATCGGGAACGGCCAGGATACCATCGTGGTGTACGAACCCATCACACTCACAGCTTCACAGGGGTATCCTTCCTACCTCTGGCAGGACGGCAGCACCGATACGGTGTTTCACATCACCGAACCCTCCCAGGGGAATTACAGCGTTCTGGTGACCGGGGAGAACGGATGTGCCACCCATGACAGCGTGTATGTGGCGTACGATGTGCCCGACCTGAAGGTCAACAGGATCCTTTCGCCGGTGACATCGTGTTCATTGGAAGGAAACACTCCGGTGACCATGGAGATCACCAACCAGGGATTCTTCAGGGTGGGGACCTCCGATACCCTGACCATCTCCTACTCGGTGGACGGAAGCTCCTCCGTGATCGAAAAGATCAACCTGGAAAGGGACCTGCTGCAGGGGGAATCGGCGGCGGTCACATTCTCGACTGGGCATGATTTCTCAGGCACGGGCAGCTACCAGGTTCAGTTCAGCCTGCTCTGGTCCAAAGACGAGAACCTCTCCAACAACCTCCTGACCGGTACGGTGAATGTCTGGGGAGTGCCTGAAGTGGAGATCGAAGGGGTGGGGGATTCGGTATTTTCCGACCTGCCGCTGCAGCTGACGGCTACCCCGGGATTCTCGGTGTATACCTGGCAGGACCTCTCCATGGGGCCATCGTATGAAGTGACCCGGCCCGGACTATGCTGGGTGATGGCGGTGGATGCCCATGGATGCTCCGGCACCGACTCGGTTTATGTGGACTGGCCTGTGGATGTGGACGGACCGGCAGCAGTGGCCGGCCAGGTGAGGATCTTTCCCAATCCCGCAAGCGAAAGGCTGTTTATCCAGTTTGACCAGCCTGTGGAGGGTGTGGTCAGGATGGAACTCTATTCCATGTCCAA
>CAZNSZ010000017.1:48436-52877 GCA_964575865.1 uncultured Bacteroides sp. | reverse complement strand
ACGGCATTGCCGAACGCCGCTGCGTTGGATGGGGAGATTTCGTTCCATTCCCTTCCGCACCAGAGTCCGTCCACACCCGCGCGCAGCGCTGCCATCACTGCATCGTAAACCTGTTCAGGGGATACATTGCAATCGTAACCGGGCATGTCAAAACCCAGGCGCGCATCCACCCTGGCTGATCCGCCCACATTCCTGACGGCCCTCCTGCATTCCCGGAACACATATTCACTGCTGAATGCGGTATCTTCTGATTCGTGTGCGGAGAGGGGCGGCTGGCTATCGGGGGGATAGCCCAGCAGGCTCAGGTACATGGGATAGGAAAGCCCCGGGTCGGCATCCCCGAAGATCATCGGGCGGTAAAACTTGTTGTAGTGGTTCAGTGAGCGCCTGCCCATGCTGTCGAAATAGAGCGCTACACTCAGCCAGTCAGAGTAGGGCCCCATCTGCGCATAATCCCAGAAGGTCCGGGTCACCAGGTCCCAGCTCATGCCGTGATCAATGTGCCATCCCACCTGAATGGCAGGATCGATACCTTTAATTGTGTTGTAGATCAGTTTCTTCTGCTCTTCGCGGCTGTCCATCCACAGTTTTTCCCAGGAGAGGATTTCAGGATAGGCGGCCAGTATCCTGAACAGCGACACGAAATAGCCGTCAGGGGGCACTTCGCTCCCCTGTCTGATCGAATTACCGAACTCCTCCAGGGCCATCAGCCCCTCTCTTGCTCTTGAAACAAGGATCTCCCTGTCCTTTGCCAGTTTTAAGCAGTGATCGCAAAAACAGGTTCCGGCAATGCCCCCCAGGGAAGAGAGCAGTGGACCGCCCCTTTCCTGACCATACTTGAATCCGTGAAGGAAGGGATGTGACCTGACCAGGTCTTCTGCCACGGAGGTCCAGTAGGCCCTGTATCCCGGGTGGTTGAAGCACACATTTCTTCCCTGGCCGCCATGCACATCCACTTCTGCAAACGATTCGAAGCCGGGAATGGCGCCGGTAATCACGTAGGGTTCCAGGATGCGGGCATAGACTTTCATGCCCCTGGGTTCGGCCTCGGCCCACAGCTCGTCCAGCACATCCCTGTCGGCATACCGCAGCCGTGGATCCCTTCTCGCATGTTCCGGATTCTGGTAAAAGTCCTCATTGGTTCTGACCCAGATATTGGTCAGGGGATGACCTTCACTGTCCGTTTTGGAACTGAATTCCGGCTGGTATTGCCTGAACTGGAAATCGTGGGAGAAGGTCATCACCGTGTCTATCCCGGCTAGCTCCTTCATGGCATCAAGGGTCTCCGCCATTCCATTTTCATAAAGGAATTCAGGCAATACCGGTGCGCCTGTGAACAGAGGCTGCGGATCGGGTTTTGTTTTTCCCCAGCCGCTGCCGAAGGGAGCCTGGAGGGGAGTCATCATGGCTGCGGTGCCTAGTAGGCTGTTTTTGACGAATCTCCTTCGCTCCATCTGTCAAAATTGTTGAATGAATCCCCTCATTATATCCCGTCACTGAATCACCTCCTCCAGGTACCCCAGCACAAAAACCGCAGGGGCATTCCAGTTGAGGCACACCTCGTTGGAAGCAAAGCTTGCTTCCACATCCTCGAATGCTTTGGCCGGTTTGTCCGATGCGTAGGTGACCTGCTGCCTGTCCTGCCTGTGGTCGTTGGGCCCTCCCACGATGAAACCCGGAACGGGAGCTTCGATCCCGTCGGCTCCGCTGGGACGGTGGTGCGGATGCATCACCTGGCGGCTTCCGAAACCCGTCAGGAAGCTGAAGCCCGTGGCATTCTTCCCGAAGATGTAATCCACATTCCGGATGGCCCCCTCCAGGTATTTCTCTTCACCGGTGATCTGGTGGGCGTAACAGAGGATCATGGCCTGGTTCAGCACATCGCTGTTGGATCCCCATTCAAAATGGTCCAGACCGATCCGGTAGGGGATCGATGCCATTTTTTCCAGGATCCCGTCACTCAGCGCCAGGTGACTGGTGACCAGCTGCCCGGCCAGCTGCTGGTCGATCTGCCCGCGGTGCGCCAGCAGGCTGTGGAACCCCATGTTCCGGATGAAAAATTTCCAGCTGTTGGTGATCTGGTGGATGTAAGGCTCCTCGCTGGCCAGCAGGTATTCCCTGTACTCCTCCTTCCCGGTAGTGATGTACAATTCGGCCGCTGCCCAGTAAAAATCATCACTGAACAGGTTGTCTCCGTATTCGCCGGTCCGCACATCGGGTGGATTCCGGTACACCACATCGCTGTTTTCCTTCGCCCATAACCAGGCCTTTTCGGCAGCCGCCAGCGCCCCTGAAGAGAAGGCCGGGTCCGTTCCGGCATATACCCTTGAGGCCTGTGCCATGGAGGCCGCAAAATTGAGGGTGGCAGCGGTTCCTTTCCCGATGATGAAGCGCTCAAGATCGTATTGGGCGGGCATGATAAAGGGACCGAAGTTCCTGGCAGTCAGTTTATGAAACACCCCGCCATCGGTATGCTGCATGGTCACCATCCAGTCAAGCTCGTAACGGATCTCATCCAGCAGGTCGCTCACCCCGTTTCCGCTCTCGGGAATGTTGAGCCGGCCGTCGCTCACCGCGCCCGGATAGAGTTCCACCAGGTTGAGCATCTGTCCCACCGAAATGGCAGCATTCACGATGTACTTCCCGTAATCACCCGCATCGTACCAGGCCCCGGGAGAATCGAGGGTTCCCCCGGTTACCCCCGTGCTGGGATGGTAAGGGCAGGCCATGTCGGGATGTCCTGCCGCTCTTTTGTAGATTCCTCCGTACTGTTCATCGATGGCCATGGAAGCCCGCTGGAAGTAGAAGCTTTTAATGGATCCGTCCAGGGCGGGTCCCAGCACCGATCCGTCGATAAGAAAGGGATCGGAAAAAATCTCCGGTCCGATATAGATCCGGTAGATCCCCGGTTCGGAATATGCCGTGAAGGAACCGTATCTGACCTCCTCTCCCGAGGCGTCCCATGTTCCATTTTCCTCAAGCGCTCCGGAATAAACCACCTTTCCGTCCGGGTCCACAAGGTCGAACGTGCTGGCCTCATGATCCACCACTACGAATTCCTTGATGGCGGCGGGATAGTATCCGAGCTGGTTGTACCGGATCAGGGGGGAGCCTGCCCCTTCGGGGACGGGGACATGCCGGCTGCATGATAACGGGATCAAAAGAAGCGTGACAAGAAGCGTTGCGGAAATTTGGCTGTGTAATTTCATGGGGAAGTGATTTGTTTGGTATTGTATTGATGTGATTCTTTTATGTTCAGGTTTGGCCGGGGTGGAGTGAAGTGTTCACGGGATTTCCGTCACGGTTCTCTTTCCGGCTCAAAAGGTGCATGGGGATAGGTGTCGGGCAGCACCAGGGTTCCGCTGGTAAAGGTGAGGGGGAAGGCTGAAGCAGGATCCAGGGTGATTTCCAGCAGGGCAGCCCTGTAGCCCTTCTCCGGCAGCGAGACGGTGACCTCATACCTCCCGTCAGCTGATATACCCAGCGGCTCCTCCTTCCACGCCTCGCCGACCACGTAGATGCGGAAATCCCTTGCCTCCGGATTGTCCGCCTCCCATTTGCTGATGGTATAATCTGCGGAGGGATCCACCTGCATCCGGAGGGTATTGCCCTCCACCTCCCATTCCACCGAAGGGATGTCCCGGCCGGTGATCACTGCCCGGTAGAAAGAGATCAGGTTCTGCGGGGCATACCCCTGCAAGCCGTGTCCCACATTGGGAACATACTGGAGGTAGGAGGGTCCCTGGAGTTCGTCCCAGTAAAATTGCCAGGAATCGGTCACGAAGAACTCATCGGAAGTGGCGTTGATCAGCAGCTTGGGCAGGGTCAGCCGGTCCAGGAAGGAATAGGGATCTACCTGTCCAAGCAGGGAGGAGAACTCATCGGTATCCATCCAGTCCATGATCCCTTCATCCACGTACTCTGAAACGGCGGGCGACCACTCCCCGTAACACCTCCAGTGATGCTCAAAGGAAGGAACGATGTTCAACAGATCGATCACCATGGGAGCGATCCCCACCACCCGGTCATCCACCGCGGCCGTGGTCCACGTGGTCCACCCCCGCTTGGAGGCCCCGGTCACAAAAAATTTGTCCACCTGTGCCCCGAGTGACGGACTGAGTTCCTCTACCACATCCATGGCCCTGACCACGGCACGGGTCATGGGAAAACGGGCCAGCCATTCCCTCTTCTGGTCCGAAGCCCCGCTCTCCAGGTATTGCCTCCATCCCCAGGCGATCAGATCATCCTCATACCGCTCCCCTTTTGTGTCTCCCGCGAAGTCCACCGGCTGGAAGGGGATGTTGCTGAGATAGGAGATCACGCTGCCGGTGGCCACTGCGGCCTCTCCCAGCCACTCGTAGGCCGGCGGGGGCACCGTGTCGTGTGCCGATCCGCCGCCGATGAACATCATCGACTCACTTTCGGTGACCCGGTCGGGGAC
>CAZNSZ010000017.1:31895-48336 GCA_964575865.1 uncultured Bacteroides sp. | reverse complement strand
GGCCGGCGGTCAGTCGGGGAAATAATGCTCAGTGCGGATGTATTTGACCTGCCGTCCCGATACTGTTTCGGAAGGGTCCATCCGGTTGATGATCGCCATCAGCTCCAGGTTTTCAGATACGGATTCCCCCTTGCGGGCTGCAAACTCCTGCAGGGTTTCCTCACCGCCCTTTTCCACGTAGACCACCCTTGAAACAACCCTTATCCTGTCCTCAGTCCGGAGGGGCCGGATGGATCCGATGATCTCTTCCACCTCCCCAAACTGCTCTTCGCTGTGTGCGGCTCCCATGGCATGCAGCAGGACACCGGGAACTTGCGGTTCGATCCAGGTCATCCGGGTCTTGCCTTCCCTGGAAATATCCTGCCCGGTGACCACCAGGTCGATGGCACGGAATCCGTTGAGGAGATAGGGATCCCCAACCTCCACCCGGCCATACTGCTGTCCCAGCTTCTGCGCCATGGCAAATGCTGCAGAATCGGGATGTGCGAAATTCTCCTCCATCCCGAGCATGAATCCCGTCTGTCCCGACCTGTCGGCCGCGTTAAGGGCCACGGGCGAATTTTCGGTTCTCCATCCTTCCGGTAGCTGCAGAAAGAGATCCAGGTCGGGGTGGATGAATGAATGATCTTCCATGACGATTCCCTGCGCCGGATTCTGTCCCATGAGCACGCCGTCAAGGTGCCGGCTCACCGGGGTATCCTCCCTGGATGGCAGTTGTTTGTTTCCGATCAGCTTTTCAAGATGTTCGGCCCGGTCCCGGGTCAGCGGGTGATCCAGGAAGAGGGTGAAATGCTCCTCCATCTGGTAACGGTCCTGGATATATTGTTCCAGTTTTAAAAGTGCAGACCGCAATCCCTCCGGGTCGTACCCGGCAGCGGTGGCGAACTGGATCCCGTAGGTATCCGCATCCCGCTCCTGCTTCCGGCTGAATGCCGCATCGGCCGTTTTTGCCGTGAATTCAATGGGCATATTGACAAGGTCCCCCACGATTTCAGGGAAGACCATTCCCAGCAGGTTCCCCGGGATCTCGAGCACCATGGGCAGAACGTTCCTGTACATTTTTTTGGTGCTGTGCTTCAGGACCACATGGGTGAATTCGTGCCCGAGCACCCCTGCCAGTTCATCCTCCGTGTCGAGGATCGGCAGGAGGCCCCGGGTGACAAACACATATCCCCCTGCCGTGGCAAAGGCATTGGGCTCCTCGGTATCCACCAGGAAATACCTGAAGGAATAGGGGTACTCCGGCAATTGTGCCTCCAGCTTCCGGCCGATGGTTTCGATGTATTCAAGCAGGGCCTGGTGCTCATAGAAACCCATGGTTCTTTCAACGGACAGAAGCGTGCTCTCACGGATCCTTTCTTCAACCTTCGACTGGGAAAACAGGGTAGTGATCATCAGGCAGAGCGATAAAAGCACTGCAAGGATTCTCCCGGGGGGGTGCGGTGACATTTTCATGCTGGTGATGTTTAAAACCGCATTAATTGACAATTTTCTATGAAAATTGTTCCCGGAATGAAGGATTTGTGTGCTTCAATCAGCCCGGGTTCAGTGCGTCTGCGAAAGGCTCCTTCCGGCCTCAGGGTTCCTTTGCCTTGTTCAGGGTTTCCTCGAACAGCCGGAATATCCTGCGGTATTCGTCCGACCAGCTGGAGGGCTCCTCGAATCCGTGCCCTTCCACGGGGAATACGGCCAGTTCCCAGTTTTCCTTTTTCAGTTCGATGAGCCGCTGCGAAAGACGGATGATGTCCTGGAAGTGCACATTGGTATCCACCATCCCGTGCAGCATCAGCAGGTCCCCCTGAAGTCCGTCCGCAAAATAGATGGGGGAGCTCCTGGCATAGGCCAGGCTGTCCTCCACCGGGGTATTCAGAATGGCGCTTGTGTACCCGTGGTTGTAATGCGCCCAGTCGGTCACCGCCCGGAGGGCTGCCCCGCACCGGAAAGTGCCCGGGGTTTTGAACATGGCCATGAGGGTGATGAATCCGCCATAGGATCCCCCGTATATCCCGATCCGCTTTTCATCGATCCCGTATTGTTCCACCAGGTAGCGGGCCCCGTCCACCTGGTCGTCCAGGTCCCTGCCGCCCATGTGCCTGTATATGGCCGTCCGCCAGTTTCTTCCATACCCCGCACTGGCCCTGAAATCCAGGGCGAGGACGGTATACCCCGCATCGGCCAGCAGGTTGTGGAACATGTATTCCCGGTAGTACCTGGGCCACCAGTGATGGACGTTCTGGAGGTAACCGGCCCCGTGGACAAAGATGACCGCTGCCCCGTTTTTCCGGTCCGGGTCGGGAAGGTACAGGGAGGCAGGGACCTCCGCACCGTCCCGGGCCGGGATCCGGATAATTTCCGGATCCCTCCAGGCGTAGGATCTGAAAGCCCCGGTGGTCGATTCCGTGAGACGGATCATTTCCCCGCCTTTCTCGTTGGCCATCATGTACAGCTCCCAGGGCTGGTTGCTGTAGGAATAGCGGACAGCCAGCCATTTTTCATCGGGCGATATGGTGACCTCGTGCCCCCCCTTCATATAGGTGATCTGGGTCATCCTCCCCCCCGAGGAAGGCAGGTGATAGAAGTGGTGCTCGTGGGGACCCTGGCGGTTGCTGATGATATAAAACGTTTTCTTATCCCTGGAGAGCGTGGCATTGAGGATCTCATAGTTCCCTTCGGTCAGGGGTTTGATTTTTCCTGTAGTGGTGCTGGCCACATAGAGGTGGGCGTATCCCGTTTTCTCTGATTTGAACCATACGGTTTCTTCATCGATCCAGCCCATGGCGGTACCGGACATCCATCCGATCTCCGGTCCGCCGATCCATGCCTCGTCATGCTGCCGGTCGATCAGTGACAGCTCCCCGGTACCGGGTTCCAGCAGCATGATCCAACGGTCCTTGTGGTCCCGTGAGGTGATGTTCACCAGTGCCCTGCCCTCTTCGGAGAACTGGGGAAGCCCGATCACCACCTCCCTGGGTGTCTGGTACCTCTCTTCATAGGCGGCCGTGTCTTCCGCATACTCCCTCAGGTAGGCGGGCTTATCATGGATGCCCGGGATGGTTTCTGTCCCTATCCGGTAAGCCGAGTCCCGCTCCAGGTCAAGGATCCAGGTTTCAATGCCTGCCTGAGATCCTCCCACCTTGGAACGGGCTCGCAGGTCGGTGGTATACCCCGATCTTGTTACAAAGTCAGGGACCATGGTGGGTTTGCTGTCAGCTTCGGCAATCAGCTGGTAGACCACGTACCGCCGGTCCGGCGATAGGGTCATCCTTCCCATCCGCTTGTTGCCCACACTGATCTCAACCGGTCCCACCGGCCGTAGCATTTCCCTGCGCCTTTCCCTGACGGCCTCTTCACCCGCACGCTTTCCGAGGACCTCGAAAAGATCCATCTGGTCCCTTTCCAGCCACAGGTCCCGGGGATCGCTCCCGCGTTCCCTGTCTCCATTCCCGGTGAAGTGTGTGAGCTGGGTGGTGCTTCCGTCCAGGGGGTCCCACATGAAAAGGTTGTCGCCTGCGCGGTAGATGACCGTCCGGCCGTCTCCCGAGAAAAAAGGGCTCGATTCCCGCTGAACGGTCCGGGTGATCTGCCTGACGGAAAAACCGGAAAGGTCCATCAGGAAGAGGTCGCCGTTTTTCTCATATGTTTTGAATGTGTATGTGCTGTTGTATGCCCCCTGTTCAGGTTCCTCTTTCATGTCGCTGATCTCCAGTTTGCTGATTTCCCGCGACGCGGTCTCAGCACGGTAGGTGGAGCGGAGGGTATCTCCGTCTGGATTCCAGCTGAAATAGACCGCTTTGCTGTCATCAGCCCACCGGATCTGTTCCGGCAGGGAGCCGACGAATTTTTCCCCCTGCATGATCAGATCGATGGAAAGTCCGGACCCCTTTGGCTCCTGTGCCCGCAGAAAGGCCGTACACATGAGGCAGGCGATAATTACTCGGTGTTTCATTTTGAAATGCACTTGTTTTTTTGGTAATTGAATACGCATTGGTTGGAATACCCTGCAAGAAAGGAAATTTGAACGACAATCCATATGGAAAACTTGCGTAATCAGGCCATTGCCGCCGGCGTGGCCCTGTTGTTACTGGCCTCCGGCTGCTCCTGCGACAGGAACCGGGAACTTGCCATTCAATTTGACAGCAGCCTGGAGGTCTCGGGGGCCAGATTTGCCCTGGAGGAGATTGCTCCCGGGCTGCCCGCTGACTGGGACGGATATGAATTTGTGGTCCTGGAATTCATGATCACTACCCCGCAACGGTTCCAGGTGGGATTTACCACCGAATCGGGATATAACGAATTGAGGGTGATGAGTTACACAGCCAATGAATGGAACAGACTGGCCATTCCACTGAGGTTTTTCAGGGAGCCCCCGGCTGCCAGGAATGACCTGGCGGCCACTTTCAACCAGCCCAGGTACACCGGATGGATCAACCTGACCGGCACGAGGTCCCCGCTCAGGGGGGTCGATTCCATCGGGATCAGGATGCTGGCACCCATCGGCGATCCGGTCATGAAAATCAGGTCGGTTTCCCTCCACACCGAAGATCCCGGTGACCTGTACCTCGGGGAGGTGCCCGTGGTGGATACCTTCGGTCAGTTCAACCTGGGTGAATGGGATGGAAAGGTACACACCCTGGAGGAACTGAAAAGGGACTGGGAGGAAGAGGACCGGATGCAGGAAGCAGGCGGGCGGTTCGGATATTCCCCTTTCGGGGGATACCTGGCAGCCAGGATCGATGAGGGTACCGGTTTTTTCAGGACCGAGAAGATCGACGGCCGCTGGTGGTTCGTGGACCCGGAAGGGTACCTGTTCCTTTCGCACGGGGTGGATTGCGTGGCTCCGGGGGGCGGAGGGAACGCCTACCGCCTGGAGGAGCGGGAGAACATGTTCGGATCCCTGCCGGAGCCTGAACCAGGAAGGAGCGGCAGGTGGAGGGCTCCCTCCTACGGGAACAGGAACCTGCAGATGCGCTACGGATCCGGATACCGGGAGAAATCTGTGGATCAGATCATTCTTCGAATGGAGCGCTGGGGTTTGAACACCATCGCCAACTGGTCCAGTCCGGAGGTCTATCACCGGAACCGGAAGGCCTTTACCCTTCAGCTGAGGGACATCGGGATCGAAGGCCGCCTCATGGGCCTGGCCGATGTGTATGATCCGGACTACGAAAACAGGATCGACAGCGTGGTCAGGACCACGGTGGAACCATACCGAGACAACCCCTGGCTGCTGGGGTACTTCACCTTCAACGAACCCTCATTCCCGGGTCGCGAGGTGCGGCTCTGCGACCTGATCCTGCAGGGAGAGGAGCGTCCCATCCGGCAGGAGCTGCAGGCCTTTCTGGCCGGGGGAGACAGCCCGGAGCGCAGGGTGGAATTTATCCGGAACACCTTCCGCATATTCATTGAGACCGTCGACCGGGCCGTGGAGAGACACGATCCCAACCACCTGACCCTGGGGATACGCTTCGGCCAGGAGGCGGAAGATGAGATCCTTGAAATGTGCAGGGAGGTGTTCGATGTATTCAGTTTCAATTGCTATGACCTCTACCCCCGCCGGGAGATGATGGACCGGTTTGCCCGGGTGACCGGGAAGCCCCTGATCATCGGGGAATACCATTTCGGTACGGTGGACAGGGGGATGGCCCAGGCACTCTGGCAGGTGGATTCTCAGGAAGAGAGGGGGACCGCTTACCGATACTACACGGAGCGTGCATTTTCCCACCCCGCACTCATCGGGACTGCATGGTTCCAGTGGTGCGACCAGGACCTGACGGGCCGGGGGAACGACGGGGAGAATTACAACTGCGGCCTGGTCGATGTGACCGACCGGCCCTATCCGCTGCTTGTTGAGGCTGTTTCTGAAACCTCGAAAAGGTTGTATGACCTGCATGCCGGAAAAAGCGTGCCGGTGAGCCGGGCTCCGGGAAGGGCCCGCGGACACCATGCCCTGCCCGACGGATGGAACATCCCGGATCAGGATCCCCCTTCGGCATCCATTTCCAATGAAAAAGTGCAGATGTCCCTCTATCTTCCCGATCCGGAGCGGGGGTTTTACAGAGCCACCCGGTTCGACTGGTCCGGCGTGATCAGCAGCCTGGAATACGAAGGGCACCAGTATTTTGGCCAGTGGAAGTTCACCCATGATCCCAAATTCCATGAGGATATCACCGGACCGGTGGAATCGTTCCGCGGGGAAGGTACCGGTTTCAGGGAGGCCGGGCCGGGGGAACCATTCGTCCGCATCGGGGTGGGGATCCTGGAAAAGGAAGCCGATACCGCCTATGTCTGGAGCCATACCTACCGGATCCTGGATCACGGGGTGTGGGAAACCACCCGGGGGGAGGACTGGATCATGTTCCGGCACACTGTCGAAAGTACGACCGGGTGGGAATATGTGTATACCAAACGGATCAGCCTGACTGTGGAGCCTTCCGGTTTTGTGATCGACCATACCCTGAGGAACACCGGGAGCAGGGTCATCGAAACGGATCAGTACAACCACAATTTCTTTATGATCGACGGCAGCGTCACCGGCCCCGGTTTCCAGGTTGAATTCCCATTCGGGATCACTTCAACGGAGGGTTTGCGCGACAGCCAGGACGTGCTCCGGATCGGGGGTAACCGGATCAGGTTCGCCAGGCCATACCAGGGGGACGGCCATTCGTGGGTGGCCCTGAAGGGTTACGGTGACGATCCTTCCGATCACGGTTTCAGGGTGGTGAATGAAGTGACCGGCGCAGGGGTGGAGGTGAGCGTGGACAGACCGGTGCACAGGATGACCTTCTGGGCGACCACCACCACCCTGTGCCCGGAGAATTTCCTCGCCCTGACCATTGAGCCGGGCGGCGAAGAAAGCTGGCGTTCCACCTATGCCCTGTTTACTTTGCCCTAGGGGGCAGCAGGCCGGAGAGGCTGTTTACTCAATCCCGATCCGCCCGGTGGAATTGCCGTGACACTGGCTGCACTGTCCCGTCGCCAGGGGGGTGACCATCTCCCAGGTGGCGGATTCCCCCTCCACCCGGGTGTAGAGTCCGGTTCCGAAATCAATGGCTTCTGTGGTATAGAAATTCCCCTTCTTATCCACCTCAACAGTGGCTTTCAGCGTCCCGGAGCCTCCCTGTCCGGTATAGAGCCTGACAGTGGCTCCCGGGTAGGGGGTGGTATTGTCGATGCCATAGACGGTCCCTGCAATGGTAAACCAGCCCTCACCGGATCCGCCCGACCGGTGGCATTCCATGCAGTTCTCGCCCGTGTGGTGGCTGTCATCTGACTGGTAGGAACTGATCTTTGTCTCGTTTTCGCCCTCCTCTTTTTCGCAGGCTGTGGTTAGCTGGATAAGGACTGTGATGAGTATGGGAAAAGAAAGAATGGTTCTGATGCGCTCCATGGCTTTTTTATAGGAAACGCGCCGGCGGCACCATTTGGTATGCGGTGGGTCACGCCTTCCTGATCAGGTCCAGCAGCCGGCGGTCCAGCTGGTGTCCGTACCAGTTCTCATAGGCCACATCTTCCCTGCCGGAGTCCAGGATCCCGAAATCACCCCTGAAATTCCAGAGCGCAAATCCGATGCCATTGGTTGAAAGGATATCGACAACATCTCCGAACCAGGCCAGGAATACCCCGTGGGGGGTCTTGTTGTAGCTTCCGCATTCCCCGCAATGGACACCGGTACCCGACCGGGCCAGTTCGATCCAGGGGGCATAGAACTCTTCCAGCATTTCCCGGCTCAGGTACTGGTTTCCCACCTGGCCCGGGTATTTCAGCGGAGGGAGGTTATCGATGTCCCTCATGGCCCAGGGGGCCTTGTAGTGGGAGATGATGTGCGGATGGTACCCGCGGCAGCTCTGCCCGATGGGAAGGTGGGTGAGTTCGGGGACCACCCTGGTCCCCACCTGGTTCCCGTCCGCAATGACCAGGTGATCCGGATTTTCGGCCCAGATGGCCTGGGCCGCTTCTGCGGCCACCCGGGCATATAGCTCTCCGGGAAGGGCAGTCTTGCTGGAAAGCTGGTCGTTCATATCCGCTACCAGGGCCGGTTCGTTGAGCAGGTCGAAACTGATTCTCTCCCTGGAGATCCCCCGGTACCTGCGGGCCCACATCTGCCAGTGCCAGTAAAACGCCTCCTGTGCCTCCCGGTCCTTCCACAGGTTATAGGGCTCGTGAAACCCCGCGTTGATGCAGTATCCCGGGGCGCGGTGCAGGTTCAGGCTCACATGAAGGCCATGGTTTTGGGCCAGGTACACCAGCCGGTCCACCTGCTCGAGGGCCGCTTCGTCGACCTGATACACCTCGTCGGGTCTGATGTGGCGGCTCCTGTCGAACTTCAGGTAGGAAGGATAGGCCATGGGAATGCGCACAAAATCGAAACCCCAGTCGGCCATCCATTGCAGGTCCTGTTCCGTGGTAGCGTATTCCGGCCAGCCTGGTTCGGGGGAGAAGAAATCAAGCAGGTTGAATCCCTTCCATCGGGGAAGGGGATTTTTTCCTTCCCGGGGCAGTGTATCAAAGGCCAGTGCCGACTGACCGGCCAGTCCGATGGCTCCGCCGGCCAGGGCGGTCTTTTTGATGAATTCACGACGGTTTGTTCTTTCAGCTGGTCCCATCAGTTGTTCTGTTCAGAAAATCCAATATTGTGCGGCTATCCATGCCAATGATAACAAAACCATGTGATAAATGAAAACTGTTATGAAGGGGGGATGAGCCCGTATCCCCGTTCGATCCTTTGCACCAGGTCGTTGATGAAACGGACCATGGGGGCTCCGTCGGTGACATCATGATCGAGCAGGACCGTCATCTGGAGGATATCCCTTACCACCACCTCGTTCCCCACTGCCCAGGGCTTCCTGGAAACGGCCCCGATACCGAAGGATACCGGATGTACGGTCCTGTGAACAAACCAGCCCCGGGTCCTGCCGAGCATGCTCAGCGAGGTAACCATCACATTCCCCATCTGCCTGAAGGCAGTGTGGGGATGACGGTGCATCCATCTCCATACAGCCCTTCTCAATAACCCCGGAAGCCTGGCATAGAATCTCATCTGCCGGTCCGGTGGTTTTCCGAGCACCCACTCTTCTTGTGAGGCCTGTCGTTCAAGGGCCCTGATGAGCTCTGCAGTGATCTCTTCTGCACTTTTTTCACTGGCCTTCTCGATGACCAGGGCAAGGGGCACTTTCTTCCCTTCCACCTCCTTTTCAACCATGGTGGAGACATTGATGTCGTGGAAGGTTACCATTTTCTTCTTGTTTACAAGGAAAGCGGCAACCTGGGGATGGTCCACGATGGTATCGGCGATCACCTTGATGATCCAGCCGGTGAAGGAAACCTTTAACCCTCCTCGTTTCACCTGCCTGAGCATCCCGCGGCTGCCGGTGACGTCCATCTCTACCAGGGCACTGACGTGGTGTCTGCGCACGCCTTCGGAATAGACATCCATGGAGGCGATCCTGGAGGCAGGAATCCGGTCGGTATTATATGTCGGTTGCTTCACGCGGCATGTGTTATGGGCAGGTCCTTTCCCTCCCGGTTCAGCACCCGGGGATAAACCTTCAGGAATTCCTTGTTCAACCTCCACCTGTGATGAAAGTTACTGACACCGAGAACCATTACATTTTCAATCATGGCGATCTGTGACGGTTAATGGCCAGTTCAAATGTAGCCAATTAAAGGGAAGGACAATACAAGGGTAAATTCCGTTATATTTATGATCGCATTCTACACCTCAAACCCATGAGCGAAACAAACGTCAAACTCTCTGTGGGAGAAAAGCTGGGGTACAGCCTCGGCGACCTTTCTGCCAACCTGATCTTTCAGACCCTGATGACCTTCCTGGCTTTCTTCTATACCGATGTGTACAGGGTGCCTCCCGCTGCAGCATCAGCCATTATATTTTCGGGGGGGATGATCGGTGCTTTTTTCAATCCCGTGATGGGAGTCATTGCCGACCGCACCAGGACCCGCTGGGGAAAGTTCAGGCCCTGGATCCTCTGGACTGCCGTGCCCTTCGGGGTGATGGCCATCCTGGCGTTCAGCACTCCTGATTTCGGTACCAGCGGAAAAATCGCCTATGCACTGATCACCTACATCATCCTGGTGCTTGTCTATTCGGCCAACAACCTCCCCTACGCAGCCCTGAGCGGGGTGCTTACCGGGAACATTGCAGAACGGAACAGCATCTCTTCCTACCGTTTCGTTGCGGTCATGGTCGCGCAGTTTATTGTACAGGTCCTCCTGCTTCCCCTTGTACTGATCCTTGGGGACGGCGACAAGACCAAGGGATTCGAGAATACCATGGCCATCTTTGCCGGCATCGGCGTGCTGTTTTTCATCATCACATTCCTGACCACCCGCGAAAGGATCGTCCCGAAACCCGAACAAAATTCAAGTGTCCGGGATGACCTGGGTGACCTTGTGAGAAACCGGCCCTGGATCGCCATGCTGATCCTGACCATTTTTGTTTTCATCACCCTTTCGCTGAAGGGGGGCTCCTATGTCTACTATTTTGAAAACTACCTGAGCGAGGTGCACCTGGCTGCCTTTCTGGACAACATCGGATTCAACGGCTTCATCGACGGGCTCAACCGTGTGCTCACCAGCATCGGGCTACATGGTTTCCAGTGGCCGGAAGACGCTCCCACATCCGGTTTCAGCGTGTTCAACGGGGGGGGCATCATATTCATGATCGTGGGGATCATCTTCTCCAAGCGGCTGGCTGACAGGTTCGGTAAGCGGGATGTTTTCGGAGTGGGCCTGTTCCTTTCGGCGCTCTGCCTGCTTGCCTTCGTATTCTATTCACCGGAATCGATCGGGCTGGTGTTTGTTACGCAGATCCTTCACGGCTTTTTCTATGGCCTGACCATCCCGTTGCTGTGGGCCATGATCGCGGATGTTGCGGATTATTCCGAATGGAAGAACAACCGGCGCGCCACGGCCATCATCTTCTCGGCCATGATTTTCGGCCTGAAGGCCGGTCTGAGCATAGGCGGGGCCATGGTCGCAGGAATCCTGGCGGCGTTCGGTTACGATGAAAGCCTGGCCGTGCAGGCACCGCAGGTGATCAGCGGGATCAAATTGCTGATCAGTGTCTTCCCCACCATCACGTTCATGGTGGGGGTCGCCTGTCTCTTTTTCTACGCCATCGACAAAAAAATGGAGGTACGGATAGAAACCGATCTGGTGAAAAGAAGGAAAGAAGCATAGCACCGGTGACAGACCAACTTCAAACAACATACCCATGAAAAAAGCACACAACAGAATTCTTATGCTCTTCCTGGCGGGAGGACTGTTCTTTTCTGCACTGCACGGACAGCATCCTTCGGGAATGGGATTGAAAGATGCCCTGGAGGGCAAGTTCTATATCGGAACGGCAATGAACGGGCCGCAGATCCTGGGAAGGGATGCGTCTTCCCTGAAAATCATCGGAGAACATTTCAACTCGGTGGTGGCCGAGAACGTAATGAAAAGCGGAATCATCCAGCCCAGGGAGGGAGAGTTCAATTTTGACCTGCCTGATCAATTCGTGGACTATGCGGAGGAAAACGGAATGTATACAGTGGGTCATTGCCTGATCTGGCATTCCCAGGCCCCCCGGTGGTTCTTTACGGATGATCAGGGGAACGAGGTCGGCAGGGAGGTGCTGATCGAGCGGATGAAAACGCATATTCACACGGTAGCAGGGCGCTACAGGGGGAAGGTGGACTGCTGGGATGTGGTGAATGAAGCCTTTGAGGACGACGGTTCCTGGAGGAAAAACAAATTCTACCAGATCGTAGGACCCGAATATGTGGAGCTGGCCTTCCGCTTTGCCCAGGAGGCGGATCCCGAGGCAGAGCTGATCTACAACGACTATTCCATGTTTCACAAGGGCCGCAGGGAAGCTGTGGTAGCCCTGGTGAACGATTTGAGAGCCAAAGGATTGAGGATTGATGGTGTCGGGATGCAGGCCCATTACGGAATGGATTATCCTGAATTCGGCGCCTTTGAAGAAAGCATTATCGCATTTGCCGGAGCCGGCGTGGATGTGCACATCACCGAGATGGACATCAGTGTGCTGCCCTTTCCGGATCCGTCTGTGGGGGCGGATGTAAGGGCCAGTTTTGAATACCAGGAAAAGATGAATCCTTACCCTGACGGACTGCCCGATGAGGTAGCCAAGGCCTGGAATGACCGGTACATGCGGTTCTTCGAAATCTTCCTGAAGCACCGTGACAAGGTCAAACGGGTCACCCTCTGGGGGGTATCCGACAGCCACTCCTGGAAAAACAACTGGCCCATCCGCGGAAGGACCGATTACCCGCTCCTGTTCGACAGGGAGCTCCAGCCCAAACCGGTGGTCGGGGAGATCATGCAGACAGCGGGTCATCAATGAAAAACCAATAGCCATGAAAAAAGCCAGGTACCTCTATAACGATCTGTATATGGCCGATCCGGCAGTCCATGTGTTCAACGGGCGGCTCTTCATCTACCCCTCGCACGATATCGAATCGGGGATCCCGGAAAACGATCTGGGCGATCATTTCGATATGCGCGACTACCACGTGCTCTCCATGGAAGATCCCGAGGGGAAGGTGACCGACCACGGGGTGGCACTGGACATCGCTGATGTTCCCTGGGCCGGAAGGCAGATGTGGGACACCGATGTGGCATACCGGAATGGAAAATACTACCTCTATTTCCCCGCAAAGGACAGGACCGATATCTTCAGGATCGGGGTGGCGGTGAGCGACCGTCCGGAAGGTCCTTTTCTTCCGGAACCCCATCCCATTGCGGGAAGTTACAGCATCGATCCCGCGGTTTTCCTTGACGGGGATGGATCCCACTACATCTATTTCGGCGGATTGTGGGGAGGGCAGCTTCAGCGCTACAGGAACAACCGCGCCATCGAATGCGGAAGGGAGCCGGGGGATCATGAACCCGCCCTCTGTGCAAAAGTTGCCCGCCTGAAGGAAGATATGCTCGGATTTGCCGAGGAACCCAGGGATGTGGTGATCGTGGATGAGCAGGGGGAGCCGCTCCTGGCAGGGGACCATTCCCGCCGGTTTTTTGAAGCCTCCTGGATGCACACCTACAATGGCCTTTACTATTTTTCCTACTCCACCGGAAATACCCACCTGCTCTGTTATGCCACCGGGGATAACCCCTACGGGCCCTTTACCTACCGCGGTGTGATCCTGACGCCGGTGGTCGGCTGGACCACCCACCACTCCATTGTGGAGTTCAGGGGTAAATGGTACCTGTTTCATCATGACAGTGTACCATCAGGGGGAAGAACATGGCTCAGGAGCCTGAAGGTGACCGGACTGGAGTACAATCCGGATGGCACGATCCGGACCATCGAAGGGAAGGGATGATTCTCCTGAGATAGGAAGGATGCAACGATTCTGCGGGGGGACGGGACAACAAAGGGGAGTGGAAGTTCGTATGACAGGTATGAGGTTTTTGCTGATCATTGCATCCGGGTTGCTGATGATACTGCACGCCTGTTACAGGGAGGTGGAGCTGGAGGAGCCCGTTTCCGGAGATCTCCGGGACCGGTTCGAACTCACCGTCTCACCGGATACCCGGGACCTGCTTTATACCAGCAGGGATACCAGCTACGGCATTGCCGATCCGGAACTTTCCCTGGTGCTGAACGGACATCAGCTCAAGGTTAAACGGATGAGCATCAGGGGAAAATCTGCCCTGGATTACAGGCGGAAGAGCTTCTCGGTGAACCTGGAACATCCCGTGGCACTGGAAAAACCGGATGGAACGGAGTGGCGGGTCATGCGCCAGTTCAAGCTGATCAGCATGGCCATGGATTATACCTACATCAACAACCGGCTGGCGTTCGGGATCATGGAGGAGGCGGGGATCATGCCACTGTTCTATAAATATGTGGAGCTCTCCATCAACGGGGAGACCCAGGGGATCTACTTCCTCGTGGAGGATCCGGAATCCTGGGCGGAGGAGCAGGGTTCCGAGTATATCCTGAGGAGGGACTACAACCACAGCATCATTGATTTTGAATACAATCCGGCACGGTACAACCTGCCGGAAGAGACCTACAGGGAGCGGTTCAAATCCATCTATGCCGGACTGACCGGTGACGAAGGGAGTACGTTGCATGCCTACCTGGAGGACCGCATGTTCCTTGGAGCCTATTTTACCAAGATGGGTATCGATTTCTTTCTCCAGAACGGCGATTATACCGACGAGATTTTTTTCTACTCCACCGTGCAAAACGGGGAGATCCGGTTCAGGATCATCCCCTGGGACTATGACGATATCTTCAGCAGGAATCCGCATGAGGTTGGGCGCTCCTGGGGGATCGGCACCCTGTTCGGCCCGCGAACCTATCCTTCCAGGGAGGCCATTTATGCAGAGATCGGGGATCATCTGGTCTATTCCATTGAGGATGATCTGGACTATGTGATCGCAAGGGATCCGTATCTCTATGCCCGGTACGAGGAGGTCCTGGAAGATTTTTTCGGACAACTCACGGAGGCGGATGTCGAAGCGCTTTTTGCGGAGGTGGAAACTGAACTGGCCCCGTTTTACGGGGATCCGGGACTGACAGAACCCTCCCGGTACGACCGGCGCCCCACCAGCCTGGAAGCCTGGGAACAAAATATGGCGGAGAAAAAATCGTTTCTTCTGGAAAGGCTGAACTGGATAAAATCTGAACTCGAACTGCCATGAAGCCATCCCTGCAAATCGGAAAACCTGCCATCCTTCTGATCATGGTTGCCCTGCTGTCAGCGACGGGGGCATGCAGAAAAGATCCGCCCGACGTGCCGGATCCGGTGGAATTCCCGGAGACGGACATCACCCTGGATGAGCTGGAGGACAAAGGGGAGTACGGTGAGGGAATGATCGTGGATGCCAGGGTTTTTCAGGGAGAGGAAACGGATCACGTCGTCCTCAACGATTCGGCCATTTACGATCCACTGGCCCTGGACCTGACCACGCCGGGATATTACGGGATCGAGGTCCATGGAAATTCAGGCGGGCAGCCCCGGGTGATCCGGGTGGTGGTCCTCGATCCTGAGCGCGGAACCCCGGAGTGGGGTCTTCCCCCCTGGACCCCCAGGGGGCCTGACATGGAATCCATCGGTAACCAGGAGGTCAGGCTGGTCCATCCAGCGGGAGTCCCGCCGGGATCGGTCTTTCCACTGGTGGTGATGGTGGATGGGGAGCTGACCGCTTCCCTGGTCAACCTGGAAGCCAGCGCAGGTTCCGGGGCTTTTCTGATCAAAAGGGGATCCGGATCCACATGGATCAGCGCAGGGGATGACGGAACCGGTGAACTGGTGATCGGCCACAGGAGCTTCCCGGTCGAGCCGGTGCTCCTGACCGAAGCGCCAATTGCACTGGGTGGCATGCTGACAGAAAGCATCCGGATTCCGGACGGAACGCTGGTGGAGATCGGTGAGGACCTGACCATCCCGGCCGGAGTGGTCCTGACCATCGGTCAGGGCGCCTATGTGTCCGTTGCACCTGCAACCGACATCCACCTGGCAGGATCGCTGGTCGTTCAGGGAACCGCCGGTTCACCGGTGGTATTCACCTGCTCCGACCCGGAAGATTACTGGGGGGGAGTGATCGGAAAGGGGAGCGGAAACCGTGTGGAGGCTTCCCATGCCATCTTTGGCCGGAGCGGCTTTCATGCAGGTGGCGACTACAGCTGGGGCCATGCCCACCGCCAGGCGCTGTTCTATGCGGAGAATGGTTCGATCCGGCTGGATCATTGTTACATGATCGACCACATCGGGCAGGTATTCTATACGGAGTCTTCCATCGTGGAACTGTCGCAATGCCTGATCCAGCGCGCGAAGACAGGGGGACAGCTGAACGGGACGAGCCTCACCATCGACCGGTCGGTGTTCACCGATTTTCCCGATGACACGGACCAGTACAGGGACGAGGACAACGATGCCCTCTACCTGGTGAACTGTGTGGCCCACATTTCCCGTTCCTTCTTCATGTTTGCCAAGGATGACGGGATCGACAGCGGAAGCGGGTCCTACGGGGGCGATGTGACCGTGACCCGCTCCCGGTTCGAGTCTGTTTTTCACGAGGGTGCTGCCCTGTCGGGAGGGACCACCAGCAGTGATAAGATCCAGCGGTTTTACAACTGCCTCTTTCTGGACTGCGGACAGGGGCTCGAGCTGGGATTCAGCGCTCCCAACCATACGGTGATCGCTGATTCCTGCCGTTTCCTCAGAAACGGGATCGGGATCCGGTACGGGGACAACTATGATTTCGGGAACTACGGAACCCTCCATGTATCCAATTCGGAAAGCCTCGGCAATGTGACCCGCGACGTGTGGAACATGGACAGGAAGGACTGGGAGGCCGACACGGCCCACATGGTCTTTGAAAACGTGTGGGTGTCCAGGGCCGTCCCCATGTACCCGGAGCTGCAGGTCAGGGGAAAATAGCCGCTCTTCTATTGGGTTTTCAC
>CAZNSZ010000017.1:22982-31795 GCA_964575865.1 uncultured Bacteroides sp. | reverse complement strand
CGCACCTGGGCCTCCCCCAGGAATGTGGTCAGGGAATCGACAATCCCCAGGATGTTCCCGTCGGACAGAACCTCTTCCCGCATGGAGCTCCACCTGGTGCGGATATCACTGATAAAACGGGGATCCTCCAGGAGCCGGTCCCACCACCAGATGGCCGGATTCTGCCTGATCTGGAACCCGTCGGTGCGATAGGCCTGCCTGTAATCGGGATTTCCGAAAGAGAGGTTGAAATCCCAGACGGGTCCCATGTAGAGTTTGCCGCCGTTTTGGTCGGCCCGTTTATAAAGAAAGGTGCTCAGGAAATAACCGTCCACGTTCCTGCTGAGTTCATTGATGAGAAACATATCGACGGCAGAGGCAGCATCCAGGTACTTCCGGTATCCATGCAAGGTGTCGGTGAAATGGACAGACGTAAGGGCCTCCTCAAACTGATCCAGGTAATTTCGGAGATACTCCTTCTGCTCCTGGACGATGTCATCATATTCGGGATATTCATACTGGAAGTAGATCCCTCCCGCCTGGGTGCTCCACACAGGGCCGGGATCCCCGGAAAGCTTGTCAATTTTAAGGATGTATCCGCCGGTCAGGTCCTCTCCGCTGGTTTCATCCGGCTCAAGCCTGGCGATATCGAGCCTGTCCTGGTCCCTTTTTATTTTCTCGATCAGCACATAGACCCCCCTGTAGTCGCCGTTCACCACCAGCTCACACAGCCTTGTCCGCGGGGAATAGTGCCCCATGTCACGGAAAAGCCGGTAGGATAAAATATTCCTCAGCAGTGATTTATCCGAGTAGGGGGCATAGAGCACCCAGTCGTTTTCCTCCGGAAGCCCCATCAGGGAAACATTCCGGTTCTCTCCCATGGCATCCTGGGTCTCGAACCCGTAAGATTTTTTGGGGAAGAGCTGGGAGGTGGCCCCCCGGTATTCGATGCTCACCAGTCCGTCATAATTGTTGAACGGATCGGTGATTTGATTGGAGATGCCGTCCCCGTTCCAGATAATTCCCATGTGGGCGGTGATACGGGGATCATCCACGATCTCCTGACCACCGGTCTCGATGACCACCACCGGAAGATGGGATCCGGTGAATTCAACCTGTGCATGCAGGCCGGCTGTCCATGCCCACAGCCAAATTGCGATCAGTATGTTTTTAAAGGAAAACAACGCTCAACCCTGAGGTCAGATGAAACATCATGGACCGCCCGGCGGCCACTTTCACAAAGTTAGCGTTAATTCGGGGATTACCGCTCAGAGGGAGAGCACATACTGCAGCATGACCGAGCGCATCGGCTCCGCCTTCAGCGGCCTGAGGGAGTACCAGCGGTTCAGGATGTTGTTGACAATAAAGGAAACTTTGTGTTTTTCTGCCAGTTCTGCAGCAATCCTCAGGTCCATGACCACGTTCCCGTTGTTGTGGTTGTAGAAATAGTCCATGTACCGGACGGGTTGCACCGTTCCCCCTGCACTTTCGGTGGCGCGCTCGAAATCTTCAATGGCCTTGTCCAGGTTGACGATCCGGCTGAAATACTTGACGGAATAGCCGAAGGAGAATACCTCCGTGTAGAATTCAATGTCCGCCTTGACCGTATGCAGAAACCTGTATTTCAAAATGTTGTCTGAGGGATCCACGCTGGTGGACATATAACTGTATTCGATGCCCCGCCCGTCCACTCCGAAGATCTTCTCCGGTTCGAGGGTTTTGGGAAGGATGTAGTTGTACCCGGCCATGGTGCGCACCCCCGAGTTCCTGCCGATTTTCCCGGATCCTGTGACCGACAGGTCCAGTCCTGAAATCCTGGACTCACCGGTGTTCAGGAACCTGAATCCTGCCAGTGCGAAGGAGGGATCCCAGAAACCGAAAAGGTATTCGATGGTATTCTCATATTCCTGGATGAAGGCTGCCACATCGAAGTACCCGTAGAAATTCCTGTATTTGAACATCTGCTTGAACCCCGCCTCCAGATTCCAGCTGTTCTCGGGCTCCAGGTCCGGATTGTCAAAGACTGCGAAACTGCCCGCGGATGTGCGGATATACCGTTCCGTGATGCTGGGGAACCGAAATCCCTGCCCGTAGGAGAGCCGCACATAACTGCTGGGATAGAGCTGGAAATTGATCCCGGCACGTATGATCGGCTTCAGGGCCGAGATGGAATCATTCAGTTCGAAATACTCCCCCCTCACACCCACCGAGGTGGTGATCACATCCCAGAACTTGTTTTCGGCCTGCAGGTAGGCAGAGACATTGAACTGCTTGTTGAATTCGGATCCGGAGGCCCTGTACATATCGGCCGTGACCAGGCTCTGGGTCCAGGACAATCCCCCGATCAGTTCAAAATTCTCGATAAACTGGTAGGAGCGCTTGAACATGTAGTCGCCGTACAACAGGGTGCTGCTGACCGACTGGTTGTTGGTCATTTCAGAGCCGTTGTGCAGCACACGGGCCCTCAGGCTGTGCCGTGTGCCGCTGCCCGAGTAAAGGTTAAGAAAGGGATCCAGGTAGAAGATGAACTGGTCCTGGAGGTAGACCGCTCCAGGGTAGGCCCGGTAGAATCCGGTGGAATCGTCCAGCCAGGCCAGGGTCATGGGGGCCTGGTTGATCATGAAATTCCCGTTGAGGCCGTAGTTCATGCCCCTGTATTTTTCCGAATGCCGCTTGAGTCCGAAATTGAACCGGTATTTGCGGCTCCTCATCTGGCGGTCCGTGAAATCGGAGATGGAATCGGTGATCATGGGCCCGGGGACGGGCGCTCCCAGGTAGCCGTGATCAAAATCTGCCAGTCCACCGAGCACCAGGTCGGTGTTTCCGTACTTCTTAGAATGGAGAAAACTGAAGCCGGTGATGTAGGGGTAGTCCTCCCACCACTTCATGGACCGGTCCCGGGGTGTAGAATAAAATCCGGTGTATGCGGTCACTTTGTTGACCGGTTCCGCAGAGGGCGTGGCACTCATGATATGGATCGATCCACTGAGTGCCGAGGTCCCCGACAGGACACTGGAGGCTCCCTTGATCACTTCGATGTGTTCCACATTTTCCACCGGTACCAGGTCCCAGTAGGGCCTGCCCGCTTCGCCCGAGATCATGGGCATGTCATCGATCAGCACCGCCACCTTGCTTCCCACACCGAAGGTGAAACCGCTTCCTCCCCTGATCTGGGGCTCATTGTCCAGGATATTCAGACCCGGTGTCAGATCGAGCACCGTCTGGATGTTCCTGGTGTTTTTGTTCTCGATGAGGATGGGCTTGATCACCTGCAGGGAGACGGTAATCTCTTCGATCGGTTTTTCGAATTTGCTCACCCGGATCTCCACCTCGCCCAGTTCCTGCCATACGGGTTGCAGGCTGAAATCCCTGCGGATGGTTTTTCCCGCCTCCAGGGTCAGGGTCACCGTTTCCGTCTCCATGCCGATAAAACTGATGAGAAAGGTGTAGGTGCCGGGTTCCATCACCAGGCTGAACATCCCTTCCCGGTCGGCGATGGTCCCCGCCGAGAAGTCATTCTTGACCCGGATGCTGGCAGCCACCAGCGGGCTGCCATCGGATGCATCGGTGACCACACCGCTGAAATGGGCCTTTTCCTGTGCCTGGATGTCCCGGATACCTGGCAAACACAGCCAGAGTGCCGCCATCCATGCCACAAGGGTGACCCGGTTTCTGCTTTTTCTTTTCAACGAAGCAACACTTTCTGGGTATGGATCCGCTGCGGACCGGTAAGCCGGATCACATAGATCCCCCGGCCCGTGTCAGTCCCCGTCAGTTCGATCCTTTCCGAATCGACCCTTCCGCTCCAGACCACCTGTCCGGTCATGCTGTATATCCTGATCTGCTGAAAATCCGAAGGATCCATGTTCCTGATCCAGAGTGTTCGCGGGCCGGTAACTGCCACGAATCCTTCCTGTTCGGGGAGCTGGTTTGTGACCGATGATGCGGAATAGACCAGTTCCAGGTCATCAAACAGTGCGGTGCTTCCCGCCACCGCGGCATAGGCATTCCCCGAACTGATGACCACCAGGGCATAGGCCGGTGCCTCTCCGCTGTAATAAATGAATGGTGCCGAGAAACGTGTCCACGCTCCGGCAGTATTGGTGCCGGACTTGAATTCGGCCGCTCCGATCCAGGTGTTCTCAAAATCCTGATCGGGCTGCTTCCCGAAACCCTGGTGGAGGGTCACCTTCACCTGAAGGGAGTCGCCTCCCTGGGGGGTGTACTGGTACCATCCGGTGATGCTGTCGGGCCTGGAGGTCAGTTTGGTGTGCCACTCTTCGTTGACCGTATCGGTGAAGGTGTAGGCCAATGCCGTATTGATATCGGGATGAACACGCCCGTTGGTGGCGATCCCGTTGGCCACCAGGAAGGAAGCCACATTGGTCAGTTTCAAGGAATAGTTCCCGCTGTGGGCCTCGTTGCTCCGGGCACACACCACCGGCGCCAGCGCGGCGAGGGTGCCGTTATCCGAGGTCTTCAGGGAGCTCCACTCCAATGGTTCACGGATGGTATCGGTCGGTGTGGCGAGTATGTTCTCCCATTCTTCGAAACCCGCATTTTCAAGCTGGTCCTGGGCAAATGAAACAAATCCCAGGCAGAGACCCAGAAGCAAGAGGGTTGTCGGTTTTTTCATGGCATTGCAGGTTAGCTGGTAGAAGTCTGGTCCCAAAATTATGAGATTTGGGAGAATATGTCCAGTCCTCCCGCCAATTTAACGTCATTTTTTGAGCTGACCCCGGAGGCCTCGCCGGATGGTTACCCGGGTGATAGGGGATATTCCACAGCATATGGGGGCCCATTTGGCTTGTAATTGTAAGATGCTTCACGTAATTTCATGGGTTCCGGGAACACCCCGGGTTCATCCTTATCATCAATACCTGAACATATGAGAAAACTGATGCAACTTCTGGCTCTGTCCTTTTTGATCCCGTTCGTCCATGTGAACGGGCAGGAGGAAGCCAGGCTCCTGAGATTCCCGGCCATTCATGGGGACCGGATTGTTTTTTCCTATGCGGGGGACCTCTTCACAGTGGAAAGTGATGGAGGGCTTGCCCGCAAACTGACCAGTCATGAGGGTTACGAGATGTTTCCCCGTTTTTCCCCGGACGGCACATTGGTGGCCTTCACCGGCCAGTATGACGGCAACACGGAAGTGTTCCTGATTCCGGCGGAGGGGGGCTCTCCCAAACGGCTGACCTACACCGCCACGCTGGGGAGGGACGATGTCTCCGACCGGATGGGTCCCAACAACATCGTGATGGACTGGACGCCTGACGGCAGGTACATCACCTACCGGTCGCGGAAAGAATCGTTCAACCCGTTTATCGGAGCCCTTTTCAAAGTACCTGTGGAGGGAGGGCTCAGCGAGGAGATCCCGCTGCCTCACGGGGGATTCCATTCCTGGTCGCCCGATGGCTCCAGGCTGGCATACAACCGGATTTTCAGGGAATTCAGGACCTGGAAATACTACCGGGGTGGCATGGCCGATGAGATCTGGATCCATGATTTTACAACAAGGGAAACCCGGAAAATCACCGACAACGAGGAGCAGGATATCATCCCCATGTGGGCGGGCGATGAGATCTTCTTCCTCTCTGACCGCGACCGCACCATGAATATTTTCGTTCATAACCTGGCCACGGGGGAGACAGAGAAGGTCACCGATTTCACGGAGTTCGACGTTAAATTCCCTTCTCTGGGGGATAAGTTCATCGTGTTTGAAAACGGGGGGTACATCTATAAGCTGGATACGGAGAGCAAAGCTTATGAAAAGGTGCCCATCCGGATCGCCAACGACCATACGGCCAGCCGGACTGAACTGGTGGATGCAGGCAAACAGATCACGGATTTCGATCTCTCTCCCAACGGCGAAAGGGTCCTCTTCTCTGCCCGGGGAGAGGTGTTTACGGTCCCTTCCAAACACGGTATCACCTGGAACCTGACCGGGAGTGCAGGGGCCAATGACCACCTGGCCACCTGGTCGCCCGATGGCAGATACATTGCCTGGTTTTCCGATCAATCGGGTGAATATGAACTTTATATGCAGAAACAGGACCGCTCCGGGGATCCGGTCCGGCTCACCAGCGGATTCAATTCCTATCCCAGCGAGCTGAAATGGTCCCCTGACAGTAAAAAACTGCTGTTCAGCGGTCGGGGGCTCCGTCTTCAGTACGTGGATATTTCAAACAGAAAAACCACACTGGTTAAACAATCCACCAGGGATGAGCTGAACGATTTTGACTGGTCCCCCGACGGCAAATGGATCGCCTATACGGAACCGGACGAGAACGGTTTCTATGTGATCCTGCTGTACAACCTGGAAAGCGGGCAGACCAGCCAGGTGACCGATCACTGGTACCATTCGGGGGAAGCCAGGTTCTCTCCAGACGGGAAGTACCTCTATTTTCAATCCCTGCGGGATTTCAATCCCACCATGTCGAACGTGGAGCTCAATTTCGCGTTCACCGATATGTCCCGGATCTACATGATCACCCTGGCCAGGGAGACGCCTTCACCGTTTGCACCCGGCAATGATGAAGTGAAGGTGGAAGAGGACGCAGGAGGAGAAAAATCAGACAAAGAAGAGAAGGGCAGGAATGGAGAGAAGGGGAACGGGGATGGCGAAAAAGAGGAGAAGGTGACCCGGATCGACACGGACGGGCTCGCAGACCGGATTATCGCCCTCCCGGTCAGCCCGGGCAATTATGGCAACCTGCAGCCCGCCAGCGGAGGGATCTACTTCACCTCCCGGGGGCAGGGAGTCAACGGCAGCGTGGCCAAATGGTTCGATCTTGAAAGCAAGAAGGAGACCGAACTGGGTAACAATGTGGCATTCACCCTGTCGGCCAACCAGAAAAAGATGCTGGTCCGCATGGATGGCAAATACGGGGTCATCGATCCACCGAAGACCAAGATATCACTTACCGAGACGGTGGACCTGTCGGATATGAAGGTGATGACCGGTTACAGGGAGGAATGGATGCAGATCTACCATGAAGCGTGGAGACAGATGAGGGATTTCTTTTATGTGGAGAACCTGCACGGAGTGGACTGGGAGGCGATGCACGACAAGTACGAAGTCCTGGTCCCCCATGTGAACCACCGCAACGACCTGACCTATATCCTCGGGGAGCTGGTCGGGGAGCTGAATGTGGGTCATGCCTATGTGAACTCTCCCCCTGCAGGCGGGGTGCCGGAGCGGATCCATACAGGCCTCCTGGGTGCCAGCCTAAGCAAGGATGCGTCGGGTTATTTCCGGATCGACAGGATCCTGAAAGGAGCCAACTGGAGCGATGCATTGCGCTCGCCCCTCACAGAGGTGGGTGTCGATGTCAGCGAAGGGGAGTACATCACCGCCGTCAATGGCCGGTCCACCCGGGAAATGGACGACATCTACAGTGCGCTGGTCAATACCGCCGGGAAGACCGTGCAGCTGACCATCAGCGGGAGTGCTTCCGGCGACGGGGGGCGGGATGTGCTGGTGAAACCTGTTGCAGATGAATCGGGACTCTATTACTACAACTGGGTCCAGGGGAACATCGAGAAGGTCAGTGAGGCCACGGACGGGCAGATCGGGTACATCCATATCCCGGATATGGGAATCCCCGGATTGCAGGAGTTCACCAGGTACTATTACCCCCAGTTGCTCAATAAAAAGGGACTGATCATAGATGACCGCGGAAACGGGGGAGGATTTGTCTCCCGGACCATCATCGAAAGGCTGCAGAGGGAGCTCTCTTTCGTCTTCTATGTCCGTGGATTGGATCAACCCAATCCCGTGCCTGACGGCACCGTTTACGGACCCAGGGTGATGCTGATCAATTATGCTTCCGCATCCGACGGGGACCTGTTCCCCTATCAGTTCAAGAAGCATCAGATGGGCACGCTGATCGGCACCCGTACCTGGGGCGGGGTGGTCGGTATCCGGGGAGCATTCCAGTTTGTGGACGGGGGTACCCTCACGCGGCCCGAATCGGGTTCACATTCGTCGGAGAAGAGTGAGTGGATCATCGAGAACCGGGGGGTGGAACCGGATATTTACGTGGACAACGATCCGGCCCGGGAGTATGACGGGATCGATGACCAGCTCAATAAGGCCATCGAGGTGATCATGTCCCAGCTGGACCAGTACGCGCCACCTCCTGAAAGGGCTCCGGGACCGGATAAGAGCGGGAATTAGCGGATCTTTCCAGGGCTACAACAGGGCCGTCTCAACCTTTTTGGATGAGACGGCCTTCAGTTTGGGAATCCGCCGGCAGCTTCTGCCGTGGGTCCGGAACGCTTCACTTCCCGTAGGTGATCCCGGGCCAGTCATCGGTGCGGAACGGGGAAGCGGGGAGCCCCTCCCGGTTGTAGAGGTTCACATCGTCCGGGTTATCGGCCCAGCCGTAACGGACCGCCACGGGTTTGTCCACCTGTTCGCTCCGGAGAACGATGCTGTTGCCCTGCTGCATTCCCCTTGCCCAGTGGAACACCCGGTCCTCGCCCGCAATGGCAAATCCCCTGACATACCCGTACTTATCCCTGATCTCCAGTCCGCTGCCCATGGGATCGAACTCCAGGACCGCCCGGTTGCCTTCCACCGCCATGGACCGGAATACGGGGCCCGAATGGACCACCTCTTTTCCATAGGTGTCATGGAGGGCGGCCAGGGCGAGGCGTTTACCCACATCCTGCTTGTTCCTGGGATGGATATCGTCCGCCTCCCCGATATCGATGGTGACCGCCATTCCGGTTTTCGGCAGTGAGAGGGCCATTACCTGCGCTTCACGGAGTTCCGCCCAGGCGCTTTCCCCCGGTTCATCCTGTGGTTCCATGTAGTTGGCCAGCTG
>CAZNSZ010000017.1:17957-22882 GCA_964575865.1 uncultured Bacteroides sp. | reverse complement strand
CCGTTGATCCAGGTCCGGTCGTTGTCGTCGATGGCACCCAGGGACAGGAGCGCATCGGATGCTGCCTCTTCCGGGGTCAGGGTGACCGTTTTCCGGAACCAGATGATGCCGTCGACCCCCGTCAGTCCCTGCTCTTCCCACAACCCGGGTGCCTCCATGGGCTTCCAGTCTCCCGGATCGATCTCATTTCCTGCCCAGACCGGAACCCCGTTCACTATGCCCGATTCAAGGGCACCGAGCGAAGCAAGCAGCTCCTTCCTCTCCTGTTCGAGACTGGCCGCCATGGTCCCGATATCCAAGCCTTCGAGGGATTCCACTCCCGCTTTCATCTCCGGATCGGTGAGGGACATCTCCCGGCTGGTCCATGTCTCCACATTGGTCCCGCCCCAGTTTGTGCTGATCAGCCCGATGGGGACTCCCAGCTCCCGGTGCAGCTTCCTGCCGAAGAAATAACCCACTGCAGAAAAATTCCCTACTGTTTCAGGAGTACACCGGGTCCATGCAGCATCGGGAATATCATCCGCCGGTTGAAGCTGTACGTTGTGCGGAACATCCAGCAGCCTGATTTCCGGGAAGTTCGCCGCTGCGATCTCCTCCTGGGCGTTGTTGGAGTTGGAGACGCTCCATTCCATGTTTGACTGGCCGGAGCAGATCCAGACATCCCCGATGAGGATATCCTCCAGGGCTAGGGTGTTCTTTCCTTCGATCTTCATTTCGAAAGGCCCCCCGGCCTCCATAGGTTCGAGGACCGCTTCCCATTTCCCCTCCTTGTCCGCCTTTGCCTTTGTACTCTGTCCCGCCATGGTGACGGTGATCCTTTCCCCTTTGTCCGCCCATCCCCAGATCTTCACCGGGGTGTTGCGTTGCAGGACCATGTGGCTGCCGATCACCTTCGGAAGGGTAACCTCGGCGTTCAGGTGGAAAGAAAGCAGAAGCAGGCTCCAAACCAGGATCCCCGTTCTTCGGATCGCTAATTGTCTGTTCATTGGTCAAAGGTTATCAGGTTCAGTACCCCAAGGTAGCAATCATTATAACATATAGTGAATTATTTTTCGGGAATGTTCCACGTGCATGGATCATTCCGGATGTTAAGGGCATTTAATCCAGAATGCTTATTTTTAGGGCCGAAACAGAAGCACTGAATGAAGCGGACCGCATGTTTCCCAATTCTTCCTATTCTTTTCCTCTGGCCGGTCATGACCGGAGCATTCCCGGGTATGCCAGCTGAAATGGATGGTGATTCCCTCTCCGGGAATCCCATCATCACCCACATCCGGTCAGCCGATCCTTCAGCCGAGGTGTGGGAAGACGGGCAGGTATGGATCTATGCCTCTTTCGACCATGACGATGCCGTAGATTACAGCAGGATGGACCGCTATCACGCCTTCTCCTCCTATGACCTGGTGAACTGGACCGATCACGGGGAGATCTTTCATGCCAGGGATGTGAGCTGGGGCAATCCGGACAGGGGATGGATGTTCGCACCCGATGCGGCCTTTAAAGACGGCACCTATTACCTGTACTTTCCCACGCTGTCCAATGAGTGGAGGTGGAGGATCGGGGTGGCCACCAGTGACAGGCCTGAGGGCCCGTTTAAGGATATCGGACGCTATATCGAAGGTCCCGACAACATCGATCCCACCTGTTTTATGGACGATGACGGCCAGGCCTACCTGATGTGGGGAGGGGACGGGCAGGTTCCCATGATCGCCCGGCTCAGGGAGAACATGACCGAGCTGGCCGAAGCACCCCGGCCCATCGACTACGGAGCCGATAACTTCGGGGAAGGCGGATATATGCACAAACGCGGCGGGATCTATTATTTCTCCTATACCTGTCACACCTGCTGGCCCTATCAGGGCTATTATGCCATGGGCGACAGTCCTTACGGGCCCTTCGAATACAAGGGGGAACTGAACCGCAACCCTCCCGGTGCGCAGGACCACCACTCCATGGTCGAATACCACGGCCAGTGGTATTATTTCTACCATGTGGGGAACTATGGTACGGACGGTTCCCTCTATCGCAGGAACATCTGTATCGACTCCCTCCACTACAATGCCGACGGTACCATGCAGGAGGTGCAGCAGACCACTGTTGGGGTGGGGATCGACCGGATCGGGGCCACAGCGGGTGAGATCGTACCGGGAAGGGTGGAAGCAGAACGCTACTACCGGCATGAGGGAGTGGAACTGGAACTGTCCGGGGATACCGCCGGGGTGGTGAAGGGGATCGATGATGGCGACTGGGTGGAGTATGTGCTGGAGATCCTGGGTACGGAAACATACCGGCTTGGTTTCAAAGTCTCCGGGGTGGTGACCGGTACAATTGTGGAACTGTATGTGGATGAGCGCCTGACCGATTCCCTGAAGCTGAATCCAGGGGAGTTACAGGTGGATACCACCCTTTACCTGCACCGGGGCAAACACACCTTCAGGCTGGTTTTCAGGAACCCGCTGAACCCCGAAAACATGATGATCCTGGACCGGATGGAGTTTCAGGGAGATACGGAATACCACTCCGTCACCGCCCGGGCTACACCGGGAGGGACGGTGACGCCTTCAGGGATCACCTGGTACAAGGCGGGGGACACTGCTTCTTTCCTGCTGGTGCCGGATTTCAATCATGTGCTGGACAGTCTGTGGATCGATGACACCCTTCAGGATCCTGCGGATGAGTTCATATTCAAAAACCTCACCGGCAACCATACCCTGCTCGCCCATTTTTCCCCATGCCGGATGGTTTCCTCGGAGCCTTACTACACGGTGGATGGTTCTGTGGAGGTCCGGGGAACAGAAGTCTCTGTCACCGAAGGAGCCGGTGTCACCCTGGGTGTGGATCACGACGGCTCCCTCACTGTCACCTGGGCAGGGCCAGGCGGGATCACCGGCACATCCGACTCCATTGTGCTGGAGAAGATCAGGCCCTCACAGGGGGGCACCTATACCTGTACCCTGGTGAACGGACAGGGATGCATCACGGTGCACACCTTCCATCTCAATGTGGCCTATATGGAGCTGGAGGTGTTTGAAGCGGAGTCTTTTATCAGCCAGTCGGGGATCCGTTTCGAGTCCTGCACCGACTGGGGCGGGGGGAGGTATGTGGGGTCCATCGGGAACGGGGACTGGTGCCACTACCTGGTAGGGATCGATGAACCCGGGTTCTACGCCCTCACTGCCCGTGTGGCCTGTGGATCAGGCGGGGGACAGATGGAGATCAGCACCCGGGACAGTATCCTGGGAACCATAACCGTCTCCCCGGACCTGACCGGTAGCTGGGAGAACTGGACCACCACCGAACCACTCGAAATCCCCCTGGGAAATGGGAACCAGCTCCTTCAGTTCCTTTTCAGGGGAGAGGGGGAATCCCTGTTTCATTTCAACTGGTTCGACCTGCAATACATCCGGCCCCTGGGGCCCACCTCCCTAAAAGAAACAACCCGGCTGGAGCTTTATCCCAATCCCGCGGTTTACGGGACCACCATCCGGTTCAGCCTGTCGGCACCCTCCAGGGTGGACCTGCAGGTCATAGCCCCCTCAGGGTCTGTGATCTCCTCGCTGATCCCGGGAGAAATGATCCCGGCAGGCACCCATACCCTCCATTGGAATTCCATGGATGGGGCAGAAAGGCGCCTTCCCCCGGGTGTCTATGTGATCAGGTTCCGCAGCAACGGAGCGGTTATCACCAGGAAGGTCCTGCTGACATTATGAGAATAGGAAGCGGTCGCCGCTGCGTACCCGCCTGATCCCAAATGCCTCCTCAAACAGGCTTAGTGCAGGATCGCCGGTACAGTGGGAAGGCAGCACGCGGGCTACTCCCTGTTCCTTCAGATAGCGGACCGTCTGCCGTGCCTGCTCATCTGCCTGCTTCAGGTGGAAGCCTCCCATGATCCCGGTTATTTTCTCTGATCCGGTCACCCTCCTGGCATGTTCCAGGGTATTCACGATGCCTGCATGGCCGCAGCCGGTAATAACGAACACGCCCCGGTCGCCGATCAGAGCGAGGGCGCTGTCATCCTCCACGAAATCATCCTCCCCGGTTTCCAGCACAAAGGTACTCTGTTTCGATTCGAAGTCGGTTATGCGGGGGATCTCCCCAAGAAACAGGATCCGGTCACTGAGGTAAAAGGGTTCCCGGGTCAGGATCAGGTCGAACTTCTCAGCCATTTCTTCCCTGGTGAGCGCCAGTCCGATGGATGAGTGGTCCGATTTCCGGTACCGCTTCACAAAACATCCGGGATGGCAGATGAGGCCACCTCCGTCCAGGTACCTGAACCCGTTGCCATGATCGTAATGACCATGGCTGAGCACCATGGTATCGATCATGCCCGGGTCGATCCCGAGGATGGATGCATTGTTCAGGAACAGGTCACTCTGCCCGCTGTCAAACAGGATCCTTTTGTGGTCATGTTCCACGAGGCAGGAGAATCCGTGTTCGGCGGCTGTTTGCTTCCCTGGATGGTTATCGGTCAGCACTGTAACAGTCATCATGTAAAGGTAAGGAATGCCTGATTGCTTCCCATGCTTGTGCTTCAGGAAATAACTTCTTAAATTGTTGGACGCTATGAGATGCAATATTTTATCTACCGGGCTCCTGGCATCCTTTCACTGCAGATCGTCTTCTCACTCAATCATAACATTATGAAATCAAAAAATTCAATGAACCGCAGGAAGTTCATCGGTTCGGCAGTGGCCACTGCTGCGACCATCACGGTGGTGCCCAGGCATGTCCTGGGGGGAAAAGGCTACATCGCCCCTTCGGACAAGATCACCGTCGCCAATATCGGTTGCGGCACCCAGGGGCTCAGGGAGATGGCCGAAATGCTCCAGAGCCCGGAGCTCCAGGTGGTGTCGGTATGCGATGTAAACAAATTCACCACCGATTACCTGGACTGGTCCCCCAACGGGATCAGGGACCAGATCCGC
>CAZNSZ010000017.1:13611-17857 GCA_964575865.1 uncultured Bacteroides sp. | reverse complement strand
TGAAATGGATCCAGGACGGGGTGATCGGGAACCTGAAGGAGATCCATAACTGGTCCTACCGCCCCGTCTGGGAGCAGTGGCCCTCACGGCCCAAAGAGACCCCTCCCGTTCCCGACGGATTCAACTGGGAACTCTGGCTTGGTCCGGTACCGGATATGCCCTTCCATCCCTACTATACCCACAACCGGTTCAGGGGGTGGTATGATTTCGGCGGCGGAAGCATTGCCGATATGGGCCACTACAGCCTCTTTCCCCTTTTCCTGGCCCTGGGGATCGATACCCCGCCTGTGGGGGCAAAGGCGTATGGGACCACGCACCGGTATGTGGACGGAAATACCTACCGCTGGGTGGAGAATGATGTGGCATTCCCGTTGTCGAGCCTGATCCAGATCCAGTTCCCGGAACAGAAAAACCTTCCTGCCTTTGATCTTCTCTGGTATGACGGGGGGATGAAGCCGTTTATTCCGGAGGAACTGGAGGAGGATGGCAGGGATATGCCCGAGGAGGGAATGATGTTCGTGGGCGACCGGGGCAAGATCCTGGCCGGTTTCAGGGGCGAACGTCCAGAGATCATCCCCGAAAAGCGCATGAAGGCCTACGCGGGAGAGAAAGAGCTTCCCGAGGTGGAACGGGGACCCCGGACCAATACCTGGGCCGAAGCGATCAGGAATGACCAGGAGTCGCCGGGGAGCTTCAAATACGCCGGTACCGTGACCGAGGCCATCAACCTGGGTGCAGTTGCACTGAGGGCAGGGAAGAAGGTCGTTTATGATTCCGCGAACATGAAAATCACCAACGATGAGGCGGCCAACAAGTATTTAACCAGGGAGTACCGGAAGGGATGGGAACTCACCTAACACTGCGATCATGAAAAACAGAACGAACAAATTATCAAGAAGGGGATTCATTGAAAAGTCGGCCCTGCTGGGTGCCGCCGGGATGGTGGTGCCGGCACTGGACCTGCATGCCAAACCCGCTATGACGACACAAATGACACCACAAATGACGCATGATGACATCTCACTGGCCCAGTGGGCCCTGGTGGATGAGATCCGGGAAGGGAAATGGACCAACCTGGATTTCCCGCGCATTGCCCGGGAGGATTTCGGATTGAACGGCATCGAATTCGTCAACACCCTTTTCGAGGTTCCCACGGCCAGTTACCTCAACCGCCTGAAGCAGAACGCAGAGGAGCATGGAGTCACCATGGTGCTGATCATGATCGATGCGGAAGGGGACGGGTGCGAGCCCACTGCGGACCTGCGGAAGCAGTTTGTGGTGAACCACCGGAAATGGATCGACATAGCACACTACCTGGGATGCAAAGCCATCCGGACCAACTGCAGGGGACCGGAAGGTGTGGACAAAGAGGAGGCCCTGAAATGGGCGGCCGAATCGTACCATATGCTGCTGGAGCATGCCATCCCTGCAGGGATCAGCGTCTGCATCGAAAACCACGGCGGGGTCTCCAATGATGCGGAATGGATGGTGGCCCTGCTGAAAAAGGTCAACAACCTCTATTTCGGGTCCTATCCCGACTGGAGAAGCCCGTCGGATGCATTTGATAACGTGGGGTATCTTGAAAAGATGCTCCCATGGGCCGTTGGAATGTCCTACAGGAACCAGCCCACCGAGGAGCTCACGGCAAAAATGATCAAAATGAGCCATGACGGGGGGTACCGGGGATGGTACGGGATCGAGTCCAGCGGTCGCGAAGCGATCATGCAGGGTAAGGGGTTGCTCAAGAAGTATTTGGAGATCTGAGCGGTACCTCTGGCCGGAGCCTCCATGTCATTTATTCAGAACATATGAAAACCAGGATTCTTGTTTTGGTGCTGGCCCTTGTACTGGTCTCCTGCGACCGGGGCGAAAAGCAGGGCCCATGGATCGTCTCCGCACCGGCAGGAGAGCGTTATGCGGTAATCGACCAGGAGGGAGAGACCGTTATTCCCAACGGCAGGATCCTTACCCCTGCCGGAAGGAGCATCGTGGTGGCTCCCCACCCCTATGGCCTGGCCCTGAGCCCGGACGGGAGCACGGCCATCACGGCCAATTCGGGAACGAGCCCCCTGTCCATCACCATCCTCAGGAATATTCTATCGGATCAGCCGGAAGTGCAGCAGGTGCCTCCCGGGCCCTCCACCGACCGGGGAGTGCTGGCCTCCGTATTCATGGGGCTGGCGGTCTCCCCTGACAACAGGGTGGTCTACGTGGCGGGAGGACAGGAAAACAGGATCTACAGGTTCGATCTGGCCACCGGGGAGCCGCAGGGATTTCTGGATTGCTCCTTTGTGTCGGACAGCGTGGATTATTCCCACGGCTATATCGGCGACCTGGTCCTTTCCCCGGACGGGAAGACCCTCTATGCGGTGGACCAGATCGGGTTCCGAATGGTGGTCCTGGACACCGGAACGGGCAGGTTGCTGCACAATGTCCCGGTGGGAAGGTACCCCTTCGGGATCTGCCTCTCCCCGGATGCGGAAAGGGCCTATGTGGCCAATGTGGGGATGTTCCGATACAGCATGATACGGGGGATCACTGCGGAGAACGTGAAGGAGATGGCGCTCGATTTTCCCGCTTTCGCCTATGGCAGTGAAGAGATGAAAATGGGGATCGGGAACGATACCCTCTCGGTTCCCGGCCTTGGCGGGATGAACGCCCCCGAGGCCTTTTCTGTTTTCACGGTCAGCCTGGCCGGTCCCGGTCACCCGGAGGTGGTGGCCCGCACCAAAACGGGACACCTGGTGGGTGCGCCGGTGGAGGGCATCCCCGCTGTTGGGGGTGCCAGTCCCAACTCCCTGGCGGCCACGGAAGAATATGTGTTTGTGACCAACGGGAACAATGACAACATATCGGTCATTTCCATCGAAAAGGATACGGTGGTGCATACCATCTACCTGAAACCGGACCGGAGGATGCGGCAGTTCAGGGGAGTGATCCCCTTCGGGCTGGCCCTGGCACCGGACATGAAACGCCTCTATGTGGCCTGTTCGGGCATCAATGCGGTGGCGGTGATCGATGCCGTCAGGCTGGAGGTGCTGGGATACATCCCCACGGGCTGGTTCCCGGCCAAACTGAAAGTCAGCAACGACGGCACCAGGCTGATCGTGGCCAATGCCAAAGGATTCGGAAGCGGTCCCAACGGAGGGAAGGATTTTGTCCGGGGACCGGAGGGGAGCTACGTGGGGGCCCTGATGAAGGGCACGGTCCAGGTGCTGGACATTCCTGACGACCGCGCCCTGAAAGCCATGACCACCAGGGTCATGGAAAACAATTTCCGTTTTGACCGTGCAGGATCAGAACGGTTCGCCGGCAGGGAGGAGAACCCTGTTCCCCTCTACCCCGGGGAGAAGGAGAGCCCCATCCGGCACATCGTATTCATCTCCAAGGAGAACAGGACCTTCGATGAAGTCTTCGGGCAGTTGGAGGATGTCAACGGTGACCCGGACCTGGCACGGTACGGCACCGGGGCCAGTTTTACCAACAACGCCCGGACCGCCTCCGTTGAAAACGCGGATGTGATGGCCAACCACCTGAAGCTGGCCCGGGAATTTGCCATCTCCGACAATTTCTATGTGGATTCGGATGTGTCGGCGGACGGCCACCGCTGGCTGGTCAACACCTATCCCAACCAGTGGGTCGAAACCTCCACCGCGGCCAGCTACGGGGGGAACCGCAGCTTCCGGTTCGATTCAAAGGCACCCGGGGTCTATGCCATGACCGGGGCGGCCGGGGCCATCTACCCGGAGGATTACAACGAGGCGGGATCCATGTGGGACCACCTGGAGCGGAACGGGGTCGGTTTTTTCAACTTCGGCTTCAGCATCATGTTCGAGCCGGGGATCTATGACGCCGATTTCAAGTACCAGGGCATCCGGCACTACATCAATTACCCGCTGCCAAGGCCTATCTGGGACCGGACCTCGAAACGGTACCCCACCTACAACATGGCGATCCCCGACCAGTTCCGGATCGACCAGTTCATCAGGGAGTTCGGGGAGCGCTGGATGGCCGGCGGGGACACCATGCCGGCCCTCATGACGGTGATCATTCCACAGGACCACGGGGCGGGTGACCGGCCCGATGCCGGCTATCCGTTCCGCGAAAGCTATATGGCCGACAACGACCTGGCGGTGGGGCGCATTGTGGAGTACCTCTCCCACACCCCCTACTGGGAGCACATGATGATCGTGATCACCGAGGACGATGCCCAGAACGGGGTGGACCATGTGGATGCCCACCGGAG
>CAZNSZ010000017.1:0-13511 GCA_964575865.1 uncultured Bacteroides sp. | reverse complement strand
CGGGACGAATACCGGCTGGAGGACCGGGAGCGGAAATGATCATCCCGCTCAGGTGATCCCCTTCACCATCTCAAACTGTTTCCCTGAAGGCTCCATGCCGAAGGAAGATAGAAAAGCGGTGACTCCCTTCTCAGTAGTCGGGATGTTGATCACTTTAACAGTTTCCGAAGGAAATTCCCGGATGAAAGAGGCCAACAAACAGGTTGCCAGCCCCCTGCGCCGGTGTTCCGGGGACACGGCAAGGGAAGTGATATCGCCGGTCGCCGGCTCAGAGATACAATAGGCCACGGTCCTGCCATGAGATGCCACGATCCTTCCCTGAAAGGCTTCCAGGCTCCGGCGGATTGAATCATGGCTGTTCTGCCAGGAGGGTCGGAAGTCTGCAAAATCAACGTCATTGGTCAGATCACGAACCCCGGCATCTTCAATTGAATAGGCTGGATCCATCACCCTCTCTGGAAATTTAAGGGCTCCTTTCTCATGAATGTAGTAATGGAATTCCCGCGTTACTGTGAATCCGAGTTTCCGGTAAAGCCTTACCGCACCCTGGTTGTGCTGCAGGACCTCCAGCAGGTATTGCCGGATCCCGGCCTCCTTCAGGAAGGGGAGGGAATAGTTGAAGATCCTGGTGGCCAGCCCCCTTCCCCTGTATTCCTTCACCGTACCCGTTCCGGTATCGTAAGCTGTTCGCATGTTCCCGAACATCCCGGTACCGTTGAAGGTGAAAGCCACCAGCCGGCCCCGGTCAAAGGCGCCGAAGGACAGCGCCGGATCAAAACCCCTTCGCTGCAACATACCCATCAGCCCCTGCTGATCCAGTTGCATTTCATAGCCGGCGAATGCTTCGCTGAAGGACCGGTAAAGCCGGTCCGGGGAAATATCTGAAAGGGATCTGATTTCCATTTTTTCAGGTTTACAGCCGGTACCGGACGGTCCACTGCACTTTTCTCAAAGCATCAGACCTGCGGGCCAGTCTGGCAAGCAAGGAATCCTCGAGACTGTCGAAATAGGACCAGTCGCCGAGCAACCTGTACCCATCCTGCCAGTGTTCGATCTCATCGCTGTCGGAGATCCCGAACCGGAACAATGCCTCCTCATCCAGTTTCAGTTCTCTTTTCAACTTAATCTCCATGGATTTCCTTCTCCATCCCCGAAGCCACTTTCTGTTGAATACCTCAAAGACAATTTCGGGATGATCCATCCCTGTCTGCAGGTGATGGAAGAGGGCCTTCACATCGGTCTCTTCACAGTACATGAAAACCCCCTCGGCTACCAGAATGACACGTGTTCGCGGTATCCGTCCGATCCAGTCATATTCGAATACAGACTGCGAAAACTGGACGTACCTTTCATTCTCATTGAAGAGTTGTTTTTTGATATTCATGATGTCAGGCAGGTCCAGGTCATAGAACATGATCCGGCCATTGTCGACCCGTGAAAACCGGTCGTCCAGCCCGCAGCCGATATTCACAACGGCAGCCGCCGGGTACCGTTCCAGAAAATCGCGGACAAACCGGTCGTATTGCCTCGCCCTGAGTACCGTATGCTTTACCAGACTTTGCTTGATTCTGTCATTGAAGATCCGCCGGTAAAATTCCGAATCCGACTCGCTGAGAGCCTTTTTGAGGGTCTCCAGCGTTTTGATTGAACTCTGATCATTCAGAATGGGATCCCGGCTCATGGCATCCATTGCATGGCACTGAAGGGTCAGGAACGCTGTTCTTGAGATCTGGTTGATACCGGTGTTCAGTTTCACTTCAGTTTTCTTTAAAGATAAGTATACTATCGGGTGGATTCAATCCAGTCCGACATGGTCTGGAGAGCCAGCCCGATATTACCGATCTGACAGTGGTTCTGCGCACTTTCCTTTTTTGTGAAGATCCTTTCAGTTACGGAGCGGGCGTTGGTCAGGGCATCCACCTGCATCCGGTGCATTTTGAACGGGACCATGTGATCGTTCCGGCCCGTCAGGATCAGTACATCCTGGGTAACCTCCGAGGAATGAAGATTTTCCGCATTGAAGGTCATCAGGATATCGAAGGCTTCAACCGGGGTTTCGCGGTTGGTCACATCCATCAGGTGGTTGACGAACCAGGCATAATAAAGGTCCCTGTCCATCTTCTTCAGCATGGTCCGGTTCAATTGTTCACGCCGTTTTTCAAACATATATTCAGCAAACCTCCGCACGATGGCATTGTTGTACAGGTTCACATCATAGGAGACACTGGAGGCGATGACCCGTTTTATCCTGGGCTCGAACGCGGCAGCCCTGAGGCTCAGCCATCCGCCCATGGAGATCCCGATCAGGGTTACGTCGGAGGCATTGAAATGATCCAGGACAGCACCCACCGCTTTTTCCCAGGCAATATCCAGTCCCATGTCCCTCCGTTCCCTGGATTCCCCCATCCAGGGGGTGTCGAAGGCGATCACTTCATAGCCGCTTTGCTGAAAGAATATCATCATTGAATACAGTTCTTCCTTGAATGAGTCATATCCCCCGTGGATCACTATGGTCCCCAGTGATCCGGGTTGTGACGGGTATAACCTCAACGCTTCAATGCTGGTCTCTCCGTAAGGGACATCCACCAGTTCCAGATGATCATTTTTAACGGCCTTATAGAAGTTGTTTGTAAATTGCTGATATAGTTTCCATTTATCAGGATCCTCCTTTGTGACAAAGAATTCTGCAGCCCTGTAGTAGAAGGCGGCATTCATGATCCTGTTCTCCGACAGGGATTGATCCGCAAGGGCCAGCATTTCATTTTTCCAGTCTTCAAAGGAATGTATGTCGGTCCCTGCCTTCCTCATATCCCCATACCGGACATATCCCATGGAGTACCAGCGGTTGAGCTGAAAATTGAACGCTTCGTCCCTGTTGAACCGGTAATAGCCCACAGGAAACCCGTTCACGGAATTTTCCGGGTCTGAAAGCGGAGCCTCATCGGAACATGAGGTGGTCAATGCCAGGCAGGCGATCGCCGCCGTCCGGGCACATTTCAGTATGGGGTTATTGCGTGTCATGGGTATGGTGATTGTTTTTGCTAAGGTAAAGGTCCGGATAATCATGATGCAGTGCAACCAGTGATGAATCGGATCCAATAACCTTTGAAGCACCCTGAGCATTGTTGAATCATGGATATCACATATGATGCAACGGGGTCATTCATCCTTGAGACATGGTGCTGCCAGGGGGAAGGATACGGTTGAACGCAATTCACCGGATTTAAGGGATTAGGTGTATATTTAATCGGCATAACGGCCCGCTGCAGGGCAACCAATAGCAGGACAATGAAAAAGCTGAAAGGGTACCTCATCGAGTTTTTTGTGATTTTTATCAGCATCACCTTTGCATTTCTCTCCGAGAACTGGAGGGAACAGCTTCAGGACAAAGAAGACTATGAACTGATCCTGGAGGAGATATATTCCAACCTGAAACTGGACTCGGTGGAATTCAGCAGGGATATCGACTATATTGAAGTGCAGCTCCGTTCCATAGACCGGATGCTTGATAAGGAAAATCCTTGTCCGGATGATTCACTGGAGCATTACCTGGGGGTGCTTATGTACAGCTACCGGTGGCCCGATGTGAAATCCACCGGCATTGACCAGCTGAGAAACAGCAAGAACCTGGATCCCGGTTCAGAGTTGCTAACGGAGGTGAACAATTATTATACCTGGACAGAATTCCTGAAGGAATCCACTCCTTACCAGTATATCATGCCCCAGAATGCATTCAACGAATGGATCATCCAGAACGAGCTGATGCCTGTCACCTACCGGAGGGATCAACTGGACCCGGATACCCTGGCCCAACTGTATATCCGTCTCTGGCACCTGAACCGGTCCAAACAGCTGCAGCACGCAATTTTCCAGAGGGGATTCCATACCATCAACTACCTGCTGGAGCAATTTGATTCCAGGAGAACCTAATTCCCGAGCACCACTTTCCGGTGGAAACGGATCTGTTCACCGCAAAATTCAAACACAAGTAGCCCCCATACCCGCTCCAGGTGAACCTCACAGGTGGTTGCTCCACGGCAATCGATGCGCGCCACCGTTCTTCCCGAAACATCCTTCACATTCAGGGTTTCGATCCCATCCATACCGGTGATGTGTACAACGCCCCCGGACGAGGGATTGGGAAAGATCCTCACCCGGGATGCCACAGGTTCTCGTGTGGATACATGATCGGTCCTGATTTCGATCTGAATGGAACCGGAAACACCTGAACCATCCCACGCTGTGGCGGTTGCGGTGATGGTTCCCTCCGCAAGGGCCGTGATGGTCCCTGAATTATCAATGGTGGCCAGACCTTCCGGTTCCACGCTCCATGTATGGTCCGGAAAGGTGGCGTTTGACGGAACCACATCAGCCTTCAGCTCCAGGGTCCCGCCTACCTGATCGATCAGGGTGTCTCCGGAGACGGAGGTGACGAGGATGGCTTCCATCTCCCGGAGGGTGTCGTTCACATAGGCTTTCAGCCAGGTCATGGCCGGCCTCTCGGTCCCTTCCCCGGTGATCAGGTAGGCCCCCTGCTCGTTCCGCCACAATCCGTACCGGTATCCCCACAGGGTGATCCCGGCCACAGCCGGATGTTCCCAGAAAAGGGGAAATACCCTGCGCATTTCCTGTAACTGTTCCAGGTCGGTCAGACCATCTATATCGAACTCTGAGATATAGATGGGGATCCCCGTGGCAGCCAACGCATCCAGGTTATATTTCAGAAGAGAGGCCGAAACCCCTCTGGTGGTGAAGGCATGCGCCTGTTCCCCGATCCCGTCGATCAATCCCTCTGCCTTGAGCAACTCTGCGATCTCGATCATTTTCAGGGTCTCCGCGTGGCTGTTGATGACGCTGTACTCGTTCAGGATCAGTTTTGAACCCGGGAAATACTGGCGGGCCAGTTTGAACGCCTCAATGATCCAGTCCCATCCGGTGGATCCTTCTCCTCCCAGGGCACCTGCGTAGTCGATATTGGGCTGGTCGGTTCCCCAGGGGATCATCCCGTTGGGAGCGTTGTGGATGGGTTCGTTCACCACATCGATCATATCGAAACTACCGTAACGGTCAGCAAGTGCGGCGAACCACTCTTCGATCTCCTGACGCTGCTCGGCCGAATCCAGGCTGTTCATCCATCCGGGTTGCTGAGCCCCCCACAGCAGGGTATGTTCCTTGAACTGCATGTTATACAGGTCGGCCTCCCTGTGGGCTGCATCCAGTGCGGCCCAGTTCATCACGTCCCTGGTATACTCCACGCTTCCCCATTTCCCTGCGTTCCCGGGTGTAAGCTGGTTCCAGTATGCGGTGAAACCGGGAGCCTGGATGTCATCCCAGGCCGATCCGAGGAATTTGTCCTGCCCTTCAGCCAGCGGTGTCCCGGCCCTGGGAAGCGATTCCAGCCCCTCCCCGCCGCTCATCAGGATCTCTACGGTGTAGTACAATCCGCTCTTCCCGAATACGAATTTGTCCATGTACAGACCGTTTTCCCTGGCTCCGACCTGGAAGATCTGCACCAGGGAATCTTCCGGGACGGTAAAAGATTTGGGCCCGGCTCCCTCGGCAAATTGCGAGAGGTTGATCCATTTCCATACCCCGCTCTGGGCACTGCCGCCACCGTCGACGATGGCATCGCCGGCAGTATACCCGGCCGAAGCCAGTCCGTTCACCCTGAACCAGGCCGTATCCTGACCGGGATCCTTGATCCCGAATCCGTTGGGGATGAAATGGCTGTCGTCGTCCCAGGTGGCCGGGCCCACACGGACCCTCCCATAAAGCTCATAGGTCCCCGGCTCGTCGAACCGGACCCTGTAGGTGGCAACCCGCGTTTCCGATCCCGGATTGAGTGAATTGATCAGGTCGGACGAAATGGTAATGGCCTCCGCACCGTCCAGTGTTATCACGCTGAAATCAGCCCCCAGCGTGCCCAGTTCTGCCTCCACCATGCTGAACCCGACCGTATCCTGTGCCTGGCCGACAAGGGAGAGAGACAGAATTAACATTCCTGCGAGATATATGTGTTTACTGTCATCCTTCATGCATGCAGTTTTTGCCTGGTTTGGAGGGTGAAGATATGCAATTCTGCGGAATGGTCCGGAGGGAAAGGGGATTGGGAACTCCTGGCCGGTGATGTGGAGGCATACCACCTCTCCACCGGCCCTGCCTTTTATTTTCCGAGGGTGACCACTCCCGAAGCTTCGAGGCGGGACCTCTCCGGTTCGGGGATCCGCCAGTTGTTGTCGAAGGTCCCTTTGCTGATGACATTGTCCGGGGTGTCCTTGAACAGGATAAAATCGGGAAACGCATTGAGCGAGCTTCCCCGGCCGGCCAGCATGCTGATGCCGCCACCTCCCTGTGCCGCGGTTGCCGGCGGGGTCCACCAGGGCAGACCGGAATTGACCAGGACGTACTTCCCGTTCACCGGAAAGATATAGACCAGTCCGTACCCTTCCGCATCCTCATTCAGCTGCATGGGCAACCGGTCCGCATATTTTTCGATCCAGCTGTTGGTGCCGGCCGTGCCGAAGAGCACCAGGTTGGAGGTTTCAAGGTCGCTCTGCCTGACGCTGTTGTCAGCCAGCGATCTGGGGAAGATCATCACCCTCCCGGCAAAACCCCGGTCGAATGCCCAGTCAGCCGCATGGGCGGCGATGGCCTGTCTGGCCTGCAGTTCCTCCCGGGTGGGATCCCCCTGGGTCCCGAACACATAGATGTGGTTGCTCCGCAGGGCATCGGCGAGCGGGCCCTCTGCCCCGGGCTTCTTCGAGTACAACCCAGGGGTGAATTTCCGGTTGGTCCAGGAACCCTCTTCCCGGGAGAAAGAGACCCCATCCGGTGATTTCACGGAAAATGCTTTTCCGTCCACAGTGACTTTCAACTTCGATCCGGCATCGAACTGCGGATGCCCTTCCAGGCTCATCGTAAATGCCAGGAGGTTGGTGGTGGTCACCTCGATGGCATTGGATCCCGTAAACCGGGCATCAATGGTGGCTTCTGTCCCCGGGGTCAGGTTATCCAGTTTCACCCAGTATGCCCTGTCGTATCTGAATGCGCTGGAGGTGAATTTCACCCGGGCCGGGAAGCGGTTGCGTTGGAACTGGGAGAACCATTCGAAAATGAAGCCGTCTTCATAGGCATATTCCCAGCTGTTATGGGCAATGCCGGGATAGATGATATATCTGACATCCACGCCGCTGGAGGCAAATTTTTCGTTCCAGGCATCGGAGGTGGCCATCAGGCCGTCGCGATCCCCCACAAACAGATGTACGGGGATGTTCAGTGCATTCCCGGCCAGGTTACTGGCATCCTGTGGTGGTGCCGGGCAGACTGGAGCAATGGCGGCCCACAGGTCGGGCCTGGTAAGCCCGATCCAGAGTGTTCCCCCACCCCCCATGGAGAGTCCTGTGAGGTACATCCGGTCCTCGTCAATGGAGAATTTGCTTTTGATGTCAGCCAGCATGTCGAACACATCCTGCTCCGGGATCCCCTGGTAACCCGCGGTACCCCTGGCAAAGGGAGCAGCCACGATGTAATCCACATGGGGGAGTTCCGGATAATACCGGCTCACTTCCAGGTCCGTTTCCGGGACCACAAACCCGGGGGTTCCGAAATCGGGCCCCTGTACATTTCCTTCTCCGAATACGCGCCTGAGTCCCAGGCGGTGGTTGGAGAATGCCCCGTGAAGAAAGACCACCAGCGGGTATTTCCTCGTTTCGTCAAAATTGTACGGGAGGTATATGGCATAGGGCTGGTTGGTTTCGTCCACCGAGGAGAAGAAGGTCATGTCCTGGGGTCCCGGCTGATACCTCTGCGCATGCATCCGGTCAGGAACCAGCAGGAAAACCAGCATCAGGAAAGCCACCAGGGAGGGAGAGATTTTTTTCATATCATGTATTTAATTCAGGATTCGAGGATAGTCATTCAGTAATGAAAATCCTGGGGGCAAAATCATTGAGGGCCCTGCGCCAGGTGAGCCATTCATGGGCGGTGCCTTCGGACACATGGTATACCAGGTTGTCGATGCCTTTTTGCCTGAGGGCCTCCACCCACTGTTCGGGGGTACGCTCTTCCGTTCCCGTACTGATGAACAGCAGATTCATCTGCCTGTTGAAGGCCTCCGCATCACTGAACATCCCGTTGAATGCGTTTTCGATGCTGTCGTCTCCACGGATGAAGAACCCGCTGAAGGTGCCCATCCAGGCGAACATGTCCATATGGGCGGAGACGGTCAGGCAGGTCTGGAACCCGCCCCTGGAAAGCCCTGCCATGGCCCTGTACTGCCGGTCGGTGCGGGTCCGGAAGGTCCGGTCGATAAACGGAACCAGATCCCTTGCATAGATCTCCGTCACCGGACCCGATGCTTCCCGCACGTCGGGACCGGTCTGGATATCCCCGCTGGGCATCACCACGATCATGGGGACCGCCTTCCCCGAGGCGATCAGGCCGTCCATGATGTTGGCCATATGCCCCTGGTTGGGCCATCCGGTCTCATCCTCCCCCCATCCGTGAACAAGGTACAATACAGGATACCTGGTGTCCGGATTGTCATCGTAGCCGGAGGGTACGTAGACATTGATGTGCCGCTCCATTCCGTTGATCTCCGACCAGTAATGGATGGAGCGAACCTGCCCGTGGGGAATCTGCCTGTTGAAACGGTAATAATCCCCTTCCGGTCCTTCGGGGATCTCGATCCCCGACATCCACCAGTTGCTGCCGAAGTAGGTCCTGGTATTTTTGTCGGTCACACGGACCCCGTCGATGACGATGGCATAATAGTGGAACCCGACCACCTGGGGCTCGCACATGCCGGTCCATACCCCGGCCGTGTCCATGGTCATGTCGTATTTTTTACCCGCGATGTCGATTTGCACCTGCTGTGCAGTGGGAGCGACCACCTTGAAGATGGCTTCGCGGGTTTCCTGGTTGACAGCAGGATAATCGGATATGAAGATGTTGGTGGAGGCCGGTTTGAATCCCTCCGGGGGTGGCTCCAGCTGAGGTCCCTGCCTGAATTGTGCAGAGGAAACTGCCGCCATCAGGATGGCCAGGGTTGCCATTGCGATCTTTTTCATTTGGTTGATGGTTGAGGATTAAACTTAGAACAGGTTCAGGGGTCGCTGATTTCAGAGAACTGGAAATGGAATTCCTTTGAAGTTACGATTCCTGGCGAAAAAATGGAGATTTTCAGCATTAAATATAACTTAGTGATCATGATGAAAAATATGCTAATCCAAATGCGCTCCAGAGCACTTCAACTCACTTTGGCCGTTCTCCTCCCAGCCTTGATGCTCTCTTCCCTTATAGCACAGGACCGGGTGTCGGGATGGACCTACCTGGAAATCGACCATGAAAAAAGCAAATGGGGGGATTATGCCGAACCGGATTGGTTGAGATACTTCGGCCTGGATATGGGGGACCTGAACAATGACGGGTGGAACGATATCGTGACCGGCCGGTGGGTCTACCTGAATCCAGGGTATGCAATGACCGGTGTGTGGGAAAAAGTGGACCTGGGTTCCAATGTGGACGGCATCCTGGTGATGGATGTGGACGGGGATGAGTATGCAGATATCATTGCGCAATCCCTTCCTGAAGTATACTGGCTGGAGCGTGCAGACACCGATGCGATGGCCTGGCATGCACTCAAAATCGGGGAGATCCCGGCCACCTCTCATGTCAACAGCCAGGGATTCGAGAAGGCCCAGATCGTACCGGGAGGGAAGGAGGAATTTGTCATTGCGGGGGACGGGGACATCTATTGCTTTGAGGTGCCGGAAGATCCCGGAAATGGAAACTGGAAGGTCACGCTGATTGGGCAGAACACCTCTGACGAAGGGATCGGAACAGGCGACATCGACGGGGACGGGGACACGGATATTGCAGCGGGAAGAAGGCCGGATGGGGGAGATGAGCCCCTGATCGTGGTATGGTTTGAAAATCCCGGGGACGGATCCGGTCACTGGACAAGCACCGGGATCGGACGCACCAGCCACCCGGCAGACCGGATCGAAGTGGCTGATCTTAACGGGGACGGGAAAGCTGATGTCATTGTGGCTGAGGAGCGCTACCCCGGACTGGAACCTGACGGCAACCTGTTCTGGTATGAGCAACCTGCCCATCGGGGAGACACATGGGAAAGGCACTGGATCACAACCCAGTACTCTTCCAATAACCTGGACATTGTTGATATGGACGGGGACGGGGATACCGATCTGGTGACTTGCGAGCACAAGGGCCCGGATCTTGAGTTACAGCTTTGGGTGAATGACGGTGCGGGTCATTTTACAAAAGATTTGCTGGACCAAGGAAAGGAGAGCCACCTGGGAACACGATTGGCAGACATGGACAATGATGGAGATATGGATATCGTCAGCATCGGGTGGGATCAGTACAACTTTGTCCATCTCTGGAGAAACGAATCAATCAGTTCCTCTACGGTGGACTGGAGGCTGGTCTCATCGGCCAGCGGGGAAATCGGGGTGCCGAACAGCGGGAACCAACAAACGGCTTCCCTGACGGTGGATGTGGATAACGACGGAGATGAGGACTTCTTCATCACCGAACGGACTGCCGCACCTTCGGTCACCATGTTCCGGTACGGCCAGGGCACATGGGAACGATACGTTGTCGATGACGGACCCCTCCGCATCGAAGCGGGTTCGGCCTCGGAGGACATCGACGGGGATGGCGATCCCGACATCGTCTTCGGAGGGGAGAGCCAGAGCAATGAAGTCTGGTGGTGGGAAAATCCCTATCCTGATTTTGATCCAGACCGGCCGTGGAACAGGTACACCATCAAGAAAACAGGCGCCAACAAGCACCATGACCAGATGTTTATCGATGCGGACGGGGATGGGAGGAAGGAACTGGTATTCTGGAACCAGGGAGGTCAAGCCCTCGTCATGGCTGAGATTCCGGCAGATCCGCGAAACGTTGAAGAGTGGCCCATGCAGGTGATCTACGAATATTCCATTGACAGTGAAATGGAGCCGGTGGTTGGCCTGGATGGGTACCCCGGCTGGCAGTCGGTCAACGAGCACGAAGGGCTCGATCACGTGGATATGGACGGGGACGGGATCGAGGATATCGTTGGAGGGGGCCGCTGGTTCAAATTCAGTGAGGACCAGTTCATCGAGAACATCATCGATGCCAGTTATACCTTCAGCCGGAGCGCTGCGGGCCAGCTCATCGAGGGAGGCAGGCCCGAAGTGGTCCTCGTTGTCGGGGATGGCCTGGGACCCATGTTCCTCTACCAGTGGCATGAGTGGGAAGGCTGGCAGGGCAACAAAAGGGGTACCGGTACCTGGGAACGCATCAAGCTGCTGGACGGTATCGACAACGGGCACACCCTTGACATCATCGATTTCAACGGTGACGGGCACATGGATATTTTCAGCGGCGAAATGCGGTTCGGAGAAAACAATCCGGATGCCACCCTGAGAATCCTGCTGGGCGACGGGAAGGGGAATTTTACGGACATGGTCATTGCGAAAGGCTACGGGGTGCACGAAGGCAGGATCGCCGATCTGGACGGGGACGGGGATTTGGATGTGCTGGGCAAACCCTATACCTGGAAGGCACCGCTGCTCAATATCTGGATCAATGAAGGGAGACCGGAGGATTAGACAATTGATAAAGGGCAGAAAGGGCATTGTTGTCCTGTTGCTGGCCATGGCCATTCGAACCATGGCCCAGCCCGCTCCGGGCGATGTGTTCAGGGAATACATCTGGCTGCCTGAAATGGCAGTGGAACAGGGGAAGTTCCTTCGGGTGGGGGGGAGGCTGGACTATAAGACCAGCCAGGAGCACTTTCCGGCCCGGCACCACCGGGACGGATACATTCCGCTGAATCAGGAGGTCGATCTGCAGGGAGCCATCAGGGCCGAGATGGTGGTGGAGAAGCTGGCCTCGCACGAGGATACCCGGAACCTGAGGGTTTCCGTTAACCGGCATCCGTCGGTCTTATTCCCCGCCGCAAAGGGGATCCCTGAACCCGAATCGGACTACATGCACCACACCTATCCGGTGGTCCGGATACCGCTGGACCATCTGAAAGAGGGATTCGGAAATGAATTCCGTTTCGATGTGGATTCCGTTCAGCGGTGGGACTGGCCGCAGAACATTCTCTACGGGGTGATCCTGAGGGTCTATTACCATCATGAAAGGGCGGAGTTCAGGCCGGAGATTACCGGAGTGACCGAAGGGGGGAGCCTGCGGGAGCTTCACCGCATCGGGATATCCCGGCCGGATGAAGGCATCTCCCGTGTGGAATATGTGGGCTTCTATGAGGATATCAACTGGGAGGGCGATGGCATTTACCGGCAGTGGCACTACCACTATTTCCGGGGACAGGTGGTGCACCACATCGGGAGTGCCCGCATGTACCCTTTCGGTGTAGAGTGGAACACCTCCTGGCTTCCCGATCAGCAGGACATCAAAGTGGCTGCCAGGGTGACCGGAAACAACGGGCTGATCTTTTTCACCCAACCGGTGGGCGGGCTCTCCCTTCAGAGGGATTATTCTGTGGAGCTCTGCAAACCCTATGACCAGCCCAGGAACTGGGTCACCCGGGAAGATGAGTTCAGTGCGCGCTTTGAGTTGCGAACCGATCCTTCGCTCATCGAAGAGGCCAGGGCCTGCTGGGTGAGCTGGAGCCCCTGCTATGCCAACGGTGTTTTCATCAATGACGTGAAGATCTTTGACAGGGAGAAGCCCTGTTATGAATACAGGGCGCATGAGGTCACCCTGTCCGATCCCATGATCCTTCAGCAGGGAACCAACACCATCAGAACCGGGAAGGAACCCCTGCACCACGGCCAGATGGTGCATGGCATGGAGGTGCAATGGCCCGGGATCATGCTCAAGGTCAGAACTTACGGCAAACCTCGATTCAGGGCGGCGTCGGAGGAACTGGAGGGCCGGCCGCATTTCAGGATCGAAACCGCGAAAGCGACCTACTGGTACGATATCGCCGGCGGCGGCTTCTCAAGGATCATCGACGATGAGGGGAATGACTGGGTTTCTTTCCAAATGAAACCCTGGGGAGAATACCCGGCGAGCGCCGCCGGTTCGTTCAGGGGACTTCCCAACATGGTGTTCCAGGAAGGGGATGACGGTGCCGGTCACCCCGGTCACGACAAATGTGACTCATGGATAGAGGACCGGCGGATCGTCACCGAATCCACCTCGGGAAAATGGAAATGGAGCTGGGAGTTTAAGGATGATCATGCCATGTTGCAGGTGTTGTCTGCCGATCCGGAACGGACCTACTGGTTCTTGTACGAGGGAACCCCCGGGGGCAGGTATGATCCTGAACGTACCTATTTCGGCACCAGCAGGGGAGGTCCCGTGCCGCTCACTTTCGACTATTACAAGGGAGACGTGTACCGGGACCGGTTCCAATGGATGTACACCGGTCACTGGAAGGGGAACAACACCTTCTACATGATCCAGTGCAATGAAGATGAGCACCCGGATATGGTCTCCATGCTGGGGAATACGGAAAACGGACTGGA
>CAZNSZ010000016.1:3534-59947 GCA_964575865.1 uncultured Bacteroides sp. | reverse complement strand
CATTGAATTTTAACGATAAAACCAAAGCAAGAATGAAAAAAATTTTAACCCTCATTGCAGTGATGATCCTTGGTGTTGCCCGCATGGCGGCAGCCGACGTAGTGGTCACAGACGCGGATATGCAGGCTGCAGGTTCTGAGGTGAACTGGACCAGCGACAATGTCTATATCCTGGACGGTTTTGTGTTCGTGAATGACGGCCAGACCCTGAACATAGAGGCAGGGACGGTGATCAAGGGGAAGCCGGGACAGGAAGAGAATGCTTCTGCACTGATCATCGCCAGGGGAGGCAAGATCATGGCCGACGGTACGGCCGAAAACCCGATCATCTTCACGGCCGAGGCGGATGATCTGAACGGATCGGTCGCGGATAAGGCCACCGGCCTGTGGGGCGGCGTGATCGTGCTCGGAAAGGGCATCACGAACAACTCCACCGCCGAGAAGGCGATCGAAGGGATCCCCACCTCTGAGACCCGCGGTCTCTATGGAGCCGATCCCACCGTTGAGGATGACAATTCCGGGATGATGAAATATGTGTCGATCCGTCACGGAGGTACCAACATCGGGGAAGGGAACGAGATCAACGGTCTGACGCTCGGTGCCGTCGGATCAGCTTCCACCTTCTCCTATATTGAGGTGGTTGCCAATGCGGACGACGGGGTTGAATGGTTCGGAGGGTCTCCCAAATGCGACCATATTCTGGTGGCGTGGGTCGGGGACGACTCGTTCGATTATGACGAAGGGTTCTCCGGGATGAACCAGTTCATGGCCGCTATTCAGAGCGCGGACGAAGGCGACCGCCTGGGCGAGCATGACGGAGGCCCCAGCTCCAATGAACTGGGAGAGCCCTATGCACACCCGGTCTTCTCGAATGTGACCTATGTGGGCCGTGGAGCCTCAGCAGGCAAGCGTACGATCACCTTCCGCGACAATGCGGGAGGCGAGTACCACAACTCCATATTCGCCGAGCAGGCCAGGGGGATCGACATCGAGTACCGCGAGGATGCGGGCGGATCCTCTGCTGGACAGTGCTCCTACAGCCAGTGGGCCGACGAGGGCATCCTGATGCTGGGGAACAACATCTTCCAGAATGTGGCCGACGGAACGGCAGCCGGGATCTTCAAGGTGGTTTCGGAGCAGGACGACGGCGGCAATGACCTTTTCACGGTACCTGCCCAGGCGAACACCGATTTTGCGGCCTATTTTGAGGGTGCAGGCAACACGGTGGCCGATGTAGGTGTGGATGCCGACAATCCCACCGCCAGCGGGAATGTGTATGGTGCCAGTTTTGACGGAATGGACGGGTGGTTCCAGGTGGTCGGGTACAAGGGTGCTTTCAGACCCAATGAGAACTGGGCCTCTGGCTGGAGCCTGTCACTGGGCGATGTGGATCCCAAAGAGAATACCACAGGTGGCAGCATTATTACCGTTACCGATGCGGATATGCAGGCCGCCGGAGAAAATGTGAGCTGGACTTCAGAGAACATTTACCTTCTGGACGGTTTTGTGTTCGTGAATGACGGCCAGACCCTGAACATAGAGGCAGGGACGGTGATCAAGGGGAAGCCGGGACAGGAAGAGAATGCTTCTGCACTGATCATCGCCAGGGGAGGCAAGATCATGGCCGACGGTACGGCCGAAAACCCGATCATCTTCACGGCCGAGGCGGATGATCTGAACGGATCGGTCGCGGATAAGGCCACCGGCCTGTGGGGCGGCGTGATCGTGCTCGGAAAGGGCATCACGAACAACTCCACCGCCGAGAAGGCGATCGAAGGGATCCCCACCTCTGAGACCCGCGGTCTCTATGGAGCCGATCCCACCGTTGAGGATGACAATTCCGGGATGATGAAATATGTGTCGATCCGTCACGGAGGTACCAACATCGGGGAAGGGAACGAGATCAACGGTCTGACGCTCGGTGCCGTCGGATCAGCTTCCACCTTCTCCTATATTGAGGTGGTTGCCAATGCGGACGACGGGGTTGAATGGTTCGGAGGGTCTCCCAAATGCGACCATATTCTGGTGGCGTGGGTCGGGGACGACTCGTTCGATTATGACGAAGGGTTCTCCGGGATGAACCAGTTCATGGCCGCTATTCAGAGCGCGGACGAAGGCGACCGCCTGGGCGAGCATGACGGAGGCCCCAGCTCCAATGAACTGGGAGAGCCCTATGCACACCCGGTCTTCTCGAATGTGACCTATGTGGGCCGTGGAGCCTCAGCAGGCAAGCGTACGATCACCTTCCGCGACAATGCGGGAGGCGAGTACCACAACTCCATATTCGCCGAGCAGGCCAGGGGGATCGACATCGAGTACCGCGAGGATGCGGGCGGATCCTCTGCTGGACAGTGCTCCTACAGCCAGTGGGCCGACGAGGGCATCCTGATGCTGGGGAACAACATCTTCCAGAATGTGGCCGACGGAACGGCAGCCGGGATCTTCAAGGTGGTTTCGGAGCAGGACGACGGCGGCAATGACCTTTTCACGGTACCTGCCCAGGCGAACACCGATTTTGCGGCCTATTTTGAGGGTGCAGGCAACACGGTGGCCGATGTGGGTGTGGATGCCGACAATCCCACCGCCAGCGGAGACGTGACCGGTGCCAGTTTTGACGGAATGGACGGATGGTTCCAGGTGGTCGGCTACAAAGGGGCCTTTGCCCCCAACGAGAACTGGGCCTCTGGCTGGAGCCTTGCTCTCGGGGATGTTGTGGCCAGGGAGAATGATTTCATCTCGGTGAAACGGATCGCAGTCCAGTCAGTAAGGGTAATTATCTACCCCAATCCGGTGACCGACATGGCCACTGTGGAGTTTGAAAATCCAACTTCATCCATGCACAGCTTCAGGCTTTATGACCTCTCGGGCCGCACCGTCCGTCAGCTTGATCATATCGGCGACAACCGGTTCGTGATCGACAGGGGTGTCCTGAGGGACGGGATGTATATTTACACCCTCAGCAACGAACAGGGAATTGTATCTGAAGGGAAACTTTTAGTGAAGTAACAGTAGCTTTTCTATAAATCTGAAGGCGAGGCTGTCCATTACGGGCAGCCTCGTTTTTGCATTAAATATAGCCGGCCTCGATGCCCAGCACAATGTCTTCAATGATCCGGTCCCTTCCCTCCGGATCATACTCTTCTTTGAGGTTGTTCCCGAACAATCGTGCAATTCCCTGCCAGAAGAAAGCGGTCAGCCCTCCTTTGAGGTCCTTGATCACTTCATATGAGGTCCTTCCGGTCTCCCGGTCGATCAGTTTGACCAGGATAATTCCCTGGGTGATGGTCAGTTTTTTGACATCCTGCTCAAACTCCTCCATGATTGCTCCTTCCACCTGGTTGACATATTCCCTGCGCTCTTTTTCACCATCCAGGGTGGCCAGGTAAACGTCCAGTTCCTTCAACCGCATCCCGGCTTCCTTGGAGTAGGGATATGCCCGCTTCACATTGTAGATCAGCCTCCGGTACCTCCTTTTCAGGTAGAGGTATTCAAAATCCCTTCGCTCATACACCCTGACTTCCGGGAGGTCTATGATGGGAAGGGTATCGTTCTCCTGTACAATCCCCCTGGTGATCTCAGGCTCTTTTGCCTGTGTCTGCTTTGCATCGGGCTCCTGTCCCCGGGCCCCCTGTGCGACAGATAAGAGCCCGGTGATCCAGAACGCATATTTGACAAGTTGTTTCAAAGGAAGCGGGTAGAAAAACTTAACTTTACCTTAAACTCTAATCATTCAAAAAAGATGCCCAATTCACCATCTTTGCTGTTCTATTAACGTTCCCGGATATGAATTGTTACATCGGTATGGCACGTATAAAGCTGGTCAGATCGGGGGTATTGTTATCCGCTGTCTGCGTGCTTTCCATCTCATTGGCTTCCTGTCAGCGTGGGGATTCTCAAAATACCCGCATGATCCCGGGGGAAGCCAGGGTCCTGAAGCCCGCAATTGACACCTCAAAAGTACTCAAACCATTGGAATTGTACAGGGCGAAAAGATACGAGGGGATCCAGGAAGCGCGTTCTGCCGGTGGAGAGAATGTCCACAAACTGATCCTTTACGGGAGGGGACTGGAAGCCCTTCCACCCGATATTGGACAACTGACCTACCTGGCCTCCCTGGATGTCTCGCACAATGAACTTCGTCAGCTTCCCGAGGAAATTTCAACCCTTCATTACCTGCAGGGATTCTATGCCACCCACAACCGGCTGACCGCATTTCCCGGCCAGGTCCTGCTGTTGCCGGTCCTTACCCGGCTGGACCTTTCTGCCAACCAGATCAGCATGATCCCGCCTGAGATTAAATGGATGGACCAGCTCACCCGTTTGACCATGGACCAGAACAGCCTCACCTCGCTCCCCGTGGAGGTGTATGCATTAAAAAACCTGAGTGTTCTGGAGCTGGCGGATAACGGATTGCAGAGCATTCCTGAAGGGATTTCCGGCCTGAAGGCACTGGAGAAACTTGATCTCAGCGGGAACCAGCTCACCGGATTACCCGGGGAAATCACCACCCTGGCAGAAAACCTGAAAGAGTTGAACCTGCAGGGAAACCGCATCCCCCGGGATGAGCTTCTCTGGCTGGTGGAGTCCATGCCCGGCACACAGGTCAGGTATTAGGAATCGGCGGCAGGGGACTTACTTCATCAGTTTCACCATCGCATCGACCACATTGTCGGCACCCAGCGCGATCTGGTCGATGGTGGCATCCAGCATGTAGCAGGGCGTGGTCACCAGGCTGTAGTCGGGATCCACAACCACTTCCCCGTGGGTGGTTTCAACATGTGTGGCCCCCAGGGACTCAATGGCTTCGGCTGTACCTGCGTCGTCTCCGATGGTGAGGTTCACTTCGCCCAGTACACGGGCCAGGATCACCGGTGAAATGCAGAGGGCCCCTATGGGTTTTTTATGTTCCACCATGCCGCGGATGGCGTCCTCCACTTCCGGAAGCACGATGGCATCGGCAGCTTCGAATGCCCAGGTGGAGAGATTCTTGGCCGCACCAAATCCACCCGGGAACAGCAGCCCGTCAAAGTCCTCCGGGTTGAAGGTCTTCAGGTCACGGATATTTCCCCTGGCGATCCGTGCCGACTCCACCAGCACATTCCTGGTTTCGTCCATCTCCTCTCCCGTCAGGTGGTTGATCACATGGTGTTGTTTGATATCCGGGGCAAAGATCTCGTAACTGCATCCCTGCCTGGCGATGGCCAGCAGGCTCAGTGTTGCTTCATGAATTTCAGCTCCGTCGAAAACGCCGCAACCGGACAGGACTACCGCGAACTTTTTCATCGTGATGGATTATGGGTGTTTGTTACATTTGTACAGGCTAATTTATGGAAAACAGGCGGGGAAACGAAATGAAACCCGAATACTATAGAACATTTGTGGCCATGCCGGTCACCCTCGAACCGGGAGATCTGGCACTGGTGGAGGAACTGAGGCATTCCCTGCGAAATGAACGGATCAGCTGGGTCCGGGCGGACCAGTACCACATCACGCTCAGGTTTCTGGGAGACACCCCTGTCGATCAGGCCATGCACATCGGAGAAACCCTTCGTTCAGAGGTACACGTGAATGCAGCCGTGGTCAGACTGACCCCCCCGCAAACCTTTGGCCCCCGGAAACGCCCCAGGGTCCTCTATATGGGACTGGAGCCCTCAACCATTCTGGATGAAGCCTATGCCCGGGTGGAGTCCGTAATCCGCAAATGCGGATGGCCCCGGGAGGATCATCCTTTCCGCCCGCACCTGACACTGGGAAGGATACGCGCACTGAAAGATCTGGGGGGATTTCACCGTAACATTGAAGAATTCGGGAAGCGGGAACCGGGGGCAGTGTGCCTTAACCGGCTGGTCTATTACCGGAGTATTCTGGGAGCCAATGGTGCGGTGTATACACCGCTTGCCCAGATTCCACTGTCCTGACCGGAGGTAGAAAGTCAGCCCCTCTGGACCTCGATCAGCACGTCATCCTTCATGACCGAGTCATTCTTCCTGACCGCCACCGACTTGATGACCCCGCTCACATGGCTGGAGATCTCGTTTTGCATTTTCATGGCCTCCAGGATGATAATGGGCTCGCCCTCCTTCACTTCGGCACCTTCTTCCACCAGAATGTCGATGATCTTGCCCGGCATGGGTGCTTCGATGGCCACCACAGAAGAGGTTTCGGCCTGCTGCTCCAGGTATTTTCTTCGCTTGTAGGAGATGGGGGTCTCCACCGAAAAGGAGTGCCACACCCCGTTCAGCATCACCGTATACCGGTTCTGGTTCTTCTCGATCACGTCGAGCATGTACTTTTTATTCTTCCAGACGATATAGGAGAATCCGTTGGGGTCCTCCCGGAGCTTGATATCCACTTTCTTGCCCTGGTATTTAATCCTCTTCTCAAGTGGTTTATCGAATTCATACGCCTTGCTTGAGGCGCTCAGGGCAATCAGTTTTGTCGATTTTTTCATTATCGCAATCGTTTATTGAGTACCCAGGGTGCAATCTCTTTCCCCTTATCGACATAAAGCGGTTTGTCTTCGATCTCGTGCACCTCCCGGGCATAATCGTATGCGGCGAAAAATGCGGCCAGCAGTTCCTCATCCGGTTCGTGGTGGTAGTGGATCTTCAGCTCTTTACTCAGGAAGGAGGTATTGAATTTACCCTTCCTGAAGTTGTTGTTCTGCAGTACCGCCCTGCAGAACGCCAGGGTGGTCTTGGTCCCTTTGATCCAGAATTTGCGGATGGCCATACTGGAGAGTTGCAATGCCTTTTCCCGGTCCTCCGCATGAACGATCAGCTTGGCGATCATGGAATCGAAATAGGGGGTGATCACCGAACCATCCCTTACCCCTGTGTCCACACGGATCTGGTCACTTTCGGGCCAGGAGATTTTTTCAATGGTCCCCAGACTCGGAGAAAATCCCGACTGGACATCCTCGGCATTGATGCGCCACTCGATGGCCCAGCCGTTCAGTTTGATCTCCTTCTGTGTGAACGGGAGTTTTTCACCTTCTGCGATCCGGATCATCTGCTCGATCAGGTCAATCCCGGTGACCATCTCGGTTACCGGATGTTCCACCTGAATGCGGGTATTCATCTCCATGAACGAGAAATTGTTGTTTTCGTCCAGGAGAAATTCCACCGTACCGGCCGAGTAATAATTGACGGAGCGGGCAATGCGGATGGCCGCTTCCCCCATCTTTTTCCTCAGTTTCTCATCGAGGGCAGGCGAAGGCGATTCTTCCAGGAGTTTCTGGTGCTTTCTCTGGACGGAACACTCCCTCTCCCCGAGATGCACCACATTCCCGTGTTTGTCGGCAAGGATCTGGAACTCGATGTGCCTGGGCTCCCTCACAAACTTCTCGATGAAAACGGCGGGATTGTTGAATGCCTTTTCAGCTTCATTGGACGCCAGTTTGAACATCCGTTCGATATCCTTTTCCTTCTCAACCACGCGCATTCCACGGCCGCCACCGCCGGCTGCTGCTTTCAAAATTACGGGATATCCAACCTCTGCTGCTACTCTCCTGGCTTCTTCAGGGTCGGGCACTGCCCCCTGGCTGCCTCCCAGAAGAGGGACCCTGGCCTGCCTGGCCAGGTCCTTGGCAATGGTCTTGTTCCCCATCCGGTAGATGGCATCGTGTGACGGGCCGACGAAATTGATCCCCTCCTCTTCGCAGCGCCTGGCGAAATCCGGGTTTTCCGCCAGGAATCCGTATCCGGGATGAATGGCATCGATGCTGTTCTGTCTGGCATGAAAAACGATCCGCTCAATATCCAGGAACTCCGGCGTTTCGTCATAGCATTCTGAAAAATCGATGAGTTCATCGGCCTCTTCCAGGTACCAGGCATTGGGTTCCTTGGATGTTTTAATCGCCCAGGTGCGGATCCCCATTTTCTTAGCGGTCCGCATGATCCGGATCGCAATTTCTCCTCGGTTGGCTATGAGTAGGCTTTTGATTTTCATATCTCCAGTTTACAGGGGGATGTTTCCATGCTTTCGCGCCGGATTGTTCAGAAACTTGGTTTCCAGGGCCTCATATGCACGGATCAGTTTTCTCCGGGTTTCAGCTGGATCGATCACTTCATCGATGAATCCCCGTTCGTCTGCAATATAGGGATTGGCGATTTCTTCCCGGTATTTGGCGGCCAGCTCCTTCTTCATGGCCACCGGATCTTCTGCCGCTTCCAGCTCCTTGCGGTAGAGGATGGCAACGGCCCCTTCCGGTCCCATGACGGCGATCTCTGCTGTGGGCCAGGCAAAGTTGAAATCCCCGCCCAGGTTCTTGCTGTTCATGACACAATACGCACCCCCGTAGGATTTCCTGAGAATGACAGTGATGCGCGGAACGGTGGAGTCGGCGAAAGCGTACAGCATTTTGGCCCCGTGCCGGATGATCCCGTTGTGCTCCTGGTCGATACCGGGAAGGAATCCGGGGACATCCTCCAGGATCAGCAGGGGGATATTGAATGCATCGCAGAACCGTATAAACCGCGCTCCCTTGTTGGAGGAGTTGATATCGAGGGTCCCGGCCAGCACTTTCGGCTGATTGGCAATGATGCCGATCACCTTCCCGTCAATGCGGGCAAATCCGATGACCACATTCTGTGCGTAGTTCTCGGATATTTCATAAAAGGAGCGCTTGTCGACAATCAGGTTGATCACCTCCTTGACGTCATAGGGCTTGTTGGGATCATCGGGAATAACCTCCCGGAGCTTCTCCTCGAAATCCTTTGTTTCATCTTCCGAAAGCTCCATTTCCGGGGGATTTTCCATGTTATTGGAAGGGAGGTAGGAGAGCATCTGCCTGACTCCCAGCAGGGTGTTTTCCTCGTCCTCAAAAACCATGTGGGCCACGCCGCTTTTCTTGGAATGAACCCCCGCGCCCCCCAGGTCATTGAACGTCACATCCTCATTGAGCACTTCCTTCACCACATTGGGACCGGTCACAAACATATAGCTGGTCTGGTTGGTCATGAAAACAAAGTCAGTGATCGAGGGGGAATAAACGGCACCTCCAGCGGCAGGGCCCATGATCACTGAGATCTGGGGGATCACTCCCGAGGACTGTACATTGCGGTAGAAAATTCCGGCATAGCCGGCAAGGCTGGCCACCCCTTCCTGGATCCTTGCGCCCCCCGAATCGATCAGTCCGATCATGGGGGCCCCCATTTTCATGGCCATGTCCTGGATCTTCATGATCTTGGCTGCATGGACCGCGCCCAGGGAACCTCCCATCACGGTGAAATCCTGGGCATAGGCAAAGGCGATCCTGCCCCTGATCAATCCATGACCGATGATCACCCCGTCCCCGTAAGCCTGCTTCATCTTACCGAATCCGGTATCGCTCCTGTCAGGAATCACGTAGGCGTCAATCTCTTCAAAGGTATCTTCGTCAAAAAGGATTTCAATTCTTTCCCAGGCGGTCAGTTTGCCCTTGGCATGCTGTTTTGCCTCTACCCGTGCATTGTGCTGTTCCTCATATACTTTCTTTCTGTCAAGGAACCGGGTAAAGTTTCTTCCTTTCACATCCATAGGCTACTTCGGTTTGCTGATGATAAGACCCATCAAGGTAAAAAAAGTTTTAGAGGTCTCATAAATCTGGTTGCAAAACTATAAATAAATCTCCATTTTCGACCCTCCCCCGCGGATTTGATGTCCGGTCCTGCCTGTGCCCTTTGCTGACGCGGTTTTCTGAAGATTGCTGTTATCGAACAGGTTCCCGTTCCAGGCTACTGAGGGAAGCTTTGCCGCTCCCTGAGTGAAGCCTCAGCGGCCCAGGATTCCGGCAGGATTTTCCAGTTATCCCAGGTGGTGTTCTCAACGGTGTCCCGCCCGGAAAGTGCCTGCATCAGGTGGTAGCGAAGATCGATATCGGTGGACCAGGTCACCCTGGACTCCAGGTCTTCCTGCCGGATCCCCGCTCCCCTGGTCAGGTGGCCGCCTCCCCCGTTCCCGCGGTAGGAGTTGACGGCCACCCGGTAGGTTTCCTGCTCATTGAAGGGCCGCCCGTCAGAGAATGAAGTGATGGATACCCGGTTCCCCGCAGGCCGGGTCAGGTCAACCGTATATTCAATGCCGGCTGCTGAGGAGAAATTGTAGTACTGGTTAGCCAGCCTGCCCGGACGATCTTCCTCGTACAACAGCATGGGATCGTTCGGTGTCTTCATGGTGCTGAACCATATGCCCGCAGCAAATTCCAGGTACCTGTCGATCTCTTCTCCACTGAGTGACATGGTATAGAGCATGTTCTCAAAACGGTACAGCTGGAACATATCCGAGACCAGCAGCGGTCCTTTTTTCAGCCTGGCTGAAAGGGAAAGCGGTGCGGTGAACGAGAGGTCGGCCCCTGAAAGCTCCATCTGTACCTGGTGGATTAGTGTCATCATCGGTGAGGGACCGAACAGGGCGTCCGCAGCTACCATTTCATCACGAAGCCAGGTGATCGTATCGGCCAGATAAGCATTTACCACCTCATATTCCGGAGCAAACGCATCCATAAAGGCGGGGGAGGCCTGATAGCCATCCATGGAGATCAACTCCCCTGCAATGCGCGGACTCCCGTCCGGCGAGAAACGGATGGTCACTTCACCTGCAAAGCGGGCATGGCTGCCCGGATCGATGATCAGCACGCTGTCGCCCGCCACATTGACGATATATTGCATGGAAACCCGGTGGTCATGCCCGGCAAAGATCACATCGAATCCGGGAACCTGCTTTGCCACGATCAGGGTGGCGTTTTCATTCATGTACGCTTCTGTATTCCCCCCGTAACCGGCATCCGTACCCGCATGGAAGAGCCCCACCACCACATCGGGATCCTCCGTGGCAAGAATGCGGGGGATCCATTCGGCTGCAGTCTCCACCATATCCCGGAATTCCATACCGGGCCAGAGGTTGCGGGGCAGCCAGTGGGGGATGCCCGGGGTGATCAGGCCGAACACTGCGATTTTATAAGAACCTGCCCTTATAATTGTATAGGGCTCAAAATAAGGGTCTCCCGTTCCGGATTGCACCGCATTGGCCGCCAGCCAGGGAAAATCCATTTCTTCACGGATTTTGTTATACACGGCAGGTCCGGTTTCAATATCATGGTTCCCCACCGTTCCGGCATCGACCCCCATGAAATTCATTACCCTTGCCGAGAGATGTTCTGCCCGGGGTTCCACAAAGTTGTAGTAGTATACCGTGGGTTGTCCCTGTAGAAAATCCCCGTTATCCAGTAAAAAGAAGAGGGTGTCTTCCTTTTGTTCCTGCTCCTGCACATAACTATATATATGGGCAAGGGAATGACCGGCGGGTGCCCTCCGCACCAGGTCGGTGGGATAGATCATTCCGTGGACATCGGTGGTTACGGCCAGGCGGACCACCCGCGGCTCCTGGAAGCAGGCAGGCAGCAGAACAGATAGGGAGGGAAGAAAGAGCCAGAAGTTCCTCGTCATAAGGCTGTGTATGGGTTCAGGAAATTGACATCCGAACAGGGAAATTGTTCGGAAATTCGGCCTTTCCCGAAGGAATTTGACGTGCTGCAGAACATGAAACCTTCTGCACCCTCCCCTTCCCATAATTTTGAATCGGTCTAAGCTATGGAAGCCCCTTCGCGTAAGTAATTGCAGTTAAATGGAGTGCCCGGGACCATTGCATTGCCCATCGAGATACAGCAGGCAGGAAAACGATATATGTCGATGGAAATGCCATAAAAAGCGGACAGAAATGGCGAATATCTCTATCGTTATCTTTTGAACAATAAACCGGGCGGAAATATATTTGAAGCAAAATCCAATTAGCTATGAAAAAGAATATCTCTATTGTTACACTGATCAGTGGATTCGCATTGGTAGTTGCCGGTGCGATCATTTTAAGCAGCTGCGAGGGACCGGCAGGACCGGAAGGCCCCGCTGGCCCGCAGGGCGCAGCCGGCGAGCAGGGTCCCCAGGGACCCGCGGGACCCGCAGGTGAAGACGGAAACGGCACCTGTGTCATCTGCCACAACGACGATGTGGTGTTACTGGCCAAGCAGCAGCAGTCACTCAGCTCCCATCACCTGACCGGCGGGAACTATGAGCGCAACAGCAGCTCATGCGCACCCTGCCATACCCATCAGGGATTCGTGGAGTGGATGGCTACCGGCTCGGTAGCTGGTTCCATCGAGGATCCGGCACCCATCAACTGCCGCACCTGCCACATGATCCACATGAACTATGACGAGACCGACTGGGCCCTTTCTACCACAGATGCGGTGGATTTCATTCACACAGGGGCCAATGTGGATCTTGGCGGAAGCTCGAACCTCTGCATCAACTGCCACCAGTCAAGGGCTGTCAGCCCGATGCCGGAAATCGGTGGGGGCGAGGTCTCCATTACCTCCAGCCGCTGGGGACCGCACCACGGACCGCAGGGGAACAACCTCTGGGGCGTTGGCGGTTATGAGATCGCCGGTTCCGAGTCCTATGGCGATCCCGGATCACATGCCCATGCAGGCCTTGGCTGCGTCAGCTGCCACATGGCTCCCGTTCCTTACGGCGGACGCAGTGCCGGTGGTCATACCTTCAACATGACCTATGAATACCATGGAAGCCTGGAGTACAACATCGGCGCCTGCACCTCCTGCCACTCTGCCCTGGAAGATCAGGAAGATTTCGACCTGAACGGGGTACAAACCGAGGTGGAAGAGAAACTGGGAGAACTGCATCAGATCCTGGTGGACAAGGGATGGCTCAACGAGGAATCCGGACTCTGGAATGCCTCTTCATCCGCTCCCATCGTGGTTTCCGCCGATGAGGCCGGAGCCATGCTCAACTACATCACCATTGAAGAGGACCGCAGCCTGGGTATCCACAATCCCAGGTATATCCTGGCACTGCTCACCAATTCCATTGAAGCCCTGAGCGCTGTCAAATAAACATTGGTACATACGAAAAAGAAGGAGGGTGTCTCAAAAGTGGGGCACCCTTTTTCTTTGGGGTAATTTTGTCGTGAAGTGGTTATTACTTCGTAAAAATCCCAGTTCACTTCCAAAACACCCCACAGAAACGGTGCCCAGAATTGAGTCACCGGTCTGTTTTTAATGGCTTAATAACTAGGGGGATAGTGTTAATAAAGAGGGGGGATGCCTCTCCCTTCACTGGAAGAACTGATCGAGCCCAACCACCCGGTACGTTTGGTCAACCAGGTTGTTGATAATCTCAACCTGGATCCCCGTCCTATACACTAGTAACGTCTATTTAGGACTAGTCAAACTCCTACCCTGTTTCGCTGATCTTGCGGAGGCGGTCGTAATCGAGCACTTCAAAATATTTCCCTTCCATGCGGATGAGACCTTCGTCATGGAATTCCTTCAGCATCCGTATCACCGTTTCCGGGCTCATACCGGCCAGTTCGCCCAGTTCTTTCCGGGTGAGGGGAAGGTCAAATTCGTTGTTATTAAAAATGCGGTCGGCCAGGCAGATCAGGATATCGGCCAGGCGGCCGAAAGCCTGTTTGTAAGTGAGGCAGAAGAACCTCCCGTAGATCTGAACGCTGTTGGAACTGAGAATATCGATCATCTCCCTGGCAAAGTCATTGTTCTGCCGGATCAGATTCCGCAGCGCCTTGATCTCAATTTGCCGGATCTCTGAATCAACATAGGCCATACCCGAATAGGGGAAAGTCCCCAGTTCTTCAGAAACAGCAGCCAGACCGAGGAAATTCCCGTCCGGTATGATGCGCAGGACCAGGCTGTTGTTTCCGTTATCCAGGAATACCTTGGCCAGTCCCTTTTCCATATACATCACATGAGAAACAAAGCTGCCCTGCTTGCAAATCATCTCTCCCCTCCTGTATTTGATCCATACAGAATGGGCATCCAGATACCCTCTCTCCTCCTCAGTGAGCTTCTCAAAACATTTGTTCTGGTGCATGCTGAGGGTACAACCCGTAAATCGGTTGGCATCGTCCATATCCCCGCCGGTTTGGGGATAAATATACAAAAGAATCAATAAATCAGCTGATCCGGATCAGTTATTCGGCAGGTGCAGATCATACTGTTAATGAATTAACAGCAGTGTGATTTGCTTTGGGAATTCCCCCGAATGAGCAAACTTTAGGACAGGATTAAATGCCCGTAAACCGTTGCAATCAGTATGTTTCAGAACATATAGAAAGGTGAGGTTGCAGGGGATTCAGCGGGAGGTTACCAAACCATACTTCAAGCCCAAAAGAAATGGAAATCATAAAGAAAGATCGGGGATGGGTGCTGCTTGCGGCCGGTGCATTATTCGCCATGTTCGCGGCGGGATGTACCAGCTATACCATTCCGGGAAAGGAGAGCGGGAATAAGATCAAGGCCAATTCATGCGAAGGGTGCCACACCGATTATGAAAGGCTGATAGCGGTCCATTCGCCTGATACCGATCCGCCTGTGGGTGGCTGCGGTGGAGAAGCGCCGCATTATGAACCCTATGACCGGGTGTTCCTGGGAGGGACCGGGTACGATGCATTCAAGGCTTCGGGCCACTATGCCATGGGATGTACCGGTTGCCACAACGGAGTGGGGAATACGGGGGATAAGCAGGAGGCCCACTCGGGCGACTGGATCGCCTCACCTTCCATGTTCTACGAAGAGAAATGTGCCATGTGCCATGAGGATATCTCTGATAATTTCGCTACAAGCCTCCATAACGGGACGGGTCAGAAGCGAAAGGTGGCCATCAGGAGCGGCCTGGAAGGGGCGCATGAATTCGATCAGCTGCCCGAACACCACCTGGCTGCCTACGATGCCAAGTGTGCCATCTGCCACGGCACCTGCGGCAATTGCCATGTGGTCAGGCCGGCAAGCGGCGGCGGGGGCCTTTCCAACGGCCATAACTTCAACAAGACCCCGGACATGCTCAATGTCTGCGTGACCTGCCACACCTCCAGGGGCGGCCATGCCTATCTCGGGGTGGCACCGGGAACAGAACCGGACGTTCACCTGACCGCCAACGGATTCGAATGCCTCTCCTGTCATGATGGCCATGAGCTGCACGGTGACGGGAATGCGGTGGATCAGCGTTACGCCTACACCGAATTGCCGGAATGCGAGATGTGCCACTCCGACCTGGAAAGGGCCAACAATTACCACACCATGCACTACGGAGATTTTAACTGCCAGGTGTGCCATTCCCAGGATTATAACAACTGCGGAGCGTGCCATGTGAAGGACGGGCACCCGGAATATCCTTCCTACCTGGATTTCAAAATTGCCCTCAATCCCATTCCCGATGTGAAGACCGAATTTGAAAAATTCGTACTGGTTCGCCGGACCCTGGCCTACCCGGACAACTGGGTCGGTTATGGCGAAGATCTGGCTTACAGCAATTTCGATGCGCTCCCCACCTACAATTTCACCACCCCGCACAACATCCTGAGGTGGACCGACCGAACGGAGGTGCAGGGCGGAACCTGTTCCTCCAACTGTCACATTCGCCAGCAGGGGGATTCTCTGGTCAACAGGGAACTCTATCTCTGGCAGGCCGACCTGCTGGAGTGGGAGATCGGGGCTACCGGCCACCTGACGGTGGACGATCAGCTTCCTTCCTCCTGGACCAAATGAGCAGATCAAACCAATCAGAAGCTTCATTCAATGCACTCCAAATAGAAATCATGTTCAACCAAATCCATAAATGACAATGAAAACAATGACAAAGTCCAAAGTCTGGATGCTGGCCATCCTGTTCATCTCCTTCTTTGTGGTCTCCTGCGACAAGGATGATGACGAACCCATTAACGAAGCACAGGTGCTGATCGAATACCTGGAATCGGTCGATTCGCCGCTGGGCAAATATTATGTGAACTCCACCATGCCTGCCATTACATCGGCAACGGATGTGAAAACCCTGATGGCCACCAATGCGGTGTACATCATCGATATCCGCTCTGCGGCTGATTTCGCAGACGGGCACATCGAAGGGGCGCATAACGTGGCTGCAGGTGATGTGTTGTCCCATGTTGAGGGGATCAATACGGAGGATTATGACAAGGTGGTGATCGTCTGTTACACCGGGCAGACCGCAGGCTGGGCAACCAGTATTCTTCAGGTGATGGGATACGATAATGTATATTCCATGGCTTTCGGCATGTGCTCATGGAACGAGCATTTTGCCAGCAGGTGGAACAGTGCAACCAGCAACATGTATGCCACCCAGTTTGTTTCCGATGCCACCGCCAAGGGTGAAGCGGGTGCCCTGCCTGAGCTCAGCACCGGCAAGGAGACCGGACAGGAAATCCTGGAGTCACGTGTAGCCACGGTACTTTCCGAAGGATTCGGAGGGGGAGTGGCGGCTGTATCAGCCACAGAAGTGTTCGGGAACCTGGACAATTACTACGTGATCAACTACTGGCCGGAAGCAGAATACACCGATCCGGGACACATCCCCGGAGCGGTTCAGTACACGCCGAAGCAGGCCATTGCCCTTTCGGCTGACCTGAAGACCATCCCCGCAGACAAGACAGTAGTCGTGTACTGTTACACCGGGCAGAACAGTGCCAACCTGGCCGCCTACCTGCGGATCATCGGGTATAATGCCAAGTCGCTGCTATTTGGCGCCAATGGAATGATCTATAATGAGATGACAAAGTCCAAGTGGACCACAGACGCCATCATGGGGTACGATTATGTGACCTCCAACTAGGGATTCCTGAAACCCTCAAAAGCAAAAGGCTGCCCTCCGTGGGCGGCCTTTTTTTCTCAAGGGATAGATAATCAGTCATTTGAAGATCCAGGAATAAATTAAAATGGTTATATATAATGGCGGAAAATCAGAAAATGGCCCGAATATTGAAGAGGAATACACAGAATGATATATTTTTATGGATCAAATGCATAACTTAACCTAAACTTACAGTCATGTTACTTAAGAAAACTTTTCTGGTTGCTTTTCTGGCCATGTTCGCAGGAAGTGCACTGATGGCTCAGAATTTTAAGTATATCGGGGCTCCCAAGTGCAAGATGTGCCACAACAAACCCGATAAAGGGGAGCAATATAACAAGTGGATGGAAGGACCGCACGCCAATGCCATGAAGTCGCTGAGCACCGACCAGGCCAAGGAGATCGCAGCAGCGAAAGGGATTGCAGATCCCACCACCGATGCTGCCTGTATCAAGTGCCATGCCACACTCGGAGCCATTGCCTCCAACCTGGCAGGTGGCGTCACCATGGATGAAGGGGTATCCTGCGAAAGCTGCCATGGGCCCGGAAGCAGGTACAAGGGTGCTGCCATCATGAAGGACCGCGAGCTCTCCATGCAGAATGGCCTGATCCTTCCCACCGAGGAGGTTTGCAAGACCTGCCACAATGAGGAGAGTCCGACTTACAAGCCGTTCAACTATGCAGAAGCGGTTGCCAAGATTGCCCATCCGGACCCGACACTGGCCAAATAGTACGGGTTCTCCAAATAAGATTTAAAGGGATCCCCCGGTTTCAGAACCGGGGGATTTTTTGTTATTTTGGCACCGGATTTCAAACCTTAAGCAATGAAAGCGAAAAATGTGATTATAGCAGGAGCGATGATGGTGGTCATGGCGTGTACCAACTCAGCCACTACCAGCGAATTCACCACGGTAAAGGTGAGGGAAGTGGAACAGGTCGGCGGGTATACCTACCTGCTGGTTAAAGGGAAAGGACCCGAGTACTGGGTGGCCGTGAGTTCCATGGAAGCTGCTCCGGGTGAGACCTATTATTACCAGGGGGGCCTGCTGATGGAGAACTTCCACAGCGATGATCTGGACAGGGATTTCGAAAGCGTTCTTTTCCTGGATGCCATCTATCCGGGCACACCGCCCAGCAGCGAAATGGCTGCTTCCCAGGAAATGGACTTCAACCAGCCTTTGCCCCCGCACGGGCAGGGAGATACTCCGGGAAGCAGAACGGCCGAGCAGCGCGCCAATGTACGCATTGAGTCCGCGGAGGGCAGTGTATCCATTGCGGAGCTCTATGCCAGCCCAGATGCCTACGCGGGGAAACTGGTGCGGGTAACGGGTCAGGTTACCAAATTCAATCCGATGATCATGGACCGGAACTGGATCCATCTTCAGGATGGAACCGACCATCAGGGAAAATTTGACCTGACTGCCACCTCCCTTGAAACTGTCGAACCCGGATCGACCATCACCCTGGAAGGGGTACTTGCGGTGAACAGGGATTTCGGATACGGCTACAGCTACGAACTGCTCCTTGAAAATGCAACAGCGGTCGCACAATAATGCGACCGCTGTCCGTTCATTGTCCTTCAGCAACCGGCTGAACGTGCAGGTTACCCTGCAAGCAGGGTAAAGATGATAAATCCGATGAGGATCACCCCGATGGTGAGGAACAGGAATCCGAAGAACCGGATGGTCCGCATGTATTCCCTTGAGAATTTCTTCTCTTCCACATATTTCTCCAGGTCCCCTGATTCAACCATTTCCTGATACTCCCTGGGACGTTCATGTTTCAGATGCTCCAGCGGCATGTAGCCCGTAAAGATGACGGTATCCATGGGGAACGCCTCGGGCCGCAGGTGGGTGTTGAAGAAATGGATGGTGAAAATGAATCCGACCGCCAGCAATGCTTCATCGCTGTGGATGATCAGGCTCACGTTGATGATCCAGCCGGGCAGGAACTTGGTGAAAAAGATGGGGAACCAGAGCACCAGTCCTGAGAATCCGATCACAGCGACCCCCCAGAAGACGGCCATATAATCGAACTTCTCCCAGTAGGTCCACCTGCCGTAGCTGGGTCTGGGACCTCTCCCGACGAACCACTTGATGGTCGCAACGAAGTCCTTGATGTCCTGCCTGTTGAACCAGAGGGAGTTTTTCCCGAAGATCAGCTGTCCGAGGGTCAGGTTCTTCTTTCTCATCAGGAGGATCAGGTTGCGCACATGAAAGAAGAAATATCCAAAAGTGATCACTGCGCCCACCCGGTGAAAGAATCCGGCCACGCTGACACCTCCCAGGAGCCTGGAGAGGAACTGGGCCCACTCCATGTGGGCGAATTTCAGCATCATCCCTGTCAGGGCGAGCATGAGGAAGCTGATGATCACGAACAGGTGGGTGATCCGCTGTCCCCGGTTAAAACGCCTGTAGTAGAGGGTGGGTTCCTCTTCAGCCTGCTTCCCGGCTGCTTTTGCTGCTTTTGCCTCTTTTCTTTTCTTCAGCCGTTCGGTCAGTGACCTGGGCAGCCACATCAGCAGGTGGATCCCGAAGAAAATAAAGACGGTGACCAGCAGGGTGGTCATGAAGAGATAGGTGGCATGCAGCTTAGGATCATCCTTGTGGGTGGCATGGCTCAGGTAGTTGGAGAAGCGCCTGTTGGCCCCTTCGTGGCAATTGGCGCAGGTTTGCACCAGGTTCACCGATGAGATGGAAGACTCGGGATTCTCCTGTTTGAGGATCAGGTGTGCCCCGTGGCAGTCTGAACAGCGCGCCGTTTCATAATAACCCAGCTGGTAGGCCTTCCCGTGGTAGGTTTCCATGTAGGTCTCGGCCGTCTCTTCGTGACACGAACCGCATTGTACCGTGACCTCGTTCATGAACTTATCCTGCCCGACCGGTGAGATGACGTGGGCGCTGTGACAGCGGACGCAGGTTGGATATTCCTTACCGACCTCATCTTCGGTGTAGGCATGGTCACTTCGCAGATACTGCTCATAGATTCCCTTGTGGCAGGTCCCGCATGTCTGCTGAATGCGTGTTGGGTGGATGGAGCTTTCCGGGTTGGACTCCTTGAGCATGTTGTGGGTGGTGTGGCAGTCCGTGCATACAGCACTGACTGTTAATCCCTTGTCTGTAAGCCCCAGGCCATGGACACTCATGGAGTAGTCCGCATAGGCATCCACCTCTTTCAGTTCGGTGGATTGGGGGGCTTTCCCGTCCTCCCTGTGGCAGTCGCCGCATAGTCCCGGGATGGCGGTCCTGTAAACCGGCGATGTGTCATCGTACCTGGATTTGGTGGCGTGTGTCCCGTGGCAATCGGTGCAGTAGGGTGCATTCTCCACCTTGTTGTAGTGGGCCTGGCCGTGACCGCTCTGGAAATAGAGATCGAATGTTTCAGCATGGCAGGAGGAGCAATCCACAGGCACGTTGGTGGCACATGGCCGCTCCAGGTGTTCAGAGACCTCTGTGTGGCATTTGGCACAGGGGATGTTCTTGTGCACCGAATTGGGCAATACCACCGGGTCCACATAGAGGGATACCCTTTCGCCGTCCACCATCTTGTGCACATCCTCCTTGCCGTGGCAATTCATGCAGGTCTTATCCGTTACCCTGGCTGTAATTTGCTGGATTTCCACTTTGTGGGGCGGGTGGCAGGCAGAGCAGGAGGGGATGCTGGAAGGATCTTTTTCCCAGAGCTCACCCCTGATCACTTTGGTATGGGTCTCTTCGATCTTTGTATGGCACTTCATACAGGTGGAAGCGATCCGGTTGGGGGCCACCGAGGAGTTGGGACTGGTGTGGGGGAGCACCAGGTGATTGCCGTGGCAGTCGTTACAGGTGGCTGTAACGATTAGTCCCGCTTCAAACAGGCCGCGGCCGTGAATGCCCTGGGTGTAGTTCTCAACAATATTGTGTTCGGATACATCGTAGATCCGGGCGACCACTTCCCCTTCACGGTGGCATTTTCCGCATAAAAACGGAATGTTGGTTTTATAGGTGCGGGAGTTTTCATCGCTGTAGTGAAGGATATCGTGTTCCCCGTGGCACTCCTTGCAGCTGGGTGCATTGGGATCGTTCATCAACAGTGCCTGTCCATGCACACCACGTCTGTTTTCCGTGGCCGGTTGGGTGTGACAGGACCCACAATTCACGGGATTCAGATTCTCCGCATGGGGGAGCCCTTCGTCATCGGCATCTTCATGGCACCCGATACAGGTATTCCCGGCATGCACTGAGCGACTGATGAGTGAGGTGTCCACATACATGGAGACCGTCCTGCCGTTCCTTTCGGCGGTCAGTGAGGGATCTTCGTGGCACATCAGGCAATCCTCGTCCGATTGCGCTTGAATGGGATGGAGAAAGGCTCCGGTGACCATCAGCAGCATCCAGAGAAGGAAACGCACAGGTACGTGGGGAGTAATGGGATTTAGGGTCATCGATACAGGTCCGTTAGAAGGTTTTTTTACGGGGTCAGAACACACACATGCCCGTGAAAATCAGCAGTTAAAATAGCAATTTTTACATGGATAAATGAACAACCATCCATTACCGGGGTAATTTTTATCTGATCTGAATACACCCATGCCGAACACAGTTCCAGCAAAATGTGTATCGTTCAGATATTCAATTGCTTTATTGCTTAACTCCTATTCGTGTTCTTCGTGGTAGCCGTTGATCATGCTTTTAAACAACGTTCCCGGCTTTTCCCCCAGGGTACAGGTGTAGATATGAACCAGCAGGAACAACGACAGCACGAAACCCACGATGATGTGCAGTGAATCATAGAAGACCAGCCCGCTGATGCCAAATACGTTTGCCCCCATGATGTCGGGGAAGAAGAGTGCCACTCCCGAGAAGATCAGCAGGGGCATTCCGAAGTACATGACGATCACGTAGGCAAACTTCTGCAAGGGATTGAATTTCTGTTCCCTGGTGACAGGGAAGGGGTGTTTTTCCTTATTGAAAATTCCCACTGCATAGAATCTGAACTGGGTCCACAGGTTGACCACCAGGTTCCGCCGCCAGTGCCGGTAATACGTTCCGTTCCTGGTGACCATATTGCCTATCAGGAAGATCCCGTAGTTAAAAGTAACGATGATGGCTGCCACATTGTGCAGGGCCACGGCCACATCGAAGCGGATCAGGGTATGATCCACACTGGAATAGCGCAGGGAGAGCCCGGTGATGATCAGCAGCAGGAACATCAGGGCATTGATCACGTGCCACAACCGGATCCAGACGGGGTACAGGTATATTTTTGAAGCAGTCATGTTACTTGTTTTTCAGTTTAATGATGCGCAGGACAGTGTGGAAGGCAATCACCAGGAAGGTGAGCAGAAAGACAAGCACGCTGAGGCGGTTCAGGACCACATTCTGGTTGGCCCCGATCACATAGGCGTTGTTAATGATGATCCCGTTGGCAAATCCCCCTTTTCTCTGCTCTTTCACTTCGAACTTGTACAGGGTATGCATCAGCCGTGAATCCCTGGAGTGGCATTCGGCGCAGTTCTCGACTGCCTGTTCCCTGGGAAGGATCTTGTGGGCGATCAGGATCGAGTCGTTGATTTCCGTATGGCACTCGATGCACCGGACCGACCGGAAATGGGCCACCTGGTTGGGCAGCCAGTCGTGGCTGTCAAAGATATTGATCTCCTCCCGCTCTGTGAGCAGCATGAACCGGTCGAAGTCCGCATGGCAGCTCAGGCAGATGTTGTTGTCGTACAGTACCGCCTCTTCGATATCATCGGCATTTCTCATGAACGCCCTGTAGGAGTGGGGATCATGGCATTTCCAGCAGGTGAACTCATCGATGTGGTGGATGCTCTGTTGAAACTCCTGTTCAATCTCTTCGAAATGGTACTGTGCGAAGGTCTCGTCATACCCGTGACAGTCCATGCACATCATCATCTCCTCCAGGCGTGCCTCCACAGGGTGCGGGAAGGTCTCGAAGTCATAGGAGTGGCAATCCAGGCAGGCGAAGGCTTTGTGGACCCCGCCGTAAAAGGCATCCCTGTCCTGGATCCGGTCCGGGCACATCAGCTCGGTCATCACCCTTCCGGTATATTCATCGGTCAGGGTATATTTCGGTTCGCCATGGCAGCCGAAGCATCTTTCATTGTCCTCCACATAGGGATTCACCTCGAAATACCACTCCTTCATCCTGGTGGTGTCTTCATCCTGGGCAAGTCCGACGCCTGTAAAGCATATGAATATCGTGGTGATAATGAATGCCGGGGTTCTCATAACTATCTGAATCTGATGGAGATGTTAAATCCGAACATGATGTCGCCGTCAAAAAAGTTATTCTGGTTGAAAGCGATGCTTCGGTTCATCACGATGGAATTGTAATTGGTTACAAATACCCTGAACGAGTGGGTACTGGTCCCGATCTCCACCCCGGCGGCCAGGTTGGGGTAGACATCCTGATCGGCTTTGAGGAGCGGCTGGTTATACTCCAGGATGATGGAATGGAATCCCAGTACCTGGAATTTCCCTCCGGCGGTTATGGAGGCGTTCGCATTGCGGAATCCCTCCGGAACAGCATTCTGATAGACGAACGTGGGGGCCACCAGCAGGCTCACCCTGGTGCCGAAAGCCCTGGAAACGATCACCTGATTCAGGTAGGAGAGGCGGTGGATGAAACGGTACTCCTCTTCCGGCCCGAAATTCTCATCGCCCCGGGCATCAAGCACCGCATTCCCGAAATAGGAGAGGGATACGGGGATCCTTCCTGATCGGGTCTGGGTCATGATGTTATACTTCCAGTAGAGGTCCTGCAGCTTGTAGTCACGGGTCGTCCCGAATCCCACCATCAGCTTGTCAAAGATCCCGTAGGTCAGGGCAAGCCGGGTGTTGGCCGAACCGTAGATCCCGAAAATATCGGAGATATCCTTGATCTGCGAGAACCGGTGCTGGATCTCCATGGTGAGTCCCCCTTTGCCGGGAGTCACCGTGGTCTGGGCATCGATCAGGAGATCGGTATTGAAGGGGGGAAAGATGGGCTTGTCCTCTTCTTCCTGCGCCATTACAGCGGGAGCTGTCAGCAAACCGATCAGACAGGCAAATACGAACGGATAGATATTTCTTTTCATGATTCTGGGTTTTTTTCAGTGTTCTCAGTTATTCAATGCACCTTCGGTGATCCATTGCAGGATCGTCAGTTTCTCTTCTTCGGTGGCCCGGCTGTTGTGGGTCCCCAGCAACTTCTGGTAGAGCTCGCTGGACTCGGGATTATCCGTATCCACATAGCCTCCGTCCATCAGCTCTTCGTAGGAGACCTCCGGGGTGAGGTCCGGAGGAATGCCTCCAGAGTGACAGGATGCACATTTATCGTCAAAAATGGGCTGTACCTGTTCCGCATAACTGATCCCCGTGGGGATTTCCGGGGGAGGAATGATATAACTCTCACACGACAGCACAAACAACCATAGGACCCCTGCAGTAATCGCTAACAATCTTCTCATCTTTCAGCTTTTAGTTGATATCACTGGGTTATCAGATAGATGGACTAAATATAGATGTTCTCTCAGATGGGGGAAAACAAAATAAAACGACATATAATATGTTTTTTATCGAGATAGATCAGCATAAAGGCTGACCTTTGTCAGCGTCAATGAATTTTTATGTAAATTGCAACCTGACTCTACCGAACCGGATGGCCAATGAATGTGGAGAAATTATGTGCGGGCTGCGAGCAGTGTAACCAGAAATCACCCCTGTTCAACTTGCTGGCTCCAGAGGAGTTAAGGTTGATCAACGGGGACCGGTACGCGGTCCGGTTCCGGGCCGGAGAGGTGATCCTGAAACAGGGCACCCATGCGGGCAACCTCATTTCGGTGGTGGAGGGATTTGCCCGGATGTATATTGAGGGCCACAACGACCGGAACCTGGTCCTTGATTTTATCAAGCCCTGGAAGCTCATCGGGGGGCCCTGCGTGCACCTGCAGGGCCGGTATACCTACAGCGTGGTGGCTGTGGACGATACCCTGGTCTGCTTTATCGACGGGAAGAACTTCAAAAATCTGCTGGCCTCCAATTCCAATTTTGCCGATCAGTTCATCAACCTGTGCAGCGTGGATTACAACCGTGCACTGGAGCGGATGGTGGGACTGAGCCAGAAACAGATGCACGGGCGCATTGCCGATGCACTCATCTACCTGGTGGAGGAGATCTACGACAACAATGTGATCGGAGCACAGATCTCCAGGCAGGACATCGCCGATTTCACCGGAATGTCCAAAGACAGTGCCATCCGGATCCTGAAGGAGTTTGAGAGGGACGGCATCATCAGCCTGGATGGCCGCAACATCGAGGTGCTCGATAACCGCCGGCTGCACGATATATCGGTGAAAGGTTAATGAATTCTCCTGAAACGGAGATCCTGAAAATCATAGCTGAAATCAATGTCCGGTGAAATTCCCTTCATCCGGAGTGTCACCGCTTTTCCCTCCTCATCCAGCCCGAAGATGGCAAAAGCATCGGCGTCCATCTCCCTGGTTTCCCATGGAATGGCAAAAGTGGTCGCCTTATAGTGGTACATCGGGCCGGTCAGCTTCGGAGACCTTTCCGAAACAAAATACAGCTGTCCCCCCTTCAGGGCGATCTGCACCCTTCCGAACCAGGGATCCTCGTAGGTACCCAGGTAATCCTCTGCCCGGAACAGGTGGTCTCCCGACCGGACCGTATTCCAGACTTCGGCTACCACCGAGTCTGCGGCACCCTGCCGGGATTCAGAACGTTCCAGGTAATGCGCCATCCATTCGAAGGGTTCCATTCCCAGGTAACTGTCAACAATGGTCTGGGATACCACCTGGAACAGTGCAGCGCCCCCATAGTAGGAATTGGTCAATACCACCACCCCCAGGTTCAGGTCCGGGACCATGATGGTTTTTGATAACATACCCGACAGATCCCCGGTATGGGAGGCCGTGAAATATCCGGCCATGTCGGTCAGACGCCATCCCAGTCCGTAGCCGGAGAACCTTGTGCCGTACCTGGCCTCTGTCCGTACCGGCATCGGGGTATGGATCCTCCACATTTCCTGCTGACTGGCTGCCCCGTACAGTTGGTTCTCCAGGTTTTCACCATAGCGCCCCTGGTTCAGGTGGACCAGCATCCAGGTGCAGAGGTCTTCCGCATTGGACAGGATCCCGCCTGCTGCACCGCTGATCTTTTCCGGGTCCAGTTCATAATGGGGAATGGTCCTCAGCGTTCCGTTTTCATACAGGTGGGGTGTTGCCAGGTTTTCCGCCCCCGACATTCCCGGAGGAAGGGTGTATGAGTGGTCCATTCCCAGCGGTTCCAGGATACGCTCCTCCACGAACGCTTCCCAGGGCTGTCCGCTCACCCGGCGGATGAGCTCCCCCGCCACCAGGTAGAGGATGTTGTCGTAATCATAACGGGTCCTGAATGCGGAAACCGGCTGGAAATGCTGGAAATTGACCAGCATGTCCCCGATGGTGAAATCGGAACCGGACGGCCATTTCTGCAGGTCCCCGGCACCCAGTCCCAGTCCGCTGCGGTGGGTCAGCAGGTCCTGGATATTAAAATTCTGGGTTACGTACTCGTTGTACATCCTGAATTCCGGGATGTGTTCCACCACCCGGTCCTCCCAGCTTATTTTCCCCTCTTCCACCAGCAGTGCCAGTGCCGTGGTGGTGAATGCTTTGCTGTTGGAGGCAATGGCAAAGGAGGTTTGTTCATCCACCGGTTCACCTGTCTCCACCGACCGTACCCCGTACCCCCTGGCAAGAAGAACCTCCCCGTCTTTCACAATCCCCACTGCGGCACCTGCCACATGAAAACGCTCCAGGGCCTCCTCCACCAGGGCGTCAATCTGATCCGTTGATAACTGGCAGAAGCTGTGCAGGGCAACCATCAATAACAGCCCGCTCATGATATGGCGGTACCAACCTCTGCCGCTCCCGGTATGATCTGCCTGCATGGTCCTTGTATGTGAATCTGTCATATGCGCCTGGTGGTATTGATGAGCAACCGGTTGTGGGCTGAGGTGGCAGCGGTGCCGCGCAGGACCGCACAACCGGGATAAATATAAGAAGAATCGGGAAGTGATGCATCTCCGGACAGGCATGGTGAGGACCCGGCTGGCAAAATAATCGTATATTGAACCATGAACATCCACCGGTGTGCATTCGCCCTGCTGATGGCCGGGATCCTGTTCTGCCCCTCAGAAAGCCCGGCCCAGGGAAGTTTCAGGGTGTATCCCTACATCCAGAATCCGGCCCCCCGCGGAATCACCATCCGGTGGTTCTCGGAAACTGCCAATCCGGGCGAACTTGAATACCGCAATACGGCATCCGGACACGCCTCCGCCCTCCTGAGTGAACCCCTGCCGGCACCCCATCTGGATTACAGCGATTGGGAAGACACCACTTTCTTTGGCGGCAGTGCCCCGGCGATTCCTTTTCTGCACCGGATCCGGCTGGAGGGACTTGAACCGGGAGCTCTCTACAGCTACCGGGTGATACAGGAGGGCGATACCTTCTCGGCCGGTTTCCGGACGGCTCCGATGAGCCGGGAACCCATCCGATTCATTGTTTATGCGGATGCTGAGACAGAACCGGAATCCACCGGGAATTATACGCGGTGGGCCGATCCGGCGGACGGTTCCTCCCGAAACTACCTGGTGGATCAGACCACCGGATACCGTCAGAACCTGGAGGTGATCAGATCGCGGGAGCCCCGGCTGGTCATTGTAGCCGGAGACCTCACACAGCATGGGGGAGAACAGAGGGACTGGGATGAGTTCTGGATGCACAATGCGGACCGGGAAGGAGCAACGAGTCTGGCAGGAAATGTGCCCCTGCTGGCAGCGCTCGGGAACCATGAATATTATGAAGGGAATATGCTGGACGGGTATCGGCAGCCGGGATCGGAACGGGCCGTGAACAGGTACCTCACCTATTTTGAGGTTCCGTCCAACCACAGTACAGATCCTGCCCGGGAAGGACGCTACTACAGCATGGCTTACGGTCCGGTCACATTTATTGTGCTGGACCTCTGCAACAACGCTCCCAACGGATCGGAAGAGGATACCAACTTCTTCCTGCTCGGAGAGGGGGAAGAAGGAGGGGGGAATGCACCGGGATTCCATGCCGGTTCTGAACAGTACAACTGGCTCATTGAGGAACTGGAAGCCGCACAGGTTCGCAGCCTGTTTACCTTCGTTGTATTTCACCATGTCCCCTATTCGGTGGGCCCCCACGGATTCCCGGCAGGCGAGGGTGATCAGCTCGATAACCAGTCCGGCGTGCCGGTCAGGGCCCTGACACCGCTGTTCCTGGAATACGGGGTAGATGCCCTGTTCTGCGGACATGATGAAATCCTGGAACGGTCGGTGGTACAGGGGGTGGAGCGTCACCCGGACGGAACAACGGCCCCGCACAGCCTGCACGTATATGATCTGGGTATCGGCGGAGACGGTTTGCGCGGCCCTGCAGAGGGGGTGGAAAATCCGTTTCAGCAGTTCCTTGCACACACCCACGTACCGGAGGTCTGGACAGACAGCATCCTTGTGGAAGGAGGCAAGCATTACGGGCACCTGGAGGTGGAGATCCTTGAGACGGCGCCCTTTACCTGGGAGGCCGTCATGACCCCTGCCTATGTGTTCCCCCTCTACAGCGGGGAAGAGAGTGGCTATTCAGGTTATGAGCGGAGGGTCTATCCGGATCAGGTGGTGCTGACCCGCACACTTCCGGATACCACGGTCCGGGTAGCGGAACACCCTGCAGCATCCTCCATCCTGGTCAACCATCCCAATCCCTTCACCGACCACACCCTCATCGAATGGCATCTCCCGGAGGGTTCCCCTTCACATCTGATTATTACCGATGTGGCAGGGAGCCATGTGAGGAGGCTTGAACCCGGTCCCGCTGCGGGAAAGACGGGAAGTATCTGGTGGGACGGGACCAATGACAGGGGGATCCGGGTACCACCGGGGATCTACTACTGTACTGCCATTTTGCCTGCCGGGAAAGGTGTGTCACGTGGATTGCTCCGGGTGCGCTAGAAGTAGAACCACTTCCTGATGCGGTACCAGGGACGGCGGTGAAGGTCCAGGGGCGGATCCTCAAGGGGACCGCGATAATCACTACCCATCAGCAATACCTTCCTGCTGAAAACGTGCGACGAAATCCCCCATTTGTTCAGAAATTGCAGCCGCCCGTTGTTCTTCTTTATTCTGCCGGTTGATTTGGAACCGAAATGGTAGACCCTGCTGTCACCGACCCCCCGGAAGCAACGGACTCCTGCCTGTACGAGTTTAAAGGAGAGGTCGGGATCGGAGTAGTAGCCGGGCGAGAATTCAGGACTCAATCCCCCCACCATATCCCACAGTTGCAGCGGGATCAGCACAGGGGGCCAGGTGCTGCCCTGCCAGTCTTTCATGGGATAATTGCGGAATTCGCTGAGAAGCCTTTCCTTTTGAAAGCGATCAACCTCTTTCCCGTAGTCCCGGACGATCACGCAGCGGTTATCGCTGACTTCCGGCTCGATCATGGTGGAGGAAAGCATGAAAAGGTCTGTTTCCTCCCTGGCTGCTGCTTTGAACAGCAGGCTGTCCCATTCCGGCAACGGATACATATCGTCATTCATGTAGAGCAGGAACTCCGATCTGAGCAGAGGCCGGCAGAGGTTGATCCCGTAGCAGATGCCCAGGTTCCGGGGGCTGTGAATGAAATCCAGGTTATCATCAGACGCCTCCTTCAGCCAGTCCAGTGTTCCGTCGGATCCGTCATTGACGAAAACAATCACCTGGTGCGGAAGTGCGGAGTGCAGCCTGAGTCCCTCCAGACAATTCTTCAGGTAAGGGAGGTTGTTCCATGTGGGAATGACCACAGAATATCGGTAATCACGTTTTATCGAGCGGCGGTATGGGGTCAGCTGGTCCGTCATGGAATTCTACTGCGCTAAATGTAATGAATAAATGAAACGATTCTAAACTGACAGAAAGAACCGGATGCTTTTTTCGGTGTAAGGAATTATTCGATATTTTTAATTCGGACGTTGTCAAAGTATCCGCATGGCAAAGCGCGGGAAAAGATCCGGAGAACTGGTGCTCGGCCTCGATGTGGGATCCGTTTCCGTCGGCCTGGTGGCGATGGATCCGGAAGGTGAACTGGTGGAAACTGCATATGTGCTGCACCGGGGAAATTTCCGGAAGGCATTGCACCAGCTGCTGCTGCCCTTCAACAAGGAGCGGGTAACCGGGCTGGCAACACCCTCGGGGAAGGCCCTGTTCAGGCCGTGTGTACGCCCCTATCACCTGCAGGTGGCACTTATGAAAGCGGTTTCGCATCTGGACATTCCGGCCAGGTCGATTCTCCATGTGGGGGCAGAACGGTTTTTCCTCATGGAGCTTGATAGGGAAGGGGGGTACCTGCAGACCAGCCACAGCTCTTCATGTGCCGCGGGTACGGGCAGCTTTCTGGATCAGCAGGCCCTGCGGCTGGGGCTTCCAGATACGGCCAGCCTTTCCGAAATGGCACTCCGGAACAATGCACCGGTCCCCGATATTGCAGCCAGGTGCTCCGTGTTTGCCAAGACCGACCTGATCCATGCCCAGCAGAAAGGGTACGGACTGGAAGCCATATGTGACAGCCTCTGCAAGGGACTGGCCGATAATATCTCGGATACACTCTTCAATAAGACCGTTCCGGAATCACCGGTGGTGATGACCGGCGGGGTCGCCATGAACCGGTCCGTTGTCAGCCACCTGCAGCGCATGATTGGAAAGGAGATCCAGGTCCATCCCCTGTCGCATCTATTCCCGGCCCTGGGTGCAGCCCGGCTGTTCCTGGAAGACGGGCCCTACAAGGATACCGTTGCTGCAGATCCTGAAGACATCCTGGCGCCGCTCTCGGAAAGGCAGTACTATTACGGACCACTTACCGGGGGAGGATCCGGGCAAAGCGGCGGTGCGCTGCCTGAAAGCTACAGATACCAGCCCCGTTTTGCCGACCATACCATGGAGGTCCAGGTGGACCTGTTCGGGAAACCAGCCAAAGGAGAAGGGGAATTCCACCTGGGGATCGATGTGGGCTCCACCAGTACCAAAGCGGTATGGGTGGACAAGGCAGGGGATCCGGTGGCCGGTTTCTATACCTACACCTCAGGTCAGCCGCTTAAAGCGGTCCAGGCACTCTTTGAGGCCATGGAACACCACGCGGATCAACAGGGGATCCGCCCGGTCATCATTTCCTGCGGGACCACCGGTTCCGGCAGGAAGTTCATCGGGACCATCCTGGGGGCCGATATGGATGTGGATGAGATCACTGCCCACGCCCGTGCTGCTTACGCCCTTCATCCTGAGACAGATACCATCATTGAGATCGGTGGACAGGATGCCAAATTCACCCAGATGAAGGACGGTGTCGTCACCTTTTCCCACATGAATACTGTTTGTGCGGCCGGAACAGGGAGCTTCCTGGAAGAGCTGGCCGGCAGACTTGGCGTTCCGCTGGAAGAGTTCGAAGTGCGGGCCATGGGACAGCCCGCACCGCTGGCAAGTGACCGGTGCACGGTGTTTATGGAGAGGGATATCAACCAGTTGCTGAGCAACGGCTACGCGGTGGAGGAGGTCCTGGCCACCATGATCCATTCGGTCAGGGAGAATTACCTGAAGAAGGTGGCCAGTGAGTCGCACATCGGGGATCACATCTGCTTTCAGGGGGCCACCGCACGGAACAGGGCCCTTGTGGCAGCTTTCGAACAGCGGCTCGGAAAACCTGTGGTTGTCTCTCCGCTCTGTCACCTGACAGGGGCACTGGGGACCGCGTTGATTCTCCTGGAGGAGCACCGCGGCAGGAGCCGCTTCCGCGGCCTGGGCCTCTACAAAAAGAAGATCCCGGTCAGGACCGAAGTATGCGATCTGTGTCTGAACCGGTGCACCATCAGTATTGCCACGGTGAACGGCGACACACAGGCTTACGGGTTTCTTTGCGGCAGGGATTACCAGACCAGAAAATTCGTCCGGAAGGGGACCACCGGCTTTGAGCTGCTGAAGGAACGGAAAAAACTTCTTCCCGTGCAGATCAAGAGGGGATCCGGCCGGGCTTCACCTCCGGGAGTTCCGGTCATCGGGATCCCCTCCACCCTTCATTTGACGGAGGACCTGCCATTCTGGACCGCCTTTTTCAGCGAGCTCTCCATTCCCTGGGTGACCAGTGAGGGATATAAAGAATCCCTGAAAGCAGGGAAGAAGATTGCCGGTGCCGAATTCTGCGCTCCCATCGATGCCATGTACGGGCACATTGCTCACCTGTCCGGGGAGTGCGACCTGGTTTTTATGCCCGTGTACCTGGAGTCGAGGACCAAACCCGGGAATACGGAGGAGAATTTCTGCTATTATACCCAGTTCAGTGCCTCCCTTGCCTTTCAGGAAGGCGATGCGGTACGCAGCAAACTGCTCAGCCCCATGCTCAACTTCAACAGGAACGGGCAGCACAATGCCAGGGTGCTGCAGGGGACACTGAGGGAGGCCGGGTATGCCGGCCCCGGACTGGCAGAGGTCTCCGGCGCCCTTCGGAAAGCATCGGAAATAGCAGGAAACATCAGTCTGAAGCTCAGGGAGCTTTTCTCACAACGGTTTGATCCCGAAAAACTCTCGGTGGTCCTGCTGGGCAGGCCCTATGTGGTATTGTCAGAAACCCTGAACAAGGGGATCCCGGATATTTTCACAGCCATGGGAATCGATGCATGGTACCAGGATATGCTCCCCATCGATCATGACAGGGATGAAGCGTTGAACCGTCTGCTTCGAAAGATCCCGTGGCACTTTGCGGCCAACATCCTTCGGGCGGCCGACCAGGCTGCGCGGACCAGGAACCTCTATCCGGTCCTGATCACCGCCTTCAAATGCGCCCCCGATTCATTTATCACGGAATACTTCAAGCAGCTGATGCACCTCTGCGGGAAACCCTACCTGATCATTCAGATCGACGAACACGATTCCAACGTGGGGTATGAGACCAGGATCGAGGCAGCGCTCAGGTCCTTCCGCAACCATGCAGCCGGCAGCGGGGGAACACCTGAACCTGATCTGAATCCGATGCTGCCCCGGATCGCATCCAGTCTTAACGGGAAGATCCTCCTGCTGCCTAACTGGGACATGTTCGTGGGACCGCTTGTGGCTGCCAACCTGAGGCGGGCAGGTGTCGATGCCAGGGTGCTTGATACCGATGAGACGGGAATCAGGAAAAGCATGGTCCACAACACCGGGCAATGCCTGCCCATCAACATCATCGCACAGGATTTCATCGACTATGTGGAGAAAAACGGGCTCGATCCTTCACGGACCATGTTGTGGATGATGGAGGGGAAGATGGCCTGCAACCTGCGGCAATATCCCTATTACATCAAAAGGATCCTGGAGAATTACGGAAACGGCATGGAACTGGCTTCAGTATACTCGGGAGAGATCTCTCACCGGGAGATGTCCCTCGGGGTCACCTATTATGTCTATTTTGCCTACATGCTGGGTGGCCTGTTCAGGAAGACGGCCTGCCGCATCAGGCCCTATGAACTGGTTTCCGGTCAGACCGATGAGGTTTTCGAAGAGGTGCACCGGATCCTTGTGAAGGCCCTGGAGGGAAAACAATCCATCGACAGTGCGGTCCATGAAGGACTGGCACTGGTGGATACCATCCGTTACGACAGGGGGTCCCGGAAACCGCTGGTGGCCATTTTCGGGGACCTCTATGTGCGGGACAACGACATCATGAACCAGGGGCTGATCCGCGATATCGAAGAAGCCGGCGGCGAAGTGCTGGTCACCCCCTACCACGATTACACCAAGATCGTGATAGAGAACATTTTCCGAAGAGCCAGCCTTCGGGGCGAGCACCTTCAGACCGGCCTGAACAGGGTGTTTCTGAATGTGCTCAAGTTCATGGACGACAAACATTACAAACCGTTTGGCAGGTTCCTTGGACCCGCTCCGGTCATCCGCCCCAGGGCGCTGGAGAGGCACCTGGAGAAATTCAACATCCACCCGCTGCATTCGGGGGAATCCTACGATAACATTTTGAAAATCTTTTACATCCTTGAGAATTATCCCGGTGTGGCACTTTTTGTCCAGACCAATCCGTCCTTCTGCTGTCCGGCACTGATCACAGAGGCCATGACACGCCGCATCCGGGATATCACCGGGGTTCCCGTAGTCACACTGACCTACGACGGGACCAGCGACAGGAGAAACGATGTGGTGGTGCCCTACATCCGGAGGGCCATGGAGAAACAATCCGGCACCCTCATTCAGTGACCCGTGAACCTTTCCAGGTGAGCCTGATCCCCCCGTAAACCTCCCTGGGGAGACCCGGATAATAGTACCTTGGGGAATTTCCGCCGAAGGAGGGGGCATTGACCAGGATCATGGAAGCGTATTTCCGGTCGAACAGGTTTCTGACACCTCCGTGCAGTTCGATTCCCAGGGACCTTCCCTCCGGCTGCAGCCCCCAGGAGCCCTGCAGGTGGAACAGGTAGTAATCCCCGGCCCTGTTCAGGTTGCCGTCGTCCATCCACTGGCTTCCGGTATAAAGGGTTTGCAGGGTCAGCCGGAATCGTCCGGTCACACCCGTGACGAGCAGATTCATCTGTTGCGACGGAATTCCCGGAAGTGCATTTCCACTGAAGTCGGTTCCGTCGTCTACGAAATCCGTGAACCGGTTGCCCGAGAGGGTAAATGCGAAGGTCATGATCAGATTCCAGGGGACCTGATCCTGTTCCCGGAACATCCTGTACCGGGCACTGAGTTCCAGGCCCGTATTTCTCGCACTTCCTGCATTCGCACCGGTGAAAATATCTTCACTGATCCTTTCTGTGACGAGCATGTTCCTGAGAAAAATCACATAGAGGGCCGCGTCGTACTCCAGCCTGGCATCCATGAACGATCCCCTTTGTCCAACCTCCAGGTTCCAGCCGGTTTCCGGGCGGAGGCCGGTATTGATCATTCCCTCCGGTAACAGCGTCTCTTCCAGCGAGGGTGCGGAGAAACCATGTCCCGCGCTGCCGTAAGCGTAGTGGTCTGTATGGTGCCTGACACTGATCCCAAGTCTCGGAGAGACCATGGGATCATAGGCGTACCTGCCTGACTGATCAGCAGAATCGCTCCGGAACAGGGTTTCCAGACTGTACTGGAGCAGGTTGGCATTGATTCCCCCGTCGATGACCACGCCGGAAAGAGGTCGCCATTGCACCAGGGCGAAGAGGTTGGCGTACTTGCGGACCTCGCGGTGGTCGCTGATTAACCTGCCCTGAATGCCCTGCAGGGTCTCGTACAGCTGCCAGCGGTACCACTCATGAAAGTACTCCGCTCCAGCGCTCAGCAGGACAGGAGAAAGGTCCCACTCCATCACTTCCCTGAATCCGGTACTGGCAGACCGGTCGTCCAGGATATTGAAGGGCCTGGATTCATAAGGGTCCGAGAGGCTGGTGAAAAGGACCAGCTGATTCTTCCACCGGGTTCGCGGCTCAGATTCGATCTTCAAACCGGCCATTCCCTTGAGATACTTCTCGTATCCCCCCACCGCTTTCCAGTTTGCTGCCGCTTTCCACGGTTCGGTGGTGAAATCCTCCTCATTGAGCGAGCTGGGGATCCGGGCAAACAGGTCCACCAGTGTGATGGTGGCAGAAATGGTATGTGCGGGTGTAAAAAACCGGGCACTCAGAAACGCGTTGTTCCTGGTATAGGCGCTGTTCTCCCGGTACCCTTGTGTAAATGATCTGGCGGCACCGGCAATGACCGCCCAGCGGTCATTTTTGTAGCTCCCCGTGCCCACGATCCTGCCCGTGGAAAAGGATCCCGCTTCCGTTGCCAGATCAAAACGCAATCCATTGTCCCGGGGATAGGGAGTATGGAGCCTCACAATGCCCCCCAGTCCGGATCCGTACAGCGCGGAGGAGGGTCCCTTCAGTATCTCCATGGTCCCCAGTGAGGAGGGATCGAGATCTTCCACGGTACTGATCCCGTCACCCGTGGTCAGGGGAATATCGTCCAGATAGGCCCTGATCCGGTTGCTGGAGTAGGGGGTCCTGCTTCCCACTCCGCGAATGACCAGCCGCTGGGTGGTATAGGTGCCGTCGGCCATATACACTCCGGGGGAGAGGTTGATCAGGGAGTTGGCTGTAAGCTGGTGTTTCAACTCCAGGTCACCGGACCCGGCCAGAAAGACCCCTCCCGTCGCTTCCCTGTAAGTCTCGCGGAACGGAAGCACACTGATGGTCACATCCTCCAGCAGCACGGTGTCCTTCAGCAGCACGGTATCTTCCCGGGTCACCGGCAGCATGGGGGTGACCGCAGGCGGCATCCCGGTTCCTGCCAGGGGCAGCGACAGGGACAGGATCAGGGTGAAGGTGTGAGCGGCTCCCATATGCCGGAAAGGTGCGAATATTGTTTAAATGATCCAAATTCCCTTACTTACATCTGATTTATAAAAACGGTGCGTATGAAATTCACAACACTTATTCCGGCCGTGATAGGCCTCTGTGTGATCCCTCTGGTCATCCGGCAGTGCACTCCTGCCTCAGCGGGAGGAAGCGACCGGGCAGCCATCCCGTTGGAGGGAGAATGGGCGGCAACCCAGGATGATCCTGCAGTGGAACTCTACCAGATGTATTGTGCTACCTGCCATGGAAACGACCTGAGGGGAGGGAATGCACAGAGTCTGCTGGATGGCATCTGGCAGTTCGGGGATGGACGCGGCTATGTGAGCAGGAACATCAAATTCGGGATCCCTCACCTGGGAATGCCCTCTTATGAGCAAACCCTTGATGACAGGGAGATTGGCCTGCTGGTGGATTACCTCTACCGGGCACAGTCCGAGGCCGGGGCAGTCAAACCGGACCCGCCGGCCCTGCTGGAGAGTATCGATTACACCATGAAAGGCGAGATCTGGGCGGACGGGCTCAACATCCCATGGGCCATTGTATTCCTTAACCAGGATACCGCCCTGGTGACGGAAAGGCCCGGGACGCTCAGGGTAGTTGCCGGAGGAAAGCTGCTGGATAAGCCGGTATCCGGGACACCCGCCGTGCTCCACGAAGGGCAGGGGGGGCTCATGGATGTGAACATCGATCCGCATTACCGGGAGAATGGATGGATTTACCTTTCATACAGCCACCAGATCGGTCAAAAGAACGGGGAGGAACGTCCTCCTGCCATGACCCGGATTGTCAGGGGCCGCATCAGGGATCTCAGGTGGCAGGATGAGCAGCTGATCTATGAAGCTCCCCCGGAAACCTACCGGACCACCCGTCACCATTACGGCAACCGCATTGTATTCGATCAGAAGGGGTACCTCTATTTCAGCATAGGCGACCGGGGTGCCCAGGACCAGGCTCAGGATCCGGGACTGCCCAATGGAAAAATCCACCGGATCTGGCCCGATGGATCTGTCCCGGAAGACAATCCGTTTATTGACAGTGGATTGCCTACGTTGTATACCCTGGGAAACAGGAACGCCCAGGGACTCTCCGTTCATCCGGTCACCGACGACGTCTGGGCGGCGGAACATGGCCCGCTCGGAGGGGATGAACTGAACCTGATCAGGAAGGGAGTGAATTACGGATGGCCCGTCATCACCTACGGGAGCAATTACAACGGAAGTCCGGTCACCCCCTTCACCAGGAAGGAGGGATTTGCGCAGCCCAACCTCTACTGGAAGCCTTCCATTGCAGTATGCGGCATCGAGTTTTATCAGGGAGAGGCCTTTGCAAAGTGGAACAACATGCTGCTGGTGGGGGCACTTAAGTTTGAAGAAGTCAGGTTACTGAACATCGAAGATAACCGTGTGATGCACCAGGAAGTGATCCTGAAAAACTACGGAAGGGTCAGGGATGTCGGGATCGATCCCGCCGGGAACATCTATGTGGTGGTCAACAGTCCAGACAGGGTCATCAAGCTTTCGCCCATCTCTGAAAGAACCGGTCAGTGATCTGGTGAATGGCCCTTCCCCCAAAGGGAGGCGGCTAACATTACCGGCATGAACATACCCGCACGCACCTGGCTCAATGTGGTGATCCCCCTGCTTCTTGCAGGAGTGGTCTATCTGTCGGTATCGGCTATCCTTCATGCCAGGAAGGTCAGGGACCTGATGGTGGATCGTGCCGAGATCAAACATGTGAGGTACGGATTGCTCAATATGGAGGAGTGGACCGAAAAGACCGGGGTGATACTGGGAAAGAAGATCAGCGAAATGGAGATTACCCCGGAAAACAGCGAGGCGATCCTGGAGGGTATCGAAGGGGTCCTCCACATGCTGATCGATGAGGTGGAGGCCATGATGCTTGACCGGACCACCGGACCATTTTCGGAGGTCAAGCGGTGGATTGCAGGTCTCACCTTTGACCTGGACCAGCTCAGGGACAGTGTCCCTTCCTATTCCATGCAGATCCTCAAGGAACTGGAGAAACCGGAGAACAGGGAGGCCATTACCCGGTTCCTTGAGAATAAACTGGAATCCTACGTTGCTTCCACCGGTTCGCCCGGATCCGATCAGATCCTCCGGCAATTGCTGAATGCATACGGGTGTTCCACCAGGGAGGAGTGCGAGCAGTTACTGACCGGACAGATCGTGGAGCAGTCAGCCGGACTCAGGCGCATGGTGGTATTGATCGTTTTCCTGGCAGTCGCCATTTTTTTACTGGTGGTGGCCGGACCTGTCAGGACGGGATTTCTGATGCCCCTCTGGCTGTTCCTTGCTTTGGGAGCGCTTCTGACCTGCGGGGTCACCATGCCCATGATCACCCTGGAGGCCACCATCGTGAACCTGCGGTTTCAGCTGATGGGGGAGGAGGTGGTTTTCGGCGAGAACATCCTCTTCTTCCAGAGCAAGAGCATCACCGATGTGGTGGGGATCCTGATTCGTGAGGGGACCTTCCCCATGATCCTTGTGGGGATCCTCATTTTCAGCTTCAGTATCGTTTTTCCCGTTCTGAAACTGTCCGCCACACTGGGTTACCAGGTGGCGGGCCCGTCACTGAAGTCAAATACATGGATCCGGTTTTTCGTCTTTAAATCGGGAAAATGGTCCATGGCCGATGTGATGGTGGTGGCCATCTTCATGGCCTACATAGGATTTAACGGAATCGTGGGAAACCAGCTGGAACAGCTGCGGGAAGGGACCGGCGCTGCCGATATTGCCACATCCAACGGAACCCAGCTCATGAGCGGGTTTTACCTGTTCCTCACCTACTGCCTGCTGGGGCTTTTCCTTGCGGAACGCTTATCCCGGCATCAGCGAAACAGACTTACCGCGGGATCCGGTAGCTGAGTCCGGCGCTGATGAAATAATCCCCTGCAGCCTCGTTCAGGCCCACTCCCCCGGAAAGATCCAGCTGCAGATTGGGCAGGACAAGCCAGGTGATCCCGGCATCGGACAGGTGTTCGTTCGGCGCATCTGTGGCGAGCAGGCCAAAGGCTTCCGCGAAGACACCCACCTTATCGGTCAGTCCGATCCCCAGTGCCGCCGTATAAAAATATCCGGGTCCGGATTCCGGTTCCCATTCTGCTCCCAGGTTGTAGCCCAGTGAGATCCGGCGGGAAAGGGTATGGGAGAAGGCGAAGCGCATGATGGCCGCAGGATGGAGGGCCCTGAATTCCTTTCGCTCGGTGAAGGGCAGGGAGACTCCCCCCAGGAAGGCGATCTCGGGGATCCAGCCCTGCTCCCCGGTGATCCTGGTTTTAAATCCCAGGTAGAGCGGGCTGAATCCGGAAAGGGCGGTCTCCTCTCCGGAATCCAGCAGCTTTTCCTTTTCATTCCGGTATTCGAGTCCCGCACGCAGTTCAAGATTCTCCAGCAAGCCGTATCTGAGCAGGGTGGTGTTGTAGGTGAACGACCTGAACTCCACCCCTCCGGTCCGGTCACCCGACATCATCAGGCCGGTCTCGATCTGCAGGGACCGAGCCGGCACCACCCCTGAGGATTCGGTCTGATCGGGCCGGTCCGTCACCAGTTCCGGGACCTCCTCCTGGGCCCTGCTCATGGTGAACAGGCACGATATTAGCAAAACACTGGTCACTATTTTTCTGCAAACATGCAGCATGTCTACCTCCTCCTTGCCCTTCTTTCCAAATCCTCCCTTGGGATGATCAGCTCCCGCCCGAGGGGTTCCCCGTTCCGGTAGGTCCGGGTCCTGAGGCTCAGGTTCCCCTCAGGGATCTCGAAGGGCCCCTCGTATTTATTCCCGAAAAGGGCCGGATAGGTATTGTCCACAGTATAATAGATCTCCGTACCCGGCACCGAATTCTTCAGTTCACACATGAGCTTGTCATCCGCCCTTTTCACGGAGACGACCGGTTCGTAAACAGCCCTGGAAATGTTGGTATGGCTGGCATCGAAACGTTCAAAGTGTGCCTCCGTCCTGGTGATAAAATCGTTCCAGTCCCTCCTTCCTTTTGGGCTCCAGAAGATTTCTGACAATGCGAATGCCCGGGGATAGGTCATGTAAAATGCGAACTGCAGCTCCGGGATCACCTCGGTCCACAGGTTGCCCTGACCACCCAGGATCAGGGCCGGGTCCACTCCTTCGGGCATCGGTTCAAACCGGTACACCTTCTCCAGCAGCAGGTCCGCATAGATCCGGTTCTCCACCGAATGGTCCCCCTGGGTATAATCGAGGTAACAATAGGTGGTGGGGGTCATCACCACCTCGTGGCCCATCTTCGCCGCTTCGATCCCGTGCTCCATTCCACGCCAGCTCATCACCGCGGCTCCCTCGGCGAGGCCCCCCTCCATGATCTCATCCCATCCGATCATGGTCTTTCCCTTGCTGCTGATGATCTTTTCAACCCGCCTGACGAAATAGCTCTGGAGCTCCGCACTGTTTTTAATTCCTTCTTTCTTCATGAACTGCTGAACACCCGGATCCTCCTCCCAGTATCCATGATAGCACTCGTCCCCGCCCATGTGGATGTATTGTCCCGGGAACAGCGAGGCCACTTCGGTGAACACCTTGTCCACAAATTCATACACCTTTTCATCTGCAGGATTGAGGGTGTTTTCGATCAGCATCTTGAATTCCCCGTTCCCGTACCATTCGGCAAAGGTGGAGCCCGGATTTACGAACTTCGGCTCCTGATTCACCGAGAGTTCGGGGTAGGCCGCCAGGGCGGCCATGCTGTGTCCCGGGAGATCGATCTCGGGGACGATGGTGATGTTTCTTTCTGCTGCATACTTCACCACTTCCCGGATCTGTTCCTGGGTGTAGTACCCCCCGTAGGTGGCCTTTTCGCCCGGCTTTGGGTAGGGCCTGCCGTCCCCGAACCGTCCGTGACGTTCCACACGCCAGGCTCCCACCTCTGTCAGTCTGGGAAGGGACTTGATCTCGATCCGCCATCCCTCGTCATCGGTCAGGTGCCAGTGAAACACATTGAATTTGTATTGCCCCATCCGGTCAATGTAGGCCTTGACCTCTTCCACGGTGAAAAAATGGCGGCTCACATCCAGCATCAGTCCCCTCCATTTAAAACGGGGATAATCCACCACCCTGCATCCCGGGATGGAGACCGTTCCCATGGTTTTTTCAGGATCGCTTTCAAATCCGGGGGGCAGCAACTGCCTCAGGGTCTGAATACCGTTATGGATACCGCCCGGTTCGTTGGCCGTCAGCGTGATGGCATTCTCTTTGATCTGAAGCTCGTATCCTTCCTGCCCAAGGGTGGCATCCGGCTCCCGGTTGAGGGCAAGGGTGACCATCCGGTTTCCCTGCTTGCGGGTCTCCCCTTCCTGCATGGTGACCGTTTCTCCCGCACGGGCCAGCATCTCGCGTACAAATTCAGCCTGCCCGCGCAGCGAGGGATCCATGGCCATGACATCGATGACCCCCTGCTTATTAAGCACAAATGCGTCCCCGGTCTGCTCGATACTTACCGGTGCGGGAATGATCTGGTGCTGGGCTGTGAGTTGTAGTGCCATCAGGGTCAGTGACAATATCAGGATTTTTGGTTTCATCTGGTTCATCTCTTATGGGTTATATGGGTTCAATTGACAACAAAGGGTTCATCCGGGAGTTATTCATAGAGCCGGTAACTTACAAATGCCACATGCTCGCTGTCGGGCGACCAGGAAGGGACATTGATGGTCCCCTGTCCGCCGAACAGCCTGGCCATGACCCTCACTTCCCCGCTCTCCAGGTCCATGATGCGGAGCATCACATCCTTGTTGGGCGGGTGCGATCCCGCCGGGACATCGGTATCATAACTGATGTAAACGATCCACTTTCCGTCCGGGGACGGGTGTGCAAACCAGTCGTTGAAACGATCGGTGGTGACCTGCTCCTGCCCGGTACCGTCGGGTTTCATCCGCCAGATCTGCATGGTCCCGGTCCGCACGGAATTGAAGTAGATATACTTCCCGTCCGGTGAGTATTCCGGACCATCATCCAGGCCTTCAGCGGTGGTCAGCCGCTTCTCCCTGCCGCCGCCCACCGGAATGGTATAGACGTCATAGTTCCCGTTCCTCTCGGCGCAGTAGGTCAGCGTCTGCCCGTCTGGGGACCACCCGTGCCAGTAGGAGGGTGAAAGGGTGGTGACTTTCCGGGGATCGCCGCCTTCAAAGGGAAGGGTATAGATCTGGGACCTTCCGTTTTCCGTTCCGTCGCTGATCACCAGCATTTGACCATCCGGCGAGATCCCGTGGTCGTTGTTGATCCTCCTGGCAAATCCGGTGGGAATCAGGGAGGGTTCGCCCCCTTCGGGGGGGATCCTGTAGAGCAATCCGCCGCTGTTAAATACCAGCCAGCTTCCGTCCGGTGACCAGTTGGGGGCTTCGATATGGCTCCGGGTGTGGTGGACCACCCTGCGGTCGAATGAGTGGATGTTGATGGTTTCCAGGGTGCTTTCCAGGGTTTTCAGGGAATCGGGAATGGCAGGGATCGCCTCCAGCACCACATTGGAGAATACCGCAGTCTCAAGTGCGTCGTTGTTATGGGCCGATACACCCAGCCCGATATAGAACGGCTCCTCGAATGCCATTCTGAAGGAGCCTCCGGAGGCCGATAGCGTTTCGCCTTCCTGTGCAACCGACATGGAGAGGTAGTCGCCGATCTTCTCGATCCTGAGGCGGACCGGCGAAGAGACACCGGATTGGATCTCCCTGGTCATCCCGCCCTGAGTATCCCTGTATTGAAGGGATGTGAGCCCGTCACCATGAAGCACGGCGTCGGCATATACCCCGCTGGTATCCAGGTCCTGGCGGATGATCAGGCACGCTTTCCGGTGGGGATCGGTCCCCTCGCCGATCCACCGGATGTCTGCTGCCAGAGAAACATCGCCCGCGACCTTTTTCCAGATGAAATGGAACTGGTCGCTGTCGAACCACATGTTGGTTCCCCCGCCTGTAACCGCATAGGTGCTGTCTTTTTTATTGAACGATACGGAACCGGTGTGTTTGACGTTTCCGATATCGCCGTTCTCCTCAAATATTCCCAGATCCGGTGTCCGGGTGCAGGAGAGGAGCATGACCAGTCCGGATAGCAGCGCCGGTTTCAACAATTGCATATTCATGGGTAGGTGATTTTTTTTTAAAGATAGGACAAATCCTGCAGGCAAAGGGATCCGGTTCCGGTATTCCCCGGATGGTTCAGGGATCTGATGGTGTCAGTTCTATGCGGCGGAAGAATATCTCGGCGCCCTCCGACTGCACCTGGATCTTTCCCCGGACGGGGGAGACCCGGAGCGCCCGGTTCACCATGACCCCGTTCAGGGTATAGGTCAGCTGACCACCGTCTGAGACACAAACAAGGGTATTCCACTCCCCCCGGGGACTGGCCACGTCGTTCCTGCCCCGGAACCCGAGCACATCGGCCCAGTCCGGATCCCGGCCATACCAGTTGATCCTTCCCTCGGACACGGTGACCTGCTCGCCGCCGGGCCTGAACACATAAGAGCTTCCCTGCTTTTCGGGGGCCACTTCACACGTCACCCGGAACCTGTCCGTTCCGTCCCCCACCACAATGATATCCCCGGTACCCCCTTCAATGATCTGGCACTCGATGGAGTGCATCCAGATCCCCTGGGATCCTCCGTCCTCACCCTGTGAATGGAGCAGGATCCCGCTGTCCCTTGCCCTGTCCAGCCGTGGCTCAAAGGTCAGTTCACCCCATTTGAATTCAACCAGGAGCGTATAATTCTCAAAGGATTCCTCTGTGGTGATGCAGCCCCACTCTTCCCCGGATATGCGGATCATTCCGTCATTCACCGTGAAGACTCCCGCGGGATCGGTATCCCTGCCGCGGTGTTCGATCCAGGTATACCAGCCTTCCAGGTTCTCTCCGTTGAAGAGCCTGATCACCTGCCGGTCCTGTGCGGCATCGCCGGCCCGCGCATCCCGGTGTCCCTGCATCACCGGGCACAATGCCAGGATCAGCGCCAACCCGAGGAATTTCCGCATGTTCATTCTCAGACAATTCATGACCATCCGTTAAAGGTTGTTTTCCATATTGTTCTTCCTCCGGGGCATCCTGGTCTCTGCGATCTCCTCCATGTCTTTGAAGTACTTGACCGTCTCTACCTGCAGCTCCATGGTGGCCGGTTCGTCCAGGGCGATGATGCCATGCTCATGCATCTGCAGGGCGGAGACGGTCCACATATGGCTCACCCCGCCCTCGACCACCTCCCTGACTGCCCGGGCCTTTGAAAAACCTGTAATGATGATCAGTACCTCCCTGGCATCCATGACCGTTCCCACTCCCACGGTGAGGGCATGACTCGGCACCCTGGACATGTCATTGTCGAAAAAGCGGGAATTGGCCAGGATCGTATCATAACTGAGGGTTTTCACGCGTGTCCGCGATACCAGTGAGGAGCCCGGTTCATTGAACGCGATGTGCCCGTCGGGGCCGATCCCTCCAAGGAAAAGCTCAACTCCGCCGAAGGCGCGTATCTTTTCCTCATATTCCCTGCATTCCCGCACCAGATCACCGGCATTCCCGTCAAGGATATGGATATTTTCTTCCGGTATGTCGATGTGATCGAACAGGTTCCTGTACATGAAGGCGTGATAGCTCTCGGGGTGTTCCACCGGAAGGTCCACATACTCATCCATGTTAAAGGTCACCACATTCCTGAACGAGGCCTTCCCGGCCCTGTACTGCCGGATCCACTCCTCATAGACCGGCATGGGGGAAGATCCGGTGGGGAGCCCGAGCACGAAGGGACGATCCGGAGCCGGATTGAATTCACGGATCCTCCCGAGGATATAGTCAGCGGTCCACTTGCCGATCTCCTCCCTGGTTTTCTTGATAATGATTCTCATGGTATAGCTTTCATTAAGTCTTGCTTTTTTGAACTCAGAATTTGATCCCCATCACCAGGATGTCATCGATCTGCTCGACCTTCCTGCCGGGGGATCCGGTCTGGCCCATCCACTCCTTTATCCTGTTTTCCAGCACCTGTTTCTGATCGTGCATGATCTGATCCTGGAGCTCAAGAAGCAGCTTTTTAAACCGGGAAGTCATGAACCGTTTCCGGCGTTCGCCGCCCAGCTGATCCACATAGCCGTCGGAGAAGAGGTAAATGGTATCTCCCTTGGCGATGGACATCTCATGGCTTGTAAAGGGTTTCCCTGCTTCTGAGCTGATCCCGATAGGCATGGGATCGCCTTTGATTTCGGTCAGCTTACCCCCCCTTACATGATAGAGCGGCTGATGTGCACCGGCATAGCGGAGTTTCATATGCTCCATATCGAGCAAACAGAGTGAGATATCCATTCCGTCCCGGGCTTCATCTGTGGCTCCGGTCTGCCTCAGCGACCGGATCACCTGGTCCCTGAGTTCGTCCAGGATCAGGCCGGGCTGAAGCTCCGGGATGGTGCCGGCCACTTCGTTCAGCAGGGCACTGCCCAGCATGCTCATAAATGCCCCCGGCACCCCGTGCCCTGTACAATCGGCCACCGCCAGGATGATCATTCCCTGCTTCTGGGTCAGCCAGTAGAAATCTCCGCTGACAATATCCAGGGGTTTGTGAAGGATGAAGTGTTTCGGGAGCAGGTATCTGAGCACCTCATCCGGAGGGAGCGTGGCCGTCTGGATGCGCCTGGCATATTCGATGGAGTCTTTGATGGCCTGGTTCTGCAGTTCGATCCGGTCTTTCTGTGCCTGGATCTCATCGCGCTGTGCGGCCAGGCTCACATTCTGCTGCCGGAGCTCCTCATTCATCTCAGAGACCTCCTCGGTCCGGTCGCTCACAATTTTCTCCAGTTCGCGCTGCCTCCGTTTGAGGATGCTGGTGCGCCACCTGACGATCAGTACCACGATCAGGACGGCGGCCAGCAGCATTCCGACCCTGGCCGGCCAGGTGTTCCACCAGGGCCTGAGGACCGAAAATGAAAAAGAGACCGGTTCACTCCAGGTCTGTGAGTTACCCATGGCCCTTACTTTGAAGGTGTGTTCGCCGTAAGGCAGGTTGCGGTATTCGGCAAAAGGCTGGGACCTTGACACGCTCCAGTCTTCATCCACACCTTCCAGTTTAAAAGAGAACCTGATCTTCCAGGGCGCTGACCAGTCGATTCCGAGGAAATGAAATGTCAGGTGGTTCTGGCTGTAAGGGAGCTGAAGATTGACCGGTACATTGAAATAGGGGACCACACTGTCGAAGCGGATTTCTGAGCGGGAGGGATCCCACTGCCTGAAATCTGCCATGCGGCGGTTGAGGTCCACCCGGTCGATCTGAATTCCCGGCGGATCACCAGACAGATCGAATGTGTTCAGGTTCAGCATGGTCAGGCTTTTGCTGTTGCCCCACCAGAGGCGGTTCCTGCTGTCCAGCAGCACACTGTTCTGAAAAAAGTTGATACCCTTCAGGCCTTCCTGAAGCCCGAAGGTCTCTATTTGAAAGGAACCTGCAGAGGACCCTGCACGGATAAGATTCAGTCCGTTGTCGGTGCTCAGCCAGATGTTTCCGTATTTGTCTTCAGTAACGGACTGGACAAAGTTGTCAGACAGCCCCTGCCTTTCTGTAAGACAGGTGATGGAATCCCCGGAGATGATCATTACCCCCCGGTCCATGGTCCCCAGCCAGAGGCGTCCCTGACCGTCCTCAAACAGGGTGCCTATGTGGTTGCTGCTCAATCCTTCCTTCTCGGTGTAATTCGTGAAGCTCCTGCCGTCGAAGCGGCAGAGCCCCCCTCCGAGGAAACCGATCCAGATATTCCCTTCACGGTCTTTCAGCAGCGACTCCACATAATTATTGACCAATCCTCCCCTTTCGGTGTAGTGGGTGAATGTTTTCCCGTCATAACTGATCAGCCCTCCTCCGAGGGTTCCGAACCAGAGGATCCCCTCCCGGTCTTCAAGCATGGATCCGACGGGCGCAAATGTAAATCCGGTCCTTCTGCCGTAATTGGTGAAGGTACGTCCGTTGTATTTGCTGATCCCTCTTGATCCCAGACCGAACCAGATGTTCCCTTCACGGTCCTCCATCATCGACTCCACGGTCGGTTCACCGGGACCGTTCCTGATGAGGTAATGTTCAAAGGTGTTCCCGTCAAACCTGGTCACACTGCCGAAGAGGCTGCCGAACCAGAGGTTTTCCCTGCTGTCTTCCAGCATTGAAAAGACCGCCCGGATACTTAACCCCTCCTTCTCGGTAAAATGTCTGAAAGATCTTCTGTTGAAAATGCTGACACCTCCTCCCATGGATCCGAACCAGAGGTTTTCACTGTTGTCCTCCATGATCGGGATGATCCACTGACCGGACAGCCCGTTCTCCTCTGTAAAGTGGGTGAATGCATGGCCGTCGAACATATTGACACCACCCCCTGCGGTTCCGGCCCAGAGTATTCCCCTGCTGTCCTGAAAAAGGGATTCCACCTGGTCGTTGCTCAAACCCTGGGCTGTTCCCAGCCAGGTGATCAGGGAGTCCCGCATCCGGATCAGGCCCCGGTTTGAGGTGGCGAACCACATGGTGCCGTCCTTCTCTTCCAGGATGTCCCGGACGGCGACGCGGGGAATTCCGTCCATCCTCTGAAATGTTTCCCCGTCATACCGGATGATCCCCTCCTGTGTGCCGAGCCAGAGTGTTCCCCGGCTGTCTTCCCTGATGGCAAGGATGCCCCTGCTGAGCAGCCCTTCATTCATGGAATAATGGGTAAAGGATCCACCGGAATATCTGCAGATGCCGCCTCCCTGGGTAAACCAGATATTTCCGGAGCGGTCTTCGTACAAATCGTTTATCGTGTTATTGCTCAGCCCATTCTGGTCCGTGTAATGGGTGAATTTATCCCCGTCGAACATGATCAGTCCTTCCCCGTTGCTTCCAAACCAGATGTTTCCCCGGCTGTCCTCCAGCATGGTAAGGATCATACTTTCACACAATCCTTCCTCCCTGGTCAGGTTGGTAAAACCCTGACCATCATAAATGCTGGCTCCGCCTCCGCCGGTACCCAGCCAGATCCTGCCAAAGCGGTCTTCGAGCATGGAGACAACCTGTGAGGAGGGCAATCCGTGGTATACATCCAGGAACTTGATGTCGAAGGTGGCGTAATCCTTCATACCGGGAGGCAACGCAAACACGGTGTATCCGGGGGAGTAGGGTTTTTCCTTTCCAGCGGCGGTAACGGGTGCTCCCGTCGGAACGGTATCTCCCACCGAGTTGACCAGGATACCCGGAAATCCCGCCTGTTCCATTCCCGGGCTCATTTCAATTGAGGTGAACGAAACCGGAACAGGATCCAGCTCTTCCGGGATGGGAAACAGCTGTTGCCGGAGGGGAACCACCGAGGAAGGTTCGGCAGGGATCTCGCGTGGCTGCTCCAGGCTGTCCGGATCAACGACCTCCCCATGGGCCGGAACGGGGATGCCGGTAACGGCAGTATCACCGGAAGGGGTGATCAGCGGGCGGATGGAGTCCCCGGTAACCGGATTGACCCGGTACCCTTCACCGGTTTTCAGTATTGTAGTGACAGGCTGGTCGCTGCCACCGCGCGGGAAGAAAAATCCCCCGGTGGGCATGCGCTCACAGGAGGCTGCTACAGCAGCCGCAACAAGAAGATATGAGAGCCTGGTCTTCAGGTGCTGGGTCGTGTTCCGGATTGGACCCAATAAAAATACAAATATTCGGCTTCAGACAATTCCCTCCGCGGGCACTAATTTGGCATCCGCCCTTCTCAGTGGCCTTAATCCGAAGAACGGTCGCAGGAACCGGATCCTCCGGATGATTTCAAAGGCGGTGAAAGAACCTGCCGCTGTGCATATGGTTACCAGGAACAATTGAAGAAACAGCGGGATCGCGAGGGGCAGGACCAGGCTGGAGGCCAGGTAGAGGAAGATCATGTGCAGGATATATACCGGATAGGCGGCCTGGCTCAGGTATTCAAGGCTTTTTCCCGGCCGGTTCAGATACCGGTGACCGAAGCCAAGGGAGGCTAAGATCCAGAGACTGGACTCTGAAGCAGCCAGAATCCCGGGGGCTTCCAGATGATAAACGGCATAACGGACGGAAAAACATCCTGCTGCCCCTGCCAGGTAACCCCATCGCCAGCGGAGCACCGTATCCCAGAAGGGCCGGCCGCTGACCACCGAGGTGAAACCAGCCAGGAAAGCAACCAGCCCCAGCATGAAACCATGGAAGGTGAATGCAAACATGGCAAACCTTTCCGGGTTGACAACCACCGTTTCCATTGCGAACGCAGCAGTGATCAGCAGGAGCCCGAAGGGATGTGAGAAGACCTTTCTGATTCCCCTGACCAGCCGGCCCTCCATGTTTTCCTTCAAAAAGAAAATGAGGGGGCAGAGCAGGATCACATAGGCGAAGATATTTCCCAGGAACCACAGATGTCCGGGATGAACTACATAACGCAGGTCCTGGTTATAATACGCCTGCCAGATCAGGGTATGAACGGGGACAAGGAGTACCATCCCGAAAAGGAATGGTACCAGGATCCTTCTTGTGCGCTCCAGGAGAAGCTCCCTCCAGCTTCGTTTGCGGATGGCAAATCCGACACCCATACCGGAAACAAAAAACAGCAGGGGAATCCGCCAGACATTGAGCAGGGCCATGGGGGGCCAGAGCTCCTCAAGGGGTTCCCTGCTCTGGAGGAATCCCAGGAAAACCCCCCAGGGCTGGAATACGATGCCGATGTGGTAGAGCAGGAGCAGGCCGATGGCCATCACCCTGATCCAATCGATGTCATATCTTCGTTCAAAGGTTGACATTTGAAAAGTTTTTTTATCACAGGTTTCACTGCAGCATCCCGGCAACCACCGGACGCATTTCTATCAGGACCTCGTCCTCCAGTTTGAGGCCCAGCGGTCCCAGTTGCCTGTTGAATGCGTCATAGATGGGCTTTACCTCGCTGAACGGTCCGGATACGGATTCCAGCGGGGTAGAACCATAGGCGTTCCTCAGGCTTTTATCGGCTCCGTGGTCCAGGAGCATTTGCACGATCTCGGTGTGGCACATGAAGGCGGCCGTATGCAGGGCAGTGGCTCCCTCATTGTTCTGCAGGTTCACATCGGCACCTGCCTTCATGAGGGCCCTGGCCACCTCGGTCTTCCCGAACAGGGAGGCTGAGATCAGCGGGGTGGATCCCATGGACGGTTCTCTTTCATTGAGGTCGGAACCTGCCTCGATGTGTTGCCGGATGGCTTTCATATCGCCCAGTACGGTGGCCGTATGGATATCCATGGCCGGCGGACGGACCTGTGCGGTGACGGAGGGTGTTCCGGACCGGCCGTCATCCCGGGTTGTTGAGTTGCTGCTGCAGGCAGCCATGCCCGCAAGGGACAGCATCAGGATAAGTACCGGGGATGTCTGTTTGATGATTGCATGGAGTGTTTTCATGATGGTATTATTTAAGATGTGGTTTGCTGATGTAAAGGTCCGGCATACCCTGAAGCAGGAATAAACACCGTTGCATCAGAAGCTGTCAAATTCCGGCTACCGGTATGAATCATGCGGAGCGGATAACAATTATGATGCATCTGTAAAGGATTTGTATCTTTAAACCTTGTTTATATCCTGGTCCTCCCTCAGGACCACCCCGGAAAAACACATCGGACATGTCAGCACATTCCCGTACCGATCAGGAGTTTCTCAGCAGGATCACCACCATTGTCGAAGCACACCTGGAAGATTCGGGTTTCGGGGTATCGGAACTTGCAAGGGAAGCAGGGATGAGCCGCTCCAGTGTGCTGCGGCGGGTGAGCAAACTGACCGGCATGTCGGCCAGCCGGTTCATCCGGCAGATCCGGCTGGACAAAGCCATGGATCTGCTGAAAGAGGGTTCCCTGAATGTTTCGGAGGTCTCCTACACGGTCGGGTTCAGCAGCGCCAGTTACTTCATTAAATGTTTCCGCGAGCATTACGGATACCCGCCCGGTGAAGCCTATGAAAAGGCCGGGACAGAAAGCATTCCCGTGGAGGAACACACTAAGGGGAAGGGAAGGAGAAAGCCCATGGCCCTGGCAGCCGTTGCCCTGGTGGTGCTGGCTGCTGCAATCCTCCTGGTCGTGACAAGGCCTTTCAGCTCCCGGAGCCTCCATATGGAAAAATCGATTGCAGTGCTGCCGTTTCACAACGACAGCAATGACAGCACCAATCTTTACCTGATCAACGGGATCATGGAATCGCTGCTCAACGATCTCCAGATGATCGGGGATCTGAGGGTTGTCAGCAGGACCTCGGTTGAAAAATACCGGACCCAGCCCGGGACCATCGCTGAAATTGCCCGGGAACTGGATGTCAATTACGTGGTGGAAGGCAGTGGTCAGAAGATCGGGGACCAGATCCTGCTGCACATCCAGCTGATCGAGGCACCGACCGATGAGCGCATCTGGGCCAGGGAATACAACCGGCAGGTCAAGGATATCTTTTCCCTGCAGAAGGAACTGGCGGAGGGGATCGCGGCGGAGATCCGGGTTGTGATCACTCCGGTGGAGGAGGAACGGATCGGGACACCCCCCACAGACAACCTGGTGGCTTATGACCTGTTCCTGCAGGGAATGGAGCGGTTCTACGACGGGACGAGGGAAGGGCTGGAGGCATCCATCGAACTGTTTGAACAGGCCATCGGACACGACGGAGAATTTGCACGGGCCTATGCGGATATGTCCATCGCCTATTCGATCCTGGACTGGTCACAACTGGAGAAACAATACACCTCACAGGCTGTTGAGTTCGCCGACAGGGCCCTGCTGTACGATGCGGAGCTTTCCCAGAGCCTGATCGCCAAGGCCCTGGTGCACATGAACAGCAGTGAACCCCTGCTGGCCCTCCCATACCTGGAGAAGGCACTGGAATACAATCCCAATTCGGCCATGGTCATCAACATCCTGTCGGAGTTTTATGCCAATTATGTCCCCGATAATGACAAATACCTGGAATACGCCCTCAGGGGGGTCAGGCTGGACATTGGATCCCACGATTCGGTGGATGCCGGCTACATCTACATGCACCTGAGCAATGCGCTGCTTCAGGCCGGGATCATCGATCAGGCGCTTGCCACCATAGAAAGGTCGCTCGCTTACAATCCGGAAAACCTGTACTCGGAATACCTTCGTGCCTACATCCTGTATGCCAGGGACCGGGATCTGGGAAAGACCAGGGTGCTTCTTGAACAAACCCTCAGAAAAGACTCAGGCCGGGTGGATATCCTGCAGGAGGCGGGAAAGATCTGCTATTATCAGCGGGACTTTGAAAGTGCCTTCAGGTACTATACGCGCTTCCTGGAAGAGAAAGCTTATCAGCAGATGGATGTATACCGGGGAGAAGACGCCAAGATCGCCCTGGTATTTTCGAAAATGGGACTAAAGGAAAAAGCGGATAGCCTGTTCACAGCATACAAAGCCTACGCCGACAGCGATAACTCCATGTACAAGCACCTGAGCCTGTGTGTTTATCATGCCCATTACGGCGACAGCGACAGGGCCCTGGAACACCTGGATCTGTTTTCCCAGCAACCCCGGTTCAATTACCTGCTGATTCCTTTCCTGCAGATCGATCCGCTGACGGATCCCCTGAGGGAGTTGCCCCGGTACCTGGAGCTCATTTCCCGGATGGAGGAGAAGATCCGGGCCCATCGGGAGGTCACAATGCGATCGCTGAAGGAAAAGAACCTGATCTGAGACCGGCCGGATTCCTGGCCGGCAAGCAGGAACGGCGCGAAGAGGAAGGCAGACAGCAATAATGCTGTGATCGTGCACCGTTCAGATATTTTGTTCCTGGGGATCACCGGGCAAACGCTTTCTCCAGAACCTCGAGTCCGGCCCTTGCGATCTCCGTATCCTGTTCCCCGGATGCCCCTGAAAAGACAGTCAGAAGATACCCCTGCTCCACTTTCTTAATGAGACCGCCCTGGTAGCCGAATTCTCCGTGGAGGGGTTCCCTGATCCCGCTACCGCTGTCACTGTATGTGTCCGCCATTTCTCCGGCCTTTGTATAGGCTACGGATAAGAAATTGGCTCCGCCGTTGGAGAGTTTGCCTGCCACCTTCATCCTGGAAATCCAGGTGAGGGATCGTTCCCCGGGAATAAATGCCACAACGGCCACACCCTGAACGGACATTTCACGGGCCGCCTCCTCCATGGTTTCGAGGCACCCTTCCGCATGGGCCAGAAACAATTCTGTTCCATTCTGACGATCCCCAGTTCTTTGCTGGACCCCCTTTTCTGCGGGATGCGCACCGGAGAAAATGACCAGGGCAATGGAAAGGAGCAGGAATGGAAGATAAGCAGATCTGTATGCGACAGTTTTAATGGGATTCCACATGGTCCTGATGTTTTGGATTAGAAGAATTCAATGTAGGCCAATTCTGGATTATTATCAAATTCTTAAATGAATATTACGATTGGCTGCCTTGCCGGGATGAAGGTCCTGATTGAATTCAGGGTGCCTGGAAATTCTCCGGAATTTAACTTATATTTCCTTGAAAATCCGATCAACATGGACCAGGAAAACGTATCACGCAGAAAATTCATTGCCAGTACCGCAGCGGGGACGGCAGGCACGCTGCTGGCAGGCAACATTCCTTTGATGGGCAGGGGGACCCGGGCAGGTGAACCTGCCATACTGGGGGGAACCCCCGTCAGGTCTGAAGGATGGCCCGCCTGGCCCGTCTGGGACAGGGAAGCGGAGGAACCGATGATCAACGTATTGCGCAGCGGGAACTGGTGGAGCGGCAGCGGCACAAAGGTGACGGAATTTGAGGTTGCTTATGCTGAGCTGATCGGTGCCGGAAGGGCCGTTGCAACAGCCAGCGGTACGACGGCACTGATCACTGCCCTGCAGGTAATGGGGGTGGATGCCGGCGACGAGGTGATTGTTTCCCCCTACACCTTCATTGCCACTTACAATGTGGTATTCAACCAGCGGGCACTCCCGGTTTTTGCAGATACGGACCAGGAGACCTTCACCATTGATCCGGAAAAGATCGAGGAGAAGATCAACGAACGGACCACGGCCATCCTGCCGGTACATATCCTGGGTCTGCCGGCCGATATGAACCGGATCAATGCCATCGCCGCAAGCCACCACCTGGCGGTGATCGAAGATGCCTGTCAGGCCTGGCTGGCGGAGTATAACGGAAAGATGTGTGGTACACTGGGTGACCTTGGGTGCTTCAGCTTCCAGAATTCAAAGCACATCCCGTCCGGGGAAGGGGGAGCGGTCGTTGGTAATGATGACCGGCTGATGGACCTGTGCCAGTCTTACCACAATTGCGGACGGCCTTCCGGGGCATCCATGGCCGGCATGGATGGATACCCCATTCGCGGTTCCAACAAGCGCATGACGGAATTCCAGGCAGTCATCCTGCTTTCACAGATGAAAAGAGCCAGGGCCGATGCGGACAGAAGGGTAGAGAATGCCCTTTTCCTGGATGAAAAACTCGGTGCGATTCCCGGGATACTTCCCTCCAGGCTTGCCGACGGGGCTACAAGGGGAGCTTATCACATTTATCCGTTCAGGTATAAAAAGGAGCATTTTGAAGGGCTCTCACGGGAAAAGTTCCTCCAGGCCCTTGGAGCCGAAGGCATCCCCTGCTGGGGAGGCTACGGAAAGCAATACTTCGACGGTCTGATCGAGGAGGCGATCTCCTCCCGCGGATACAAACGTTTGTTCTCTGCAGAAAGACTCAAAAGGTACAGGGAGGAGCTGCACCACCTTCCTGACAATGACCGGCTGACCGAAGAAGCGGTCTGGATCCCCCAGAATGTGCTGCTGGCCGGGCGAAGCGATATGGACGATATCGTAAAGGCCGTTCAAAAGGTTTACGAAAACAGGAAGGAACTGCTCTGATCAGATGGTGAGGATCCGGTGTCCCTCTTTGATGTAATCGGTAAATTCCTTGCCGATGTATAGGACAGTGATCCCCAGTTCTTCCAGCTTTTCAGATACACCATACTGGTCCGCACACCCTTTGCATGCCCTCACCGCCACGCCGGTCTCCATGATCTTTTTCATATACTCCTGCAGTTCTGAATCTTCTGAAAGGAGTTTTGCAGAAGGACCCCAGACCACCAGGGTAATATCGTCCCACCATCCGTTCTTTTTGGCGTTGTAGGTGTACATGAAGAGCATCTTCAGGGCAACTTCCCTGTCTCCGCTGGTCCAGAGGATCACCAGTTTTTCGTTGGATTCGGTCATTTCGTTTTCCTGACGGGCAGGGTCATTTTCAATCTGGGCATTGACCTGTGACGGTAACAATATAACGGTCAACAGGAGCAAACATATCCAGTTTCTGCGGTTCATGAAGAAAAAATCTGTTTGGCGCTGCGTTCTATTTCAAATGTTTATTGAAAAAATCAACAGTGCGCGACCAGGCAAGGTCCGCTGCGGCTTTGTCATACCGTGGCGTGGTATCGTTGTGGAATCCGTGGTTCACATCCGGATACATGTAAGCCGTAAATGTCTTGTTGTATTTTTTCAGGGCTGCTTCATAGGCAGGCCAGCCTTCATTGACCCTTGTGTCCAGTCCTGCGTAGTGAAGCAGCAGCGGGGCCTGTATGTTTTTGGTCTCCTCCTCTGAGGGCTGACCTCCGTAAAACGGGACAGCAGCTCCCAGGTCGGGGATCCTGACCGCCATCATGTTGGAGATCCAGCCTCCGAAGCAGAAGCCTACCACTCCCACCTTGCCGGTACAATCAGGACGGGACTTCAGGTATTCATAAGCTGCGATAAAGTCTTCGAGCATTTCGTCCCGGTCCCTCTGGCGTTGCAGTTCGCGGCCGTCATCGTCATTTCCGGGGTACCCTCCCAGCGGCGACAGGGCATCGGGAGAGAGGGATACAAACCCGGCCAGGGCGGCCCTGCGCCCCACGTCGGCGATATGGGGATTCAGTCCCCGGTTCTCGTGGACCACCACGATCCCCGGAAGTTTGCCCTCCGCACTGGCGGGCATGGACAACTGGCCTTTGATCTCGCCGCCGCCTTTGGGAGAGGGATATGCGATGGTTCTGGTGTCGAGCCGCGGATCGTCCGGCTTCACCTGGATGTTGTCCTGGTAATTGGGCATGATAAAGCTGGCAAGGGAGGCCACGGTAATGCCGCCGACCGCATAGGCGGAGAGCCTGTCCATGAACTGCCTCCTGGTGAGCCGGTTGTGTGCATAGTCGTCATAGAGATCGAACACCTCCTGGCTGACCTCTTCTTTTCTGATTTTTTCTGCCATGATCTGATCGTGTTGGTGATTATTTTCTAAATGTGATATGGTTATAAGCCTGATTCAACGGTAGTCCTCTGTGACGATGGTCCTGATCCCTTCGGCATACGGGGTGGGGGAAAAGTTGAATTCCTTTTCGAACTTGTCGCTCAGGAAAACGTAATCCC
>CAZNSZ010000016.1:0-3434 GCA_964575865.1 uncultured Bacteroides sp. | reverse complement strand
GTGGGGGAAAAGTTGAATTCCTTTTCGAACTTGTCGCTCAGGAAAACGTAATCCCTGTCGTACTGGTAAAGCATTTCCACCATCTCCTTCATCACGGGAATTAAGACTCCCAAAAGGCGGAGCATCATTTTGGAGGCGGTTCTTGATTTTGGCTTCACTCCGAGCTCGCTGGCGAACGCATTCACCCATTCCGTCCCTGTCATGGGATCAGGTGCGGTAGGAAGATGCCATACCTGGTTATATGCATTTTCGGTATTTCCCAGCAGTGCAGTGGCTTTCCCTGCATCGGGGGTATAGGTGTACGAGTGTTTAAATTTCATGGAGCCCATCCAGGTAGCTGTTTTCCCTTCACTCAGTGGATTGATGACCATTTCGGTGAGTACACTGGTGTTTTTGATCCCGGGGCCATAGAAATCCGCCGAACGTGCGATCAGTGCCTTCAATTTCCCTTTTTCCGTAAGCTGCATGATCCGGCCGGCGATGTCTGCCCTTACCTTACCCTTCTTGCTAGGGGGACGGACCGGTGTCGCTTCATCCATCCCATTGAGGTGTTCTGGATCATACATGTAGATGTTATCGAAGAAAACGAGTTTCGCTCCGGTAGCCATGCATGCATCCGTGACGCTGTCGATAAAAGGAGGCCAGTTCTGCTGCCAGAATTTCACATTGTATGGAAAACCGACGGTCACATAGACAATATCGGATCCCTCTACAGCCCTCTTCACCTCTCCAGGTGTTAGAAGATCTGCCGCAAGCAGCTCATCCCCGTCATTCACCTTCGCCGGATTCCTGCTGACCAGCCTGATTTCATCAGTGTATTCCGTCAGCTCCCTGGCCAGCGCTGTTCCGATGGCCCCTCCCGATCCCAGAATGGTTTGCATGATTTGGGTTGTTATTCATGAAAGTCATGTGTTCTCTTAACAACTGCGGGGGCTCTTTTGTTTGCATAGGTGGCTGTTTCTTTCCATGGTGTAAAACATTGACATTGAGCCCGGTTTAGTTTATCTTTATGGGTGCACCCAACCATTTGTAGACAAACGATACCCCACAATACAACCATGAAACATGCAATCTTGATGATCCTGATCCTCCTGCTCCTTGCAGAGTCAGGGATTCAGGGACAAACCGCAGTGGCTGAAGGAACAGTCAGCGGCCGGTGGGACCTCTCCGGCTCGCCCTACCTCATATGGGGAGACCTGACCATACCAGATGGTACCATTCTGGTCATTGATCCTGGTGTGGTGGTGGAATTCCAGGGGTATTATTCCCTTCAGGTACAGGGATGTCTGAGGGCCCTCGGTACGGAATCGGACTCCATTCTTTTCACGGTGCAGGACACCACCGGGTTCAGTGATCCGGACACCATGCTGGGAGCCTGGAACGGGATCCGCTTCACCGATACCCCTGCCGGTAACGACTCTTCGAAACTTGTCCATTGCTGCATTGAATACAGCAAGGCAGTGGGACCGGTTTGGCATCTGAATGCCGGGGGGGCCATCTCGGTCCTGCAATTCGGAAAAATATCGATCCAGGATTGCCTGATCCGCAACAACTGTGCGGGAGGAAGAACGGACCACCCGCCAATCGGGGGAGGGTTGTACCTGTTTGGCTCCGATGTGGTGGTCAGAAATACGGTTTTTCAAAACAATACAGCCAGACTGGGCGGTGCGGTTTTCATGGATGACTCGGACCCCGTTTTCGAGGGGAACCTCTTCACCGGGAACCGGGCCCTGGAAGGGGGAGGGATCTCCCTGGGAGGGACCTGTCATCCCGTTTTTTACGGGGACCGCTTCATCGGCAATACGGCAGTGAATCTTGGAGGAGGCCTTTTTTTCAGGGAGCCCTGCCGGGTGACCTGTCTGGATGCGACCTTCTCTGAAAACCGGGCAGACTGGGGTGGAGGCATCGGGACCATGGGAGGGATTCTGGAGGCCAGTGGTTGTCAATTTACGGAGAATGGGGCTGTCAGATGGGGCGGGGGAGTGGCGGGTGATTTTGCGTCCGTGAAACTTGAGGGATGCACTTTCACAGGGGACTCCTGTTCCTGGGGAAGCGGCGGGCTGCACCTGGACAACGCGGTGGCGGAGATCACCGGCTGCACCTTCTGGGAGAACAGCGCTTTTTTCGGCGCGGCAATGCATGCCGTGTTCAGCCAGGTGACTGTCAGAAACACACATTTCGCAGGGAATGAGGCGCAGTCTGCCGGTGCGGTCCATCTGGAAAGCAGCGACTGCATCATGGAGCACTGCAGCTTCAGTCAGAACCATGCCCTGAGCGGCCCCGGGGGAGCAGTGGAATACCTGGCGGACACAACCCTCTTTTCGCGACCCCTGGTTTGCTCGCTGTATGCATGTGCCTTTGAGGAGAATACAGCCTTTCAGCACAGCGGTGCGATGCGGATTCACCAATCCTCAGAGGGCTCTTCCATCGTTCAGGTCCACATTGATTCCACCCTGTTTCTTGACAACCATGCAGATGTGTATGGCTCCTTCCGGATCAACGGACCCATCAGCGGTTTCCTGGTATCCCGTTGCATTTTTCAGGGGAACACTTCTGCCCGCTATGTGGCCGGAGCAGGCTTTATCGGGGGTGCTCAGGGCAGGGTGGAGAACACCCTGTTCAACTCCAACTACACCGGGTTTGACGGCACTTCTGGGACCGCCCACGGATCCAGCCTCGGCTCGGGGGCAACAGTCACATTTCTCCATTGCACCTTTGCGAACAGCTCAGGGCCGGAAGGGAATGGATTATCGGTCAGAAGGGGTTCCAAAGCCACCCTGTTCAACTCGGTGCTCTGGGGATGCGGGAACCGTCCCGTCAGTGTAGTCACTGCTGCGGAGGAGGGCAGTACCGTGGAGCTTTATCATTGCTGCGTCGAGTACGGAATGGATTCGGTCTTCGTTTCGGACAGCGCTTCATCGCTGGTCTGGGGAGCGGGCAATATCCGGGAGGATCCGGACTTTGCGGATATGCCCGGCGGGAATTTCCGCCTGGCGGATACAAGCCCCTGCATCGGAGCCGGCATGCCTGAACCTTCAGCGGGAGACGGCGTGCTGCAGATACCGGCCGTCGACCTGGATGGCCATCCGAGGCCTTTGCCGGTTGGATCGGATCCTGACCTGGGTGCATACGAGCATGTCCTTGGATTTCCTGTGGGAGTTATTGAAACAAATTCGGAGGCACCGAGTGGCTGTACCCTGCTGCCCAATTTCCCCAACCCTTTCGCCCAAAACACGCTGATCAGATACCACCTCTCCCGGCCCTGCCAAGTAGTGATCGGGATCTATACCCTGCAGGGGCAACAGGCGGCTGTGCTGGTTGCGGAGAACAGGCCGGCAGGTGACCACACCCTGGAGTGGAATGGCAAAGGATTAGAGGCTGGTTGTTACATTTGCAGGATGGAAACGGACAGGGGTGAGCGCGCTGCCATCCGG
>CAZNSZ010000015.1:52604-60560 GCA_964575865.1 uncultured Bacteroides sp. | reverse complement strand
TTCATGAAGTTGATGCAGGCGACGATCAGCACCAGGAAGGCCACAACGGAAAAGATCCGGATATAGGCCAGGTTGCTGTTGGCCTCGAACTCACCGTTCAGGTCCGATCCCAGGTGGATCTCGCGGAGTCCCTGCAGGGAGAGGTGCCAGTAATTCTCTTCGTCCGCAAAGTCGTCATAGGTCCCCTGGAAGAGGTACTTGTCCGCGAAAGCGGGCAGCTTGGCCTCGGTCTCTTCCTTGGGGGAACCTTTTGCCAGCCTCAGATAGGTGGCGAAATTGTTGGCGAACCACCCTGTATTGTTGTACAATCCCTCCGCCGAAATGAGGGAAATGAGCATGTTGAAATGAAAATGGGACTGTGGCGGAAGATCCTTGTAGATCCCCGTCACGGTCAGGGGGATCGTATCGAGCACGAAGATCACCTGTCCCAGTGCCTCCTCTTCCCCGAAATATTTCCTGGCGGTGGTCCGGTCAAGCAGCACCTCACCCGGCCTGTTCAACTGTTTTCCTGCACCCCCGTCCAGAAGTTCAAGGGTAAATATTTCGGTGAATGAGGAATCCACCAGGGCTGCCTTCTCCTCATTATAGAACTGGTCGCCGATGCGCACGGTCTGCTCCCAGTTGATGATCCGGGTGATCGCCCTCACCTCGGGGAACTCATCGTACATGGCGGCCGGCATGGGTGCCGGGGTCCCGGTCTGCCGGATCACCGTGTTCCCGATCCTTGCATCCACCGCGACCCGGTAGATGTTGTCAAAGTGCTCGTTGAACCGGTCATAGTTGAGTTCGTGGTTCACAAAGAGCATGATCAGAACAAAGCAGGCGATCCCGATGGCCAGTCCGCTTACATTCAGCAGGGAGATCAGGAGGTGCTTCCGGAAATGTCGGAAAGTAATCTTCAGGTAGTGCTTGACCATGTGGGTTGTTTTTCATTCACCGTCCAATTGATGTGCCATTCAATACTCCAGCTTGTTTATCAGGTAACTAGACAATTCCTGCCCCTAATTGATCTCCGGGTAATTGCTCGTTTTTGATGCAAACGGGTGTTCGCAAATGACTCAGTTTGGTTTCCGGTCGGGAAACCCGTAACTTGCGGTGTTCCACACGACAGATGGCCTCCAGCAGGATACTGATCATTGATGACGACCCGGATGTGCTGATCACCGCGCGCATGTTCCTGGAACACCTTGGATTCGGGGTGTCCATGATGTCCGATCCGGCAAAGATCCTGCCCGCACTCGAAAAGGAGCGGTACGATGTGATCCTGCTGGATATGAATTTCAGGCGCGGCCAGACCGAAGGGGACGAAGGGATCCACTGGCTGGGAAAGATCAGGGAACAGGATCCGGAGGCCGTGGTGATCCTGATGACTGCCTTCGGGGACATCGACCTGGCGGTGAAGGGGATCAAATCGGGGGCCTTCGATTTCCTGCTGAAGCCCTGGCAGAATGCCAAACTGCATGCCACCCTCCTGTCGGCCCTGAAACTGAAAGAGAGCCGCCGCGAATCGGAAAAATACCGGAACGTGGTCAGGGCCCTTGGTGACGACGGGGACAAAATGTTCCAGCATATTCTGGGAACCTCCCCGGTAATGGAGAACCTGAAGGAAACCATCCGGATCATTGCCCCCACCGACGCCAGCGTCCTGATCCTGGGAGAGAACGGTACGGGGAAAGAGATGGTGGCCCGGGCCATCCACCGGAACTCGGCACGCCGCAGGGAGGTGCTGCTCAGCGTGGATATGGGGGCAATCCCCGAAACACTCTTTGAATCCGAACTGTTCGGCCATTCCAGGGGGGCGTTCACCGGCGCCTTAAATGACAAACCGGGCCGCTTCGAACTGGCCCATGGCGGCACCCTCTTTCTGGACGAGATCGGGAACCTTCCCCTGACCCTGCAGACCAAGCTCCTCACCGTCCTTGAGCAGCGGTCCGTCAGGCGGCTGGGTGCCGGGACGGACACCCCGGTGGATATCCGGCTGATCTCGGCCACCAACCAGGACATTCACGGGATGGTGGCCGGGGGCTCCTTCCGGAGGGACCTGCTCTACCGGCTCAATACCATCGAGCTGCTCATCCCTCCCCTCAGGGAAAGGGTGGAGGACATCCCCCTGCTGGCCTCCCATTTCCTCGGAGAGGCCTCCAGGAAGTATGGGAAACAGGGCCTGAAGATTCCCCCGCGCGGCATGAAACAGCTGCAGCAGTACAGCTGGCCCGGAAACGTCCGTGAGCTGCAGAATGTGGTGGCCCGGGCGGTGATCCTGAGCAGTGACCAGATCATCCGGTTCGACCACCTGGGCACCGTGCATCCCCTGACCGGAAAGAAGGAAACCCTGAACATTGTAGAGAACGAATCCCTGCTGATCCGCAAGGCCCTGGCCACCAACCGGGGCAATGTGACCCGGGCGGCCGCCGACCTGGGTATCGACCGCAATGCCCTTTACCGGAGAATGAAAAAATATGGGATTTAGTAAATACACCCTGGGAATCGCCCTCCGGCTGGCGCTGATCTTCCTGGCCATGGCGGCCCTGGCCCGGATGGCCGGGCAGGAGGCCCGGCTCTTTTCGGTGATCGCCATCTCCCTGATCCTTGTCCTGCTGATCCTTGAGCTTTTCCGGAAAATTACCCGCACCAACCGCATCCTGGAGTCCCTGCTCACCTCCGTCCGGCACGGGGAGACGGACCAGGCCATCCTGGACGAAGCGGGCGGCCTGGGATTCCGGGAACTGGCCCAGTCGGCCCAGCTGATCATTGCCTCGATCGCATCGGCCAGGATCGAAAAAGAGCTGCAATTCCGGTACCTGCAGGCCCTCCTGGACCACATCCATACCGCCGTGATCACCCTGGGGGATCAAGGGGAACCGGAACTGGTGAATCCGCTGGCGCTCAAAACCCTGGGGATTTACCATTCCAGGAAACCCGCCTGGCGTGACATCGAAAAGGCCTCCCCGGAATTTGCACGGACCATTCTGGAAATGGGGGAAGGCGGCAGGGAGATGATCCCCCTGGAGAATTCCGCCCAGGGAAGGTCCCTCCTGATCCTGATGAACAGGGTGCGGATCGGGGATAGGCCAGTCCGGATCATTACTTTCCAGGATATCGAACCGGAGATCGGGCAGAAGGAGACGGAATCCTGGTATACCATCAGCCGCATCATGGCCCATGAGATCATGAACAGCCTGACCCCGCTCTCGTCGTTGACCGAAACCGGGATCATGATGCTCCGGGAGAACGGCCGCCCCCGGGATGTCTCCTCACTGAGCCAGGAGGTGGTGGACAACCTGCTCCAGGCATTGCAGACCATCTCTGACCGCAACAGGGCCCTTTCCACATTCATAGAGAACTACAGGCGGCTTTCCCGCCTGCCCATGCCTGAAACGGAACCATTACGGGTAGCCGAACTGCTCAGGGAGATCGCCGGCCTGTATGCCCCGGAACTGGAAGCCCGGGGGATCCGTTTCACCCTGAAAACGGGATCCGCCTCCCGCCTGTCCGTCCTTGCGGACCATTCCCAGTTGAAACAGGTCCTGATCAACCTGGTGAAAAACGGTGCCGAGGCCCTGGAGGGAACAGAAGGACCCCGGCTGGAGCTGTCTGCCAGACGGGTCCTTGACCACTGCCGGATCGAAGTCTCCGACAACGGTCCGGGGATCCCCCCGGACCAGCGGCACAAGATCTTCGTCCCGTTCTTCTCCACCAAACCGGACGGTTCCGGTATCGGACTGAGCCTCTCCCGCCAGATTGTGCTGAACCACAGGGGACAGCTCCATGTGCGCTCCGATCCGGGAAGGGAAACCATATTCAGGATTTCACTTCCGGTATACGAGCAAAAAAAAGAACCCCAAAATCAAGATCATGAGACGTGATGACCATTTTTTCAGGCGGATAGCCTTCCTGTCAGGGCTACTGGTGCTGCTGGTGCTGCTGGCGGCATGCCACCGGACGGAAAACCTTCCGGCGGACCAGGACCGGGCATTTCTTTCTTCCTATGCGGGGGAGCAGCTCAACCGCATCGCTTTCCCCCTGGGGGGCATCGGGGCAGGGATGGTCTGCCTGGAGGGGACCGGCTGCATCTCCCATGTGTCGGTGCGCCACAAGCCCGACGTGTACAATGAGCCCTTCATGTTCGGGGCCATCGCGGTAAAAGGATTGGAAAACGGTGCCCGGGTGCTGGAAGGACCCGTGCCCGCAAGGAAGATCTTCGGAGCGCCCTACACCGGGAACGGGAGTTCCTCAAGCTCCTATGGGTTCCCCAGGTTCGACGGGGCCCGGTTCGAAGCCAGGTTCCCGTTTGCCACCGTGGCACTGGAAGAAATCGACTTTCCCGTATCAGTGACCATCCAGGGATGGAGCCCTTTCATTCCGGGGGATCCCGACCGCTCCTCCCTGCCGGTGGCCGCCCTCGAATACAGCTTCACCAACATTTCCCCTGATCCCCTGGAGCTGATGTTCTCCTACCATGCGGAGAACTTCATGCGGATCCGAAGCCGAAACGAATGGGGGGTCAGTTACGGGAATGAGGGACACTCCATCGGGAAGATCCGGAACGGATTCGTCCTCTCACAGTCCTGTTTCCCGGACCGGCCCCAGGACAAGGGCGATTTTTCCATTTTCACCCTGGAGGATGCGGAGGTCGACCACCGCTGGTTCCGGGGGGGCTGGTACGACGGCCGGACCCGGCTCTGGAAGGAGATCGGGGAACTGAATCCCAGCCTGGACACGGCCACTGAAGGCTCCACCAGCGCATCACTCTATGTGCCATTCAGGCTCGAACCGGGGGAGACCAGGACCATTCACCTGGCCATGGCCTGGTACGTTCCCCACTCGGACCAGCGGTTCGGGGGGATTGCGCCGGTGACGGCCGCCCCGGTGTGCGATCCCTCAACCGGATGCTGTTCTTCTGACTACACGGTCCAGTTCTACGAACCATGGTATGCCGGAATGTTCGGGGACATCTTCAGGCTATCCGCAGCCTGGCGGTCAGGGTACCACCAGCTGAGGGAAGAATCCCTGAAATTCTCACGCACCTTCTTCGATTCGGACCTGCCACCGGAGGTTCTCGAGGCGGTCTCCGCCAACCTCTCCATCCTGAAATCCCCCACGGTCATGCGCCAGAAAAACGGGGATCTGTGGGCTTTCGAAGGCTGTTTTGATGAGGGCGGAGGCTGCTGTTTCGGATCCTGCACCCATGTGTGGAACTACGCACAGGCCATCCCCCACCTGTTCCCTTCCCTGGAACGGACGCTGCGCGAAACCGAGTTTCTGGTCAGCCAGGACGAACGCGGGCACCAGAATTTCAGGTCCGCCCTTCCCATCCAGACCACCGACCACAACTTCCATGCAGCGGCAGACGGCCAGCTGGGGGGAATGATGAAGGTATACCGCGACTGGCGGATCTCCGGCGATACGGAATGGCTCCGGAAGCTCTGGCCCCGGGTCAGGGAGAGCTACGCCTTCTGCTCCGCCACGTGGGATCCGATGGGCAAAGGGATCCTGGAGGAACCGCACCACAACACCTACGACATCGAATTCTGGGGGCCCGACGGCATGTGCACCAGCATCTACCTGGGGGCCACCCTGGCCATGATGCGGATGGCAGAGGCCCTGGGCGAGGACGGCAGCACATATGCAGCCCTGCTGTCAAGGGGAGTCCGCTATATGGAGGACAGCCTCTACAACGGTGAGTATTTCATCCAGAAGACCAGGTGGAAGGGACTGAAGACCCCGCCGCCCGACGTGGAGATGGAGGAGGCCTGGAACATCAGCTACAGCCCGGAGGCCCTGGAAATCCTCCGGAAGGAGGGCCCCAAGTACCAGTACGGGAACGGGTGCCTTTCGGACGGGGTCATCGGGGCATGGTTCGATGCGGCCTGCGGCCTCCCTCCCTTCCTGGACCCGGAAAAAGTGAAGAGCCACCTGAATGCGGTCTACAGCTACAACTTCAGGACGGACCTGTCCGACCACGTGAACCCGCAGCGCCCGGGATTCGCGCAGGGGAAGGACGGGGGCCTGCTGCTCTGCACCTGGCCCTCAAACGACCAGCCATCCCTTCCCTTCGTCTACAGCAACGAGGTGTGGACCGGCATCGAGTACCAGGTCGCCTCCCACCTGATGATGCAGGGCGAGGTGGAGAAGGGACTTGAGATCGTCCGCGAGGCAAGGAACAGGTACGACGGGAGGGTGCGGAACCCGTTCAATGAATACGAGTGCGGGCACTGGTATGCCAGGGCGCTCTCCAGCTATGCCCTCATGCAGGGGATGACCGGACTGTTCTATGATGCGGTGGATCAGACCCTCCACATCGATTCCCGCATGGGAGATGACTTTCAGTGCTTCATCTCCACCGAAACGGGCTACGGAACAGCCGGGCTGAAAAACGGCGAACCCTTCCTGGAGGTGGTCTCCGGACACATCAATGTGAACCGGTTCATCAACCACCGCCAGAAAGAGACCGCCGGACTGTTCTGAACCTGTTCCAGCAGGGAGGCCCCATCGTACGGATCCTCCCCGGTGGTGGTGATCAGTCGGCCATGATCCGGTCGAATTCCTCCCTGTCCAGCTTCACGGGTGCGTATTCCACCCCGTTGAGCTTCAGGACACGGACGAAGGCCTTCAGGTGGCGCTCCGAGGCGTTACAGAGATTGGTGAACACCCGCACCACCTCTTCGTTGCGGGCGCTCTCCTCCAGCCTGGTCTGCAGGTCGATGATATCCACCTCCTCGATCAGGGCCCCCACCTTCAGTGCCTCCTCGCGGCTGGCGCTTCCCTGTTCCACCAGGAGATCATACAACTCCTGCAGTTCTTCGTTCACAAATACCCCCCTCGGATTGTCCCCCGCCGGGTCCTCCAGCCCGTAGGTATCGATCAGGTACAGGATGGCATCCATATGCGCCTGTTCGCTTTTGGAAATATTCAGAAATGGCCTGAGGGGATACTGCTCATAGAGGGTCTGGTAAACATCGCGGGCCAGTTTCTCCTCTTCCCGCATGAATTGGATCGCGTCGATCTCTGCTTCGGAAAGGGGATCGGCCTGATAGGATGATTTCAGGGTGGCATCGCCGGGGGCAAGGCTGCTATCGGATGCAGCTCCTTCGGTGCAGCCGGTGAAGATCAGGGAGAGACCCAGCATCGTCATCAGGGTGAGGGTTCCCCTGTGAATGGTTGTTTTCATCTTTTTTATAGTTTATATGTAGATATGTGAATTATTCGATCCAAAGATCGGAAGGAGTCGCCGGTCCCCTGTAATGAAATCCCGGAAAAATTTTATGAAATCAGGAACTAATACAAAATTGCCAAATCCAACCTTGTTGTGAATGTACATTAACTGCTTGGCATCAACATGAAAATAAAACTCATGTTTCTGATACTTTTCAAAACACTATGTTTCATGTTTTTTTTGCCACCCTGTTAGATCATTGCTGCCCGGCCACCTTTTAAGTACTCCTGGATGGAGGATATGCTTAAGAGTTTGTCCCTCATTTGAGGCTCCAGTTTTATTTCTTTATTCCCTGTAACCAAAGATTCCAGTGGGATTCCCAGATAGCGGTTCAACAGGGTGATCATTTTAAGAGTTAATGGTCTTCTTCGGTTCATCACCTCTGATACCCTGGTTGTTCCTCCGAAAAGTGGAGCTATATCTGCCTGCCTTAAATTCATTTGTTCCATGCGGTATTTAATCGCTTCTATGGGATCGGGAGCCCCTAACAAGTGATGTTCCATCTCGTACTTTTCAACCAGCAGGGATAAAAGCTCTACCTCTTCCCCTTCAGGGCTGTCAGGTTCAATGGCAGTCTCAGAGCTGTTGATCGCGCTGTAGATCTTTTCACAGGCCTCATTATACTCCTGTTCTGTCTTTAATATCTTAGTCTTCATAACTTACTGTTTTAGCATCTATTTTATCATACTCCGCATGGGTGCCGAACCACACGATAAAAACAATCTTTAATTTGTATTCAA
>CAZNSZ010000015.1:38417-52504 GCA_964575865.1 uncultured Bacteroides sp. | reverse complement strand
CAGCCATCAATACAACCGGTCGATCGGTTTCTTGGAAGAACGGTCGCTCTCTTTGTATTCGCTGACCGTCATGCCGGTCATGTGCCTGAACTGGTTGGAGAGGTACTGCACGCTGCTGTAATCCATCATGTAGGCGATCTCGCTGAGGGTGAACTCCTCCTGGTCGATGAGCTCCTTGATCCGTTCGATCTTGTGCAGGATGATAAATTTCTCCAGGGTGATGTGCTCGTGTGAGGAGAAGATCCTGGAGAGGTAGGCATAGGAGAGCCCCGTTTTCTCCACCAGGTACTCGGACTTCCGCACGATGGAATCCACGTTGTTCATCTGGTGGACCAGTTCGATCACCGCCATTTTAATCTCCTCCACCAGCCGGTGTTCCCTTCCTTCTACCAGGTCTGTGCCCAGCTTCTCCAGGAGGGCGCGGATCCCCTCCATGGTGATCCTGCCTTCATCGTAGGAGACCCGTGCCTTTCCCAGGCTGATCTCCGTCACCCTTATCCCGGCCCTCTCCAGCTCCTCCCTGACCACCCGCAGGCAGCAGTGGCACACCATGTTCTTAATATAAAGTGTCGTATCGATCACCCGCCACGGATAAAGCGGACCACAGGGTCCGGACGCACATCGAATTTAGTCCTTGTGGCACAATTTTCATGAATTTTATAACATATTCACAAAAAATCGTAACAGCCGCTGGCCTGATTTTTGCAAACTTTGCGTTATAAATTCGTATAAATGTGCATGATGCGACTAAAAAAGAACATTGCGGTCAGTGACAGCGGATTCGTTTTCAATCCCACCACCGGGGACTCCTACTCCCTGAACCCGGTGGGAAAGGAGATCCTTCAGTACCTGGGGGAGAACAGGTCGAAGGAGGAGATCACCTCGCTGATCTCGGGAACCTATGACATCGACGAGGCCAGTTTCGAGAAGTATTTTTTCGATTTCCTCAGCATGCTGAGACAATTTGAACTCCTGGAGGAATCCGATGAGAACTAAGATCACCGTGGCCCTGACGGGGCTGAACAACACGGACAATCCGGGTCCCGGCGTACCGGTGATCCGGGGTATCCGGGAATCCGGGTCCTTCGAGCCGCGGATCCTGGGCCTGGCCTATGAGAACCTGGAGCCGGCCATCTACATGAAAGGGGTGGTGGACAAGACCTACCAGGTTCCCTACCCCTCGGAAGGGACCGATGTGCTGGTCAGGCGGATCCTGGAGATCCACCGGAAGGATCCCATCGATGTGCTGATCCCCAATTTCGATGCCGAGCTCTATGCGTTCATGCGCTCGGAGAAACTCCTGAAGGAAGCAGGGATCAGCACCTTCCTGCCCACCCTGGAGCAGTTCGAGGAGCGCCACAAATCGAACCTCCCCGATTTCGGCAAAAAGTACGACCTGATGGTCCCCTTCAGCAAGCCGATCACCCGGATCGACGAGATCGGGAAGCTGAAGGAGGATTTCGATTACCCCCTGATGGTCAAGGGCAAGTTCTACGATGCCTACCTGGCCTACAACGAGGAGCAGGTCCGCATGAACTTCAACAAGATCACAGCCAAATGGGGGGTGCCGGTGATCATCCAGGAGTTCATCAAAGGGACCGAGGTCAATGTGGTGGCGCTGGGCGACGGCCTGGGCAACACCATCGGGGCGGTCCCCATGCGCAAGCAGTACATCACCGACAAAGGAAAGGCCTGGTCGGGCATCACCCTGGACGATCCGAAGATGCTGGCGCTGACCCGGCGGATCATCAGCGCCATGAAATGGCGGGGAGGGATGGAACTGGAACTGGTGAAATCCCAGAAGAACGAATACTACATCATCGAGATCAATCCCCGGATCCCGGCCTGGGTCTACCTGGCGGTGGGTGCCGGTCAGAACCTCCCGGAGGCCCTGCTGAAGCTGGCACTGGGCCAGGAGGTCACTCCCTTTGAAAGCTACGAGGTGGGAAAAATGTTTGTCCGCTACTCGTACGATCTGATCACCAACGTGAAGGAATTTGAAAAACTCTCCACCCTGGGGGAACTATAAGATAACACCATGGACAAGAAACCCTTTGAAAGGCCATTTATAAAAAAGCTGCAGGCAGGGATGCCCAGCAAGTTCGGCATGAAGGCCAAGGCCGAACCGATCACCCACATCGACGACCTGCCGGTGGCCGGATTGCTTTCCGAATACGGCTCGCCCCTCTATGTGATCTCGGAAAGGACCATCCGCGAAACCTACCGGAAGGCGAAACACGCCTTTTCCACCCGCTATCCCAAGGTACAGTTTGCCTGGTCCTATAAGACCAACTACCTGGATGCGGTGTGCCGGGTGTTCCACCAGGAGGGTTCCTGGGCGGAGGTGGTCTCCGGCTTCGAATACGACAAGGCCATCCACAACGGGGTCAAGGGGAGCCAGATCATTTTCAACGGCCCGGACAAGACCGACGAGGACCTGAAGAAGGCGATCCAGAACGATTCCCTCATCCACATCGACCATTTCGATGAGATGTACGCCATCATCGCCCTGGCTGAACACGCCGGGAAGAAACCCAAGGTGGCCATCCGGGTGAACATGGATACGGGGGTTTACCCCATCTGGGACCGCTTCGGATTCAATTACGAGAACGGCGATGCCTGGGATGCCATCAACCGGATCATGATCAATGAAAAGCTGGAGCTGGTGGGCCTGCACGCCCATATCGGCACCTACATGCTGGCCTCCGGCGCATACAAGATCGCTGCCGGCAAACTGGCCGACCTGGCCTACGGGATCGAACGGAAATACGGGGTGGCCGTCCGCTACATCGACGTGGGGGGAGGCTTCGCTTCGCACAACACCCTGAAAGGTGCTTACTACCCCGGTTCGGACACGGTCCCGGCCCTGGACGAGTATGCCGACGCCATCACCTCCGCCCTGCTCAATTCACAGCTCAATCCCCGGAACCTGCCGACCCTGGTACTGGAGAGCGGCAGGGCCCTGATCGATGACGCGGGCTACCTGCTGGGAACGGTGATCGCCAACAAGCGGCTCTCCAGCGGTAACCGGGCCACCATCGTGGATGTGGGGGTCAACCTGCTGTTCACCTCCTTCTGGTATGAACACGAGGTCTACCCGGCCGCCCCGGTCTCGGAGCACCTGGAGGAGACCGCCATATTCGGACCCCTCTGCATGAACATCGACGTACTCAGGGAAGCGATCCAGTTCCCCCTGCTGAAGAAGGGCGACCGTTTTGTGATCAAGCGGATCGGCGCCTATAACATGACCCAGTGGATGCAGTTCATCACCCTCCGGCCCAATGTGGTCATGATCGATATGGATGGAAAGGTCCATGTGATCAGGGAGAAAGAGACCATGGAACTGATCCGGCAGCAGGAGGTGATCCCCGACCACCTCAAATCCATCTGAAGCGCGGAACCGGATTCCTCATGGCGAAACTGAACGACGATATCAGGTTATTTCTGAAGGCCATCCCCAACAGTTACGGGCAGGTGTTTTTCTCGGACCAGCGCCTGTTCGCCGTGATCCTGATGGTCATCACCTTCTTCGACCTGTACGCCGGAGTGATGGGCATGCTCTCGGTCCTGACCACCAACCTGGTGGGATTCCTGCTGGGGTTCGACCGCAAGGTGATCGCCAAGGGGGTGTTCGGTTTCAACAGCCTGCTGGTGGGTCTCGGGCTGGGCATTTACTACGCCCCCGGTCCGCAGCTGATCCTGCTGATCATCATGGCGGCCATCCTGACCCTGCTGATCTCGGTCACCCTGCAGGGGGTCATCGGGAAATACGCCCTCCCGTTCCTTTCGGTCCCCTTCCTCCTCTCCCTCTGGATCATGACCCTCTCCACCCGGGAGTTTGCCGCACTGGGGATCAGCGAACGGGGCATCTACACCTTCAACGACCTCTATACCATCGGGGGCGATCCCCTGGTCCGGCTCTATGACTGGTGGAACAACCTGCAGCTCCCCAGGTCCCTGCGCATCTATTTCATCTCCCTGGGCGCCATCCTCTTCCAGTACAACCTGTTTTCGGGGATCGTGCTCTCCCTGGGGCTCCTCCTCTTTTCACGGATATCCTTCTCCCTGTCGCTGATCGGGTTTTACACGGCCTACCTCTTTTACGAGCTCATCGGGGCCAACATCTCGGAACTGAGCTACAGCTACATCGGGTTCAACTATATCCTCACCTCCATTGCCGTGGGGGGATTCTTCATCATCCCCTCCAGGCGCTCCCACCTCTGGGTGATCCTGCTGATCCCCATCGTGGCCATGGTGACCATCAGCCTGTCCCGGGTGCTGGCCGTGTTCAGCCTGCCGGTCTATTCGCTTCCCTTCAACCTGGTGGTCCTGCTCTTCCTCTACGCCCTCAAGTTCAGGATCAGGCCTTCCGCCAAACTGGCCGAGGTGATGATCCAGCACAACTCCCCTGAACGGAACCTCTACGCGTTTCACAACGACAGGGTGCGTTTCAGGCACCACCAGAAGGTCTCCCTGGGGCTCCCTTTCCTGGGCACCTGGTCCGTTTCCCAGGCCCATGACGGGGAATATACCCACAAGAACGAATTCCGGCACGCATGGGATTTCGTGATCACCGACCCGGGGAAAAGCCAGTACCGGGGCAGCGGTGACCTGTTGACCGATTATTACTGCTTCGACAAAATGGTCGTGGCCCCGGCGGACGGAACGGTGGAGCTGGTGGTCGACCACATTCCGGACAACATCGTGGGGGAGGTGAACCTGAAGGAGAACTGGGGCAATACGGTGATTATCAAACATGACCAGCACCTCTATACCTCCCTGAGCCACCTGAAAGAGGGATCGATCCGGGTGAAGGAGGGGGATTCCGTCCGGAAGGGCGATGAACTGGGACGCTGCGGCAATTCGGGAAGGTCGCCCTATCCCCACCTCCACTTCCAGGTGCAGGAGACGCCCTACATCGGATCCTATACCCTGGAGTACCCCATCAGCTATTTCATGCTCCACGGACAGCAGGCCACCTCGCTCCACACCTTCGAATTCCCGCAGAAAGAGCAGCAGGTCTCCAACATCGAAAGGAACGAGGTGCTCTACAGGGCCTTTCACCTGATCCCCGGCAGGCATTACAGTTTCAGGGTGACCAGGAACGGGGAAACGGCCACCTCCACCTGGGAGGTGAACACCGATCCCTACAACAACGCCTATATCCGCTGCCACCAGTCGGGGGCCATGGCCTTTTTCGTGAATGACGGCAACCTCTTCTATTTCACCCATTTCGAAGGGGACCAGCGCTGCCTGCTCTACTATTTTTTCATGGCGGCCTTCCAGGTGCAGCAGGGATTCTACCAGGACCTCACCCTGGAGGACCGCTATCCCCTCAACCTCATTTTCCGGCAGCCGTTGCTGGGGATCCAGGACCTGGCGGCCCCCTTCTGGAAATTCCTCAGGTCGGACTACCGGTGCCGCTATGACTGGATCGACAACGAAATGTCCCCGTCGGAGATCAGGCTGGTCTCCTCGGCCACCAACCGGCTGGGCGGGAAGGTCCTGAAAAAGATCGATTTCACCCTGCTGCTCAACCAGCAGGGGATCGCCGGCATCACCGTGAATGCGCCCAACCTTCAATTGAAGGCCACATGCGAAGAGTGATCCTCCATACCGCGCTGCTGGCCCTGTTCCTTCCCGCGCTCAAGGCACAGACCGGAACCGATTTCAACCGGATCAACAGCGAGACCTACCGCCTCTACACCGAATCGGACTGGGACAGCCTGATCCTGGTGGGAAGGGAGGCGCTGCGGCAGGAAGTGGACTACTATTACCTGCGCATGCGGATCGGGATCGCATACTTCAACCGGAAGAACTACAGGACCGCGGCACGGCATTTTATCCGGGCCATGGAATTGAACCAGGGGGATCCGGTGGCCCGGGAATACCTTTACTATTCCAGGTTGTATGCGGGCCAGGCGGAACAGGCAGGCGCCATGAGGGCCCGGTTCCAGGGGGAACTTGCCACCAGGCTCCCCCGGGAGAAGGGAACCTTTCTCCGGAAGGCAGGGGCGGAATATTTATACGCCGCGGCGGACCATGACCACTCCCTCTCCAATCCGGACGGGCTTTTTTCGCTGCCCGCAGGTTCACAGCCGGTCACACTCCGTTTTTCCAACTACAACCTTTCCCTGGAACACGGGATCTCCCCGGGGATCACCCTGGCACACGCCTATACCTTCCTGACCAAAACCAACCACTTCTACCTGAACGACGGGGCGGGGAGCTATTACGACCTGGATGAGCAGCACGTGTTCCAGCACCAGTACTACCTGGCGCCAAGGTTCACCACCCCGTCGGGGCTGACCATCATGCCGGTGCTGCACCTGCTTTCGGTCTCCTTCCAGACCATCCTCACTTCGGGGGGTGGGTCCATGGGCGGAGGGTTCATGGGTGGAGGACCCACCTCCACGCTGGGTTACCTGACCGAAACCGATGTGGCGGGGGGCGGCACCCTGGTGAAGGGATGGGGTCCGGTGGACATCTCCCTGGGGGGGTGGTACGCGGGCCTGAACCGCTCCCGGCAGCTGCAGGGCCGGATCGGCCTCACCTGGTACCCCCTTGGAAACCTTAACCTTTACGGTGGAGCGGGATTGAACGTACAGCGGGAATGGGCCGGACCCTGGGAGGGAGGGACATCGGTCAGAAGGTGGGTCCCGGAAGTGAAACTGGGGGTGTCCATCGCCGAAAAAGTCTGGGTGGAAGCCGAGGGTGCCCTGGGGGAGATGCACCATTTCCTGGCCGCCAACGGGGCCATCGTCTTCAACGGCTATTCCGAGATCGTGGACCGGAAAGCGAAACTGACCCTGCTTGTGCCGGTCACCCGCAAAGGCTCCCTGCTCTACCTGGGCGGACGATGGACAGCCGGCCGCAGCGTGTACATCACCGAGGAGACACTGCTCCCGGGAGGAGAGAACGAAATCGAATATTCAACACTATCCATATACGGAGGAATCACATGGAAATTTTAAGATCAACCAGGAGGGTCCTGTTTGCAGGGCTCATCATGCTGGCCCCGGTTCTGAAGGGCCAGGAATTCAAAGCCGTCAAAGATGCTTTCCAGGAGAGCTATATCCAGGAAGCCACCGGCGAGATGTCGGCCGCCATCAACAGCCTGAAGGCGGTGTACAGCGAGCGATCCTACGAGATCAACCTCCGCCTGGGCTGGCTCAGCTACCAGGCAGGGAATTTTTCCGAATCGGTGGCCTACTACAACAATGCCATCGGCCTGATGCCCTATGCCATCGAACCCCGTTTCGGCATCGTCTTCCCGGGAGCTGCCATGGGCAACTGGACCATGGTGATGAGCCAGTATGAAAAGATCCTGGAGATCAGTCCCAACAACTCCGTGGCCATGCACCGCATGGGACTGATCCTTTATGGCAGAGAGGAGTACGAGGCCGCCAAGCGGTATTTCGAAAAGGTGGTCAATCTCTTTCCCTTTGATTACGATGCCCTGACCATGCTGGGATGGACCTACTTCAAACTGAACAACTTCAGAGAAGCGAAGGTGCTCTTCCAGAAAGCGCTGCTGCATACCCCGGGAGGGAGCTCGGCCATGGAGGGGCTCGATCTGCTGGAGATTCCATAATCAGCCGTCGTAAATTACAAACCCACAACCCCAACCGTCATGAAAAAAATCGCATTGCTGATCAGCGGCCTGGTGACCGGGGCCGGTGTGTTCGCCCAGCCGGTGTTTGAGCACCGGTACGAAGAATCGGTCAATATCTGCTACCTGGAAAGTGCAGGGGAGATCTACTACTCCATGGATGTGATCAATAAACAGTGCCACCTCTACCGGATGGACCATTCCCTCTATAAAAGCATCCCCATCCCCACCCCCGAAGGCTATTACCTCTCGGATGTCCAGTATGTGACCGAACGGCTCTTCAACGACGATGCCCTGGTGGAACTGGTCTACAGCTACACCAAGTATGTTCCCACCACCACTTCCTACTACTACACCTACGAAACCAAACTGGTCAATGAGAACGGACAGGTGCTGCTGACCTGGCCCGGAGCAGGGCATACCCAGGTGCTGGAAACGCCCTCCCATGGAAAAAAACTCCTGGTGTACGAGTACAACTATTCGGTGATTCCCTACCGGACCTACACCCATGTATACAGCCTCCCCGGATCGCAGGTGAACGCCACGGCGCGGCTGACCGAACCGGTGCTCCCGGCACCCCCCTACCCCAATCCGGCCAGTGACCTGGTCCATATCCCGGTGGAGCTTCCCGGGAACGCCCCGGGCGGGATCCTGGCCGTTTTTGACCTGAAGGGGACACCGGTGCTGCGTTATCCGGTGACCGCCGCAGACAGCCGGGTGGTTCTCCCCGCCTCACAGCTGGCTCCCGGCACCTACCTCTACTATGTGGAGGCGGATCAGGCCCGGTCCGCTGCCGGAAAGATCGTGGTCACGGACTGATCCCCTTGAACCGGCGACGCAACCCAGGGCGCCTAAGTTTGTCTTTAATGGTGAATCTTCCTTACCTTTAAGGGAGAATCAAGGGAGGAGGTAACCTTTCGTCCATGAAGATGCTTCTGGTACAAGACCTGCAGAAATTCCTTCTGGATGTGGCCGGGCTCACCCGGTTCACCGGGTTGTTCTTCCGGAACCTGTTCAGTGGCCGGTTCGAACTGAGGGAGTTCATCAACCAGTGCTTCCGTGCCGGTTACCAGTCCCTGCTGCTGATCTCCGTGACCGCGGTGATCCTGGGACTGGTGCTCACCATTCAGACCCGTCCCATCCTCGACGACCTGGGTGCCGTTTCCTGGCTGCCCAACATGGTCTTCGTCTCCGTGGTCACCGAAATGGGACCGGTGATCTTCGCCCTGCTGTTCGCCGGAAAAGTGGGATCGGGCATCGGGGCCGAGCTGAGTTCCATGCGGGTGACCGACCAGATCGATGCCATGGAGGTGTCGGCCACGCAGCCCGTCAAATACCTGGTGGTGACACGGGTGATGGCCACCACGGTCATGCTGCCCCTGCTGGTCTTCTACGGCGACCTCCTGGCGTTCCTGGGTTCCTACGTTGGATTGAATGCCTACAGCGACATCTCCTTCCAGCTCTTCTACAGCCGGGCATTCTCAGCCTTCGGCTTTTCAGATCTCATTCCCGCCGCCATTAAAACCGTTTTTTTCGGTTTTGCCATCGGGATCATCAGCTGTTACATGGGGTACTATTCCGATCAGGGAACCGAAGGGGTGGGGCGGTCGGCCAACGCAGCGGTGGTGGCCTCCTCGCTGATGATCTTCCTGCTTGACCTGATCGCCGTCCAGATCACCGATCTCATTCTCTGAGCCATGACGCCCGATCCGATCATATCCGTGAACGCACTGGTGAAATCCTTCGAGGGGAAAAGGGTGGTCGACGGTGTGAGTTTCTCCCTCTACAGGGGGGAGAACCTGGTCATGCTCGGGAAATCGGGTACCGGGAAGTCGGTGATCATGAAATGCATCGTGGGCCTCATGGAACCCGACGAAGGGTCCATCGAGGTATTCGGCAGGGACCTGAACCGGTGCGGGGAGCGTGAACTGGCCTCACTGAGGACGCGGATCGGCTACCTGTTCCAGGAAGGGGCCCTGTATGACTCAATGTCCATCCGTGAGAACCTCCTCTTTCCGGCGCTGCGGAACGGGGTGCTGAGAAAGATGAAAACGGAGAAACTGGAAGCCCTGGTGAGGCAGAACCTGGAGAACGTGGGCCTGCTCGACGCCATGGACAGAATGCCCTCCGAATTGTCCGGGGGCATGCGCAAAAGGGCCGGACTGGCCCGGTCCCTGATGCTCTCACCCGAGCTGATCATCTACGATGAACCCACCACTGGACTGGACCCGTACACCGGCCGGGCCATCAACCAGCTGATCATGAAGATCAGGGAGACCTACAACACCTCCGCGATCATCATCACCCACGACATCCACTGTGCCAGGTCCACCGGCGACCGCCTGCTGGTGCTCCACGACGGCAAGATCATCGCGGAAGGAGACTACGACACCCTGCAGGAGCTTCCCGAACCCGAAGTGCAGCTATTTTTCAACCAAACCTAGACCGAGATGAAAAACAGAACCAGAAAAGGCATTACCGTCGGACTCTTTGTTGTCATCGCCCTGGTCATTTTCATGACCGCGATCTACCTGGTGGGGAAAAATGAAAACATCTTCGGCGCCAATGTATCCGTAGCCGCCATTTTCCAGGATGTGAAAGGACTCCGCGAGGGGGATAAGGTAAGGCTTTCGGGGATCGAGATCGGGACGGTGAGCAGCCTCTGGTTCATGGAGAACAACCGGGTGCTGGTGCAGATGAACCTGGACGAAAAAGCGGTCCAGTATGTGAGAAAAGATTCCCGGGCCACCATCGCCAATGAAGGGCTCATGGGAAGCAAGGTGGTGATCATCCTCCCCGGGGGGCTTGAAACCGGGCCGGTCCAGCCCCTGGATACCCTGGAGACCATCGAACAGACCGACATCGACGAGATCATGCGGGAGGTAAAGCGATCCAGCGAGAACATCACGGTGGTGACCGGGGAACTGATCACCATCACCCGGAAGATCAACCGGGGCGACGGGGTATTCGGAAAGATCTTCACCGATACCACCTTCACCCGCAACCTGGACCAGGCCAGCAGGAATATCAATGAGATTACCGGAAACATCAACGAGATCTCCGAAAAGGTTTCGCGCGGACAGGGGATCATGGGAAAACTCTTCACCGATACACTGCTCACCGGTCAGATCGACTCGGCAAGCCAGAGCCTGAACCAGGTGGCAGCGAACCTGATGGAGATCACCGACAAAATCAACCAGGGAGAGGGGGTGTTCGGCAGACTCTTCACCGATACCTCCCTGACCAGGACCCTCTACCGCAGCAGCAGGAACATGGAAGAGATCACCCGGAACCTGCAGGATTTCACCGCTGAGCTCAACAACGACAGCAGTGCGCTCCACCTTTTCATCGGCGATGAAAGCTTCGCCGATTCCCTCCAGCACCTCCTTGACAGGCTCGATGCGGGGATCGAAGAGGCCACCCGTGCAGCCGAATCGATCCAGAACAGCGGGCTGATCCGCATGTTCTCCAAAGATCCGGAGAAGAAGAAAAAGGAAGAGGGAAAGGAAGAGTGAATTCCCTGAGGCAGGAGAATGCCTGAGGGATCCCGATGATACGGGCTCAGGAGCGTGAGACCTGGAATCCGGTCCGGGAGACACTGAACTCCACGAACCGTGCCCGTGAGTTGGGGGGCGCTTGCTCGAGCAGGTTCTTCACGCGGGTGGCCGCCCCGGCCGATTTGGCCAGCATCAGAAGATATCCCCCGCCCCCTGCACCCAGCAGTTTGTACCCCAGCAGGTAATCATCCACCTTCCGGATGATCTCCCGGATGACCGGGGGATTAGTCCCTTCGTCCAGCTGCTGGTTCAGTTCCCAGCTGAGGGCCACTTTTTCTGCCACCCCCTGGTAATCATTGGAAAGGATGGTCTCGAAGGTCTCCAGCGCATGGGCCTTCATCTCGCTGAAGATCCTCAGGTGGCTCCCCGAATTGAGGAACATCCCCTTCACGATCTCGCCCAGGATGTCACGGGCCACCCGCGTCACCCCGGTGTAATAGAGCAGCATCATCTCCCTTGTGTCGCGGCCCGTGAAGAGCTGATCCGGCAACCACTTGATCGCCGGTTCCTGGCGGATCCCCGGGCCGGTCTCCAGCAGCTTCACCCCTTCGAAGATCCCTCCGAACTGGTCCTGCCAGCCCCCGCCGGTGGTCAGCATCTGTTCCAGGATCAGCGTGCGGTAAGCCATCTGGTGCTTGTCCCAGTGAAGCCCGCAGAACTCACTCAGGGTTCCGAGCACAGTGGCCGCCAGGTTCGAGCTGGTGCCCAGCCCCGATCCCTTGGGAATGGCCGCCAGCAGCGACATCTCGATGCCGCATCCGAACGCCCGGAGCTGCTCCTCCAGGCTTTTGTGGCCCCCTCCCCCGAAAAGGGGGCCGAACCCCGACAGGACCAGGGCGGCCATGGGGATGGCAAAGCTGCTTCCCGGCCGGTCATACTTCATCAGTTCCTCATAGCTGGTGATCTCCAGTTTCTGTCCCAGATCAATGGAACGAAGCACGATCTTCGGATCGGCGACCGGCCTGAGGTACACCTGCAGTGGCAGCTGGCCGTTCAGTTCCACGGAGAGGTTCACCACCCTGCCCCCTTCCATGATACAGTAGGGCGGCGTATCGGTCCACCCCCCGGCCAGGTCGAGCCTCACCGGGCTCCGGCCCCAGAGGATCTGGTCCTCCAGTACATTCCTGACAGGATGGACCGGCTCCCGGCGCAGCGTACCGGTCATGGCCTCCCTCAGGATGGAAAAGGCCTTTTTCTCGTGCTCCGCTCCTTTTTTTCCAGGGCCCTCCACCCGGGCCCGGAACATCTGGTCGTGGATCCGGATGATCAGCGGTTCCTCTCCGGAGAGCGCCGGAGGCAGCCCCAGGTGATGTTCCCTGCATGCGGCAGCCACCTTCTCCAGGTCGAGGTGATAAAAGATGCTCCGGTGATGATGCCCGGCCATCCTGGGCAGCGCGTCGAGCTGAAATGCGAGCCGCTGCCGGTAGGTCCGCGGGAACGAGGCCTCCCGGGAAAGCCGGTCCGCACTGAGCCGGTCCGCTTCCAGCCAGATGGAAGGATGATCCTTCCCGTGGACCAGCAGGTTGAACAATCCTGGGATCTCTTCCCTGCGGACCAGCGGGAACAGCGGAGCTTCCTGGAGGGGACGCGTGGGCTCGATCCCTGCCTGTTCCGGGATTACGGCACGTGATCCCAGCCATTGCTCCAGGGGTTGTCCCAGCCAGGTGGCCCCTTCTCCCGGCAAATCTCCGAACCGGTCGTCGAATCCATAGAGGCGAAGGCCGTACCGGGTTGTTCCCACAGGGACCACATCGATGCAGATCCCCGGGGGCAGCTCCAGTTCCCAGTCATTCTCAGGGACCCCGGTCAGGATGTGGTGGTGCCCCAGCTTCCATCCCGCAGGAATATGGGAATTTTCGATCCACAGGTGGTGGTTCCCCTCATGGAAAGCCACCTCAGTCCTGGAATTCTGCTGGAAAATGGACGGATGCCTGTCCGTTTTCCTGGAAAAGGTCAGCCGCTGGTCGGTGACCCGGTTCTGCAGCTTCAATGTCGAGTCGATCAGGTCCCGGTTGCTGCCGAAATGGTAAAACTCCGCGTCATGCAGCGGGACCAGCTTCACATCCAGCCCTTCCAGGTCCGGATCACGCCGGTCGGTCCCGCCCCCGAAGGCGGTCAGCATCTCCCCGTAGAGGTCATAGAACCGCGGAGCGCCCCCGCTGAATTGCTGCAGGGACTCGTCCCATCCCGTTTTCTCCATCAGCTTCATGGCGGTGCTTCCGTTGAGCAATACAATCCCGGAGTCCATGAGGTAGAAATGATCCTGCGCCAGACCGGACAGCTCCTTCTCCGAAGGCTTCTGCCTGACAAAGGCGAGCCGGTCCGGCGCGTCCCTCCTGCTGAAAAAGACCCCGTGCCGAGAAGCGACCGCATCTTCCACCCAGATCCCGAATACCAGCACATCGGCCTCCGGCAGGTTCCTGAAACGGTCGGACGAAAGAAACATCACATCACCGCTTCCAATGAGCAGCACGTAGGAAGCAGGTGCCCGGCTGAGGATCTGCTGGTAATAACCGGCCTGGAACGCCAGCAGTTTCTGATCGATATGCTGCCCCCTGGACCACCTGAACACCGGCATGGGGATCAGGGATTTTCCCATGGGTGCATAGGCGGGGAGCCGCCTGCTCTCGCCACCGGAGTGGATGACCATCCTTTTCCGGGAACGGATCCACTCCCGGAAGGATCCTCCGAATCCTGAATCACCGTATGCAGCGGCCAGCAGATGGGCGGTCCCCCCTCCCGAACCGACCCTTCCCCCCGGGGGATCGGAACCGCAGTACCAGTCCGCATCCTGCTGCTGTTCCAGCGAGTGAAAATGGGGAACCATCCCGGGAGGGAGGGAGATCAATCGTTGAACCGCCATGCGTTAATTTTCTATCGGGGTGAGCACAATGTTGCGGTAACGCACCTTTCCGTGA
>CAZNSZ010000015.1:0-38317 GCA_964575865.1 uncultured Bacteroides sp. | reverse complement strand
GCGTTAATTTTCTATCGGGGTGAGCACAATGTTGCGGTAACGCACCTTTCCGTGATCTCCCTGCAGGTAGACGGGTCCCGGCGAAAAATCGTCAGAAGAGAGTGCCCCGCCGGTCACCCCTTTGACCGGCTGGTTGTCGATGATGGTCCTGCCGTTCAGGATCACGGTCAGATGGCGCTGGCAGAGGGTGATATCCAGTTGCTGCCACTCCCCTGCCGGCTTTTCCGCCGCCACCTTCGGGGTGATCCGGCTGTAGAGGGCACCCATGTTGTGTGGATCCAGCGGTTTGCCATAACTGTCCTGCACCTGGATCTCATAGTTCCCCCTGAGATAGATCCCGCTGTTGCTTCCACCCGGGATATTGACCTCCACCTTCAGGTTGAAGTCCGACCATGTATCTTCGGTCCGCAGGTTCCCGTAATTCAGGTGGGGGCCTCCCGCAGGCTGGACCGGATCATTGACCAGCACCCCCTCCTCCACTTTCCATCCGTTGGTGCTCCGCGGATCCACCAGCCTCCAGCCCTCCAGGTCCTTCCCGTTAAAAAGGGGTACCGGCTCCCCGTAGCGGACCCGTTTCAGATCGGGGGCTTTCCCGGCAGGCGGGATGCGCTTGCCTGTAAACCGGACCTGTTCCGCCCCCAGGCCATTGTTGCGGGGAAAATAGGCCCACCCCTCCAGTACATCTTCACCTTTGAGGGTGATCTCCTTCCACTCCACCGGATGGGTCACCCGCACGGGATTTCCTTCCTCATCCCTTTCCCTGACCACATCCCTGCCATTGACCAGGAACAGGGCGTTTCCGTTCACAAAGGTAAAACCGACGGGGGTGACACTTCCCCATCGCCACAGGAGCTCCGCATCCAGGTACCCTTCTTCCCGGGTGACTTCAAGCCAGCCCGCCTGATTGTCCCCGTAATCCAGGGTGAGCGCCCACATGCCCAGGAACGGACCGGGATCGGCCTCCTGCCCGCTGGCGGGGATCACACTGCTGAAAAGCAGCCCGGCCGCCAGGAGGGCTGCAAAGGTGTATGTCTTCATTCTGATCGATTTTTGATTAGACACATTTAGACGCTGTGCAACACCTAAAATTATCAATTCTTGCAGGATTTGCACTACATCCGGTAATATCTATCCTGATTCGGTTGGGCCATGATTATGAAAATTGTGCGATTTCTGCTATTTTATGGGAAAATCAGACCCATGCAAAGAAGAAATTTTCTGAAAGCCTCCTCCCTGGTGATGGCAGGGGCAGCCGCTCCCCTGGTGCGCACTAGCCTTCCGGTACCGCAGCCCCCGGCCTTCGGAGCCACCCTGGCCCTCAATGCATATTCGTTCAATGCCCCGCTGCTGGCCGGGGAGATGTCCCTGGATGAATTGTTCCGGTTTGCCCGTGCCACCGGTTTTTACGGGGTGGACCTGACCGCCTATTACATTCCCGGTTATCCGGAGGTGCCAGAAGTTGCGATCCTGCACGAGATAAAGCGAACGGCCTTCCGGCTGGGGCTGGCCATTTCCGGGACCGGCGTCCGGAACGACTTCACCCATGCCGGTCCGGAGGCCCTGGAAAAGGAGGTGCAGTTGGTGAAATCGTGGGTAGTGGCAGCCGCACAGCTGGGGGCGCCCCATGTCCGGGTGTTCGCGGGAAGGGGAACCGGCAGCACGGAATCCAGGCAGGTAGTGAAAGGAAGGATCGTTGAGAAGATGAAGGAATGCGCGGATTTTGCAGGGGAACACGGGATCATGATCGCCTTTCAGAACCACTATGACTATATCACCTCCACGGAGGAGACCCTTGAGATCGTTGATGCGGTCGGCCACGAATGGTTCGGGCTGATGCTGGACATCGGTTCGGTGGAAGGGCCCGATCCCTACCCGGATATCGCCCGGCTCATCCCCCGTGCCATCAGCTGGCAGGTGAAGGAACAGGTCCGGTCAGGGGACGGGATGGTCCCCACCGATTTCCCCAGGCTCATGAAACTGGTCAGCGAACATGGCTACCGGGGCTATTTTCCACTGGAAACACTGGGAGAGGGTGATCCCTTCCGGAAGGTGGAGGCCCTGTACGCCAGGGTGACCTCCGCCATCAAAGCCTGAGCGGCTCCCGTTTTTCCACCGCTTCGTAATGGGCGGCCGACTCGTCCCACCGTTTCAGAAGCTTCCTGGCGGATTCGGGGACGTAGCTGCGCTCGTACTCCTTTCCCAGGAACTTTTTCACATCCTGGAGGGAGCCGAAGGTCATGATGGTCACAAATTCCACCTCCTTCTTCAGATCCCTGCGGAACAGCTCGATGGAGCGCAGTCCGGCCAGGTTCCTGGACTCGATGCCCGGGAAAATTTCCTTGTGCAGCAGCTCCTGGTACGCCCCGGCATTCCCGGGAGTCGTCCATCCGTGCCATACTCTTTTGATGCCCATGGTACAATGTATTAACTGGTTGAATCAGTATCTAAAGTTTAATCATGCAAAAAGGGGGTGCCTTCACGGATCAGTTCGGGCCGGTGCCACTCGTGATGATCACCGGGCGAAGGTGCGGGGTCTACAGGTTCTCTTTGCGCAGACGGAAGCAGGTCCACCTCCTCTGCCATCCTGTGCCAGGAGGCCTCCAGTGCTCCTGCGATATCCGGATGGGCCAGGGTGAGGTCCACCTGCTCGAAACGGTCGCCGGCCATGTCGTAGAGCTCCCACCGGTGCCCGTAAAAGCTGACCAGCTTCCAGTCCCCTTTGCGGAGGGCCCGGTTGTTGCCGAACCTGAAATAGAGTGTTCTCTCCCCCTCCGGCAGCTCCCCCCTGAACCTCGGGACCAGAGAGATTCCCTGGAGGGGCTGGACCGGGTCCTGACCGGGGTACTCCCCGCCTGCAACCTCCAGGCAGGTGGCCATGACATCGATCAGGTGGGAGGGGCTGTGCTCCCATCCCCCCCGGTTCCTGATATTCCCGGGCCAGTGGACGATAAAGGGAGTTGAGATCCCTCCTTCATACTGGGTCTGTTTGTAGTGCCGGAGGGGGGTGTTGGAAACGGTGGCCCAGCTCGCGTCGTAAAGCAGGAAGGAGCCCGGTTCCCAGGGGGGGAGATGGAGGTTCCTGCTCCGTTCAAAGGGACAGGCGCCATTGTCCGAACAGAGCATGATCAGGGTATTGTCCAGGACCCCCTTCTTTTCGAGGAATTCCAGCAGCACGCCCATCTGCCGGTCCAGCCTGTCCACCATGGCCGCATAGACGCTCATCCGGTAGCTTTCGAAGGTTCGTTGCCCGGGATCCAGCGAATCCCACAGGGGGAGATGCCAGGGAAGCGGGGGGAGTACAGCCTCGGCCGGAAACAATCCCAGTGCCTTCTGTTTCCGGAAACGCTCTTCACGGACGGCTTCCCAACCGCTGTCGTAGGTCCCCAGGTACTTTCGGATCTCGTCCTCCGGTGCCTGCAGGGGATAGTGGGGAGCGTTGAACGCGATGTAATGAAAGAAGGGGCTGTCACCTTCGAGGGCTTCCTCCAGGAAGCGGATGGAGAATTCCACGTTGGCATCGGTGGTGTAAAAATCCTCCCCGAAGGCCTCCCAGCGCTCCCCGTTCAGCCGGAAGGTGGAATCGCCCCGGAAATAGTCGGTGGCCCCAGAAAGGTGCCCCCAGTAACGTTCGAATCCGAAATCGGTGGGCTCCCCGTCCAGGTGCCATTTCCCTGCCATGGAGGTGGTGTATCCCGCCCTGCCCAGCACCTCGGCAATGGTAGTGGCCCGGGAGAGGGACTGGTCCCCGGCCTGGTTGCAGTAAAGCCCCGTGAGCAGGGAGATCCTGGAGGAGTGGCATTTGGCGGTGTTGTAGAACTGGGAGAAGCGCAGACCGTTTTCCGCCAGCCGGTCGATGTGTGGGGTTTTAATCTCCCCGCCATAGCACCCGAAATCGGAGAACCCCAGGTCATCCACCATGATCAGCAGGATATTGGGCCTGTCCGGCTGAGGAGCGGTCCGGCATCCCTGAATCCCTCCGGCCATTCCGCCCAGCAGGGCGAGAAGGGTCACCATCCGAATCACTGAGGTTGTCATCATGCGCATCTCTTTACAAGGCTTAAAACGCCTCCCCGATCTGAAAATAAATGCCCCAGTCCTCCACTCCCGCCGCCACGTCGATCCCGGCCGAGAAGTTGGTCTCCGGGAAGACCCTGAAGCGGAATCCCGCTCCTCCACCCGGCAGCAGCCTTCCCGAATCGGATTCGTTGATCGCCCCGAAAACCGTGGCCACCCCGGCAAATCCCACCACTCCCCACCTCCGGTGGAAGTTCCAGCGGTATTCCCCCTGCAGGGCCGCCAGGGACTTCCCCCGGAACGCCCCCTGGGTGTACCCGCGGATATCCTTTCCCCCCACGATCACCTGCTGGCTAAAGGCGATTTCACCAAGCCCTATGGCCGTAAAAAAGCGGGCAGCCACCACGTCCCGGTCACCCCTTACCGGGAAATAGTGGTTGTGGTCCAGTTCCAGCTTCCGGGAGGCGGATTCGTTTCCGAACCAATCCGGGAATCCGGTGAATTTTGCATTGCTGAAATATCCCCTTATGGGATAGTAGGGATTCTCCCGGTGGTCCAACGAGAGGTTGAGCCCGACCCCGTGGAGGGTGAGGGTGTCCGTCAGGGGCAGGTTCTCAAGGGAGGTCACCATATCTGCGTACACGTAGCTGACACCACCATAGAATTCCCCTGCGATCCTCCGCTCAAGGCGCACCATGGCAAAGGTTGCTTCCGACTGGTAGGGGATCCAGATCCCGGAAAGGAAATCGAGAAAGAACTGGAAATGAACAGTGCCCCGCCCCCCCGCAGAGGTCACCCTCCAGTTGTCGTTGCCGAAGTGAAACATTCCGAATCCCATGGCAAACCATGTCTTGCTGGTGGAATACATCCCCACCCCTCCCACAATGGATGAGGGGGAGACCGTATCGCTCTTCACCGGGTTGAACATCATCATGGGGACGGCACCGTACATGAATCCCAGCGACCGGTCGTAGTTGAGATAGGGGACCGGCACAAACTTGAAGGTCCCCTCGATCCGGCCGTTCTTCCCCCCCATGCCCCCTCCCAGGCCCTGTCCGGCAGCTGGAATCCCGGAGAGGAGCAGAAACAAAATAGCGGGTTGGATCAGTACAGGGAGGAGTCTCCGGGGAGGTGCGGGCGCTTTCATGGGACAACGATGGTGATCACACTAAAAATAGTGCATCGGGAACGGAATTCAAAGCGCTCCGGCACAGAATCACCATGCAGCTGCTGTCCGGGAGAGCGGTCTGAACCCGGGTTACTGATCGGCAGACTTCTTCTCCCGCTTCCGGTCGTTCTCGCTGAGCATGATCTTGCGCAGCCGTAGGGAGACGGGGGTGACTTCCACGTATTCATCCTCCCCCACATATTCCAGGGCGTCCTCCAGCGAGAACCGGAGGGCGGGTGCGATGGAGACCTTCTCATCCGATCCGGAGGCCCGCATGTTGGTCAGCTTCTTGGATTTGGTGACGTTCACCACCAGGTCGTCCTGCCGGGTGTGCTCCCCGATCACCTGCCCTTCGTAGACCGACTCGTTGGGTTCGATGAAGAACCGGCCGCGGTCCTGCAGCTTGTCGATGGAGTATGCGATGGCGGTCCCCGTTTCCATGGCGATCAACGCCCCGTTGCGCTTGCGCTGGAATTCCCCTTTCCATGGTTCGTACCCCGAGAAACGGTGACTGATCACCGCGTTCCCTTCGGTGGCGGTAAGCACCGGCTGGGAGAGGCCAATGAGTCCCCGGGCAGTGATCTTGAATTCCAGGTTGACCCGGTCCTCTTTTTTCTCTATGTGCAGGATATCCCCCTTCCGGGCCGTGACAATCTCGATCACCTTGCCCGAAAACTCCTCCGCCACATTGATGTAGAGCAGCTCCACCGGTTCGTGCCTGAACCCGTCGATCTCCCTGATCACCACCCTGGGCTGGCCCAGCTGCAGTTCGTACCCCTCCCGCCTCATGGTCTCGATCAGGATGGAGAGGTGCAGGATCCCCCTTCCGTAGACCTTCAGCCTTTCGGGCGAATCGGTCTCCTCCACCCGCAGCGCCAGGTTCTTCTCGGTCTCTCTGAACAAGCGGTCCCTCAGGTGGCGGGAAGTGACAAATTTTCCCTCCTTTCCGTAGAAGGGGGAGTTGTTGATGGTGAAGAGCATGCTCATGGTGGGCTCGTCGATGGAGATGGGTTTCATGGCCTCGGGTGCCTCCGGGTCTGCTATGGTGTCGCCGATATCGAAATCCTCCAGTCCCAGCACGGCCACGATCTCCCCGGCTCCCACCGTCTCCTTGGTCTTCTCTTTTCCCAGTCCCTCGAAGGTGTAAAGCTCCTTCACCACCGAGGGATGCACCAGCCCGTTTCGCTGCATGATGGAGACCCGGTCGCCCATGCGGATGGTCCCCCGGTGCACCTTCCCCACGGCGATCCTGCCCGTGTAGGAAGAGTAGTCCAGCGAGCTGATCTGTAGCTGGAGGGTGCCGGGATTCTCTGCCGGCGGATCGAAATGTTCGAGGATGGTGTCCAGCAGGTAGGTCATGTCGCCCGCTGGGCTCTTCCAGTCCGGTCCCATCCATCCCTGTTTGGACGAGCCATACACCGTGGGATATTCGAGCTGTTCCTCGGTGGCATCCAGGGCAAACATCAGTTCGAACACCTGTTCGTTGGTCTCCTCGGGGTGACAGTTCGGTTTGTCCACCTTGTTGATCACCACGATCACCTTCTTGCCCAGCTGCAATGCTTTCTGCAGCACGAAACGGGTCTGCGGCATGGGCCCTTCGAAGGCGTCCACCACCAGCAGGACCCCGTCAGCCATGTTGAGCACCCGTTCCACCTCCCCGCCGAAATCGGAGTGCCCCGGCGTGTCGATGATATTGATCTTGGTCCCGCGGTAGCGGACCGAGACGTTCTTGGAGAGGATGGTGATCCCCCGTTCCCGCTCCAGGTCATTGGAATCGAGGATCAGGTCCCCGACCTCCTGGTTCTCCCTGAAAAGCTTCACCTGGTGGAGGATACGGTCGACCATGGTGGTCTTTCCGTGGTCCACGTGGGCGATGATGGCGATGTTGCGCAGATCCATGTGCTGTGTGCTGACAGTAAAAAGTCCGCAAAAATAGCACAATAATCTGAATCAGCCTCCACCCCGGGGATCAAAGTCTGACGCAACCCTTCTGGCCGGGGCAGGGATCTGAGGCTGTCGCAGGGATCTGAGGCTGTCGCCGGGATCAGAGGCTATCTCCGAAATCGGCCCTGAACCTGGCCACCAGCTTTTCGGGCCAGTCGGAGACCGCATCCAGCCGCCCCATGAAGAAGCGGAGGACCTTGGGTTCGTCGGTGAACTCAAGTCCGCCCACCAGTTCCCTGTTGTCATACAGCCACTGCAGCCTGTCCAGCAGGAACTGTGTCTGGGAGAGGGTGAACACCCGGCGCGGGAACGCGAGCCGGAGCAGTTCCATATCCGACATCACATCGTTCCCATCTTCATCCCGGTCCATGGAAATCGTGCCCCTCTCCATGCCCCGCACCCCGGACACGATAAAGAGGGCGGCGGCCAGGGCCCCTGCTGAATACTGTGCCTGGGGCACATGGGGGAGGAACTGGAGGGCATCGATGTGGCATCCCAATGCCCCTGCGGGCATGACCACCGGGATCCCCATCCTGTCGAGCTCGTTGACCGTATATTGGATGAATGAGGGCGACTGCCCGATCACCGTTTCGTCCATGGTCTCGATCAGGCCAACGGCCATGGCCTCGATTTCCCGCACCGACATCCCTCCGTAGGTGGTAAACCCTTCATACAGGGGGATCAGGTCGCGCATCTGCAGCATCAGCTCTTTGCTGTTGGTGCAGATCCCGCCTCCCCGGGTGGAACTCACCTTGCGGCTGGAGAAGTAGACGATATCGGAATAGCCGCACATCTCCCGGAGGATCTCCTTGATGGAGACCTGGCGGTAGGCCTCCTCCCGCTGCCTGATGAAGTAGGCATTCTCCCCGATCAGGCTGGCATCCAGCACCACCATGATCCCATGGCGGTCGGCGATCTCCCGGACCCCCCGCATGTTGGCCATGCTGAAGGGCTGTCCCCCGATCAGGTTGGTGGAGGCCTCCATGCGGATAAACGCCACGTGGTCGGCTCCGTACGTGTCGATGACCTCCTGCAGTTTGCCCAAATCGATGTTCCCCTTGAAGGGGTGGTCGCTTTTGATCTTCAGCGCCTCATCGGTGTAGATCTCCAGCACCTTCCCCCCGTTGATCTCCATGTGGGCCTTGGTGGTGGTGAAATGGTAATTCATGGGGATCACATCCCCCTCCTTGATAAACACCTGGGAGATCACATTCTCGGCGGCCCTTCCCTGGTGGACCGGGAGCACGTGCTCCTTCCCGAACACTTCCCTCAGCGCCGCCTCCATCCGGTAAAAGCTCTGTGATCCCGAATAGGCATCGTCGGCCTGGAGCATGGAGGATACCTGGTTGTCGCTCATGGCGTTGGTCCCGCTGTCGGTGAGCATATCCAGGAAAATATCGCGGGTATTCAGCAGGAAGGTATTGAACCCCGCTTCCCGGATGGCGCGCAGGCGCTCCTCAACCGGCTTCAGGTGCAGCTTCTGCACGATCCTCACTTTGTGAAGTTCCACCGGGACACCGGGGCGGCTGTAGAATGAAATCTTTTCTGATGTGGCACTCATTTGCGGTTATTTTTTAAAAATTGACCGCTAAAGATAGCATTTGCTTTCATTTTCAATCTTCAATGCCGTTATATATAATGAATCTATTTTTTTTAAAAAGCCCGAATCAACTACCTTTAAGGCCACACCAAACCCATTGATCATGGCAGAAGGCCGGTTTACCAACCCGGTGGTAGCGTCCCTGGCGGGAGTCAGGGACTTCTTTGCCAGGCAGCAGCTCGCATCCCGGTTCTCGGACAGTGACCGGGCCGACGGGAAGACCGTGCTGATCACCGGCGCCAACTCGGGACTGGGTTTCGCGCTGGCCGTGGAGTTCGCCCGGAGGGGGGCCAGGGTGATCATGGCAGGGCGCAGCAGGATCCCCGGGGCGGGTGAACGGGTCGGCAGGCTCTCCGGTTCGGAGCGGGTGGAGATGCGGTACCTCGATCTCAGCAGGATCGGGACCATCCACGCTTTCGCAGAATCGCTGTCGGAAGAAAAGATCAAAGTGGATATCTGCATCCTGAACGCCGCCACGGCATTGCCGGGATCGCGGAAAACCGAATCGGGGCAGGACGAGATGTTCCTGGTCAATTACCTCTCCAACGTCATTCTCAGCCAGCTGCTCATCGGCCGCGGGATCCTTGTTGCGGGAGGGCCGGAGGAGCGGTCAACGCTCATTTTCATCTCCAGCGATTCCCACCAGGGGTCCACCCCCGTCGATTACGGGGAATTCGGCCGCTATTTCGAGTACGGGGTCTCCAAGGGGATCTCCAACTACAGTTACTTTAAATTCGTGCTGAACACCTATGCCACAGAGCTTTCGCGAAGGGTGAACCGGGAAGGGAGCGGGCTGGGCGTCAATGTGATCTGTCCGGGACCCGTCCATTCCAACATTGTCAAGGAGGCACCCTGGCTGTTGCGGATGGTGCTGAAAGGCATCTTCTGGGTCATTTTCAAGTCCCCCGCCAAAGCGGCCCGCCCGGTGGTCTACATGGCCCTTTCGGAAGATTACCGGGGGACCACCAACCAGTACCTGCACATGTTCAATCCCAAGCAGATGGATCCCAAGGTGTACGATCCCGAGGAAGGGAAGAAGCTGTGGGAGCGCTCCATGGAGCTCCTGGAGGGGATCGATCCCCGGTTCGGGGAGTACGCTCCGGCCACCGGCGGATAAGCTCAGCGTTGCAGGAACCCGTGTTCCTCCAGGAAGCGGTCGGTGCGCTGCAGGACCTCCTCGTCATAGTACCTCCCGTACTGGTCGTCCCCGTCACCCAGGTAATGCTGCCGGCCGGGGAAAGGGACGAATTCGATCCGGTTCCCCATTTTCTCGGCCGTGTCGATGAAATGCCGCACCGCCCAGAAAGGGACCATGCAATCCTCCTCCCCGTGAAATTCAATGGTGGGGGGAAGCCCCGGTTTCAGGTTGTGCTGGGGGGAGACGGACCAGATCTCCTCCCTCCGCTCCCCCATCAGCCGGTCGGCCCACGCCTCCAGGGTATTGACGTTGCTGGAGTAGAGGATCAGGGCATCCGGAACGGGGCTCACGGCCAGGTTGTCGGACTGTTCGTTCACATGTCCCATGAGCGCTGTGGAGAGGGCCAGCTGTCCACCGGCGGACTGGCCGCTGGCCACCACCCGCTCAGGATCCACGCCCAGTTCCTCCGCATGTTCCCTGATCCACCGCATGGCCGATCGGGCATCTTTGACGCATTCCACCAGGGTGATGCCCGGGTGGGGAACGGACCCGTCTGGATTGACGGAGAGGCGGTACTGGAAGGAGAAGGTGACGAATCCCATTCGGGCGTAGCGGAGGCAGGCCTCGTGAAACTCGGACGGATCCCCGTAGGCCCAGCCCCCTCCGTGGAAAAATGCGATGGCCGGTCTTTTTTCCTGCCGGCTCCCGCTTTCCGGGTAAAAGATATCCACCGCCAGGTCGAATCCCTGGACCTGTTTGTAGATCCGCTTCTCCTGCGCCACCGGTATGTCACCGGAGCGGGCCTCCAGGATCAGCAAGGTGGCCATCAGGAGTGACAGGGTGAGGGGTGTTTTCATGATTTATCGGGTTTGGGGTTTCTTGCTGAAATGGGCCACCGTCCGCCGGTATGCCTCCTGGTCGCTGTACCTGGGAACGAAACCGAAATCGCGGCGGGCCTTTTCCGAATTGAAGGTGTAATCGGTGCAGGTATAGGTGACGGCGAAACGGCTCAGTTTGGGGCGGTAGGGCCAGAGGGGCCTCACGATGACCGCGATCCCTTCGGAGATCACACCCAGGGCATAGGCCAGTTTGCGGGGAAGCCAGAGGTTGCGGGGCCGGATGCGGTACCCCGATCCGGTCACGAACCGGTCGAAAAAGGTGAAGAAGTTGGAACCGGGTCCGTCGGTGAGGAAATAGGCCTGGCCGGCCACCTGCCGGTTTCCCTCCAGCAGAGCCCTGGCAGCCAGCAGGTGGGCATGCGCAGCATTGCCCGCATAGACATGCTGGCAGCGGGCCGAACCGTCCCCCAGCCGGATGTAGAATCCTTTCCGGGCCATGGCGATCAGGTTGCCCAGGTGGTAGGGATCCCCCTCCCCGTAGATATCGGAGGGCCGGAGCGAGCAGGTGCTCAACCCGTTCCCGTTGCTCCCGAGCACCAGTTGCTCTGCCAGGGTCTTGCTGACGCAATAGGAGCTTCCGTGCCTTGCCGGGTAAGGGGCCGTTTCATCCACATCCCTCAGGGGATCTCCGCTGAACAGGACATCCAGGGAGCTGGTAAAGACCAGTGCCCTGACCCTTTTTTCCCTGCATGCCCGCAGGATGTTCCGGGTCCCCTCCACGTTCACACCCATGATCTCCTGCTCCGAACGCGTCCCCCAGTCCACGATGGCGGCGGCATGAAACACCAGGCCGGCACCCTCAACTGCCTTGTCCACTGCCTCCGGATCCCTCACGTCGCCCTCTATCCAGGTGATCCTGTCATCGCTGATCTCCGGCTCCCGCAGGTCCAGGATGCGCAGTGAGGCAAGGGGAAAAGGCGCTTCCGGGGAGAGCATCTCCCGGACCATGGCCTGACCGAGAAAGCCCGACCCGCCCGTAAGCACCACATGGACCCCTCCCGCACCTGTTTTCTGCTTCATGGTTGGAATTTCGCGAACAAATGATATTTTTATGCCTCCGAAAAATAAGGATTTCCTTCCATCCGCCATGCATAAAGAGATTCACATTGTGAAGGGGATTCCTTCCGAAGGATACCAGGCTTTCAGGGAAAGGATCTTCACACTGTCGGAAACCCTCCTGGAAGAGTGGAGCCCGGAAACCTTGAGGATCACCCTCACCCTTGAAAATCCACCCCGTCTTTCGGTGATCCCCTTCCGACGGGAGAAGGCGGCGGCCATTTCCGTCACGGGCACCTCCGTCTCCGCAGACCGGGACCTGGTCCGGGTGGATGGATATGCGGGTGGATATGCCGTGGAGGAGGCCATTCCGGTGGCCTGCCGGAAAGAGTGGGAGGACGGCACCCCCACCCCCGGGGTCTGCATGCTCACCCTTTTCCGCCGCAGGCCCGGCATCGACCACCCCACATTTATCCGCAGGTGGCACCAGGGGCATACCCCGCTGTCGCTGAAGCTGCACCCCCTCTGGAACTACAACCGCAACGTGGTCCTGGAAGCCCTTTCAACCGGAGCGGAGCCACACGAGGGCATCGTGGAAGAACAGTTCTGCAACCGTTCGGACCTGCTCAACCCGTTCCGCTTTTTCGGGCCGCCCCGGAGGGTGCCCGTCCACATGTTCCAGGTCTGGCAGGACACCCGTTCCTTTATCGACATGAAAACCATCGAGATCTACCTGGCCGCCGAGTTCCACCTTAAAAGCGACCCCCATGCGTAAACTGCTCTTTTTGTACCTCAGGATCACAGGCGCCTGGCAGCGGCTGTCAAGGAGGGTCCGTGGCGTGACGGCCGAAGAGATCCACCAGCGCCGCATCGATACGGGCAGGGCGTGGGAGGAGTTCTGCGACGACCTGAAGGCGGCCGGACAGGTGGTCCTCTCTCGCGGCACCCCCGATGATCCGCTTCAGCGGGTCGAGGGGATCCGCTACCTCTCCCGGCTCACCCGTGCCGGGCTGGAGGCTTTCGTGGAATACAGCGATCCCCAGTTCCCCGAATTCAGGAGGATGGTGCATGAAACGGTGAAGATGGGGGCAGACAATCCCGACAATTATTACCTGAACGCCCAGATCAGCGGGACCCAGCTCTACAAGATCACCGGGAAAAGGAACACCATCGACTACATCAGTTTCCATACCCAGAACGGGAGTTACGGTTCCACGGGGGGACTGGCGCCGTGCGGAAAGCTGGAGGATGCGGAGCTGCAGCTGGAAGAGGACGGCACCTTCGAGATTTACCTGGGGCCCGAGCGCCGGGGCAAAAACTGGCTGAAGACCGAACCGGAAACCTCGCTGGTCATGGTGCGCCAGACCTTTGCGGACCGCACTGTTGAGATCCCCACCGAACTGAAGCTGGTCAACCTGGCAGCGCCGGAAAAACCGGCCCCGTTCGATGCGGTGCGGATGGACGAAGGACTGAAAACCGCCTCCCTTTTCGTGGGCGGTGCCTCCCTGCTCTTCACCCGCTGGGCCAGGGGATTCAAGAAGCATCCCAACTCCCTCCCGCTTTTCGATCCGGGGACTTCCAGTGCAGCCGGCGGGGACGACAGCATCGTCTATTACCACAGTTACTGGGAACTGGAGGAGGACCAGATGCTGGTGATCGATGTGGATCCGCCCGCCTGTGACGCCTGGAACTTCCAGCTCAACAATTTCTGGATGGAATCGCTCGATTACCGCCATTTCCGCATCAGCATCAACAAGCACACCGCCGTACCCGAAACCGACGGACAGATCCGGGTGGTGGTCTCCCACCGGGATCCCGGTCATCCCAACTGGATCGAAACCGCCCACCACAGGCAGGGGACCATGTGCTGGAGGTGGTACCGCCTGCATGAAGGCGCCACGGCGGTACAGCCCCGGTGCCGGGTATTGCGTCACCATGAAACGGTTGCCCTGTGAATACAAAGAAGGTCATCAGTTCAAAGGACTACCTGCGTCACCCCTTCTGGTTCAGGGCACTGAACGCATTCTGGAAGGGTGCCTACCGGGTCGGCAAGCCGCCGAAACTGGAGAAGGATGAGTTGATCGGTACGGCCAGGAACGAAACGGGCCTGACCGACCTGGGCAAGGATTTCTGGGATGAACCCCTGGACCGGCTCATCGGTTCGCTGAACCGGGAGGCCTCCCTGCACCCCATCGGATTTTTCATTTCCCGCAAACGCATCATCAACCTGCTGTCGGTAAGGCTGAGGGCGGAGTACTGGTTCCGCAGGCATCCGGAGATCCTGGAGCAGGAGCTGCTGCCGCCGCTGGTGATCGTGGGGCTTCAGCGGACGGGGACCACCAAACTGCACCGGCTGCTGACAGCCGATCCGGATAACCGGGTGCTCCGCAGCTGGGAGGCGATCAATCCGGCCCCGTTCCACCGGAACCTCAACGGCACGGACCGGCGCATCCGTTCGGCCCGGGTCAGTGAAAAAGCGCTGCGTATGATGGCCCCGGGATTTTTCGCGATCCACCCCGTGGAACACACGGCCCCGGAGGAGGACATCCTCCTGCTGGATGTGACCTTCCTGAGCACCACGCCCGAAGCCACCTCCCATGTGCCCTCCTACGCCGCCTGGCTGGAGCGGACCGACCAGTCACCCGCCTATGCCTATGGCAGCAAGCTCCTGCAGCTGCTCCAGTGGCAGCAGCCCGGTAAGCGGTGGATCCTGAAATCCCCCCACCACATGGAATTCATGCCATTGATCGACAAAACCTTCCCCCGTGCCCGGTTTCTCTGGACCCACCGCGACATGAACGAATGCATCCCCTCCTTCCTGAGCATGGTGTGTCACAGCAGGTCGATCTTCAGTGACCGGGTCTCCATGGAACAGGTCAGGGACCACTGGGTGAGAAAGACCACCTACATGCTGGAAAGGGGAATGGCCTTCCGTGAAGGGAAAGAGGGACAGGAGAAAGTCACCGATATCCTTTACACGGACCTGGTCAGAAGCCCCATGCGGGTACTGGAGGCGATCTATGCGCCCTACGGGGGGATCCCCGGCCAGCTCCGCCTTCGCTTTGAGCAGGCCGACAGCGATAATCCTTACGGAAAATACGGGATCCATGAATACAGCCTGGAGGATTTCGGGCTGGGCGCCCGGGAACTGCTCAAAAGAAATGAAGGGTACCAGCAACTTTACCTCGGACTGGAGCACCCGTCCGGGAACGCTCCTGCATCCTGAAACATCCACCGGCCATGAACAGAAAGCAGCAGAAACAGCATGCCTATAACAGTCCGGCCAGGGCCATTGCCACCGGGATCGGCGATCTGTTCAGAAAACCGGGTAACCTGCTTGAACTGGGTGATGGCGAAAGGCTGGACGGGAAACGGGTGCTGATCACGGGTGCCAGCTCCGGGCTGGGACTGGCCACTGCCGTGGAGCTGGCCGCGCGGGGGGCCCATGTCATCATGGCGGTCAGGTCAGGGATTCCCGGGAAGGGGGAGCTGGTCAAACGCAAAAGCGGATCAACGCGGGTGGAGATGCTTCATGTGGACCTTTCCGATCCTGCCTCCATCGAGAAGCTGGTAGCCGGTATTGTTTCCGGTCCCGCCCCCCTGGATATCCTGATCTGCAATGCGGCCGTGGTCACCCGCCAGAGCCGCAGGACCCCTGCGGGTCCTGATGAAATGTTCATGGTCAATTACATGGCCAAGTACCTGCTGGTGAAAAAGCTGGTGGATTCAGGCGCCTTCAGGACCGGGGGCGGTCATGTGCCCAGGATCATTTTTATCAATTCGGAGAGCCACCGCAATCCGGAACGGATCGAATGGGAGAAGTTCGGACAGTACGAGCCGTACGGGATCAACAGGGCGGTCTCCATGTACGGATACTACAAGCTGCTGCTGCTGACCCTGGCCAATGAGTTTTCCCGGCGGCTCAATCCCGGCGGACAGGTCCGGTACATGGTCTCGGCCCTCTGTCCCGGTCCGGTCAATTCCGGCATCGCCCGTGAAGCCCCCGCCCTGTTCCGGCCCCTGCTCCGGCTCGTCTTCGGATTGTTCTTCCGCTCTCCGCAGCAAGCGTGCAGACCGGTGGTATACCTGGCCGCCTCTCCGGAAACGGAAGGGAAGCCGATGGATTATCTTTTCCTGATGCAGCGAAAAGAGATGGACCCGAAAGCCACCGATACGGATCATGGCCGGAAGCTGTGGGAACTGACGGAACAGCTGGCCGCGGGCCTTTAAAGGTGCTTGTAATAGACGTTCATGCTTTCCACCCTTCCTGCGATCTGGGTATTCCTGATCAGGGTGCCCGCATAGTGATACTGAAGCTTCAGGAAGGTCCTGTTCATGGCAGGCGAATGGAGCCTGGCAATGGTATAGAGGGTCTGGATACCCGTCAGCCGCATCTCCTTTTCCATGGCCTTTAACAGCAACTGGGCCAGGTTGTTTCCCCTGAAGTCAGGCAGGGTGGCGAAATCGGTCATCTCGGCGTTGCTTCCCTTCCGGTCGATTTCAGCAGAAGCGAGGGCAATGAGCTTCCCCCCCCTGCTCACCCCGAAGTATCGCGTTCCTTTCTCCATGCTCCGTGCAATGTATCCCGGATCATGGATGGGAAAGGGATAGCTTTTGAATACCTCCCGGTAAAGCCTGGCAATGGGCACGGATTCAGATCCATCCAGCTGACGGATGCCGAACCGGCGGCCATTGATCAGGGTGTTCCCCACCCGCTCAGTGGCCCCGGGTTTCAATTCCAGGAGTGTTCCCAGCTCCTCCAGCCTTGTGCGTTCCACCTCCATCAACCGGTCCGAATCCAGGTATTTTGAAACAAAAAATGCAGCTTCTCGCCGCTGGTAGAATCCCGGGATAAATGCCTCCATCATGTACCCGTCGGAAAAGAAGAGCGGGGCGGCAGATTCGGGGACCTTCCCGAAGATTTTGGTATACCCCTCCCGCCTGGCCAGTGATCCGAGCACTTTCAGGATGCCGGGACAATCCCCTTTGTCCAGCTTCATGAGGTAGATGCGGTCATTGAATTTTCCATGCTGGATCACCGATCCGGAGCCGATGGATTCAATCCTGTCCTCCATTTCCCTCCCTTCTTTGTATCCGTTCGTTTTTTTCAGGATAGAGCGAGATGGTATCGTCCGAATCGGACAACAGCTTCTCGATACCGATGGCCTGCGCCTCGTCGCTCCTTGAAAGGTCCAGATCAAGGCTGCACTTCTCACAATTGCGGTCACACCACTTGGGTTCGTAACTGTCCGGTTCCTTGTAGGTGGTGATGACCCCTTCGTAATTGCGGAGGACCACCTTGTTGGTGGACCATGAGATGATGTAGTTGGGCATCACGGGGATCTTCCCTCCGCCCCCCGGGGCATCGATCACATAGGTCGGGCGTGCCAGCCCGCTGGTGTGGCCCACCAGGCTTTCCATGATCTCGATCCCTTTCCCGATGGGGGTGCGGAAATGAGACAATCCCTCTGCAAGGTCGCACTGGTAAAGATAGTAGGGCCTCACCCTGTTCCTGACCAGTTCCTGGACAAGGGATTTCATGATCCGCGGGCAGTCATTGACATCGGCAAGCAGAACGGACTGGTTCCCCAGCGGAAATCCGCCGTTGGCCAGTTTGGAAAGGGCCTCCCGCGAGGAGGTGGTCAGTTCCCGGGGATGGTTGAAATGGGTATTGATCCAGATGGGATGGTACCTGCCCAGCATTTCTACGAGCTCGTCTGTGATGCGGTAAGGGAGGACCACCGGCATGCGCGTTCCGATCCGGATGATCTCCACATGCGGGATGGCCGTGATCTCCGACAGGAGCCACTCCAGTTTCGCATCGGAGAGCATGAGCGGATCCCCGCCGGAAAGCAGCACATCCCTGACCTGCGGGGAACGGGCAATATACCGGATACCCTCCTGAAGGTGGTCCTTTCCGGGCACATAATCCACATCCCCCACCTTTCGTTTGCGGGTGCAGTGCCGGCAATATATGGAACAGATATTACTGACATGGAACAACACCCGGTCCGGATACCTGTGGGTAATCCCCTGCACCGGGCTGTCCTGCTCCTCGGAAAGCGGATCCTCCAGCTCGAAATCGAGCCTGTTCAGTTCCTGAACACTTCCGAATGCCTGTTTGAAGACCGGATCATTCCGGTAATTCTGCCGATCAATCAGGGAAAGGTAATACGGGGTTATGGACAGCGGGAACTTCCGGAAAGTGCGTTCAAGCGACGCCCGCTCCTCCTCCCCAAACCGGATCCCCGTCAGATGTTCAAATTTATCCAGGGACCGAATGGCATGCCGCAGCTGCCACCTCCAGTCCTTCCATCCCGACCGGCTCAATCCGCTGTCGATCTTGTCTGCCAGTTCCTGCTGGCTGGTATCATAAATCATGGAAGTTGTTCTGTTTCTGCAGGAACAAATTTACCAATAAAAAATGACTTTGAAGGCTCACCCGGGTCCGGGCGGCCGGAAATCACCGCTCGTTCTCTTCCAGTTCCCCTTCGATGGTAAGCATCGGAGAAGCCTCTACAGACTCAATATCCAGAAGATAGACCAGCGTGTCGAGGCCCCTGAGGACCGCCTCCAGTTCCTGCCGGTCAAGCTGGTTGAGGCGTTCGGATAATTGTTCGTGCAGAAGCGGAGGGATCCCCTGAAGCAGTTTATCTCCCGATGTGGTCAGGGCGATCTTCACCACCCGCCGGTCGCCCGATCTGGGAAGCCGGGCCAGGTATCCCTTCTTCTCCAGGCGGCGGATGATCCCGTTGATGGTGCTGGAGTTGAGGTTAAGGAACCTCCGGATCTCTCCCTGTGTGGACTGAAATCCTTCGGATTGTTTTAAGTAACTGAGGCACAATATCTGAGGAATACTCACCCCGTGCTCTTTCTGGATTTTTTTTGACTCCAGGTTAATGGAGCGGACGATCTTTCTGATCTTGACAAGTATTTCTGTAGAATCCATTGTTCCCTTTCACCCCCGTGAATATACAATAAATTTCTTCCCGGTCTGCAGGTCATGGCAAGTTGATACGCTTTTCGGTTCGCAGTTACGGATAATTGTTGTATTTTTGTTCGTGCAGAAACATTTTCTGGACGAGAAGCAGACAGCACACATGGAAGAGAAGAGAACGGTTTATCTGGAAGAAATCAAGAATCCCACGGAGAAGGAAGTGTTGAGGTTGCTGAATGACAGGGGTAAGTGCCTTTACGGCAACATCTTCAAAGAACTGGCCATCTCCTCCCGGGAAGGACAGCACATCATTTTCTCCCTCCTTTCCAGGGGTCTGATCAAATACCAGTACAGGTCCTCCAATATTGAGCTAAACGTGAGAATAAGGTAATGCATCCCATCGATCTGGTGATCTTTGCCTCCTACCTGCTGGCCATGCTGGGGGTGGGTTTCTATTTTCTGAGGAGGAACAGGGACACGGATGACTATTTCGTGGGCGGGCGACGCATGAGCAGCCTGCACATAGGGCTTTCCGTGGTGGCCACCGATGTGGGAGGCGGCTTTTCCATCGGGCTTGGAGGGCTGGGGTTTGTCATGGGGCTGGCCGGGAGCTGGTTGCTGTTCACCGGGCTCATCGGGGCATGGATGGCAGGCGTATTGCTGATTCCCAGGGTTTTTCAGATCGCAAGCGACCGCAGGTTCCTCTCCTTCCCCCAGTTCCTGGGATCGGTCTACAACGGGAGGGTCGCACTGATCGCGGGGATCATTTCTGCCATCAGTTACCTGGGATTCACCAGTTCACAGATCCTTGCCGGGGCGAAGCTGGCTTCGTCCACCTTCGACGGCCTGACCCTCGAAAGGGCACTGTTTCTCATGGGAGCCATCGCCATCGTTTATACTGCCCTCGGAGGGCTGAAGGCGGTGATCTATACAGACACCATTCAGTGGATCATCCTGATGACCGGCCTGATCTTCGTGGCGCTGCCCTTCACCCTTCAGCAGGTGGGGGGATGGGAGACCGTGAAGGAGACCCTGCAGAGTGATTTCCTTTCGCTGGGCAATGTGAGCTGGCAGCAGCTGGTCAACTGGGGGTTCACCATCATTCCCATCTGGTTCGTTGGCATGACACTCTACCAGCGGATTTATGCGGCCAGGGACCGCCGCACGGCCCAGCGAGGCTGGTTCATTGCTGGACTGTTCGAATACCCGCTGATGGCCTTTATCGGGGTTACCCTGGGAATGCTTTCCAGGGTGGCGGTGGAGAATGGGATCATCGCCGGATTCACAGCCGGGACCATCGACCCGGAAATGGGATTGCCGCTGCTGCTGAAAACCATCCTCCCGGTGGGATTCCTCGGGATCGTGATGTCGGTCTATTTTTCAGCCATCATGTCCACTGCAGACAGCTGCCTGATGGCCTCCTCGGGGAACATCCTGACCGATGTCATCGGGAAGCACAAGCACAAGAACAGCCTCCGCTATTCACAGCTCCTTACCCTGGGGGTGGGTGTGCTGGCACTGCTGCTGGCCCTGAAAATGGAAAATGTCCTGGAGCTGATGCTGCTCTCCTATGCCTTCATGGTATCGGGCCTCATCGTGCCGGTCCTGGCGGCGCTCTTTACCAGAAATCCAAGCAGCCGGGCCGCCCTGCTCTCCATGATCGCAGGGGGGACCGCCACCACCCTGCTTGTCCTGTTCAACGTCCCGCTCCCCTGGGGACTTGATGCCAATATTTTCGGGATCTCGTTCTCTTTGGTGGTATATTTGATCATATACAGGAGTTCCCCATGAAAGAGATCATCGCCCTCCGCCGCCACCTGCACCGCCACCCGGAGCTCTCCAACAGGGAGTCGGAAACGGCAGCCGCCATTGAGCGGTTCATGGCCCCGCTGCACCCCCACCGTGTCATCCGGGTAGCTACTTACGGCCGCATCTTTGTTTATGAAGGGAAGCATCCCGGCAGCAGTACCCTGTTCAGGGCTGAACTGGATGCCCTTCCCATCAAGGAAACCAGCGGCAGGGAGTATGCCTCCGTGCATCCCGGAATCAGCCATGCCTGCGGGCACGACGGTCACATGGCCATGGTAGCGGGACTGGGTTCCAGGATCGCCGCCTCCCCCCCGTTGCGGGGAAAGGTGGGATTGCTCTTCCAGCCCGCAGAAGAGGTGGAGCAGGGAGCGCGGGATGTGATCGCCGATCCGGGATTCCTGGATTTCGGACCGGATGCCGTTTTCGCCCTTCACAACATCCCGGGGATCCCGATGAACAGGCTGGTGACCCGGCCCGGCACCTTCGCCGCGGCCTCGGTGGGAATGGTGATCCGCCTCCTGGGCCGTTCATCCCACGCCGGTGAACCGGAAAAGGGGATCAATCCTGCCCGTGCCATGGCGGGAATCATCCATGAGGTGGATAAGCTGAACCGTGAGGAGGGGCTGTTTCAGGACACTGCCTTCGCGACGGTGGTCCACCTCCGGCTGGGGGAAGTGGCCCACGGAACCTCACCTGGCGAGGGAGAGGTCAGATTGACCCTCCGCTCCTTTGAGAACGGGGACATGGAGAAGCTCACCCGAAAGGTGGAGGAAGTGGTGAAAAGGAACGCTGCCACCGAAGGGCTGGATCACGGGATATCCTTTACCGAAGCATTTCCGGCCACAGTCAATGACCCGGCCTGTTTCTCCATGATCAAACAGGCCGCAGCACAACAGAATATCCCGCTGAAGGTGCTGGAGAAACCGTTCCGGTGGTCGGAGGATTTCGGTTATTACACCGAAACGATCCCGGGCGGATACGTGGGGATCGGATCCGGTGCGGAACAGCTTCCCCTCCACCATCCTGGATTCGATTTCCCCGACGAGGTCCTGGGTACCGGCATCGGATTCCTGTTTGCCCTTTATGCAATGAACCATCTTTAACACCAAAAAAAACCAGACGTATGCTTGATATACAGTTGATTGAAAAAGAATCTGATTTCACCCGCATCTCCAGGAACCACTTTGTGGAATTCCTGCATACCCACCTGGAACGTTTCGGGGATCCGCCTGAGGAGATCCACCGCTGCCTGGATTACGCCATGTCCGGAGAAAAGTCGGAAGGGGGATTCGCCCTGGCCGCATTTGAGGATGGCCGGATGGTGGGCGGGCTGATCATGAACCGGACCGGCATGGGAGGGTATATCCCGGGCTGGGTGCTGGTTTATGTGGCTGTCGATTCCGGCTGCAGGGGCAAGGGATATGGCCGGGCCATTATCGAGGAATCCTTTCTCCACTGTGACGGCGATGTGAAACTCCATGTGGAGTATGACAATCCTGCAAAACGGCTCTATGAGCGCATCGGGTTTACCAACAAATATGCCGAAATGCGCTTTGTGAACAACAGCCAGGAAAAGACCGGTGCATGATGGCGAGCACATCCCGGATCCATATCGGCAGTGAAGCGCTGGCCAACAATGTGGGATTCCTGAAGGAACTTCTGGGTTCCGGAACCCGCATTTCAGCGGTGGTCAAAGGAAACGCCTACGGACACGGGGTGCCGGTGGTGATCCCCGCCCTGGAAAAGGCAGGGATCGATCATTTCTCCGTGTATTCCTCTCCCGAGGCCAGGGAGGCATACCGCCATCTTTCCCCCGGCTCGACCCTGATGATCATGGGGTACACAGACCCCGGCGACCTGGACTGGATCCTGGAGAACGGGGTGGAGTTTTACGTTTCGGGCCCTTCCATGCTGAAGGAAACCGTCAGGAGGGCAGCCCGTCTCAACCAACGGGCCGTCATTCACCTGGAACTGGAGACCGGCATGTACCGGACCGGTTTCAGCGTCGCCGATCTCAGGGTAGCCTTACCGGTCCTTCAATCGGGCAGGGACCGGGTTCTCCTCCGGGGGATTGCCTCCCATTTCGCAGGGGCCGAGAGCATTGCCAACCATACCCGGATCAAAAAACAGTTCACCCTGTTCAAACGGATGGTCCGGTCCCTGGAACAGCTGGGGATCACTGCCGAGATCCTGCACATCGCCAGTTCTGCGGCTGCCATCAACTATCCCGAAACCCGGATGGATATGGTGCGCAGCGGGATCCTGATCTACGGGTACTGGCCCACCAGGGAGACCTTTATGAATTATGCCCTCCGGAAAAAGGAGAAGTCCGATCCGTTGAAGAGGGCCCTCAGCTGGCACTCCAGGGTGATGCATCTGAAAGCGGTGCCGGAGGGGGAATTCATCGGTTACGGTCTGACCTTCCAGGCCCAGGTTCCCATGAAGATCGCAGTGGTCCCCGTAGGGTACTGCAACGGGTACAGCCGGTCCCTCAGCAACAATGGCCACGTGATCATCCGGGGAATGCGGGCTCCCGTGATCGGACTGGTCAATATGAACATGATCATCTGCGACATCACCGAGATCCCGGAAGTGGAAACCGGCGACCAGGTGACCCTGATCGGCCGGCAGGGAGCTTCGGTGATCTCATTCTCATCCTTTGCGGAGATGAACAACTCCCTCAACTACGAAATCCTGGCCAGATTACCTGAAAATATTGAACGGAAGCTCACCAAATTTTAACCCGTCATGGCATTTATCACACTTGATTCCGAAAAACTTCAATCGAACTACCGGTACCTCGATGAGCTGTTCAATAAACACCACATCAAGTGGACAGTGGTGACCAAACTCCTTTCGGGAAACCGCATGTTCCTGGCCGAAGTACTCAATACGGGGATCACCCAGGCGGCAGACTCCAGGGTATCCAACCTGAAGACGATCAAACAACTTCATCCCGAAATCGAGACCATATACATCAAACCGCCGCCGAAAAGGTCCATCCAGGGCGTGGTCCGCTATGCCGACATCAGCATGAACACCGAGGTGGAAACCATCCGCCTGCTCTCGGATGAGGCTGGCAAACAGCAGAAGAAACACAAGGTCATCATCATGATCGAACTGGGGGAGCTCCGGGAAGGGGTGCTGGGAGAGGAGCTGATGGATTTCTATTCCAATGTCTTCAAATTGAAGAACATCGAAGTGGTGGGGATCGGTACCAACCTGACATGCCTGTACGGTGTGCTGCCCAACCATGACAAACTGATCCAGCTCAGCCTCTATGAACAACTGATCGAAGCGAAGTTCAACAAACAGATCCCTTACGTTTCGGGGGGCTCATCGGTGACCATTCCGCTGATCTTCCAGAAGCTGCTTCCTGCCGGCATCAACCATTTCCGGGTGGGCGAAAGCCTCTTCCTGGGGACCGACGTGTACCATGACACCACCCTGGAAAACATGCATCCCGATGTCTTCAGGCTTTATTCAGAAATTATCGAGCTGAGCGAGAAACCGGTTGTTCCCATCGGGGAAATGGGCACCAATGTGGAAGGGAACGAATTCAATTTTAAAGAAGAGGACATCGGGCAGAAAACCTACCGGGCGATACTTGACCTGGGGCTGCTGGACGTGGACAAACAGCACATCACCCCCATCGATAAGGACATCGAATACCTGGGAGGGAGTTCGGACATGATGGTGATCGATCTGGGGCAGAACAAGCAGGGGTACAAAGTGGGCGACCTGATCGAATTCAGCATGGATTACATGGGCACCCTACGGGCCATCAACTCCAGATACATCGAGAAAAGAGTAAAATAATCCAGGGCGCTTACATGGTCTTTTTAAGGAATTCCGCACTTTCCGGGAAGAAGGAGGGATCCATCTCCACATAGAAGTTCTCCACACCACATTTCCTGGCCGCCTTAAAAAACCCCTTCCAGTCCACATCCCCCTGCCCCACGGGCACCTGGGCGTCTTTTTCTGCAGACCAGTCCGCCAGGTGGGCAGAGATGAAGCGGCCCGGGTACCTGTTGAAATAATCGGCTGCATGGTATCCGATATCGACCACTGCCACCTGGAACTGCATCCTGACCAGCTCCGGATCGAGTTCTTCCATCAGCGCGTCGTAGATCAGTTCCTCCCCCCTTTTCTCAAATTCCATGTGGTGGTTGTGGAACCCCATCTGTATCCCTGCTTTTTTGGTGACCTCCGCAATGGTGTTCAGTTCCCGGGCGGCCTTCCGGTAATCATCCACCGAGGCCCCGTCAGGAAGCCAGAAACTGGAGGCCACCATCTGTTTCATCCCCAGCTGATGGGCCCATTCGATCCTGTTTTCCAGGTGATCGCGCAACTCTCCCATGGTGTAATGGGAACTGGTACACTTCAATCCCTCCCCTTCGATGATCTTTCTCATCTCACTGCCTGTCATGTGGTTCAGGGGTTCAAATCCCGCATTCGAATATCCGAGGGGGCTGCACATCTCCACTTCCGAATAGCCCATGCCGGCCATTTTCCGGAGGGTGGATGCAAAATCACTGTTGAGTTCCTCACGGATGGTCCATACCTGGAATCCGAATGACCGGGGTCCGGCAACCGGTACCGCTGCCTCCGCATTCCGGGGGAGGCTTCCCAGCACCACCGTGCCGGCCACGGCGGCCGATCCGGTCCTGATAAAGCTGCGCCTGCTTGTTGTCATGAATGTTACTGGTAAATGGGTTAGTCCGGACTAAAGATAATCCTTCCCCCCCAACTATCCAATACCTGCATGATGCAGGGAGTGCCGGAGGCGGCCTGCTTCCCGGAGGGACCCCTTTTCAGACGTAAAAGGATGAATCGGCGTAGAGGCTGCGAAGCTCTGCCAGCTGATGCTTGATACTCTCAAGAAGGTCCTTCAGCATTTTATCCGAGGTATCCTTCCCAAACTGCACGTCGCACCCGGTCTCACAGACTTTGCGCATCCAGTAGGCGGCATCCCCTGAGGTTCCTTCACCGGGGCCTTTCCTGATCAGCTCCTGGATCTGCTGCCTGTAGCGGGACAGCAGCAGGATCTGGTCGTCGATCACACCGGGAACATATGATTTTACTGATGCCATGCGTATCATGTATTTCATTGCGGCACTGCCGGCGGCAGTGCCGCAGAGGGGGTTCCTGATCAGGGCTCCATGCGGGAACCCATCCTTATGATTTTCTGTCTCTCCTTGAGTGCCAGTAATCTCCGAAGGTCCCTGTTGGACTCCTCGTAGAGTTTCAGCAGCTCCTCGAGATCTCTGTTCCGTTGAATCAGCTCTTCCTTGTTCATCTCTGGGTTGCTTCGGGTACACAAGTTGTCTTCCGATGGTCCGGATCCCTGTTCCGGCTCTGAGAGGGTATCTGTGCGATGATGCGCAGAATCAGGAAGTTGGGAATAATCAGTAGAGGATAAAAAGGGTAAAATCCAGGCTACTGTAAAATTACGGCAACCCCCGGTGAAAGTCAAGGAAAAATATGAACAATCGGCAGGTTTAACGGCTTTTTAACAGCGCGTCTAACGGATCTGCCGGTTGCTCCAGAAATCGAGGTGATAGGCCGGCCCGTCAGCGTTCCAGACTTTGCTGACGATATCGATATCCCCGTCCCCGTCCACATCACCCAGCTGTGCATCGTGCCATCCCGGATTGTCCAGCTGGATCACCCGGGGTTCGAACTCAGGCGGATTGCTTCCGTTGTGGTACCAGATGGTCCCCCGCTCCTTCAGTCCCCGGGGCTTCATGGCGACCCTGCCGCTGCCCTCCATATAGGTGTCCGGATCCTCCTGTTCCCCGGCAAAAATATCAGGGAATCCGTCCAGGTTGAAATCGGCCACTCCCAGCGAATGAAAGGAGCCGGTCCCTTTCACATCGCCCTGCCGGGTTGGGGGATCGGGAAGCCGGAAGCTGGTCCAGTTTTGTCCGCGCCCATCGTTCCGGACCCAGTAGACTCCTGATCCGCCCGTGTCGCAATGGCTGTAAACAATGTCACTGTCTCCGTCCCCATCCATATCGGCCACCCAGGCCCTGATGCTCCGCCCGTAGGATGCCCCCGAAACAGGTTCGAACGGCCAGGGATGAGGTTCCCACATGGCCAGGGAATCGTTACTGCGGGCGAACCAGATCCCCGGAATGACCACATCCGTTTCCCCGTCCCCGTCCAGGTCACCGAATCCCCTGGGGGCGATCCCCCCGTGGTCGTTATGGCCCGAACTGATCACCACTTCCCGGAAGCTCTCCCCGGGATGGTACCACGACAACTTGTTCCCGTCATAGACCAGCAGGTCCTCGTACCCGTCGCCGTTCATGTCCGCCGCCACGGCGTCATGCCCCCCTGCCTTGATCAGGTGGGACGGCCAGGGGGTGTCCGGATCGTTGCCCAGGTTGCCGGGATTCCTGAACCATACCCCGTTGAACACCACATCGGTCCGGCCGTCACGGTTCATGTCAAGTGCGGCGGTCCCCAGGGTGCCCTCCAGGGATTCCCCATACCCCATGAGATGGGGGATCCATAAGGAGTCATTGATCCTTTCATACCAGAAAGCGGATTTTGTATTTCGCCTGGAGATGGCTGCGTCCAGGTCCCCGTCCCCGTCAAAATCTGCCAGGGCTGTCCCTCCTGTGCCCCAGGAGGATCCTGGAAGGACCGGGTCGATGGCATAATGCTTCCAGGCAGGATCGCCTGAAGACTGCGCAACAGCCGGGTCAGGGAGCAACAGGGCGGAGCCAATGACACAGAAAACCAAAGCGCCGGGTAAGGAGATACGAGCGGACATCTGGGACAATGATTGGTTTTTCTGCAAAATACGAAGAAATGCGCACAATGCTGCGGCGTGCAGCCCTTTCACCTCCTTCATCAAATGGGATGACAAACAAAAAGCCGCCGGAGCTGTTATCACACTGTCCAATTGAACGATATGAACAAATACCTCAAAGGCACCCTGCTGGGATTGCTGTTCCTGGTGATCCTCGCCCTGATCCTTGCCCCGGGGATCGCCCGTAAATACGTGGTAAGGAACAGCCCGGAACTGATCGGCCGTACCGTGGAGATCGACCGGCTGCGGCTGGGATACCTGGCCGGGAGGCTTCGCATCACCGGATTCAATATCTATGAGGCGGACGGGTCAACACCTTTTGTTGCGTTCGATACGTTGCTGGTGGATCTGAAGCCCCTTCGGCTGCTGAAACGTGAACTTTACCTGCAGCGTTTTTACCTGAGCGGCCTTTCCGGGGTGGTGATCCAGGAGGACTCGGTCTTTAATTTCGATGACCTGGTTGCATTTCATGCGGGATCCCCTGACGGAGAGAGCCCGGAAGAAGATTCCGTGCAGAAGGAGGCCTTCAAATACCACCTCTATGATATCACCATGACCCGCGCCGATTTCCGGTATGATAACCGCAACATCGGCGACACCCTCATTCTGGATGACCTCTCATTTACCATCCCCTATGTGGGGTGGGACCAGGATGATAAGTCTGAGGCGGGACTGAGGTTCAACCTGGAGCGGGACGGGTACCTCGAAGCCATGATCAATATGAACCCGGTCGCCGGAGATTTCGATATGAACCTCAGGCTTGAGCGCCTCTATCTGGACCGGCTTACAAAGCTGGCCGGCACCTATGCCCGTATCGGTGCCCTGGAGGGGGTGCTCCGAACACGGATCGAGGTCCGGGGAAATTTCAACACCCCTGAACAGTCCGTTGTAACTGGGGAACTCGAACTCTCTGAACTATCCGTCTCGGATCCAGCAATGCAGGAGATCCTGGGCATGCAGTCGCTCCGTCTTGTCGTGCGGGAGGCAGAACCTTCACGTAAAAGGTTCCTGGTGGATTCGCTGATACTGGACCGGCCCTATGTCTATTTCGAACTGATGGACTCCACCAGCAACCTTGCCGAGCTGCTACTGATCTCCCCGGCCGATACAGCCGGGACCGGGGATAATGGCCAACCATCCGACACATTGTCGCTGCCTGAAGGAGCACCGGATCCCCTTTTCTATGCGGTCCAATCCTTCCGGATTGGGGAGGGCACCGTCGATTTCCGGGACAACACCACCGGAGAACCCTTTGATTACCACCTCTCCGGGTTATCCGTTGAGACCGACAGCATCCTGAGCAGTTCCGACTGGGTCAGCATCTATGCCGACATGATCCTGAACGACCGGGGCACCCTGGTGGCGGAAGCCGGATTCGAACCACTTCATCCGTCCAATTTTTCCCTGGACTATACCATTACCGACTTCCAGCTCAGTGACCTCAATATTTATTCCAGGCACTATGTGGGATTCCCGGTCCTTTACGGAGAGATGTTTTACCGGGGGCACACGGAGGTGCGGAACAGGCAGCTGGTGAGCGACAACCACCTGATCATGGACCATGTGGAACTGGGGGATAAGCGGGGCGGTCTGGTGGACCTTCCCCTGAAACTGGCCCTGTATATCCTGAAGGACAGGAACGATGTGATCGACCTGGAGATCCCGGTCAGGGGGAGGACCGACGATCCTAAGGTGGCCGTGGGTCAGATCGTCTGGAATACCCTGAAAAATCTTATCGTACGTACGGCAACGGCACCCTATGATTACCTGGCGGGATTGCTGGGTGTGAATCCAAAGGATGTCTCTTCCATCGACTTCGCTTATGCAGACACCACCCTGACCGACCACAGGAAGCGGCAGCTGGAAACGCTGCTGGAGCTGGAAGCTCTCAAGCCCTCCCTGGAGATCGAACTGGTCTATTACAACGATCCGGAGAGGGAGCGACAGGCGATCCTGATGACGGAAACCGGGCAGGATTCCGCAACCGTCGCCTCCATGGATTCCTTACTGGTAGCCCCGTTCAATGCCGATTCACTGGTTTCCCTTTATGAAACCGTCAGGCTGAACAGCCTTCAGGATTTCCTGAACCAGAACAGCGATTCGACCCTCATCACAGTGACCAGGTCCAATCCCCGGGATCCGCTGAATGTTGGCGGGATGCCCCGTTTCGAGGCAAGGTATTCCATGAAGGATGAAGAGTTAGGGCACGGGACCCCCAGCCCCGGTCAGAAAGAGTAGGCGAGTCCCAGCTGGAGGTAGATGTTTTTGTTTCCCTCATACACATCCATCCACCCGTAATAGAACCTGGCCTCCAGCACCACATCGGTGATCCGGACCCCTGCCCCTAAAAGTATGGGCAGGTCAAAAGGGGAGGACCGGTTGTCCTCATGGAGCATGTCAAGCCCCTGGTCCACCCAACGTTCATACAGTTTGATATTGGCGCTCACTCCTCCCTGAAGGTGCCATGGCCCGAAGTGGATCCGGAGCGCCAGCGGTATGCCTGCATAAAAGAGTTTTCTGAAATTCTGATCATCTATACTGTACCCGGTCTTCATATAATCGAGCCCGGTGATGAAGGAGGTGAAAAAGGTGCTTCCCAGCGGCCTTCCCACATACAACCCCGCATACAGTGTGGCGATACCCTCCTCCTGGAGCCCTTCCTCATTGTAGCTCTGGCCCCCCAACACCCCGGCCCGAAACCCGAATTCCCGTCCCTGTGCCCTCAGCGACAGTGCACTGCTGCAAAAAAGTATCCCGGTGGCCAGAAAAAATCCCAGGAGTCGCATGCGGCATGGAACGGACCATGAGAAATATGGGGACGGAACAGCGTTTTCCTTGAACATTTGTTGGATCATCAAGTTATAATGAACCAAGATAACAGTTAATTTAATGTCAAATCTGATCCGTACTTGAAAATTGGGAGGAAATCGAGGAAACGGCTGATCATCACCCTGTCGGTGATGGCTCTCCTGGCTGTGATCGTCCTGGTGGCCGGCCGGATCCTTGGAAGGGTACTGGAGAAGAACCGCATCTCCTGGACTTCCCTCTCCTACCATTTCCCGGACGGACTGACCATCGAAGGCCTCCGTGCAGAGCCTGGCGAGGGGTTCCGGATCGAGCTGGAGAGGCTGGAAGTGGAATGGTCCTTGGGATCGCTGCTCAGGGGCAGACCGGCGGTGACCCGCATGTTTGCAGGCCCGGGTCATGTGTGGCTCAGGCCGGAACCGGATACCGCTTCGGGAGGAGACTTCAGCCTCCCGAAACTCTCCCTCGGCAATGTGCGGATGGAGGAGCTGAGCCTGGACCTTTATTCCGAAGGGGACACCATCCTGTACCGGATGGCCGGTCTGTACCTCTCGTCTGCGGCCACGGGGGAGCTGATCCAGGTGGACACCCTCCTGCTCAGGGAGGCTTCATTGCGGGTAATGACACATGAGAAAGAGGATCCCGGTACACCGGGTAAAGAAGCGGAGGCGGATAACGCTGAGCCGTTTCCTCTGGAAGGGATTCCAGGATTCGATATCACCCGCCTGGAGCTGGAGCAATGCGACCTGCTGCTGGAACAACAGGAGAACCGGCAGCACATCGGTGAGCTGGATCTTGTTCTCAACGGGTGGAAAAGCAGTGACCTGCTCAATGTGGTGATCGGACATTTCAGCTTTGTCTACCAGGATACCCTGGATGTGGAGCTGGTGCTGGAGAACGGGGAGATCAACCGGGAATTCAAGGCTGACCTGAACGACCTGGAGCTGAGGATCCCCGGGATATCTCTGGCCATAGCCCATGCAGCCGCTGACCTGCAGGAGGAGATCCGGGGCTCCCTGTCACTGGCCCCCTCGTACCTGACCCTGGGCAGGATCCGGCAGCTCTACCCGGGGATCGATTCCATCATTCATCCCGACCTTCCTGCCTCCACCCGGATCCATCTGCAGGGCGGGCTGGAAATGGGGGCAAAAACGGTGTCCATCAGGTCCCTGCTGGTGAGTGTTCTTGACAGCACCTCCCTGGAGATCAACGGATCCGTCTCCCTGGCTGGAAAGCCTGAACTCGATGTGCGGATCCTGCCCCTGCGCTCCACCCGCGGAGACCTGCTCAGGCTGCTGACCCCCCAGAATTACCACCGGTTCTACCTGTGGCCCCACGACATTAACGGAGAGGCCCGGGCCCAGGGCACCCTTGACAACCTGGGGATCTATGGGAACCTGCCCTCCAGGGAAGGGGTGATCCTGGTCGAATCGCATGTGAAAAGCGATCCCACGGGTGGGTTCTTTTTCTCGCTGGACATCTGGAGCGATTCGGTCTACGTGAACGGGATCACCGCCCTGCTGCCGCTGACGGTCCCCCACGGGCAGGTGCGGTTCTACCTGGAGATGAAGGGAGACGGAACGGAGGAGGAAATGCCCCTCTGGATCAACATCACCAGCGATCACCTCTACACCTTCGACCGGTACATCCGGGATATCGAATTCGGGTACTACGGGGATGCGCAGATCGACAGCATGCACGTGGGGCTGAACGATACGGTGGTCAAACTCACCGCCGACCTGGTGACCCCCATGGAGGGGGACGGCACCACATTTTTTGAGGCGGCCGTGGACCATATTTTCCCGGGAGCGTTCGAACCCTCCCTCCCGGATGGATCACTGTCGACCCATCTGAAGGGCACTTATCTGTTCGGCGAGAACAGTTCGGAGGTGGGCCTGGAGCTGACGGCACTGCGCCTGGCCGGCGAAGAATACAGCACGGCCATTCCTGACAGCCGGATAGAAATGAAAGGAGAAGGGGACCGGATCTCCCTGAGGGGAGAGACCGCAGAGGGCCCGTTCCTGGTAGCGGAGACCGGCACCGCATTCCCGGAATTCGGTTTTCCGCTTCCCGCCTGGCTGGGACGGTGGCCCGATACGGAGCTTCAGCTCAGCATGCGGTTCAGTGAAGGTGTGGTCGGTTTTTTAACGGGCACACCCGGCCATCTGGACCTTCAATCTTTTGAGCTGTTCAAGGACAGCACGAGATGGGATGCCCGCCTTTCGATTCCTGCCCTCGCCTACAGGGAGGAAAAAATCTACGGCATGGAGATGGAACTGAACAGCGACCTGGAATCCCTCAACGGACACCTGGACATCTTGCGGCTGGAAGGGGAAACATACCATGTGGAAGGGATTTCCGCAGGCCTGGCTTACCGGGAGAACCTTTACTGGTTCGACCTGACCAACGGGCCCACCGAATTCATCGGCACCAACCGGATCGCTCTGGTGGCGGATGTGAGGGACAGCAGTGTCCTGATCCGGTTCAATGATACCGTCCCGCTGACCCTCAATGAAGCATCCTGGCAGGTGGATGTGAACCGGGGTGTTCTGCTGGACCGGCAGTTCAGGCTGAAGGAAGGCGACCTGGGGATCAGGAGCGGGGTTTCCCGGCTCGAAGCGGTCACCAGCGGAGAGGTGGTGACCCTGGAGATCGATTCCCTGGAGCTGGAACCCCTTCTCTCTTACCTTACAGCAGGGGAACTGGTCGAAGCATGGATCAGCGGTACAGCTGAATTCAACACCTCCACCATGGATGCGGAGATGGATGCCACCATTCTTGCGTTCAACGAAGCGATCCCCGATCCTGCCTCGTTGCATATCGGGGGTTCCAGAAGGGGAGAATCGCTGAGGGCCGGTCTCGATTTCAGACATGCCGATGCCGCTGCCCGTGCCAGCATACGCAAAGAGGGCGGCCCCCTGGAATACGCCCTGCTTCTGGACCATTTCGACCTGGCCGCCATGCGGTACATCCCCGGTCTTCCCCCTGACCTGGAGGTTTCGGGCAGACTTGCCGGCAGGGCCTCGGGATCCATCGGCGAGGAGATCTCAACGGACGGGTACCTGATCGCTGAAGACCTCACCGTGATCCCTCCGGTGACCGGATCCCCCCTCAGGCTCGAGCATGACACCTTGTTCCTCAGGAACAGGGAGGTGATCCTTAATGACTTCCGAATCAGCGATTCGCGGGGGCAGACTCTGTCGCTGCAGGGAACCATACAGTACAGCCCCGAGGTGTACGGATCACTGAGGCTCACAAGCGAACGGTTTGCACTGCTGGATTCCCGGGACAGGGATGCTCAGATCCAGGGCACCCTGATGGCCAGGGCCGATCTGGCAGTGGAAGGCGGGATGGAAAAACTGATGGTCACCGGCAACCTGGAAACCCTGCCGGGTGCCGAAATCCGGTATATTTCCGAAGAGTCTTTCAACATGGTGGATGCCTCCCAGATCGTCACCTTCATGGACCTGGAAGAGGCAGACTCCACGGGTGTCAGCACCGCGCCCGCATCCACCATGGATATTCAGTGGAACGTAGACCTTCAGGTGGACGAAACCACATTTGAGATCCTGCTGGACGAGATCACCCAGGAATACATCCGGATCGTCAGCCAGGGATCGCTCAACCTGCGTTCCGGACCCGGCCGGACCCCGATGGTTTTCGGTTCGGTGTCTTCCACCGAAGGACGCGCATTCATCAGTCCCCCGGCCATCCCCGACCTGGACCTGGTGGTCGAGGAAGCCACCATCCGCTGGGACGGGATCCTGGACGATCCGGTCATCAATTTCAGGGGGCATAAACTGGTCAAGGGGCTCACCGGCGGACTCTCCACCGCCCTGGAGGAGACCGGTCAGCTGGTGGACTACAGGGTTTACGTGATCCTCGACAATGCCACCCTTTCGGAATTTGACCTGAAATTCGACCTGGAGGTGGAGGATTCGGAAGCCCAGATCCTGCTCGCCTCCCTGCCCGAGGACACCCGTCAGGCATACGCCCTGAACCTGCTGGTGTTCGGACGGATCGGCACCGAAAAGATCAAAGGAAACGCCATCCTGGCCAACCAGGTCACCCATAAGCTCAATGAGCTCTCCAGGAGGAACCTGAAACACGCCGGGCTGAATTTTTCCTCGACCAATTACAGGGACCGTTCCGACGGTATCAGCGAGCGGGAAAGGACCGAGTTGAATTATTCCCTGTCCAGGGGGTTCCTTCACAATAAACTCAAAGTGTCGGTGGGGGGAAGTGTCGGTTTCTACATGGACGACCTGACCGTCCTGCCTCCTACAAACCTGATCGGGGACCTGGAGCTGAGCTACCGGCTGAGCGACCATCCCACCCTGATCCTGAAGGGGACCAGGAAAAACGTCTATGAGGGGATCATCGACGGCATGGTGACCGAGGAGTCGCTGGGGCTCACCTTCCAGAAATCGTACCCCACCTTCCCGCTGTTTCAGGGGGGCAGCGGAACATCCGAACAAACCCGGCCTTCCGAATGACCTTTCGCGCCCCTCATATCGCCATCGCAAGCCTGCTGATCGCCCTGCTGGCCGGCTCATGTTCCACGGTCAAACACCTGCCGGAAGACGAGGTATTGTACCTGGGAACCCGCTCCCTCAGATACCACCCCGCGCAGGAAGGCAAAGCGCATGAAAAGGTGACCAGCAAGGTCGATAAAAGCTACACGGTGATCCGCACCCTCTGGGTGAAACCCAACGGTGCGCTGCTGGGAATGCCTTTCATCAGGTTTATCCCCCTGCGGCTCTATTTCTACAACTGGTTCTACACCGAACAGGACAGCACCTTCTCCGGATGGATGATGCGCAACTTCGGTGAACCTCCCATCTCCGTAAGCGATGTCAATCCCGAGGCGCGGGTCCGGCTCATCGAGAACGAACTCTTTAACCAGGGCTTCTTCGGAGCCACCGGGCAATATGAACTGAAATATAAAAAGAACGGGAAACAGAACAAGGCGTGGATCAAGTATGCATTCGTTATGCCGGATCCCTATACATACCGGCAGGTCCGCATCCAGCTTGATTCATCCCAGCAGATGCTGCGTTCCCCCATGGAACGCTACATGCCCAACAGCCTGATCCGGGCCGGGGACAACTTCAATCTGGACCGGATCTCCACAGAAAAGCAGCTGCTGTGGGAACACCTGCAAAATGAAGGGTACTATCATCTCAAAAAAGACCACATCCTGATAATCGCGGATACCACGGTGGGATCCAGGAAGGTGGACCTGGAGTACCGGATCGATCCGCAAGGATCGGTTCAACAGTATGCCCGGGTGTTTATCAACGATAAACAGGTGGAACTGGACAGCACCCTGCGGGTGAAGGAGAGGCTGCTTGAGAAAGCGATCCCCATCCATCCCGATTCAGTCTACAGCCTGGAGAATACCCGGAAATCCCTGCGGAATATTGCCAGCCTGGGCATCTTTGCCAATCCCATGATCACCTACCGGACGGAACCGGATGATTCCACCAGGATCGGCGCCAGCGTACAGCTGGGAGCTGCCGACCTGTTCAGCCTGGGGGCCAATTCCAACCTGACCGTCAAGAATACAGGCTATATCGGGCCCAACCTGGGTGTCTTTGCCACCCAGCGGAACCTGTTTGGCGGTGCAGAGAACCTGACAGTGGCGATTGACGGGTATATGGATTTTCCATACGGGATCTTCAGGGATAGGGTGAGCCGCTCCTCCGGATTCACAGCCACCGTGTCGCTCAGCACACCGATGCTGCGCACCCCGCTGCCCATTGCCAGAAGGTCGGTGGGGATCCCCCGAAGGACCATCACCATGAGTGTGGAACTCAACAGCCGCAAAGATTTCTTCAAGATCATTGAATGGAAAACCTCCTACGGACTCAGCTGGCACCACAACAGCAGGATCAGCCACACCATCAACCTGGTGAACCTCACCTATGCGTCCCTGCTCAGTACCTCCGGGGAGTTCCAGGACCTGGTGAACCAGAGTGCGCTGATCGGGCGCAGCTACCAGAACCAGTTCATCCTGGGTCCCTCCTATACCTTCACCTACAACAATACACTGGACCAGATCAGGAGGTTCCGGACCTACTACAGGGCCGATGTGGAGACGGCCGGAAATCTTCTGGAAGGAATATACAGGCTTGCAGGGAATAATGAAGAGGACAAGGAATTCCTGGGGGTCCCCTTCAGCCAGTATGTGCGCCTCTATTCCGATTTCAGGGCCTATTTCCAGGTGGGGAACCGCAATACCACCATGCTGGCGTTCCGGAATGTGGTGGGCTGGGGGGCTGCCTACGGGAACAGCCGTTCGGTGCCCTATACCAGGCAGTTCTTCATAGGGGGCAGCAACAGCCTGCGGCCCATCACGGCCCGCGTGGTGGGTCCTGGCAGGTACCTGGAATTCGACGAGGCTGCCTATAACCAGGTGGGGGATATCAAAATTGAGAACAACCTGGAGTTCAGGTTCAAGATCTGGTACATCTTTCACGGAGCGGTCTGGAGCGACCTGGGCAACATCTGGCTCCTGAACGAGGATCCGGAGAGGCCCGGATCCGGGATCCGCTGGGGAAAGCTGTTGCAGGACAGCTACTTCACCACGGGTGCCGGGTTACGGGTGGACCTGGGATTCCTCGTGGTGAGGGCGGATTACGGCTTCATCCTGTACCTGCCCTCCCTGCCGGACGGCTATAAGTGGCTCTGGCAGAACAAAGCGCCTTTCCGGGGACTGGTTTTCGGAGTGGGGTATCCCTTCTGACCGGTCACGGTTTACCTTTCCCGGGCAGATGGCCGGTTTTTTTTTATAACCGCTTGTTTTGTTGTCGATTATTTAACTGCTATCTTTCGTCCGCAATCTATTAAGGACCCATGAAATCGCATGTTGCACCCATGTTCCTCTTTCTGCTGGGGCTATCGGCCTGTCAGCAACGGGGGGATGACCCGCAGGATCTGCCGGAGCTGGCAGACTTCTCAGGCATCTACGTCTCGGACGGCTACACTCAGCGCGCAGAGGGCTATGACTGGGTTGCCGTTTCCGTGGAGGCGCTCAGCGACTCCACCGCCCATGTGGCTGTCAGGTCACGGCTGGACCGGAAAAGGGCCACCTGCACCTTCGATTCCGATGCAAGGTGGACAGGTGCCGGTTCATTGTCCATCTCCATTGAGGATAAAAACTTCCTGCTTACCCTCTCGGGGGATTCCCTGAATATCCGCGGCGCAGATGAAAAAAGCAGCAACCTGCTCTACTATTTCTGTTCCGGAGGGGCCTCCCTGGAAGGCACCTATGTCAGGTTGAACGAACCTGTCGACGAAGCCCAGCTTTCGGCTGAAGGATTTACCCGGGAGCTTTCATTGCAGGGGATCACTTTCCGGATCAGGGAAGCGAACCGCGGATTTGAGACCATGGTCACCATTGAACCTTCAGGACTTGAGAACGATAACAACCCCGTCAGCCACCGCATTTATGGCTGGGTGTCCGGTGCTGAAACGGAGGACCTGAACAGCGACGGTTCCCCGGAACTGATGGTCTATGTCCGTTCCACCGACGGTGCTGTTCATACCCGCGTGATCGGTTATTCGGTGAACAACGGTAAATCCATGAGCCAGGTTGCGGTGCCTGACATCCGCAACAATGCCGAGGCAAGCCGTGGTTACCTGGGTTACGACGAATTTGCTGTTGTGGAAACCTTCCTGGTGCAGCGGTTCCCAGTATTCAACCACTCCGGTGCAGGGTACGAACCTTCAGGTACCACCCGCCAGGTGCAGTACCGGCTCCAGGAAGGAGAGGCCGCCCGGCAATTTGTGATCGACCGTATCGTTGAATATTAAACCCTATCACCCCGCACTGCTCCATGTATCGCTTGAAATCATCCTGCCTCCTCCTGATGCTTCGGACGTTGATACCCATAATTATTCTCGTGGCACATGCCTCCCTTTCCGGTCAGACCCATCAGGGTGAACGGCCGAAAATCGGTTATGTACTGAGCGGAGGCGGTGCAAAGGGGATCGCCCATGTGGGGGTATTGAAGGTTCTCGAAGAGGTGGGCCTGCAGCCCGACTGCATCACCGGGACCAGCATGGGCAGCATTATGGGGGGACTCTATTCCATCGGGTACACGGCAGAAGACCTCTCCCGCCTGATAGAGACCACCGACTGGAGCACCATCCTGACCAATGAGATTCCCTCCAACCAGGTGA
>CAZNSZ010000014.1:28792-62403 GCA_964575865.1 uncultured Bacteroides sp. | reverse complement strand
AATGTGGTTAGGGGTTGGAGGTTTGAGGTTAGGGGTTAGGTTAAGGATTTAAAAGACAGATAGATATGGAATTACGAAAAGATGCAAAGTATGCCCTGGTCATCCCGACCAGTATGGGAATCCGGATCACGCCGGTGAACGGACAGCCGGTCCACAGCAGTGACCTGTTCAGGATGCAGGCCACCAGTGCCGAGTCCAATGTGGGAAGTGTGGCTTCCTACCTGGGACTGCCGGTGAAGATCCTGACCACCTTTGTGAAGGGAAGTCCCATTGCAAGGCTTATCAAGGACAACCTGGCCAGCCGGCACATGGATTTTGAAGGCAAAGAGGTGGATCAGGGAGGACCCTGGGGATACAGGCACCAGATCAACATTGCGGACAGCGGGTTTGGCTCCCGGGGCCCGCGGGTACAGAACGACCGGGCAGGGGAGGTCGGCAGGACACTTTCCGTCAAGGACTTTGACCTGGACCGGATTTTCGGGAAAGATGGTGCTCAGATCGTTCACCTGTCGGGTTTGATCGCTGCCCTCTCTCCGGAGACGGGGCAGTTCTGCCTGGAAATCGCCAGGGCGGCCAAAGCTGCCGGCACCCGGATCTCCTTCGACCTGAACCACCGGGCCTCCTTCTGGAAAGGAAGGGAAGAGGAGCTTGGCCGGATTTTTAAGGAGATCGCGTCGGTCTCGGATATCCTCATCGGAAATGAGGAAGATTTTCAGCTGTGCCTCGGAATTCAGGGACCGGAGGCGGGCGGCAAGGGACTCTCCGGTAAGATAGAAGGCTTCAAGGGGATGATCAACCGGGCCAGGGAAAGCTTTCCAGGAACCCGGGTTTTTGCCACTACCCTGAGGGAGGTGATCAGCACCAATCAGCATCTCTGGGGCGGTATCATCTTTGAAAACGGCAACTGGCATGTGGTGGAGCCCAGGGACATTTATGTCTATGACCGCATCGGCGGCGGCGACGGATTTGTGGCAGGGATGCTGTATGCCATCCTGCGGGGCTGGGAACCTGAAAAATGGATCCGGTTCGGCTGGGCCAGCGGGGCCCTGGTGACCACCCTGGAGACCGACTATGCACAGCCCGCCGATGAGGATCAGATCTGGAGCATCTGGGAGGGCAATGCCCGGGTGAAAAGATAATGGAATTCCATGGCTGATAAAGGGCAGTTGGATCCCTATCTGGTGGATGAGCAATCCATCCTTCCTCCTCCCCGGGGATTCGGGCAGAAGCTGAAATTCCTGGGCCCCGGATTCATTCTTTCCGCATCGGTGGTGGGTTCGGGTGAGCTGATCGCCACCACCTCCCTTGGAGCCAAGGCGGGATTTGTGACCCTCTGGGTCATTCTGGTCAGCTGCCTGGTCAAGATCGTGCTTCAGCTGGAGTTCGGCCGGCAGTCCATTGTACGGGGCGTTTCGGCCATGCACCTGATGAATGCGCTTCCCGGTCCCCGTTTCGGCCGGCACCGGGTGAGCTGGGGGGCCTGGTCCTGGCTGGTACTCTGGATATTCAAACCTTTGCAGCTGGGAGGAATCATCGGAGGGGTGGCCATTATCCTTCATATGGTCTTTCCGCTTCTCTCCATCCCGGCCTGGACCGTACTGACAGCTGCCGTGGTCATCACTGTCATGCTGTTCGGTTTTTATAATGTCATCGAGAAGATTTCCCTGGCCTTCATGGGGCTTTTCACCCTCTTTACGCTGCTGGCGTTGTTCATGGTACAGAAAACCGCATTTGCCGTTTCATGGTCCGATGTGGCCACGGGGCTCTCCTTCAACCTGCCGGAAGGAACTGTCGGTTTCGCCCTGGCCGCATTCGGCCTGACGGGAGTGGGCGGGGATGAGATCCTTTCCTACAACTACTGGTGCATCGAAAAGGGGTATGCCCGCTTCACGGGGCCACGGAAAAATACCGTAGCATGGCAGGAACGGGCACGGGGATGGATCAGGGTAATGTACCTGGATGCATTTCTTTCCATGGTGGTCTATACGGTGGTGACGGCAGCCTTTTTTCTCCTGGGGGCATCGATCCTTCACCAGCGGGGAGAGATTCCGGAAGGCTACGGGATGATCGAGACCATCTCCCGGATCTATACCGATTCGGTGGGACCGGCGGCCAAGAATATCTTCCTGTCCGGTTCTTTTGCGGTGCTTTTTTCAACCCTTTTTGCAGCCCTTGCCATCCGCACCAGGGTATTTTCCGATCTGTTCGGCGTACTGAGGTGGATCGATTTCGGGAACATGAAGGTGCGGCTGCGGACCATCAGGTGGCTGGCGGTGGTCTTCCCGGTGCTCTGGACCATTGCATTCCTGCTGATCAGGCTTCCCGTGCTGATGGTCACCATCGGCGGGATCGCCACATTCATCATGTTGCTGATCATTGTCATAGCGGGGATCTACTACCGCTTCCGTTCCACAGTCCAGGAGGTCTCGCCGGGCAGGTGGTACAACCTGGCCCTCGTGATCAGCTGTCTCTCCATCGTCTTTGTCGGCATCTACGGCGTGGTGAAGCTGTTCTGAGTTTAGGCTGAGGTTATTCCGGGTATAACGGGAAGGCGACCGGCCTGTTGTCCCGGGTAGACCGGTAAATGGCGGTGAACAGTTCCACTGTGTTCCTTCCGTCCGCCCCTGTCACCAGTGGAGCCCGGTTCTGTTCCAGGGATTCCAGGAATTCTTCGATCTGCAGGCGAATAAAGTACACCATGGGATCCACCCGGTCGAACAGCGCCTGGTCCTCCCGGTTGAACGCTTCAAGTAAACCCTCCTCACCGGGGATGGTCCAGAGATCATTCACAGCGGGTTCGGTAATGGGGGCCATTCCTGCGATGAACATGGATCCGCCCTCGGTCTGGGCTCCCACCGATGCACCGTTCTCCCCGTGGATGTGTACCTTCCCGTAAATCCCCGGTTTCTGTGAATTGGAGAGGACGACGTTCCCGAGGGCACCGCTCCTGAACCTGACGATGGCCAGCGCCGTGTCTTCCACTTCGATGTAGGGATGGTTCAGGTTCGCCCACACGCCGTAAACTTCCTCGATGGGGCCCATCAGCCAGCAGAGCAGGTCGAGCTGGTGGGGAGCCTGGTTCACCAGGACCCCGCCCCCTTCCTCCGCCCAGGTTCCCCGCCAGGGGTCGGAGGCATAATAGGCCTGGTCCCTCCATCCGAACATCTGCACGGTGGCCAGCACCGGTTTCCCGATTTTTCCCTGATCGATGGCCTGTTTGAGCCGCTGAACCGGGGGATAGAAACGACGCTGGCTGATCACTCCGAGGAAGCGGCCGTTAAGGCCGGCAGCTTCGATCATGGCATCGCAATCCTCCAGGTTGGAGGCCAGGGGTTTTTCCACCAGCACATGTGCCCCTGCCCTGAGCGCCTGAAGGGTGGGCTCCAGGTGATTGGGGTGGGGGGTGCAGACAATGACCAGGTCCAGCTTTTCCCCGGCCACCATCTCTTCCACATGATCATAGGGTGCTGCACCAAAATCCTTCCCGAAGGAGCTTGCTTTTTCCAGGTTTCTGGAACACACCCCGGAGAGGGTGGCGCTGGGGATCTCCGCAATGGCCTGTGCGTGCAGCCGTGCCACCTTACCCAATCCAACGATCCCTGTGCGGAAACGCTTCATGATTCGGCTTTTTCAGGTATGAACAGGATGCAGCCCGGTGAAGGAAGTTCCAGTGTGGTTTCCGTGGGGGAGAGGCGACCGGTATTGGTATCCAGCTTGTACACCTCGATGAATCCGCCCCGTTCACCGGCAGCCAGCAGGTAGCGGCCTGAGGGATCAATGTTGAAATCACGCGGCCATCCGGGTACCCCTTCCACCACCTCTATCACGGACAGGGAGCCGTCGGATTCCACCCGGTATACCGTGATACAGCTCTGTTCATTCCCGCGCGTGGACGCGTAAACGAACCTGCCGTCCGGTGCAATCCGGATCGCTGCAGGATATTTCGATCCCTGATGAGATGGTTTCACCGTGGAAAGGGTGTTCAGCGCAGTCAGGATCCCCTGTTCAGGATCGTATCTGCATGCGGTCACCGTTGCGTCCAGTTCATTGACAATGTAAAGGTAGAGGCCTTCCGGATGAAATACCAGGTGCCTGGGACCGGCTCCCGGAGCAAGGCTGAAGTAGGGTTGTTCCCCGTGGGGAGACAGGGAGCCTGATGAGGAATCAAAATCGTAAACCAGGATCCTGTCACTCCCCAGGTCGGGCGAAAGCAGGCGTTCCCCTGCAGGATCAAGGGTCACATAATGGGTGTGGGGTCCTTCCTGCCTGCCTTCCACCGGACCGGATCCCTCGCTTTGCATCACCGATGAGGCGGGGAGGATGCGTCCGTCCGCATCAAGGGGGAAAGCCGCTACATTTCCGCTGTTGTAATTGGCGGTGAATAGGAAAGTTCCCTCCGGATCACAGTGGATGTGGCAGGGTCCCATCCCTTCACTTGGCTGACTGTTCAGATAGGTCAGGCGGTTACTTCCCGCGTCCACCCTGAATGCGGTGACCTGCATGCTGTTATCTGCTGACCCGGCCATGTTTTTGTCGATGGCATACAACCGGGTTTGGTCCGGTGAGAAATCAAGGTATGACGGTCCGGAGGCGCCCGGAAATGAATCCAGGACGGAAAGTGTACCCTGTTGCGCATTGTATTCACATAGAAATACACCATGTGTGATGGATGCGTCCGAGGAACCCACATAGAATTTCAGCGTGCTTTCGTGCCCGGATGGGCCTGAACAGGCTGGTCCCTGCAGCATGGTGGCTGCTCCGACAAAGCCCATTAATGCAATGTGTCTGATTTTCATGAACAGCTTGTTTTTTTTATTGTTTTTATTCAGTCTTCCAGATCTGCTGGATCTCCTCCAGTGTTTTCCCCTTGGTTTCCGGCACCAGTCTCAGCACCAGGAATGCGGCTACGAATCCCATCACGCCATAGATCCAGTATGAGAAGCCGTGGTTGAATAGCCTGGTCAGGGCCGAGCTCTCGTTCAGCATGGGGAAGGTCCAGGAAACGGCCAGATTGGCGATCCACTGGGCCGCCACCGCGATGGACATGGCCCCTTTGATGCTGTTGGGAAAAATCTCTGAGAGCAACACCCAGGTCACCGGTCCCCAGCTCATGGCAAAGGCTGCGGTGTAGGTCAGCATAAAGATCAGGGAGAGCAGGCCCACGTGATTCAGGTGAAACGAGAATCCGAGGGCCACCATGCTCACTCCCATAGCCAGTGCTCCGATCATCATCAGGGGCTTCCGGCCGAAGCGGTCCACCGTTGCAATAGCCAGTACCGTAAAGGTGAGATTGACGATGCCCACGATAATCGTCTGCAGGAGGGAGGAATCATTGCCTGCCCCCATGCTCCGGAAAATATCCCCCGCATAATACAGGACCACATTGATACCAACGAACTGCTGGAAGACGGAAAGCATGATCCCGACAACGATGACCAGTCCCCCGAATGAGAGCCATGGTGCCCGTTTCTGCCTGAGTGATTCTTTGATATCGGAAAGGATCCGTTCCGCTTTTCCGTCATTGATTCTTCTGAGCAGTGAAAGGGCCTTGCCCTCTTCCTGTTTGAGCACCAGGAAACGGGGGGATTCCGGCACAAAGAAAAGGAGCAGAAAAAAGAGCAGGGCGGGAATGGTTTCCGATCCGAACATCCACCGCCATCCCACACTGTTGATCCAATCGGGTTCCTGTCCCCTGGCAATGAAGTAATTGACAAAATAGACCACCAGCATGCCGAAGATGATGGCGAACTGGTTCCAGGAGACCATTTTACCGCGGATTCCGGCCGGTGCGATCTCGGCGATGTACATGGGCGAGAGCATGGAGGCCAGTCCCACTCCGATGCCTCCCAGGACACGGTAAAAGATAAACGAACTGATGGTGGCCAGCCCCAGAAAATTGAGCTTTTCCGGCAGGGCCGATCCAAGGGCCGAGATCATGAAAAGTATGGCGGCCAGGATCAGTCCCCGCTTTCTTCCCACACTCTGGCTCACATAGCCTCCCAGTGAACCTCCGATGATGCATCCCACCAGCGCGCTCGAAATGGTAAAGCCCTTGATGGAATTTCCCAGTGACTCGCTGAGCACGTTCTCTCCCCTCAGGAAGAAAAAGTAAAGGATCAGTCCCCCGGCGACCCAGAGGACGCCGGACAGGACCGCTCCTTTTCTTCTGCCGAACAACCTGAAAAGGAAACTGGTGATCAGCATAAAAATAACCACCAGACAAAAGGTGACAATACCCTTGAACTGCACGATGGTTGCAGTAGCCAGGGCCGGATCCCCTTCCAGGGGCGTGATAAAGAACTGCCTGAGGGCATTGGTGGCACCGTTGATCACTGCTGTGTCGTACCCGAAAAGCAGCCCGCCCAGGGTGGCTACGAGGGTCAGTGCAATAATCACCGGGGGGATCCCCCGGGCTCCGGATGGCTGGTTCATGAATGGCTGACAGATGGTTGGTACATGGAAGGCTACCGGATGTACTGGTTGATGATCATTTCATACAGCTCCTGTTTTCCGGAAATCTGTTCCGGTTCCCCGTTGGATCCTGCCAGCTGGCTGAGTTCTTCCAGGGTCAGCTCCCCTTTTTCGAACCGGGCACCTGCACCGGAGTCAAAGGAGGCATAACGGCCGGACTTCATTCCAGGAATGGGTGATTTTTCCAGCAGGTCAAGGGTAATCTCGAAAGCCCGCGCAAACACATCCATTCCTGCAATATGGGCAATGAAGATATCCTCCATATCGGTGCTGTTCCTCCTGGTCTTCGCATCAAAGTTGATCCCCCCGCTGGTAAACCCTCCTGCTGCGATAATGACCATCATCGCCTCGATCAGTTCATATAGGTTGATGGGGAACTGGTCGGTGTCCCACCCGTTCTGATAGTCCCCGCGGTTGGCATCGATGGAGCAGAACAGGCCGTTGTCCACTGCCACCTGCAGCTCATGCTGGAAGGTGTGTCCCGCCAGTGTGGCATGGTTCACTTCGATGTTCATCTTGAAATCTCCGGCCAGTCCGTACTTGTTCAGGAATCCGATCACTGTGGCCGTGTCGTAATCGTACTGGTGTTTGGTCGGTTCCATGGGCTTCGGTTCGATCAGGAACGGCCCCTTGAACCCTTTCCCGCGGGCATAATCCTTGGCCATGTGAAGGAACCTCGCCAGGTGATCCTGCTCCCGCTTCATATCGGTATTGAGCAGGGACATGTAGCCTTCGCGGCCACCCCAGAATACATAATTCTCACCGCCCAGGGCAATGGTGGCGTCCAGGGCGTTCTTCACCTGTGTGGCCACCCATGGAAGGACGTTGAAATCGGGATTGGTGGCCGCACCGTTCATGTACCTGGGATTGCTGAATACATTGGCCGTCCCCCAGAGCAGCTTCACACCTGAAGCTTCCTGTTTCTTTTTTGCGTAGGCTGTCATGGCCTGCATGTTGGATTCATACTCCGCAATGGTATCGCCTTCGGGGGCCATGTCGATGTCGTGGAAGCAGTAGTAGGGGGCACCGATCTTGGTGATGAATTCGAATGCCGCGTCCATTTTGTTCCGTGCCCTCTCCAGGGGGGTGTCCCCGGTGGCCCAGGGAAACAGCTGGGTGCCGGGTCCGAAAGGATCCTCACCGGTTCCGCAGAATGTGTGCCAGTAGGCGATGGCGAAGCGCATGTGTTCTTTCATGGTTTTCCCCGCCACCACTTTTTCCGGGTCATAGAATTTGAAAGCCAGCGGATTGTCCGATCCGGTTCCTTCGTACCTGATTTTCCCGATGCCCGGGAAATACTCTTTGTTACCAATTAAATATTCCATTGTCTTTTTATTTTATGTGATGTACAATTATCTCATTCCCTTTACCGACTGTCGACTAACCCCTAACCTCCTCCAAACACTTCTCCAGCACCTCCGTCCACTTCCCGTAGGCCTGCTCCAGCGCCTGCCTGTTCTTCCCGGTGGGTTCCACCACCAGCATTTTGTTCAGGTTCTCAAATGCTTCGGAAAAGGAACCATAGGTCCCCGATCCGATGCCTGCACCGTTGGCCGCACCCACTGATCCGTCGGTGTCATAAAGCTCTATGGTAGAGCCCGATACCTCGGCCAGGGTGTCACGGAAGACCGGGCTCAGGAACATGTTGGCCAGGCCGGCGCGGATGACCGATGGATGGATCCCGATCTCTTTCATGATGTTCATGCCGTAATGCATTGAAAAGGCGACACCTTCCTGTGTGGCCCGCACCAGGTGAGCGGCATTGTGCATGTTGAAATTGATGTTCTTGATGGTGGCTCCCACGTTCTTGTTGCCCAGCATCCTCTCCGCCCCGTTGCCGAAGGGAAGCATGAGCAGCCCGTCGGAACCTACGGGAGCTTCCGAGGCCAGGTCGTTCAGGGCGGGATAGTTCATCTCACGCTGGGCAAGGTGCTGCTTCAGCCAGGAATACTGGATCCCTGTACCGTTGATGCAGAGCAGAACACCCAGCCTGTTCAGTTCCGGACTATGGTTCACATGGGCGAAGGTATTCACCCTGCTGCGCGGATCGTATTTGACTTCGTCGCTCACCCCGTATACCACCCCGGAAGTTCCAGCCGTTGCAGCGATCTCTCCGGGATTCAGCACATTCAGCGAAAAAGCATTGTTCGGCTGGTCACCTGCCCTGTAGGAGACCTGAATCCCTGGCACGAGTCCCAGCTCCTCTGCGGCCGAGGCGGATAAGCGGCCCTGCTCGCTGAAGGTGGGGACGATATCGGGGATCAGGTGCCTGTGGATCCCGTAATAATCCAGCAGGAAATCGGCCAGGGAGTTGTCCTTGAAATCCCACATGATCCCTTCGGATAACCCTGAAATGGTGGTGTTGATCTCCCCGGTCAGCTTCATGGCGATGAAGTCGCCTGGTAGCATGAATTTGTATGCTTTCTCATAGATCTCCGGTTCGTTCATAATGACCCAGCTCAGTTTGGAGGCGGTGAAGTTTCCCGGAGAATTGAGCAGGTGTGATAAACACTGCTCTTCTCCCAGCGTTTTCATGGCATGATCCCCGTAAGGGACCGCCCTGGAATCACACCAGATGATGGACGACCTCAGCAGCTGGTGGTTTTTATCCACCAGCACCAGTCCGTGCATCTGGTAGGCGATCCCGATGGCGTTGATGGCGGAGGGGTCCAGTTCTGCCGACTGGAGGACATCGTTGGTGGCCAGCTTCAGGTTGGACCACCACAGCCCCGGGTCCTGTTCGGCCCAGTCTGCCCTGGGTGCATCGATTTTCATTTCTTTTTTCGGATGAAAGGCAGAGGCCACGGCACGGCCGGTTTCCGCGTTGATCAGGCTTGCCTTTACCGAAGAACTTCCAACATCATATCCAAGCAGATACATATCTTTTCAATTGTTTTATTATCAAGTGAATACCAGCGATCTTCTTTAAAAGCCAAATGTATAGCGCTCACTCCTGTTCCTCTCGTAACCGGCCCGGTCAAACTGGTAGTAGTGCGCAGGTTTGTGTGCCACCCCCTGCTGCTTCTCCTTCAGTTGAACCAGGAAGTCGGACCGGAGGATTTTTTTTCTGAAATTTCTGTTGTCCAGCCTGCAGTCCAGGATCCCCTCGTAGAGTGACTGCAGCTCCCTGATGGTAAAGCGTTCGGGAAGCAGTTCAAAACCGATGGGCTCGAACCGCAGGGTATGCTGGAGGTGGACCAGTCCTTCCCGGATAATCTCCTCATGGTCGAAAGCAAGATTGGAGGCCCTGTCCAGTGCCAGCCAGGAAGCATTGTTCTTAATGGCGAAGGCATGGTTGCTTTCGGAAATATTGATCAGGGCATAGTAGGCGGCAGTCACCACGCGCTTGATCTCCATTCCCGTTGTTTCCCGGAGCCACTTCAGATCGACGGGTTTCCTGATCCGGTCGGGGTGGCCGAATACCCCGAACTGTTTCAGGAATATGTCGGTGAGACCGGTCAGCTCCTCCAGGGTCCTGGTGGCGGCCCGGTCCAGGTCCTCCTCGGGGCCGATAAAATCACCGGGAAGCTTATAATCGGTCTCCTCGGCACCTGCATCGTTCCTGAAGGACCTCCGGACGAGCAGTACTTTCAGCCGGTTTTTGCTGAAACCGAAGATCACGCAGTCGACCGAAATGTGTGGATTGATCTCCCTGTGCACCCGCTCCATGAAGCTAAGTTAGGAAAGAAACGGATGAAAAACAAAGTTAACGTATAAAATACGCTAAGTTATTCCGCATTCCCTTCCCGTTATTTCATCAGAAGGTTGGGAAGCCAGAGGCTCAGCGCAGGGATGTAGGTCACCAGCATCAGCACCACGAACATGATCACGAACATGGGAAGCAGTGGCCTGATGACCTTTTCGATCTTCAGGTTGGCCACGCTGCAACCGATGAACAGCACCGATCCCACCGGCGGGGTGCACAATCCCACGCAGAGGTTCAGCACGATGATGATCCCGAAATGGATCGGGTCCATCCCCATCTGGGTGGTCACGATCGGAAGGAAGATGGGGGTAAAGATGAGCACCGCCGGGGTCATGTCCATAAAGATCCCCACGAACAGCAGGATGAAATTGATGACCAGCAGGATCACAAACGGATTGTCACTCAGGTTGAGCAGACCGCTGCTCACATTCTGCGGGATGTTCTCGTAGGACATGATCCAGGACATCCCGATGCTTGTGGCCACCAGCAACAGGACGATGCAGGTGGTCCTGATGGACCTGAGGATGATGGCCGGCATGTCTTTCATGGTGATCTCCTTGTAAATAAGCGCAAGCACCAGGGCGTAGAGGACTGCCACTGCTGAAGCTTCCGTGGCAGTGAAAAAGCCGGCTACGATCCCTCCGATAACGATCACCAGCATCAGCAAAGATGGCAGCGCATCCAGGAACTTCCTGAATGCAAATTTGAAGAATTCCCAGCGGGTGGCAGACTTGTAAACCGAATAGGCCAGGAAGAGCGCCAGCAATCCGTATGCGGCTCCTTTGAACAGCGTGACCGATCCTTTGTCATGAAGGAGTTTCAATCCCACTCCGGCAGCCACCAGGACCAGGGAGCCGATCAACACCTTGAAAAGGGTTTTCATCAATCCGCTCATTCCCTTGTTTTTCAATACCATCATCGACATGGCCACCAGCATGATCCCTACTCCGGTCAGGATCCCGGGCACGTATCCTGCCAGGAACAGGGCGGTGATGGATGCTCCTCCGCTGGCCAATGAGTAAATGATGAGGATGTTGCTGGGGGGGATGGTCAGCCCGGTGGTGGCTGAGGTGATGTTGACCGCTGCACTGAAGTTCTCATTATATCCCTCCTTCTTCATTTCCGGTCCCATGATGCTTCCGATGGCCGATGCAGCTGCTGCCGCGGATCCCGAGATGGCTCCGAAGAGCATGTTGGCGATCACATTCACAAAGGCAAGTCCGGCGGGAAATCCACCCACAAGCACCCGGGCAAAGTTGATCAGTCTCATGGCGATCCCTCCGCTGTTCATGATCCCTCCGGCCAGCACGAAGAACGGGATGGCCAGCAGCGCGAAGCTGTCCAGCCCGGTGGCCATCCGGTGGGCATAGGTGGTGAATGCGGGAAGCGAATCGATGGACATGAGCATGGTCAGGATTCCGGAAATCCCTATGCTGAATGCAATAGGAACCCCAATGACCAGCAGGATAACGAAGCTGAGGACGAGTACGAGGACTTCCATAAGGTTAGGATTTTCTGAGCTCCATGATATGGAGTACTTTATAATACATGATGATCAGGCCGCTGATGGGCATCACGATGTAGACATAGCCCAGAGGGAGCTGTAGTGCAGCCGATTTGACTCCCAGCACGAAGCGGGTGTACATGAGGATGATCCCGCCTGCGACCATCACGGCGAGGGCGAACAGAAAGATGGAAATGTGTATGAACAGGGAGAGCCTTTTCTGGACAGCGGGACGTGAACGCTGAAGGAGAATGTCGATGGCCAGGTGCTCCTGCCTTCCGGCCACATAGGCAGCTCCCAGCATCCCAACCCAGATCAGCAGGTAACCGGCCAGCTCATCGGTGAAGGAGCTGGGAGAGGAGAGCAGGTAGCGGCTGATGACCTGCCACAGCACATCGATTACCAGGACAGACATCAGGATGACCAGAAATATTTCAAGGATCCGATTCAAACGTTGTTCAAACTTCATGATCTCCGGAGTTTATTGTACTGCTTTGATGCGTGTGATCAAATCGTAAAGCCTGGGATTGCTCCTGTAGGACTCAATGAGCGGTGTCACTTTTTCGGCAAACGGTTCCTTGTCGGGACGGTTGATGGTCACCCCGGCCTCCTGCACCAGCCGGAGGGATTCTTCGGTGGATTCCTTCCACAGTTCCCTTTCCACCGGCACCGATTCATCGGCAGCCTGCTGAAGCCATTTCTTTTCCTGGTCCGAGAGTTTCTCCCAGACTTTAAGGCTCACGATAAGCACATCCGGCACCATGGTATGCTCGTTCAGGCTGTAGTATTTGCATACTTCGTAATGGTGGCTCGTGTAAAAACTGGGCGGGTTGTTCTCAGCGCCGTCAACTACCCCGCTCTGGAGGGCGGTATAGAGCTCCCCCCAGGAGATGGGCGTGGGGGATCCCCCCTGGGCCTTGACCATCTCCATGGCCGTGATGCTCTTCATCACCCTGATCTTTAGTCCTTTCAGGTCATCTGGAGTTTCAATGGGCCGGTCGATGGTGTAAAAACTCCTGCTTCCCGCATCGTAGAAACACAATCCCCGGATCAGGAAAGGCTCGGTACTCATCAGCAATTCTTTTCCGATCTCCCCGTCCAGCACTTTGAAGGCGTGTTCTTTGGACCTGAAGATATAAGGGAGTCCCAGGACCATATAATCCTCTGTAAAACTTTCCATGACCGCGGCAGATACCTTGGTGATGGCCAGGCTTCCGATCTGCAGCAGTTCCACACACTGCTGTTCCGTGCCCAGCTGCCCGCTGGGATAGATCTCAATGGTCAGCTCTCCGCCGGAGATCTCCTTACACCGGTCCGCCATGTAGACCATGGCACTGTGAACGGGGTGGGAGGGATCCAGGCCGTGGGCCAGCTTAAGAACCTTTCCCTGCTCGTGCGGCTTGCAGCCAGTAAGGAGCAGGGTGGCGGCAATGGCGGGTAATATGAATTTTATTCTGATCATTGGCGGTTCGCTTTGTTCCGGATCTTCCGGATGATTTCCAGTGCATCCCTGGCCTGTGCTTCGAGGGTATGGTACGCTCCGGAGGTTATGATCTCTTTGGAGATCAGCTGGGATCCCATTCCCACACAAAACGCCCCGGCATCGAACCATTCGGTCAGGTTCTCTTCAGTGGGGGAAACCCCTCCGGAAGGCATGAGATTGGACCAGGGGCAGGGGCCCAGGTAAGCCTTCATGAATGCAGGTCCTCCGATGGTGGGTCCCGGGAAGAGTTTCACCACCTCCGCACCCAGTTCCTCCGCCCTGCCGATTTCCGATGCGGTGGCGCATCCCGGAATCCACAGGACCTTCCTGCGGTTGCACACCCGGGCCATCTCTTCATTCAGCAGGGGAGAGACGATGAACCTGGCCCCCAGCTGGATATAAAGGCTGCAGGTGCCGGTGTCCACCACTGTCCCCACACCAAGTTGCAGATCAGGCAGTTCAGTTGCTGCCCAGTGTGAGAGTTCGGCGAATGTTTCATGGGCAAAGTCTCCGCGGTTGGTGAATTCGAATACCCTCATGCCGCCCCTGTAGCAGGCCGAGATCACCTCTTTACAGGTGTCCGGATCGGGATGGTAGAAGAGGGGTACTGCACCAGTATCCCTCATCAGCAGGGCGATATCCAGTCGTTTCATAGGTGGTTGTACAATCGATTGCGCATCTAAAAATAGAGATATTTTGCTAAAGATAAAAGGAATAATTAAAAACATAAGGTTTCGGTTTTGAATGGTGATTTTGGCAGTGAACTGATGGTAAATCATAAAAATGTTAAAAGCGGGGAGATGTTTAAACGGATTGCTTCCTATATCGTTAATTTAGACTAAATAAACCACTATAAACTGATCAATTCCATGATGAAACTGAAATCGACACGATGGGGTCTGGTAATGGCTGTCATGCTCCTGTTGACCTCATGCAAAAAAGAGGAAGAGGAGGATCCGAACGCGCCCCAGGCCTGTTTCGTTCCTCCCGCTGAAATTACTGCCGGAGAACCGGTGATGTTCAACTCCTCCTGTTCGCTCAATGGTATGGCCTACAGCTGGAACTTCGGAGACGGGGGAACCTCTCAGGATGCCAATCCCTTTCATGTATTCTCCGAAGGAGGTGAGTTCATGGTCACACTGACCGTGAGCGACGGAACAGGAGGCAGTGACGAATACAGCCAGACGGTGATAGTGCAGACACCTTCGATCATTGAGCATTCGGGGGTGATCTCAGAAGATCAGACCTGGATCGAGGCGGTACACCTGATCACCGGAGATGTGAATGTACGCGGGGCCACCCTGACCATTGAAGCGGGTGCAGAAATCCGTTTCAGCAGCGGAGCAGGACTCTATTTCGGATCGGGAGGGACAGCCTCGGGTGCCACCCTTCTGGCTGAGGGAACCTCGGATAAACCCATTACTTTTAAATCGGCAGCCTCCACTGCAAGTCCGGGTGACTGGGACCATATCGGTTTCTATGATGGCGCCTCGGATCAGTCTGTAATGCGGTATTGTGTGGTTGAATACGGGGGAAGAATTGCCGGTTACGGATCCGTTTATCTGGATGGCGCACAGGCCTCCATCGAGCATTCGGTGATCCGTTATTCCGGCGGTTACGGGGTTGCCCTTACCAACGATGCCTGGTTCAGCACTTTTACACAAAATCAGGTGTATGAAAATGCTGAAGCTCCCATCAGTATCCATGGTAACTATGCCCATACGATCGGTGTGGAGAATGAGATTTCGGGTGTTCAGGGCATCCTGGTCAACGGTGACCGCATCGAACTGGCAGAGGTGACCTGGCTGGAGCAAAGTACCTTCTATTTTATCGAAGGGGACCTGAATGTGGGATCAGCCACCGGCAGCAAGCTAACCATCAGCCCGGGCGTTCAGATCCGTCTGGGTTCGAACGTGGGGATTTTCGTGGGTAACAGTTCCAATTTCGGCACCCTGATCGCAGAAGGTACCGAAACCAACCGGATCCTCTTTACTTCCGCTGCCGCGGATGGACTGAAATCTCCGGGAGACTGGGATTATCTTGGTTTTTACGACGGGGCGGGAAGCGGCTCCTCCCTGGCTTATTGTGACTTTGAGTTCGGTGGAGGTTATTCCGGTTCAATCGGGATGATCTACATGGATGGTTCTTCCATCTCTGTGAATCATTGTTCTTTCACCAATTCGGAAAGCACGGGTCTGACGCTTACCAACGATGCCATGTTCACTGAGTTCATGAACAATTCCTTCGCTGATAATACCACCTATCCCCTGGAGATCTTCGGTAACTACGCCCACACCATTGGGGAGGGCAACACCTATGCAGATGATAAGGGGATCCTGGTCAAAGGGGATAACATCGAGCAGTCGGATGTCACCTGGATCAACCAGGGCGTGCCCTATGTGGTGGACAATGACCTGAATCTGGGTGCGGCCACCGGCTCCAGGCTGGTCATTGAGCCCGGAACGGTGGTCAAATTCACCGAGAACAGTGCGCTCTACGTTGGAAATTCAGGAAACTTCGGAGTGCTGGTGGCCGATGGCGAACCGGGAAGTCCGATCATTTTCACCTCGGCAGCACCTGCAGGATTTGAGTCTCCCGGTGACTGGGACGGAATCTGGTTCTACGCGGGAACCGGAACCAACACGATCCTGGATTACTGTGAGGTATCCTACGGGGGCGGCTACAGTTCCAGTTCGGGGAACCTGCATGTTCAAAACGGAAATCCGGGTGTACCGGAGATTTCCAACACCCTGGTTTCACATTCGTCGTCCTATGGGATCTATATCAACAACAGTTCGGATCCCGCTCTTACGGACGTGACGTATGAGAACAATGCCAACGGGGACACCAACAAGTAACCGGCCCCGCCTGCTTTAAAGATTCATTATGGATCCGGATCCTGCCCATCATACCAGATGAGGAAGGCTCCGGATTCTTTTTTTTTCCGGCAGGGATTGCTTACTGCTCCACTTCGATGGTCACCGACTGGTTCCATCTGGCCGCTTCCTCCAGCAGGTAACCCTGCACCTGTTCCGGATCGGCCCATCTGGGATCCTCTTTCTCCCAAAGGGCATAGAAACGGTAGGGCACGGGCTGGCTGTCACGGGTCTCAAGCACGGCATAATAGGTCTCGGTCACCCCATCGCCACTGTTCCTGGTCTCCCCGTACGAGCGCAGGTCCATTTTCTGAAAAAGCAGTGCCATGGCCAGCAGTGTGGTGTCCTCGGACTGGAGGTCATGGGTCATCAGCCCGAAGTACTGCGGATGCTGGTCGAGCAGGTAAAGGCTGTCACTTTTGATATTGACGATCCCGGTGACCAGATCAAACTCACCATCCGATCCCGAGAGGGTGACCTGGCTCTGGTAACAGTGCCTGCCGGCGATGATCTCTATCTGGTGGAGCACGCTGACCTGACGGCCGGCTATCTCCCATGGATCGTAGACGAGGTTGAACCTGCTCCTCAAGGGCCCTTCAAAAACCAGTTCATAGGTGCCTGAACCGTTGTCGCCCACCCTGTATATCGAGTCGTTAAAGCGGTAGGCGATGGCCCCTGCCCCCAGGCTGGTATTGACTTTGAGCACATCCATCCCCCAATCATCAGGATCGTGGTAGCTCTGCCTGCCCGCGATCCCCACACTGTCCATCACCATTTCTGCTGTCAGTTTTCCGAAAATGTCCATGCCGTTGCGCTGATCCAGGTAGTTCCTGAATCCCACCCTGTCGTTCTCCCACGCAGGGCCTTCCATCTGGTATACCTCCCCGGTCCGCCCGTGGTTGTGATAGGTGATCCCTTCCAGGCGTTCTGCAACAGTCAGTTCCGGATAGCCCGGCAGGTTTGCACCCAGCCTGATGTTGGTCCTTGCGGTGAAAGCGGGGTACTGGTCCTCCGGGACCAGTTGAAGGGTGACGGCGGACTCCTCCAGGGGATCCATGTCCAGCAGTGCAAATAACTCATTCCACTCTCCGTCCCCGTCGATGTCATCCAGCTGGCAGGGGAGGGGTTCACCCTCCGCATCGGCCAGGATGGGCAGGAGGCCGGCCGGGATTTCAATCCATTGTTCAACCGCACTCCGGTTGAGCAGGATGATGGCGTCTTCCCTGGACTGATCCAGCGGGTTGCGCACATGGAGGCGGACTTCCGGTCCGGGGTTACAGGCGCTGAGCATGAATGCAAGCAGGAGGCCTGGAATTGCGATTCGGTTCATTGTTGGAAGGGTTGTATTTGGTAAGATAAAAAGGGTTACTTTTCGTTGGCCGGTTTCCCGATGGTGGCCAGGATTCCGCCGTCCACATAGACCACCTGTCCGTTCACGAAATCAGAAGCACGCGATGCCAGAAAAACGGCGGTGCCTGCCAGGTCCTCCGGGTCGCCCCACCTTCCTGCCGGAGTCCGCTGAATGATAAAATCGTTGAACGGATGACCGTCCACCCGGATGGGTGCGGTCTGGGCGGTGGCAAAATATCCGGGCCCGATGCCGTTCGCCTGGATGTTGTATCTGGCCCATTCTGTGGCCATGTTGCGGGTAAGCATTTTCAATCCGCCTTTGGCTGCCGCGTATGCCGATACGGTATCCCGTCCCAGCTCACTCATCATGCTGCACATATTGATGATTTTCCCATGCCCCCTTTTTACCATCCCCCTGGCCACCGCCTTTGACATGATAAAGGGTCCGGTGAGGTCCACATCCAGTACCTGCCTGAATTCGCTGGCTTTCATTTCAAGGATGGGGATGCGTTTGATGATCCCTGCGTTGTTAACCAGGATATCGATGGGACCCACCTCAGATTCGATCTGCGGGATCATCTCCTCAACAGCCTCCTCATCGGTCACATCCAGGACGAAGGTGTGCACGCGGATGCCCTTTTCCGCATATTCCTTCTTTGCATTTTCCAGCTTATCAGGGAACACATCGTTGATGATGATGGTGGCCCCCGCTTCGGCCAGTCCGGTGGCAATGGCCATCCCGAGACCGTGGGTACCTCCCGTGACCAGTGCGTTTTTTCCTGAAAGGTCAAATAGTTTCGTTGACATAAGGTTTCTTGGTTATTGGTTATAAAAAATCCTCCCTGAGCGGGGTAAAGCTGTCTATGATCCTGACGACAGGTGTCAGGGTCTGAACGGTATGCGGGATCCCTGACGGTATGGCAAACATATCTCCCTGAACCAGACGCTGCTCACCCGCACCTTCGACGAAAAGGATGAGGGCTCCTTCAGCCACATAGGAGACCTGCTCATGGGGGTGGTTGTGGAAGGGGTCGGGATGGGCGGCCGGTCCGGATGTAAATTCGACCACCACCATCATCAGGTGATCCGTATGGATCAGTTTACGGCGCACACCGGGACCCACCCGGGTCCAGGTTGCTTCTTTCTCGGTGACTGCAGTGTGTTTCATGGTGTCAGTTCTGGCATCACCGCAATTCATCCGGCCGGATGGTGTCCATGTCACCGTAATCCAGGTTCTCACCTGCCATCCCCCAGATAAAAATATAATTGCTGGTCCCTGCTGCGGAGTGGATCGACCACGGAGGAGAGATGACCGCCTGTTCATTGGTCATCCAGATGTGCCGCGTCTCCGCCGGATCGCCCATGAAATGACAAACAGCCTGGCCCTCCGGAACCTCGAAATAGAAATAGGCTTCCATCCTCCTGTCGTGGAGGTGGGGAGGCATGGTGTTCCAGACGCTTCCGGGCTGCAGCTCGGTCATTCCCATTTGAAGCTGGTTGGTCTCCACCACTGAATTGACCAGCAGTTTATTGATCCTCCTTGCATTGGATTGCTCAAGAGAGCCCAGTTCCATGACTTCTGCATCATTCAGCGTGACACGCCTGCACGGATAGGGGTGATGGGCAGGCGCCGAATTGAAATACAGGTGTGCGGGGCGGTCCGGCACCGTACTGATCATTTCGATCTTTTTGGATCCGGCCCCCACATAGAGTGCCTCTTTGTATTCCAGGGGATACTCCGTGCCGTCTACCAGCACCAGGCCCGGTCCTCCCACATTGATGAACCCCAGTTCCCTCCGGTCACAGAAATGTTCGGATTTCAATGGATCGATGGATGTAAGTTCCAGATGGTCAGTGGGTACCGCTCCGCCAACAATGTAGCGGTCGTTCATGGAGTAGACCAGGTTGATTTCACCCGGCACCATCAATGTTTCCACCAGGAACTCCTTCCTGAGTTTCTGTGTATCATAATGTTTGGCATCTTCCGGATGGTTCGAAAATCTGACTTCATAATTGATGGCCATAACAGATATGGTTTAATGGTTTATACAAATTTATCTCTGATTTGAAGCAGGGAACTCTCCCTGATCATCAGTTCGGGTTCCAGTACAATTCTTTCACATTCATCCATGGGGACATCCCTGTCACCGCATCCCAGGTACATGCGTGCCACCAGGCGGCCCATCTCCTCGCCCCGCTGATCCACCGTTGTCAGGGAGGGTTCCAGAAATGCCGTGAATGGTTCGTTGGCAAATCCGGTGATCCCCAGGTTCCCGGGAACCCTGAGCCCATGTTTTTTGGCTGCCTGTAAAATCCCAAGGGCGGCATAATCACCGGCACAGAAGAATGCATCGGGAGCCGGGGAATTGCGGATGGCTTCATTGAATGCAGCGATCCCTCCCTCCAGCACAAGGGGCTTTTCGAGGATCCATGCGGGGGGAACCTCTATACCGGCTTCCTGCATGGCCAGCAGGTATCCCGCCCTCCGGTCCCTGTAGATGGGAATCTGCGCTGACCCTGCCACGTGAAAGATGCGCCTGTATCCCTGTTCAAGCAGGTGTTTCACGATCAGGTAGGCCCCCTTCCTGTCGTCCACCACAACGGCCCCTGCATCGATCCCCTCGAACTGCCGGTCAAAGAAAAACAGCCGGATTCCCAGGTCATTCAACATCCGGAGGTGCTCGCTGCGGGTGGTCTCCATGCTGATGGAGAGGATGATCGCCTCCACCCGGGCATTGATCAGGGTCTGAATGGCAAGGACCTCGCTCTCATAGCGTTCATGGGTCTGACAGATCATCAGGTGGTTCCCTGATGAAGCCAGGATCTCTTCCATACCCCCGATCACATTAGCAAAGAAATTCCGGTTGATGCGTGGCACGATAACGCCCACCGTATTGCTCATTCCCTTCCGGAGTGAGGAAGCCACCACATTGGGCTGGTAGCGATGACGCGCAGCCAGTTTCTGGACTGCCTCCCTGGTGGAAAGGCTGATCCGGGGATGATTCTGAAGGGCACGGCTCACCGTTGAAGCCGATACATTCAGCTCCCTGGCAATATCGTGAATGGTGATGTGCTGTTTCCGCATCTGGTATACAAAGATAACAATTCTGCACAATCGATTGCGCAGCCGGGCTTAAAAAAATGATGGTGCCGTTTTCGCACCATTTGGCGGTTAATGAGGAGAGTCCGGCAGGGGTAAGGTTCAGGAAAGCGGCTCCACATGGATGGTGGCTTCGATCTCCAGCTCTTTCCTGAGCAGGTCTTCGATGTCGTTGGCAATGCGGTGACCCGATTCGATATCCATGGTTCCGGGTAGCTTGATATGGAAGGTCAGCTCCCTGTGGTCCCCGTAACGGTGCAGGTGAAAATGGTGGGGATGGATGGATTCGGAAGAGACCTGACCGATCAGATCATGGATCCTGTTGATCATTTCAGGGGCCGGTTGTTCTCCGAGGAGCGTGTTCACCGATTCTTTGATGATTTCGAAAACGGCATAAAACAGCATCAGGCTGATGATAACCGCCAGCACGGCATCCATCCACCAGAACCGGTTTCCCAGCAGGATCCCTATCAGCACCACCAGGGAAGAAAGGGCATCGCTGCGGTGGTGCCAGCCGTCAGCCCGGAGTGTCTCAAAGCCTGTTTTCCGGTAGGCCCAGTAGGCATATTGTGCCAGTCCCTCCTTCAATACCACAGAAAGTGCGGTAACCACGATAGCCAGTGTTCCGAACTGTGTGGGCTCATGCTGACGGAATTTCTCAATGGCACCGGTGAAGAACTCGTAGGCGATGATGCCCAGCAGGAAAGCGATGAAAATGGCTGCGATCTCCTGGTAGCGGCCATGTCCGAAGGGGTGGGTCCTGTCCGCTTTCCTGGATGCCATCCGCACACTGCCCACTACGATGACCGAGCTGGCAGAGTCGGAAAGGGTGTGCCAGGCATCGGCGATCAGGGCGAGCGATCCGGTGACAATGCCGGCCCAGTATTTGAGTCCGAATAACAGAAGGTTCACCACGATGCTTACAAAACCTTCGATGTAGCCGTATCTGTTTTTGGTTTTCATGGTGAAGCAGGATAGACAAAAGTAAGTTTTTCGCCTGGAATCTTCAATTTCTTTACATTTATCCCTTAGATAACGGAATGCCCCATGAAAAGAAAAACTTCCCTGGTCATGCACCTTGTGCTGACCGTCATTGTTGCGGTGGAGCTGACCGGCAGGCTGACCGGTGATATCCGCCTTGAGTATCCGGTCAAACCGCTGATCATGATCTGGATGGCTCTCTATTTCTTGCTGTTCAGGAAAAAGAGTGCATTGACCACTCCCGTGCTCATTGCATTCTTTTTTTCATGGGTGGGAGATATTTTCCTGATGTTTTCAGGCAGGAATGAATTGTTCTTCTTTGCCGGGGTGGGGGGATTCTTTTTTGCCCAGGTGAGCTACATCTTCATTTTTACCCGTTACAGCGAAACCGGGGGAAGGGGATACCTGCAGGACAACCTGATCATCGGCTTCCTGTTCCTGGGGTATGTGGCGGGAATCTTCTATCTGCTGCTCCCGGGGCTTGAAGGAGCCATGAAACCGGTCCTGTTGCTCTACGCCCTATCCCTGATCGGCATGTCCATGATGGCCCTGAACCGGAAGGGGCGGGTCAACCGGCGAAGTTATCTGCTTGTATTCACGGGTTCGGTGCTGTTCGTTCTTTCCGACAGCATGATCGCACTGGACAGGTTCTACAGGGATATTCCCATGGCCGGTTTCCTGATCATGGTCACCTACATCGCAGCACAGTACCTGATCATGAGGGGTCTGATTCTGGAAAGGGAATAGGAGATTATTGCTTCAGAACCTGAAGTTCACTCTGGCTCCGAATCCCTTGTAGCGACCCTCCTGGATGGCCACAAATACCCCGAGGTCGACCATAAAAAAGATCTCTTCGAGGCTGTATCCCGCCTGGAGGTAATGGGGGGTGGAAGGGGTATACAGGTAGGAAAGCCCGATGGCCTCCTTCCACAGCCTTTCTGAAAACCAGGGCAGGAACTTGATGAGCAGGTAGGAGGATGAAAGCCTTGCATTTACCGCGGCCCAGTATTCGGAGGTGGAGGCCTCGTAATAATCCATCAGCATCAGTGCATCCTCGAAATCAGCCATGTCGATCAGCAGGGGACTGGACTTAAAATGTTTGTAGTCGCTGTAATGCAGTGAGTTGCGATGCAAGTAATAACCCCCTTCCAGTCCATACCTAAGTTCGCTCAGCAGGCCCACTTCCAGGGTCTGCGAGATCCCCGCATCGATACGGGAGTAATCGGACCATGCGCCTCCGCTGAAGGGGAAGGCCTGTGTGTAAGCCATCCGGAAGGTGGGCCAGTCCGATTCCCTCAGCTCCTTGCGGTGGTTCTGTATGATGTAATACTGCCTTGGAGTGTAGCTCAGTTGTATGAAGGCGGCCAGTTGCCTGCGGTCGGAAAGTGCGGGATCTCCGGCTTGAAGTCCCCCGGGGATATTGGGGGAGAATTCCCTGCTTTTGCTGTAGAGGAATGAGAAGTCGCTGTGGTTGGAGAGGGCGTTCTTCCACTCCAGGGAAGCAGAAGTCTCCAGTGCCAGGCCGTTGGCCAGATCGATCCGGTTGTAGAGTTTCGCACCGATCTGCTCATATTTCTTCAGATAATTCTCCCTCAGCAGCAGGGTATAGGCCATGTTGGTAAAGGACGGCATCCCGGTCTCCCGGTTGAAATCGGTTGATCCGTAGCTGACATCCAGGTAGACCTTACCCCTCCTGAGGGGTGCGTACAGCAGGTCCGTATAGAACCTGAACGAAGGGGCGCCCCTGTGAAAGGCATACCCTGCGCTGTACAGGCCCCGCAGGGTATACAGGCTGTCCTTCCGGTATTCGAACCTGAAGTTCTGTGCATAATGGATCCCGTCCACGGTGTTGTAATCAAACGCTTCCGGATCGACGAGTCCGCCATAGGTCAGCCGGAGCCGGCCCTGTTTCCTGAAATAGGTCCGGCCTGTGAGCACATCCCTGAACGGGCGGCTCCGGCGATGGGAAGTCCTGACCGTGTCTCCGGCTGAGGCGAGCACCCGGGCCCCCATGACGGAATCCCTTTCGCGGATGGTCACATGCTCCTCGGGGGTCAGTGGAATGGGGCGTACCCTGTTCCAGTACAGGGAATCATTGTTGACTGCGTTCCTGGCCACCGTGAATGTGGTGCCGGTCTGATTCATTTCGTCCACTTCCAGTTCATCCTGAGCGGATTCAGCCTCCTTTTCCATCAGCCGGGAGAGTCTGGATACATCCCTGTTGGAGAGCTCTTCCTTTTCCAGGAGTTCGCGGATCTTTTCCTGCTCCCTGGAGAGGGTATCTTCCTGAAGCACCGGTTCCTGCTCATCTTCCGGTTCCACTATGCTGACCTCCTGTTGCTGCGCTGAGAAATAGATCTCGGGAAGGTTGGGATTAAGGACCACTTCGCTGTATTCCAGTGAGGAGACATAGGTGATCTGACCACGCACCCCTGCGATATCCACCTCGGCCCGGATCTTGTGGCTGACCGGGAGCCATGCATCCATGATCACGTTGGCATACAGCTGTTCCAGATAGACCGTTCCGGCGATGGTCTCCACCCTCAGGTCCGAGGAGTGGAGGCACCAGAGGTCCTCCACAATGTACAGGGTCCCCTCACACAATTGCTGGCTCTTCCGTTTGGGAATGACACGGATCTTGTTCACCACATGGGTTCCCTCCATGAAGGTGCCTTCGAACGAGAAGCGGTAGTAAGTGAATGCGTTCCGGGCAAACGGGGAGATCACCGATTCGATCTGCTGCTGATAGAGGCTGGCATTGATATAATCCATGGGATTGACGTTCTCGGTATACCCTGGAAGGGTGTTCTGGGAGGCGATCACCTGCATTTCGTAACGGTCCGGTGCCGTGAAGACCACCTCGTTGAGCGACTCGAGCATGTAGGCTTCCTCTTCCTTCACCCGGATGTCGTTGACTTCGATGCGGCGGGCGATGGCCCGCGGAAGGTTTTCGATGTATGCCGTTCCCCTGATGTAGATTTCCGCGTTGTAGCTGGCCACTTCATTCAGGTGGTAGTTGGCCAGACCGATGGCCTTGCGCATGATCCAGTAGGCAGGATCCTCCCCCGAGGCACTGACCCGGACCTCCGGGATCATATAGGTCTGCGGGGGCAGTTCGATCTCCAGTTTGATGAACCGGTCCCCGATCTCCACGTTCCTGGTAACCTCAGTGTAGCCCAGGCTCCTGAAGAAGATGGTGTACGTTCCGGCCGGCAGGGGCAGGGAGAATTGGCCGCGTGCGTTACAGGTGGTCCCCCTGGTCAGTTCCTTGATGAAAATGGCGGCATACGGCACAGGTTCTCCTTCCAGGTCCCTGATCTCTCCCTCAATCCCCTGGGAATAGAGATTCAGCAGCCATCCTGTTGTCAGGAGCAAGGTTAACCATGTTCTTACCATCAGGTTGAATTCCGCGAGCTTACCACCCAAAGCTACAAATAATATAGCTCAGAACCTGTTTACGGGGTAAAATGGGAAGGGTTACCGCGGAAGCCCGAAATACCCCCTGGCATTGTGGTAACAGATATTGCCCACAAGCCTTTCAAGCATGGGGAAATCATCGGGCATCTCGCCGGCCTCCACATCGGTCCCTATCAGGTCGCAAAGGAGTCTTCTGAAATATTCGTGCCTGGGATAGGACATAAAACTCCTCGAATCGGTGAGCATGCCGACGAACCGGCTGAGCAGCCCCAGTGAGGAGAGGGCATTCATCTGGTCGGTCATGCCGTATTTCTGATCCAGGAACCACCAGCCGGAACCGAATTGCATCTTCCCCGGGGTGACCCCGTCATTGAAATTTCCCATCATGGTGGCCATCAGTGCGTTGTCTGCCGGATTCAGGTTGTACACGATGGTCTTGGCCAGCTGTCCCTGCTGATCCAGTTTATCCAGGAAACGGGACATTTCCCGGGCCATCCTGAAGTCCCCGATGGAATCATATCCGGTATCAGGCCCCAGCTCGAAATACCTCCTGGAGTTGTTGTTGCGAAGCGCTCCCACATGAAACTGCTGGGTCCACTCCTTCTCATGGTCCATGACCGCCAGTTCGATCAGCATGGCTGATTTGAATTTCCTGACCTCCTGCTCGTTGGCCTTCTTACCGCTCCGGACCTTAAGGAATATTTTTTCAATTTCCCGGTGGTCGAATGATTCCGCATAGAAGCTCTCCATGCCATGGTCCGAGATCCGGCACCCCATTTCATGGAAGAAATCGTGCCGCTGGGAAAGTGCGGTCAGCAACTCCATATAGGATGAGACAGAGGTCCCGGAGACCTCTTCCAGCTTATCCATGTATGCATTGAAGGAATCCGGATCCCCGATGGCCATGGCCTTATCGGCCCTCCATGCGGGAAAAACCTTTGTTTCGAAACCATCTTCCCTGATCTTCCGGTGGTGTTCAAGGGAGTCCGCGGGATCATCTGTGGTACAGATCACTTCCACGTTCATTTTCCGTATCAGGTTCCTGACGCTGAATTCCGGAGACCGGAGCATCTCGCCGGCCTGCTCGTAGATGCGGTCCGCGCTTTCAGCATTCAGCAGTTCATGGATCCCGAAATAACGCTGAAGTTCCAGGTGCGTCCAATGATACAGCGGATTCCTCAGGGTCTCCGGAACCGTTTCCGCCCATTTGCGGAACTTTTCCTTGTCCGGTGCGTCCCCGGTGCAGTATTTTTCGTCGATCCCGTTGGCACGCATGGCCCTCCACTTGTAATGGTCCCCGGCAAGCCAGATCCGGGTCAGGTTCTCGAAGCGGATGTCCCCGGCGATCTGCTGCGGGTCAAGGTGGCAGTGGTAATCGATGATTGGCTGTATGCTGGCGACTTCATGGTACAGGCGCCTGGCGGTTCCGGTGTTCAGTAAAAAATCCTTGTCAAGAAACGGCTTCATGTTCGGATCAGTTAAATAATCTTCTGATGTGTCTTTCGTAAATATTGGCGGTCACCTGCTCGGCAACCACCTCCCTGTTGGTTCTTACCATTTCCAGGAAAGCATCCCCCATTTCGGCGGCCACTTTGTATCCCACATGGATCAGCTGCCTGAATCCGGGATGGTAGTCGGGATGTGAAGGATCGTGCCTGAGGGTATGTGCGAACTGATCACTGCTCCAGCGATTGACCTCATCCGGGAGGGGAAGGGTGCCCGGATCGATATCGATGACCGCCGCATAGGGAGCACAGAGCTCTTCCCTCCTGGCAAAGGCTTCCCGGTAGATATCGGCTGCCATCTTCAGGGCCCGGCCGCCCGACATGGCAAGCCCGATCACCTCTTCGAGCCAGGTGGTACCCGCTGTTTTTACATGGATCCCTTTACCGTGACGTCTGATCAGCTCGCCCATGATGGGATAGATGGCGAATTTGTCACTGCCGGAATGGACGCTCAGTTTGAGATTTTCCGGCAGTCCGAATGTGCGCACCGCATGGTCGATGACCAGCAGGTCCTGTTCGAACTCCTTTCGGAACAATTCCGTATCCCCCGCATAATCCACCCCTTTGTTGAACCTCCCCGTGAATTTGGGGGCGATGGTCTGCGCGGGAATGCGGTAATGGCGGATCATCAGCAGGATAAAGAAGAGCTCTGAAGGGGTTTGCGGCGCATCCACCTCGTCCATGGAGACCTCCGCCACGAAATCTTCGTTTCCCCTGGTCCCGGCAATGTGTTCATAAATGGAGGAAGCTTCCCGGACGGCTCCCAGGAACTGTCCCGCAACCCTTTCCAGGAAAGGCTGATCGATCCGGAAAGGCTTTTCGATTCCGGGGATTACAAGGGTGCCGGCATAAGGGGCTGCCCAATCCATGAATTGTTTTACTTCCTCACCGGATACACTGCTGCCGATAAAATCGGCCACATCCAGTGTGAAAAAATCGGAATGGGGAATGAAACGGTCCACGGTGCCCAGGTTGATGTGGTCGGCATCCACATAATAGGGATGCTTCCATCCGAGGGCCCTGACGGCCTCATCGGCCTCCCTTCTCACATCCGCGGGGGTGGTGTGTATGGTCAGGTGCTCCCGGTTGGATTTGTTCCAGACCGGTACGATGTCGATGCCCTCCTCCCTCGCCCGCATAATGGCTTTCAGCTGGGCTTCTCCCTGCTGAGCAAACCGGTCTCCGATCCCGAAGGTGTACTTTTCAAGTTTCATGTGGCTGGTTTTGGTTTCCGTGTACGATCACGAAATTAAAGAAAAAGGGCGCAAAAGCAAAATTAATTTTATAGTTTTGTTAAGGAATTGGCAAACTTGTACCACGCTTTTTCAACAGGATTCCAATGGGATCGAACCGCATGGGAAAAATCAGGATCAAGGATATCGCGCAGATCGCCAATGTCTCAATAGGGACGGTGGACAGGGTGATCCATAACCGGGGAGAGGTCTCTGATGCCACCAGGGAAAGGATCAGGAAACTGCTGGAGCAGTACAACTACACCACCGATGTGATGGCAAGTTCCCTGGCCCTCAAGCGGGAGATCACACTGGGGGTGGTGATGCCGAGGCTCGTTAACGAACACGTATTCTGGAAGCTTCCCCGGACAGGAGTCATGAAAGCCACGGAAGAACTGGGGCATTTCAACCTGTCGGTTGAGCATTTCTATTTCGACCAGTTCGACGAGGGTGACTTTGCCGGCCTGATGGAACGTTTTCCCTACGGACGCATCCAGGGTGTGTTGTTTGCCCCCGTATTCAAGGAGGAGTCCCTTTCCTTTATCCGCCGGTGTGAACAGGAGGGCATCCCGCTGATCCTGTTCAACTCCCTTCTGGAGGAGGCCTCGGTGAGAAGCTATGTGGGTCAGGATGCTTTTCAGAGCGGATATGTGGCGGCCAAGCTGATCAACTACGGCATGGAGCCAAGGAGGGATGTGGCCATCATCAACCTCTCCTCGCGAAAGGCACACTATGAACACATCATCAGCAGGGAAAAGGGATTCCGGACCTTTTTCGAGGAGCGGAGCGACCGCCTTGACCTGCTGGTCACCATTGATCTGAACGGGGTGGAGGAAACCCGTTTGAACGCTCACCTGGAGGAAGCTTTCAGGCAGTATGACATTGCCGGACTGTTTGTGACCAATTCGCGGGTCTACAAGGTGGCTGAATTCCTGGCTGCCAAGGGAATGATGAATGTCCGCCTGGTGGGTTACGACCTGCTTCCGGCCAGCATCGAATACCTCAAAAGGGATTACATCGATTTTCTGATCTCCCAGCGACCTGAGGAGCAGGCTTACCGCGGACTGCAATCCCTCTTCTACCTGGTTGCCTTCAACCGGGAACCTGAAACGCGTCAGCTGATGCCCATTGACATCATCACCCGGGAGAACCTGGGCTACTATACCATCCAATAAAAAACCGAACAACATGGAACCACTTTCTTTCGAACACCTCAAGAACAAAATCTGTGTCATTACCGGAGGCGGCGGGGTCCTCGGAACCTCCATGGCGGCAGGACTGGCCTCAGTGGGGGTGATCCCGGTCATCCTGGACATCAATGAAGAAGCGGCCCGTAAAGTGGCCGGGGAGATCTCGGCTGAAACAGGGACCGTTTGCCACGGATACAAGGCAGACGTGCTGGACCGGGATTCCCTGGAGGCGATCCGGGAAAAAATTATTGCCGAGGTGGGGGAGATCGATATGCTGATCAACGGTGCCGGCGGAAATTCCCCGAAAGCGACCACCAGGCTGGAGGAGCTGACCGAAGAGGACCTGAACCGGCTTGACGAAGGGTTCTTCGGCCTGGAACTGGAAGGATTTCAAAGGGTATTTGATTTGAATTTCACCGGCACACTGCTTCCCACACTGGTGTTTACCAGGGACATGGTCAGGAGGCAGCGGGGGGTGGTGCTCAACATCTCTTCCATGAACTCCTACAAGCCGCTGACCAAGATCCCTGCCTATTCGGCAGCCAAAGCCTCGGTGAATAATTTCACCGAATGGCTGGCAGTGCATTTTGCAAAAGTGGGGGTCAGGGTCAATGCCATCGCACCCGGATTCTTCCTGACCAACCAGAACCGCTTCCTGCTGCTTGAAGAGTCAACGGGAGACCTGACCTCCAGAGGCAGAAAGATCATTGCCAACACACCCATGGGGGTATTCGGCGAACCGGACGATCTGAATGGCACAGTCCTGTTCCTGGTCTCCGACCTGAGCCGGTTCATTACCGGTGTCTGTATCCCGGTTGACGGAGGATACAGTGCATTCGGGGGAGTTTAAACGATCAATCGAACGGAACATGATCTATTTTGAAAAAGGCGGACCCGATGTGAACCTGAGCGGACAGGAGCTGCGGGAAGGATTCATCGGGGCCATGGAAAAACTGGGAAGGAGGAACAGGGTTCTGGCAATCCCTCCCGATATTACCCGGTATTACAGCAGGGCAGGGACCATCACCGGATTCGCCCATGACTATTTCGGGGAGCGGCTGACCGATGTACTTCCGGCCCTCGGAACCCATGCGCCCATGACCCCGGGGGAGATCAGCAAAATGTTTCCCGGCGTGCCCTCCGGCCGTTTCAGGGTACATGACTGGAGGAACGATGTGGTGACCCTGGGCGAAGTGCCCGCCGCCTTTGTGGAGGAAGTCTCGGAAGCCAGGGTTTCCTATCCCTGGCCTGCGCAGGTCAACCGCCTTCTGGTGGAGGGGGGACATGACCTGATCCTCTCGGTGGGACAGGTGGTGCCCCACGAGGTGATCGGCATGGCCAACCATAACAAGAACATTTTTGTGGGAACGGGAGGCCCTGAAGGGATCAACAAGAGCCATTTTCTGGGTGCCGCATACGGAATGGAAAGGATCATGGGAAGGGCAGATACTCCGGTCAGGAGAGTGCTCAATTATGCATCTGAGAGATTTGCGGGCGATCTTCCTGTGGTCTATGTGCTCACGGTCATCGGGCGGGACAGTGAAGGAGCGCTGGTGGTCCGGGGACTCTTTATCGGTGATGATGAAACCTGCTTTATCAAGGCTTCTGAACTCTCCCTCAAAGTTAATTTCCAGATGCTGGATACCCCGCTGGAGAAGGTGGTGGTCTACCTGGAACCGGAGGAGTTCAAGAGCACCTGGCTGGGCAACAAAAGCATCTACAGGACAAGAATGGCCATTGCCGACGGAGGGGAGCTGATCGTACTGGCGCCGGGACTGAAGGAGTTCGGCGAGGACAGGGAGATTGACCGTCTGATACGGAAATACGGTTACCTGACCACGCCGGAGATCCTTCAAGCTGTGGATGAAAATGAGGATCTCAGGGCCAACCTCAGTGCAGCCGCCCACCTGATCCATGGCTCCACCGAGGGCAGGTTCCGGGTGACTTACTGTCCCGGTGCCCTGACACGGGAGGAGATCGAATCGGTGAACTACGGCTACGGGGAACTCACAGCGATGATGGAACGGTACGATCCTCGAGAACTGAAGGACGGATTCAACCGCCTGCCGGACGGTGAGGAGTTTTTCTTCATTTCCAATCCCGCCCTCGGACTCTGGTCCTGGAAGGAGAAATTCAACATTTGAGTTCCATGATCCGTATCGTAGCCGACGATAAGATACCATTCCTCAGGGGGGCGCTGGACGAAGTGGCCGGGGTGACCTACCTGCCCGGGGGGATGATCACCGCTGCTGATCTCAGGGAAGCCGATGCACTGATTACCCGCACCCGCACCCGTTGCGACCGCAATCTCCTTGAGGGGACCCGGGTACGTTTCATCGCATCGGCCACCATCGGTACGGACCACATCGATGAGGCCTACTGCCGGGAAAAGGGGATCGGGGTGGCCAATGCTCCGGGGTGCAACTCCGGCTCGGTGCAGCAGTACATGGTATCGGCCCTGCTCCACCTGCTGGACAGCCGCGGGCTCGATCCTGCAGGGCTCACCCTGGGTGTGGTCGGTGTGGGCAATGTGGGAAGCAAGGTGGCCAGGGCGGCTGAGATCCTCGGGATGAAGGTGCTGCTGAACGATCCGCCCCGGCAGAGAACGGAAGGGCCGGGCGGGTTTGTGGAGATCGGGGAGCTCCGGGCCAGGTCAGACGTGGTCACCCTGCATGTTCCCCTCACCAGGAATGGACCCGATGCCACCTGGCACCTGGCGGATATCGGCTTCCTGAGGCAAATGAAACCCGGTGCGTTCCTGTTCAACACTTCAAGGGGTGAGGTGGTGGAGGAGAAATCCCTCCTGGAAGCGTTGCAAAGCGGTCACCTTTCGGGCGCGGTACTGGATGTCTTCGAGGGAGAACCCACGATCAATCACTCCCTTCTGGAGCGTCTTACCCTGGCCACCCCGCACATTGCAGGATATTCACTGGACGGGAAGGCCAACGGCACCATGGCCGCCGTACAGGCGGTTAGCCGTCGTTTTCAGCTGGGGCTGGACCACTGGGTGCCTTCCGGAGTGCCCGACCCGCAGCCTTCAGAGTTGCTGGCCGATGCTTCCCAGGGCAGCCCGCTGGAATTGCTCCGGGAGATTTACCGGCAGACCTACGACATCACGCGGGATGATGCCGCTCTCAGAAACGACCCGTCGGCTTTTGAGGAATTGCGCGGCGCTTACCCCCCGAGGAGGGAACCGCACGCCTATGCCGTACGCCTGTTCCAGGGTTACCGGGAGATCAGGGAGATGCTGGAGGGACTCGGGTTTTCGGTCCTCTCCGATTATTGTGCATAACGTGAAAAACAAAGCAAATAACCAATTAAAAGAACACGATCAATGAAAAAGAAAGCGGATATCGGCCTGATCGGCCTGGCAGTCATGGGTGAAAACCTGGTTTTGAATATGGAACGGAACGGATTTACCGTGGCGGTCTATAACCGTACCGTGGAGAAGGTGGACCGTTTCATGGGGGGAAGGGGGAAAGGAAAGAACTTCATCGGTGCCCGCTCCATTGAGGAACTGATCGCTTCCCTGGAGCGGCCAAGGAAGGTGATGCTGCTGGTAAAAGCCGGGAAACCGGTGGATGATTTCATCGAATTGCTGCTTCCCCACCTGGAGGAGGGTGATATCATCATCGATGGAGGGAATTCTCATTTTCCCGATACCATCCGGCGTACCGAATACGTGGAGGGCAAAGGATTCCGGTTCATCGGCACAGGAGTCTCGGGTGGCGAAGAGGGAGCACTGCTGGGCCCATCCATTATGCCGGGAGGCTCGGAAGAGGCATGGCCCCATGTGAAGCCTGTTTTTCAGGCTATCGCCGCCAAGGTGGAGGACGGAACCCCCTGTTGTGACTGGGTGGGCTCCGACGGGGCAGGGCACTTTGTAAAAATGGTCCATAACGGGATCGAATACGGCGACATGCAGCTGATCAGCGAGGCCTACAACCTGATGAAGAACCTGCTGAAGATGAACGCCGACGAGATGCACCAGGTGTTCAAAACATGGAACGAGGGGGAACTGGACAGTTACCTGATCGAGATCACCAGGGATATCCTGGCCTTCCGTGATGAGGACGGGGAACCGCTGCTGGAAAAGATCCTCGATACAGCCGGTCAGAAAGGTACCGGAAAATGGACCGGCATCGAGGCGCTGAACCTGGGCATTCCCCTCACCCTGATCGGGGAATCGGTATTTGCGCGCTGCCTTTCCGCCCTGAAAGAGGAACGCGTGGAGGCTTCCAGGGTGCTGTCGGGCCCCGAACCGTCATTTGCCGGTGACCGGAATGTTTTCGTCGAAGACATCAAAAATGCGCTCTACGCTTCCAAAATCGTCTCCTATGCCCAGGGATACACCCTGATGAGGGAAGCTGCAAAGGAGTATGGATGGAGCCTCAATTACGGAGGGATCGCCCTGCTCTGGCGGGGGGGGTGTATCATCCGGTCCGTTTTCCTCGGAAAGATCAAGGATGCCTTCGACCAGAACCCGGACCTGCCCAACCTGCTTCTGGATCCCTTCTTCAAGGAGAAGGTGGAGAAGGCACAGGAAGGATGGAGGAGGGTGGTGGCCACCGCGCTGACCAACGGGATCCCGGTCCCTGCTTTCACCACCGCACTCAACTACTTTGACGGGTACCGTTCGGAACGGCTTCCCGCCAACATGCTGCAGGCTCAGCGGGACTATTTCGGGGCACATACCTATGAAAGGACGGACCGTCCCCGGGGCGAATTCTTCCATACCAACTGGACGGGAAGGGGAGGAGAGACCAGTTCCTCCACGTACAATGCATAGTCAGTCG